>NZ_LYXE01000091.1 GCF_002532075.1 Candidatus Chloroploca asiatica | reverse complement strand
GTCGTCGCTGGGGGCGATTTCGTTGAGAAGGATCTCCCCCAGGCTGAGGGCTGGCGTTGGGGTGGCGGTCGGGTTGGCGGTGGCGCTCGGTGTGCTGGTGGGTGGTGGCGTGCTTGTGCTGGTAGGTGTGGCGGTAGCGGTGACCGTTGGGGTGCTGGTGATCGTGGCGAGAGTCGTCGGTGTACTGGTTGCCATGACGGTGGCGCCAGGCGTGCTGGTGGGCATGGCGGTTGCGGTCGGTGTCTTGGTGCTCGTGCTGGTGGGTATGGGCGTGCTGATATACGTGGTAGTGGCGCTCGGTGTGCTACTCGGCATGATCGTCGGCGTACTGGTATATGTGGCGGTAGCGGTGGCGATCGGTGTCTTGGTGGCGGTGTTGGTGGGCACGGGCGTACTGGTGTTCGTGGCGGTCGCAGTTGGGGTGCTGCTCGGCGTGGCCGTTGGGGTGCTGGTGGGCACGGGGAGGCGATTGGGTTCGCCGGGGGACGGTGGGGCGAGGGTGGTCCAGGTGGTGGCGTCCAGGCGGGCGTAGACGCTGCTGCCGGTGAGGGCGGGATAGGTGACAGGGAGATCCATCACGGTGCCGTGGGCATCACGGAGGCTGAGGGTGGCCCCGGCATTGGGGAGGGTGCTGCGGCTGAGGGTGAGGACGACGAAGCCATGGGGTTCCAGGCGCAGATCCGGCAAGAGCCGGGTGATCGTCTGGGTCGCCGAACTGCGCACGAGTGACCAACCAGCAAGGGTCTGGGTATACGGGGTGGTATTCCAGAGTTCAATCCATTCCGGGTCGTCGCTGGGGGCGATTTCGTTGAGAAGGATCTCCCCCAGGCTGAGGGCTGGCGTTGGGGTGGCGGTCGGGTTGGTCGTGTTCGTGGCGGTCGCGGTTGGGGTGTTGCTTGGCGTAACGGTCGGGGTGCTGGTGGGCGTGGCGGTGGCGGTCGGTGTCTTGGTGGCCGTGTTGGTGGGTTCGGGTATGCTGGTGTTCGTGTTCGTGGCCGTGCTGGTGGGTTCGGGCGTGCTAGTATGCGTGGCGGTCGCGGTTGGGGTGTTGCTTGGCGTAACGGTCGGGGTGCTGGTCGGCGTTGGCGTGGCCGCGGCCGTATTGGTGGGCGTGCTCGTAGGCAGCGGGGTGCTGGTGGGCGGGGTGCTCGGCAGCGGGGTGCTGGTGGGCGTGACGGTGGCGATCAGTGTCTTGGTGGCCGTGTTGGTGGGTTCGGGCGTGCTGGTAGGTACGGGCGTGCTGGTATGCGTGGTGGTCGCGGTTGGGGTATTGCTTGGCGTAACGGTCGGGGTGCTGGTGGGCGTGGCGGTGGCGGTCGGTGTCTTGGTGGCCGTGTTGGTGGGTTCGGGTATGCTGGTGTTCGTGTTCGTGGCCGTGCTGGTGGGTTCGGGCGTGCTAGTATGCGTGGCGGTCGCGGTTGGGGTGTTGCTTGGCGTAACGGTCGGGGTGCTGGTGGGCGTTGGCGTGGCCGTGGCCGTATTGGTGGGCGTGCTCGTAGGCAGCGGGGTGCTGGTGGGCGGGGTGCTCGGCAGCGTGCTGGTGGGCGTGGCGGTGGCGGTCGGTGTCTTGGTGGCCGTGTTGGTGGGGACGGGCGTGCTGGTGTTCGTGGCGGTGGGGACGGGCGTACTGGTGTTCGTGGGGACGGGCGTACTCGTGTTGGTCGCCGTACTAGTATGAGTCGGCGTGTTGGTGGGGGTTTCGGTTGGGGTCAGCGTGCTGGTCGCTGTACTAGTATGAGTCGGCGTGTTCGTGGGCGTTTCGGTCGGGGTGGGCGTTTCGGTTGGGGTCTCGGTCGGGGTCGGGGTCTCGGTCGAGGCTCCTTCACCGTTTGACTCGCCGCGGGTCGGTGGTCCTATGATCCAGGTATCACCACCATCAGGCCAGCGTGCGTAACTCTCGCCGGCACGACTGCTCGTATAGGTGTAACTGTCAATAATGCTTTCGTCTGGGGCGATGAGCTGGATCGTGTCACCGCTGTTATTGAGCATGCTGGCGCTCCATTCGATGACATAGCGTTCGCCAGGTTCCAGAACGGTTCCTATTGGGATGAGCACTTTGATGCTGTTGGCCGGCAAATCATCATCAATGCGCCAGCCGCTTAGATCGACGGCAATCGCCCCACGATTCAACACTTCAGCCCATTCGCCTGTGCCAAGCGGGGCGGGCATAAATTCGTTGATCAGGATGACTTCGGCCTGGGCCTGTGCGGTCATATTGAAGGCCAGGCTGTTGCCAATAATGAGCGCGATCAGCAGAATTGATAGGGTTTGATGCAGTCTACGCACGGGTGCCTCCCGGAAGATACTGGTACCTGACCATGTACCGTCCAGGTGGGCAAAAAGTAACGCGAGTTGAGGGCGGATCCGTTATGGCCCGGCGGGGAGCGCCTGGCTTTCACCGATGGGCCATCCCGCACCACCGCTGGAAGGGGTGGTGAGGCGCAGGCCACTGGCCTCAAGGGGGACATCAAAGAGGATGGGGATGCTGCGCATGCCGCTTGCCGGTTCGAGTGGTTCTTCGAGGGCGAGATCGCCGTGCTGCCCGCGTTGATACAGCGTCAGATAGATAGTCGAGGCCTGGGGCACTGGGCTATAGGTGCGCTCTTGATCATCCCGCAAGGCAAAGAAGGTTGGGGGAAGGATGCGCGTTTCAGGGCTGTTATTGCTGACCGCAACAACTGCGAGCACAAAGCGGCCATTGGGGGCGAGATCCCCCAGGCTGCCGTCGAGTACCACGGCATAATCTGGTCGCAGGAGGGTTGCACTCCAGCCATCGTGGTCGAGAATGCTCCCTAGGGGCAATTCGGTCATCGTCGTCGGGCTTGGTTCGGGTGAAGCCATAGGCATCGCTGTGGCCGTCGGCTCGCTGAGGGTGAGTGTGGGCAATGGTATTGTGCTTGCCGTTGCCGTTGCCTGAGGCGCTGGCGGGAGACTAGTTGGGTCTGGCGCTGTTGCCGTGGGGATAGGTAGCTCAGCTGACGGGTTGATTGGATTGGCTGTGGCTGGTGCTGAGGATTGCAGGGCAAACGGGTTTGTTTGCATCACATTGTGTCCGATGATTACCCCGATTGCGCCAAGCAACAGCACAATCACGAGCATTGCCAGCACGTTGAGTAACGGAAACACGGTGCGATGGTCGTCAGGCTGCACTTCAGGCACGTGTTGTTCGGGTGGGGGGACAACGGGTGCTGCTACTGGCTCGTGGTGTGGCGAAGGTGGCACCTCAGCGTGGTCTGCCTGAGGCAAAACAGCTTCCGCCTGGGAAGGTGTCGGGGCTGGTTGAGGGCCGCTTAATTCAGCGAGCAGCAACCAGACCCGTGGCTCATCGGGGTATTCCTGAGTCAGCGCCTGCAAGACACGCTGACCAGCCTGAAGCCTCCCCTTGCTGATGGCCTGCTGGGCAATCTGAAGCAGTTGATCAAGCTCGGAGGATGGTGATGGCTGATCTGGAGGTGTTGTCACAGGTAAACAGGAAAAGTAAGGGAGGGCCAGGCCCTCCCATGAGCGACGTTACACACTGCGCAGGACAAGCCAACCCTGGCTCGGATTACTGCGGGCAAAGAAGACCAGGTCGGTTGCATCAAGCGCGACATCAAAGACGATTGCCACGCTGCGCGTCAGCCCATCGGGGGGCATCGCCTGCGTATGGGCCAGGTCGGCATTGACGCCAGGCACCACATAGGCTTCTGAGACGTCGGGGCGGGCTTCCCACACGCGGCCTTGTGCATCTTTGATGACAAAGAACTCGGCTGGAATGGATTGGCTGACACCGGTACTATTCACCGCATAGGCGAGGATGACCACAAAGCGGCCATTTTGCGGGCTAAACTGGCGAATATCACCAATCACCGATGCTGCGAAGGTTGGTTGATTGAAATCATAGAGCCAGCCTTCACTCGACAAAGGCGTATTGGCCGGCAGAATGATTGGGTTGGCATCCGAGACATCAGCCGGAGGTAGTGGTGGCTCAACTGGTTGCTCGGGCTCGGATGGCTGACCGGGATCCGTGCCGGGCTCACCGGGGTCCGTGCCGGGCTCACCGGGGTCCGTGCCGGGCTCACCGGGGTCCGTGCCGGGGTCCGTGCCGGGGTCAGTGCCAGGGTCCGTGCCGGGGTCGGTGCCGGGTTCACCGGGGTCGGTGCCAGGCTCACCGGGGTCGGTGGTTGGTTCTACCCCGACAATCGGATTTTCGGCGAGGGCCGTTGCGGTTGCGGCAACAATAGCCTGCTGGGTCGCATTGGGCTCAGCAACCTGCGTACCGCCAAAGAAATCTGAGAAGAGGAACGCGAGTAACAGCCCGACCAGGCCAAGCCCGACGAGGAAGAGCAACAGCGCGAGGAGCGGACTAAAGCCGCGACGCGGTTCTTCATACTCATCGTTATAATCCCCCGAACGGCGACTCCTTGCAGGTTCGTCCTCATCGCGACGGCGCTGCGACGTCGCAGCGAGCATAGCGGCGCGATCAGCGGCAAGTTTCTCATCTTGCGGGTCGACATGATGAGGCACACCATCCGCTCGACGCACTGGACCAGACGTATCGGCACTGATGGCATCGGCGAGGTTATCGAGTTCAGCAAAGGGATCGTCCTCGAAGGCATCATCAGTGATCGCCTCAGTCGGTGCTGGCGACGGTGGTGGGGGCGGCGGTACTTCGTGAATGCCTGCGCGCATGGTCGTACTAGGACGGACACCCAGGGCATTGAGGCCCTTGATCGCCATTTCATTCTGAGGATCGAGGTTCAGGACACGTTCAAGCGCATTCTGGCGTTCTTCACGATTCTCAGCGACACCAGCAAGCCAGAGCCACCCCTGGGCGTTTTCTGGCTCCTGGCGGGTAAGCAGGCGAAAGAGTTGACGGGCTTCATCTTTTTTGCCCTCGCGTGCGGCTTCGATGCCCAGCTGCAAAATGCTTTCCGGCTCCGCCATGAACAATCCTTCCTCTTGGGCCACTGTGGGCAGGAACGATAGAACAAACAGATCATATCTGTTACTCGGTGCCTATTCTAGCACACGTCGTAATGAGGGTCAACAGTTTTTCTGCGTAGGATGGCGCTATCACGGTCTAGCTGCTCTATATCCTGCGCAAAAGTGCAAAGAGTTTTCTGCCTACTGGGGGCAGTTGTGGGCCAGGAGGGGGCAAAGTAGCCGAACCCTCGGCGCAGCGAGAGGTTCGGACGAGGCCTCCCCTCGGGAAGCAGTGACTATGTTCGGATGTGGCAGGAGCAGGTGCAGCGTCCTTATGGGTCTTGAGGGGCAAAGCCCTCGGCGCTTGATGGGCCTGACGTGGTTGTTGACGGGTCGGCTTCTTGTGCAGGAGCCACGCTCGTTTCGGTGAACACAGGGTGCTCACCATAGACAAAGCCTGCGCGTTCCGCAACGAGGGAGAGGGTCTTTTGCGTTGAGCGATGAGGTTTGTGAATGCCCGTTTCCCATTCGCTGATCGTTTGTTGACGCACTTCCAATTCATCAGCCATTTGTTGTTGCGTCATGCCCATATGCTCGCGCAGGGCGCGAATGCGTTGTGGATCCCACGTTTGACGTGATGTGCGCTTGGGTTTTGCTGGTGGATACTGATATTCGTCGTTCATGCGGCTTTTCTTTTCAGGTAGGCTTCTTTCTTCTCGCTTCCGGGCTGGTGCTGGGGGCTGCTTCCCCAAACCTGGTTGCTTGGGCTGGCAACAGGCTAGTTAGGCTGGCCTATTGCCAGCCCAAGCAAGATACCTGTTGCGTAGCAAGTACAGGTTCACAAAGCGTGTTACAGTTGCTCTTGTCTCTTCATATTGTAACACGAGACCGGATAGGATCAAGCCCGTATGGATTGGTATTTTTGCAAGGAAGGCGATCTATGGTTGACAAGAGGGGTGCGCAACACGAGGATCTCAAGGCACTGGTGCAGGCTCAATTTGCCCCAGCTGCCCAGGCGTATGTGACCAGTCGCACGCACGCGTTGGGGGGTGATCTGGCGCGTCTGGTTGAACTGGCCGCCCTGACGGGTGACGAAGTTGTCCTTGATGTGGCGACCGGCGGGGGACATATGGCGCTTGCACTTGCGCCGTTTGTCCGTCAGGTGATTGCGTCGGATTTGACCCTGGCGATGCTGCATGCGGCGCGTGACCATCTGGTGGCACAGGGTTTTGACGAGGTGAGTTATCTGCGTTGCGAGGCTGAGCATTTGCCGTGTGCGCCTGCGTCGCTCGATCTGGTCTGTTGCCGTGTGGCGGCCCATCATTTTGCTGATGTACAGGCTTTTGTGACCGGGGCGGCGCAGGCGTTACGCGTTGGGGGGCGGTTGCTCATTTCTGATCATATCGGTCTGGAAGATCCTGAGCTCGATGCGTTTATGGATCGCTTCGAGCGCTGGCGTGATCCCAGCCACGTCCGGGCCTATTCGTATCGCGCCTGGCACTCATTTTGTACCACGGCCGGGCTTGAGGTGGTACATCAGGAAGATGACCCCCGTGAACCATATCAGTTTGCCGAGTGGACGGTACGGATTGGCATGCCTGTTGCCGAGCGCGAGGCGCTTGAGCGCTGGTTGCTGGCAGCCCCGGCTCGTTTCCGTGAACAGTTTGCCCTGACGGTGGAGGATGGCCGGGTCGTTTCACTGCGTGGGCATTTCGGCTTGATCGTGGCGCGCAAGCCTTGAACTATTTAGCTGCCGAAACGCATTGTTTCCGGCAACTGAACCGCGACGACTTCGCCGCGTACGCAGATGGCGTTGTCGGCGATGATCCAGGCTTCGATGATCACTTTGCGCCCTTTGACCTCTTTGACGCGTCCGCGGATTTCGAGTGGGTTGCCGAGTGGCGTTGGGCGGAGGTAGTCAACGTGGAGGGAGGCAGTGACGTAACGGAGGGGCGGTTGACTGCCCATTGGTCGCCCGGCGGCCTGGTAGCCTGCGGCGGCTGCCGTGCCAGTGCCGTGACAGTCGATCAAGGACGCGAGCAAGCCGCCATAGACGTACCCAGGGATGGCGGTGTGTTCAGGTCGCGGCGTAAAAAAAGCCACCGACTCGTCGCCGTCCCAGTGGCTCTTGAGTTGGAGACCATCTTCGTTGAGGCGGCCACAGCCATAACAGTGGCTCAATTCATCAGGATAGTAGTCTTGAAAGGCTGGTTCGTTCATCGCAGGCTTATGCTTTCCAGATGCGTACGGTGCCATCGCGTGACCCGCTAAGAAGCTGTTGCTGGTGTACATTATAAAGCAGGTGCTCGATTGCTCCTGCATGGGCATGAATAAGATTCGTACGTCGGGGCCGCCAGTTGCGCTGGGTGATGCGCCAGAAGTGGAGGCGTCCCTCGGCATCGCCGGCCACCAGGGTGTGGTCTCCTCCGGCAAAGGTCAGACTGGTCACCGCGCTTTCGATCCCTTCGAGCATCCCGAGGGTGCGGTGTTCTTGCCGGTGCCAGAGCTGGATCGTGCCTTCGCTGCTGCCGATGGCGAGGATGCGTCCATCGAGACTGGAGCCCAGGCTGCGAATTTCTTTGCCCTGGCAGGGGAGATGCTGGCTGAATGGTTCTCGTTCTGCTTCGAGATCATTGAGGTGCCAGATCTGGATGGCGCTTTCGTCAGTGGCAACGAGAATGGCCTGACTTTGGGCATCGAACCGGATCAGGCGTGGCCGCCCTTGGAGACCACGTAAGACGCGCCAGAACTGACCTCCTGATGCCGTTTCGGCGGGAGTGATGCGCCAGAGTTGCACCGTGCCGGTACCGTCGGTGCAGGCGAGAAGGTGCCCATTGGACGCAAGGCACGCAACGCGATTGCTGCCGTGAGTCTGCCACAAAATGCGCGACGCTCCCGTCGTGGTCGTACAGGCACGAATCGTGCGATCACTAGCGGCGGTAATGAGATGATCCGGTTCGTAAAAGGCGGCGCTGATGATCGGCCCGACATGATCCTGCTGACGAATGCGCGTGCCGCCTTCGGCGGTCAATTCGTGGATGGTCACAGACCCTTCACTGCTTCCAAGGGCAAGCAGCGTGCCTTCGGCGTTCAGCGTCAGGCTGGTGACGCGGCCACTCAGGGGGCGCAGACTGGTGACAGGCGTATGATTGGCTGTCTGCCAGACATGCAAGCGATTATCTTCGCCGAGGCTCGCGATCATGCTGCCATCGGGGCTAAAGGTCGTACTAGTCAGCGGGTTTTGATGCTGACCAACAATCCTGAGCAATGCCCCGGTGGTGGTCTGCCAGAGGCGCAAGGTTCCATCGGTTGCCCCTGTGGCGAGCATGTCGCCTGCTGGCGCGAAGGCGAGCGTCTCAACGGCACCTTCGTGGCCTTCGAGGGTCACGCGGAGCTTCCAGGTTGCGGTTTCCCAGAGGCGGACGCGGCGGCCACGTGAACCTGCGGCGAGCAGCGTGTTATCGGGGCTAAAGGCCAGCGCTTCGACCGTACCACCGTGCCCGGCCAGCGTTTGGATCAGCACCCGGTCGAAGGTGCGCCAGATGCGGACACTCTGATCGGCGCTGCCGGTTGCCAGCAGCGTGCCATCGGCGTTGAAAGCCAGGGCAGTCACGGTATCGCTATGCTCGGGCAAGGTTGCGAGCACCACCGGTTGGCCTGCGCTGAGCCGCCAGAGCCGCACCCGACGATCGCGCCCCCCCGAGGCGATCAGCCGTTCATCAGGGGCAAAGGCCAGACTCTGGATCATCCCGGTATGACCAGTACAGATGCTGTGCAACTGCCCGTTTGCGAGTTCCCAGAGCATAATTCTGGTTCCGGCAGCGAGGGCCAGCAACTGACCGCTTGGGCTGAGACTGGCACAATGGGTGGGATGATCAATCGCCCAGCGCGGTGTTCCATCGCCGAGTGCGAGCAAAACCGGGCCACCACCTGAGATGACCAGGGCGTGCGCTTGATCGATCAGGAAGAGCGCACGTGGCACACCGCGTCCAAGCCGTCGGAGCAAGCCATGCGCCTCAAGTTCATCGAGGGCAAAGCTGCCCTCGGGGACAAGGGCTGGATGTGGGGCGGCAACTGGTGCTACTGGCTCGGATGCGGTAACAGCGCGTGGGTCAGGCGTCGTGGCAAGGTGATTGTGGAGCAGGTCACGGAAGCGCTCGTAGCTGCGTGCGCTGAAGAGATCAAGTGTTGATGTGGCCCTGAGACTTGCCGGGAGCGTGCAACTGGTTAACTTGAGCGTTACGACAAAGCGGTGAGGGGCGGGCGTAAGGTTGAGCAACTCGGTCAGACTGCTCACAAGTGAGGGTGGCTGGTCATTGGGCATGCTACGTCGCGAGAGGCAGAAGACCACGGCCCTTGCTTGTGCCAGCGTCTCACGCCAGATGCGTGGCGAAGCACCGAGATCAGGCAGTTGGCTCACCAGCGTGATGGCGAACCCATCAATCTGAAGGCGACTGACCAACCCCTGCACCACAGGGAGATCCTCGGGTACGGCGATGAAGAGCACGTTTGCCTCAACGTCAGTTGCCTGAGAATATGTCATGCCAGCTATTCTACCACCATCAGCGCATCAACAGTGGTACATAGAATTGATGAGGGACGGGCAGCGCTGCTCCCTCCATGGTTGCCAGATAGTCCATCCCATTGCCACGCACCCCACCCAATGCATAGAAAGTGCCGACGGAGCCTCTGGCTGTGCTGAGATAACCGCGTGCGACTGACAGGGAAGGGCCAGTTGTCCAGGTGTCGGTTGTGGGATCATACCCTTCGACACTGGCGAGCCAACCGCTCGCAAAGGCATAGCCCCCGAGAACGAAGATCGTGCCATCCGGCCCGGTCACGGCTGCGGCACCCTCACGGCGAGTCGGCATAGGCGTTTTTGTGTGCCAGGTGTCGGTCTGTGGATCATATGCCTCAACAACGTCCAGGGCCGTCCCACTGCGACGCGTACCACCAAAAACGTAGATCCAGCCATCTGCTCCAACCGCGACCGCGCTCCCCCAGCGTGGCGTCGGCATGGGTGCGCGTTCATGCCACGCATCGGTCGCTGGGTTATACACCTCGACAACTGATAGCTCCTGGTCAAGCGCATCCCGTCCGCCAATGGCATAAATCTTCCCTTGTATCGCCGCAGCACCAAGCAATGCGCGGGCCGTGGGCAATGGCGCGACGCTTTGCCATGCATCACTGGTTGCATCATAGGCTTCGACGAGCGAACTGACCCCAATGCTGTAGCCACCCAGCGCATAAATGGTGCCATCCAGGGTTACCGCCGCAAGGCTATTGCGTCCCGTCGCCAGTGGAGCAAGGGTTTGCCAAGTCGCCGTATGGGGATGATAGGCTTCAACAACGGCTGTGGGACCAGCAGGCGTCCAGCCCCCAAGCGCCACTACCCGTCCATCTGATAGCGTCGCAGCCGCAAGATAGCCACGGGGACTGGGCATGCCAGGGTGGAGTTCCCAGTGCAACGTATCGGTTGAGGCAGGCACCTGCGTGACGACCATGGCCTGGGTAGTCAGGGACGGCCAGGTGAACCCGAGGAGGCAGAGCAAACTGATCGTTGCAATGAGGATGCGGGGTTGACCTTGCATATGCATATTCTACCTTTAGCTATGGAGAAGCGTATCCATGCCTAGGCATGTTTCAAACGAGCTTGACCGTTCGCAGCGAAGATAGCACCGGCTTCCAGCCTGTCAGGAAGCCCCACCGGCTGGAAGCCGGTGCTACTAAACGGCGCAGCCTGTCAGTCGTGCTGACAGGCTGCGCGAGACGCACCCAACTACTCACCGGTGACGGTGATTGTGCCGATGGTTGTCCAGGGGCTACTATTCCCGGCATGATCGAGGCTCTGCACCCGTACGAGGTACTCGCCAGGATTGAGCGGCTCGGTCTTGACGACCGGGTCAGGCGTAAACCAGCGTGACGTACCTTCAGGATCAGGGCCAATGTAAACACGGTAGCCTTGTACGCCTGAGAGCCTATCTTCAGCGGGCTGCCATGGCACGACCACGACCCCCGGTTTTACCGTCATGGCTGGAATCGCTACTGGTGCCGAGGGTGGTGTCTGGTCAAAGCCAACCGGCCCATAGCTTGCCAGGGTCTGCTTGCCATCGGGCCCCCAGGCGCGCACATAGAGCGTATGTTTGCCTTCGCCCTTATCGGATAGTTGGGCATAGCCATCAATCACCGACGGGAACATCGGGCGATCAGCGGCAGGCTCCTGGTTCCAGGCCTGGCTGAGGCCACCGCCGCCCCAGTTGATCGTAAACCCGACCCGCAGATCCTGGTTTGTCCAGGTGTCGGGTTGAAGCTCTGAACTGAAGACGACCTCGGGCGGTTGCAGCGCCATGGCGGTCATTACTTTGCCGCCGTGCTGGTTGCACCCACCAATTTCGGGAAGGTCATAGCCTTCAGCGAATTTGAGTGGGATCGACTGTTTGCCACTCCAGCCATCACGATTCGCCGTAAAAGCGGTGAAATGCAGATGGGGAACACCGGGTGAACCGCGGTCGCCGGCGTACCCAAGGGTCTGACCGGCTTCAAAGAAGACACCGCGGGAGGTCGTCACCGCACTTTGGAGATGGGTATACATCGTGAAGAACTGATTCCCGTGATGGAGAATAAGCGTTCCACTGCGGGCTTCCCAATGCCAGACGGTGCCATTCGCGGCGGCGCGGATCGGTGCGCCATAGGTAGGTCCATTGACCTGAATAAGATCAAGTGAATAGCGATCCCAGCTATTGTGGGTACCGCAAGCATAACCTTGAATAATGCGCCAGGATTCGCCAGCCGGAGTTGGCAGAACCAGACTTCGAGCGGCCTGAGCGGGTGACGGGCTCAGGGTGGAAACTGTGAGCAGAACCAGCAGTAGGATGCAAGCGAGCATGCGTTGACGCGAGCCGAAGGCAAACTTGCCGGGCAGAGTCGCACGTAGACTCAACAAATGTGAACCTCCTGGGTCAGTAATGGTGGGGCGAACCCCGTGATCGTTCCTGGATCAGGCCGGTTGCAAACAGGGCAAACGGCCATGTGGAGAGCCTTTTTGAAGCTCTGGGAAGCACGAGCAAACTTGGCTCGTCGCTTCGCTGTGAAGAGATGTGCCGTGACGTTCGTGGTCAAGCGGCCTGATAAACATATCACAAACTGACAAAATGATCAAATTTTGGTTGAGATCGAGCCCACACTGCCCGTCTCAACCAGGGTGAGCTTGAGGCGTAACCCTGCGAGGCTTCGGCGGAGGCGAGGTGAGCTTGAGGCGTAGCCTGCGATGCTTCGGCGGAGGCGAGGGGGCAGTTGTGGTATGATACATGGCATGGCAAAGCCAGATATTCTGATTGTGGGTGCGGCAGATACCGGTCGTGCGCCGATGGCGGCGGCGATGTTGCGGCGTTTGCTTGGCGAGCAGGGCTTGCCGTGGGACGTGGCCTCGACGGGGATTGTGGGGCACGATGGCTATCCGGCTGAGCCAGAGGCGCGCTCGGCGATGATGATCCTCGGGTTTGATCTGGATACTCATTGTGCGCGTTCGCTCACGCCTGAACTGGTGGCGCAGGCACGGGTATTGCTGGCGATTGATAGCGGTATTGCCCGTGTGGTGCGGATGCGCTTTCCTGATGCGGTGACAGTGAGTCTGGGTGAACTGGCCGGTCGGGCGCGCGATATCCCTGACCCTTTTCGCATGCAGGTCGGGGCCTGGGTGCAATATGGTAATGAAATTGTAATGTTGTTACAGGCTGGTCTAGCGCGCCTGTGCCAACTTGTTGACCCTGCATGGTCGCCAGACACCGGGGCGGGCTCTTCTCCCGAAGCTGCGGCTGTGCCGTCTGCAGAAGCGAGCATCGCTGATCCGTCGCGCCTTGACTTGGCGGTGCGTGGTGTTGCGCTGTCTGCTGCCGCTCTCTCAACGGCATTGCCGCACGAACGGCGTGCGCCTTCGCCGCTGACAGAGCAAGCGACTCTGCTGGTGCAACGAGCCGAGCACATCTTGCAGCTCGTGGCCGATCGGCCTGATGTGATTGTCTGGGCGGTGGCGCGTCACCATCTATTGGCCGATCTGGGTGAGCTCGAGCAAGCCGCACCTGCTGATGGCTTTGGGCGCGCCTATGTGGCGCTGGTTCGCGCAATGCTCGTGCTGGCGAGCGCTCTCCCGACGCCTGATCAGGCGCACCTGTTGCTCAAGGCCTTTGCTCGGTTTGCTACACCGCTTACCGCAGCGGATGTGACCGATGCTTCAGCGATGTTGAGTCACTTTCAGTAATTTGTGCTCAAAAAAACGATCAGCAAAGCTGATCGTTTTTTGAGCACACTTGAAATCCCTGACGAATGAACATCAGGTTCCCTGCGGGGCGAGACCCTGGCGAAAGACGGCGACAACTGTATCGGCGAGGCGTTCGGGGTCTGGTTCGCCGCTGACGCTGATCCAGCCGATACTGGGTGAGATATTGAGCGCATTGAAGATGCGGACGACGCTGGCGACATCAACCGAGGGGTCAATTTCGCCGACCGCAATGGCCTCTTCGATCGTGGCGACCAGGCGGGCATCAATGCGGGCCAGATAGTCTTGCGAGCGTGGGTGGCGTTCCAGCAGATCAATGATCTCGGGCAGCCAGAGTTGCATCGCGCAGGTACGATGCTCGATTTGCAGGCGCACACTGGTATGGAGAAAGGTGAGGAGGCGTTGCAACGGGGAAGCCTCGCTCGCCGCCTCGACCTGGGCAAAGGTGCGCTCCATCAACTGCATTGCCATCGTCGCCACGAGATCCTCTTTGGTGGGGAACTGATTGTAGAGCGTCGGCTTGGAGACGCCGACGCGTGCCGCGAGTTCTTCCATCGAGAAGGCAGCATAGCCCCGCTCGGCCATCAACTGGTGCGTAGCGGCGAGGATTTCATCACGGAGCAATGCTTTACGACGTTCGCGTAGGGTTTGACTCATAGACTTTCTCAATAATGGGGCTGTCGCCCTAAAACCCATGCTTGCGCCAGCACAAGCGAGATTCTTGGGGGCCGCAGGCCCCCAAATCCCCAGCCGGAAGGCGCTCCTTAGCCATCAAGTTGAATGGTTACGCGGGCGCTCATGCCGGCGCGTAGCCCTGCCTGTTCGTCGAGGGTGATGCGGACAGCGAAGGTGCGGACGTTGCCGACGACGGTTGCGGTCGGGGCAATGAAGCTGACGTTGCCGGTAAAGGTTTGCCCTGGGATCGCGTCGAGCGTGACGGTTGCGGGCATACCCTCGCGGACGCGGGCGACATCGGTATCGCTGATATTGACTTCGACGCGCAATTCACTGACATCAACGATTTGCACCACCGGCACAGCGCCAGCACCGACGCTATCACCGATTTCGACGTTGACGATCGCGATGATGCCATCGAAGGGGGCGCGGAGCACCGCCTTATTGAGGTTGAGGCGGGCTGACTCAACCGCGGTGCGGGCCTGTTCAACCTGGGCGAGCGAGCCAGCCAGGGTGGCCGCAGTCGGATCGCTGGTGGCGCGGGCGAGATTGGCCTGGGCTACGGCGATGCCTGCGCGGGCGGCGTCGAGCGAGCCAGCGCGCTGGTCGCCGCGCAAGCGGTCGAGTGACGCACGGGCCTGCGCAACCTGGGCATCAACGGCGGCGCGCTGCTCGGCGGTGGCCCCATCGAGCAGCCGTTGCCGGCTTGCTTCGGCGTTGGCAACGCCGGCTTCGGCGGCACGGATGCCTTCGACTTCATTTTGAACCGCTTGATCGTAGGCGAGTTGGGCCTGACCAAAACGCGTCTCGGCGTTCTGCACCGCCCGCAGCGTCTGCTCCTCGGCGTCCAGCGCCTCTTGCGGAATTTCCCGGCCAAACTTGCTCAGCTGCAACTCAGTTTCGCGATTGCGCCAGTAGATATCTGAATAGGCTTGTTGGGCGTCACGCAGACCATTGGCGGCGATATCGAGCTGGAGTTGTGCATTGGTCTTGGCTGCCGAGAGATTTGTCCGTTGCACTTCAAGATTAGCGCGGGCCTGAGCAACGCCTGCTTCGGCCTGCTGGAGATCGGGGGTGCGTGGGCCAGCGGCTACTTCGGCCTGGCGTGCGAGCGCACTGGCAAGGGCAGCCTCGGCAGCGGCAATATCTTCGGCAGTGACACTCCCGGTGGTCTGGCGCAACCCGGCCTGGGCCTGGGCAACCTGGGCGCGGGCAGCGGCCACCTCTTCAGGGCTAGCCCCTTCAACGAGGCGCTCGTAGCCAGCCTGGGCCTGAGCCAGCCCAGCTTCGGCCTGGCGCAAGGCCAGTTCAAGCTCGGCGACATCAAGCCGGATCAGTTCCTGGCCTTCACGGACACTCATGCCCTCTTCGACCATCACCTCGGCCACGGTACCGGGCACACGGAAGAGGAGCGACGCGCTCCGTTTCGGGGCGATTTCGCCCGACGCAGTCACGCCGAGCGCGAGCAGCGGGGCGGCGGTCGGGGCGGCGAGCACCCCCTCGGCATCTGGTTGGGCAGGGCTGCTGCCCGTCGAAGACGCGGGCAGAGCTATCGTCGGCACAGGCGTAACTGCGCTTTCGGGCTGTGCCGTGGTGGCACAGCCAGCGAGCAGCGCGGCTGCCATCCCACTCAAGACAAGTTTGCGTAACACGAAAGACACTCCTTAATATATGTACGTTGTTAGCGCTAATATCGTGCGTTAGCGACGGGCGAAGCACCCGCCCGTGATCATGGTACCGCTTTGGGATGGCACAGGGGCGGGTGTTTCGCCCCTACGTGCGCATTAATCGGCTGATGATTCCGTCTGCGTTGGCATCGTTGCTGATGCCGGTGGGGTCGGCGTAATGGCGGTTGCCCCGGTGGCGACCGGTGGTTCGGGCTGGACTTCGGGTTGACCTGCGCTGGGAAACTTGCGGATAAACCAGTTGTTGAAGCGCGAGGTCATCCCTTCGATCAGACTATACACCGTCGGCACGACCAGCAGGGTCAGGATCGTTGAGGTGGTCATCCCGCCGATGATGACCCAGGCGAGGCCACTCCGGAACTCAGTGCCTTGCCCGGTACCAAAGACGTGGATGCCCATCGCGGTCGGCAGGGCGCCGGCGATCAGCGAGATGGCGGTCATCAGGATCGGGCGCAGACGAATGGCCCCGGCGAGCCGCAGCGAATCGTGTTTATTGAGGCCAAGTGCGCGAAGTTGGTTGGTAAAATCGACCAGCAGGATCGAGTTCTTGACCACAAGACCAAGCAGCAAGATCAGGCCGATCATCCCGGTGATATCGAGGTCAATCCCAATAATGCGGAGCGCCAGGAACGCTCCGATGAAACTGAAGGGCATGGCCATCATAATCACTAGCGGCTGCGTAAACGAACCAAATTGCGATGCCAATACCATATAGACAAAGAGCACCGAGAGCGCCATCGCGAGCAAGAGGGAGTCAAAACCCTCAGTGGTTTGCTGCAGCAAGCCGACGTAGCTAACCACAACATCATTGGGAATGCCGAGCGCATCCAGGCGCGCGTTCATCTCGTTCTGGACATCGGTAAGATTGCGGCCTTCGAGATTAGCCCCGATCAACACCTGGTTGAGTCGGTTGAACCGACGGATCGTCACCGGGCTGCTCGAAACCTCGATTGTGCCGAGTGAACTGAGGGGAACGGTGCCGCTGCGGGTAGGCAGACTGATCGCCCCGAGCGACTCAACGCCTGTCCGGTCTTCTTCCCGCAGACGCACCACCACATCATAATCTTGCCCATCCTGACGGAGCACCGTCGCACGCTCGCCATTGATCAAGGCGCGCACCGAAGTCGCAATATCATCGTTGGTCACCCCAAGCTCGCCAATGCGTCCGGGGTCAGCGATGAACTGCAACTCGGGCTTCCCCGTCTGGAAATTGGTATCAATATCCACCAGGCCTTCCATCTGACGGAACTCGTTCTCGACGGCGGCCACAACCGGCGCAATCTCATTCACCGAACGGGGTGTCTGGAGGCTGACCAGGAACTCGCGGCCAGCGACGCCGGTACTAGTGGGCTGGAAACTGGGCAGCGCAAACGAGAGGCGCGGCAAAAAGCCGAGTTGCTCACGCAGGCGTTCCTGCACCGGAATCGTCGGTGTCCGATCGACCAGCTTCACAAAAAACTCGGTTCGTTCCGGATTGCCCGAAAAACCGACATTGGAGATGACCGTAGAGACCGCAGGATCGGCAAGCAAGACCTGCTCGGCCTGCTGGGCGAGGCGATTCGTCTCGGCCAGAGTCGTACCGGGCCGGGCCTCGAAGCCCATCAGAAACTCGTGGGGATCCTGTTCGGGGAAGAAGGTAAACTTGAGGCCACCGGCCACCACCACACTGAGCAGCAACACCCCGATCGACGTGGCCACAACGAGCATGCGATTGCGCGTACTCGCCAGCGTCCAGCCAAGCAATTTGCCATAGGCTGCGCCCATGCGCCCCGGATCTTCTTTTGCCTCCTGGAGCAAGCTGCTATCGCGATCATCGTTCTCTTGCTGAAGGCGATCAATATCGAGCCCCGGCAACGCCTCGCGGCGGGAACCGTGGGTATCGTGCGGCTTCATTTTGGCATTAGGGAAGACATTTGACGACATCATCGGGGCGAGCGTGAACGCCTCGACGAGCGAGAGCAGAATCGCCACGGCAATGACGACGCCAAAGGACTGGAAGACAATGCCGGCGGTACCTTCGGCGAAGGTCACGGGCACAAAGACCGCGACGATGGTCAACGTCATCGCCAGCACCGAGAGGCTCACCTCCGACGTACCTTTGGACGACGCGATGCGGGCGGTCTCACCGCGTTCCATACGGCGGAAAATATTTTCGCGGACGACAATCGCATCGTCAATCACAAGGCCCACACACAACGAGAGGGCAAGCAGCGTGATGAGGTTAATCGTCAGCCCAAAGAAGGGCATAAAGATAAAGGTACCGATGAGAATCACCGGCAGACCAATCATTGTAATGATCGTACTGCGGAGATTGCGGAAAAAGAACCAGACCACGAGGAACGCGGCAATCGAAGCAAAGATCAATTCTTCGAGCGAGGAAATAACCGACGCCGTCACCGCCTGGGAATCATCTTGTGGAATCGTATAGACAAGATCCGAGCGCGTACGAAAAAGATCCTCAACGGCTGCCCGAACATTTTCGGCAACAGTCACCGTATTGCTACCCGATTGCTTACGGACACTAAGGATAATCGCATCATCGCCATCGAGGCGTGAAAAGCGCGTCACCTCAGCAACGCCATCTTCCACCGTAGCGACATCGCCAATGCGGAAATTGGTGCCAGTAATCTGGATCCGCGCGATATCCTCGGGGGTTTGCAGCAATGACGGCGCACGGAGACTAACCGACTGATCGCCCTGCTCGATGGTACCGAGGCCAAGGTTGGCGTTGGCCTGCTGGAGCGAGCGGGTAATTTGGGACGGAAGAATGCCAAACGCCTGGAGGCGAGCGAGATCCATGAGGACATTGATCTGGCGCACCTCACCACCGCTCACCGCAACATTGCCCACGCCGGGGACACGCTGCAAGAGCGGCACAATCTCATTGTCGAGCTGAGAGCGCAACGCAAGCGGCGATTGACCGCCGGTCGCCGCGACGGCGATTGACATAATCGGCGCTTGATTCGGATCAAAGCGTTCAAAGACCGGCTGGCGCACATCGCGTGGCAACGACGGTAAAATCGCATTGACCTTTTCACGGACATTCTGATCAATCTCATTAATATCCGTACCGGCCTCAAACTCCAGCACAAGAAAACCAAAACCCTCACTGGAATTAGAGGTCAAGTCACGAAGACCGGCCAGCGTATTGACCGCATCTTCAATCGGGCGAATCACCTGATCGGCGACACTCTCGGGGCCGGCACCGGGATAGTTTACCGACACCACAAAGACAGGCACATCAATATCGGGTAGCAGGTTAACCGGCGTTGTACGGAACGAAAGAATACCGAAGGTCAGAATAGCCAGCATCACCATCGTGATAAAAACTGGTTGGCGGATTGCCACATCCGAGATCCAGATCCCGTTTAACTTCTCTTTCTGGCGTTGGGGCGTAGCCATCAAGCCTCCTCAGTCGAGGGTTATCAACACACAGCGTGTTGCACTGCACACGGCTCATGCACACAACTTGCACGAGCTTTGTCTTTACTGTACCGTAAAGTCTTTGAACGCGCAAGTAGGAAATATTGAAGAATTATGGGTAGGCTGAGGCACCCAAACAGCTTTGCTGTTTGGGTGCCTCAGCCTACCCATAATTGTTTAGCCTTGGCGTTGGCGCTTATGCCCGGACGACGGCGATCGTGCGTCCTTGCGGCGAGGTGGCCGCCTCCACCGTGGTGCGCTGGGCGATGGGTGGCACGCCGCTGCGGCGGTCGAAGATGACGAGCCAGCCGCCATCGAGGCCCAGCCCGGCTAGGTATTTGTCGAGTTGCGCCAGTCCTTCGTCGCGGGGGTCGGGCTCGCCGTCGCGCCAGACCTTGAGTTCCATGCCCATCGTGACGGGCTGCGGGCCGCCGTAGCGCAGGCAGAGGTCCATGCGTCGCGTGCCGATGGCGTACTCGCGGTCGAGCGATCCGTTGCCGTTGACGACGCGGTGCAGGAAGGGCATGAGTACCAGGTGCGGGGCAATCTCGTGATAGTGGACGCTGCCGAGCAGCGGTTGGCCGTGTTGGCGCCAGAAGGCCAGGAACGCGTCGAGCAGCTTGTCGGGGTCGAGGCTACCATCCGGCTTCAGCCACGCCGGGGCGATGTGAGGCAGTGAGTCGCGTGCCCCGCCCGCCAGCACACGTGGCAGCACCTCATGATAGATCGGATTGGCGATGACCAACCCGCCGGGGCCGTCGAAGCGACACAGGCCCAGGTCAACCACGAAGCGGATGTCATCGTGCGGCACATCGCTGATCGACCCACCGACGAGGATCGGCTCGATCACGCGGCGCACCCGCGGTTCGCGCAGCCGTTCCGCCAGGCTATCGAGGTGGGTGTCCTGGCGTTGGATCATCACCTCCTTGGCGGCGTCGAGGTGGGCAACCGTGACCGGTTGTGGTTCGTCCTTCAGGATGTCCTCGACAACGGTCTTGGCGAGGTCGTTGACCAGCCAGGGCTGGCCCTGGGTCAGCGCGAAGGCGTAGTCAATGACGGCGGACGGGAAGACCTGCCCGGTGTCGTCGGTGTGCTGCTGATAGAGCAGCGCCACCTCGTCGCGGGTAAAGCTGCTCAGCGTCATCGAGCGCGTCTTCACATTGAAGGGGCTGGCGGTGTTGAGGCGCTCGCTGCCGCCTGACGCGACCTTGTAATCGCGCACATCGCGCATCCCGATCAACGCCAGCGCTGCGGGGAACCCGGTTGGACGCCAGTTGTGGCCAGCACGGAGTTGGCGCAGCACCGAGATCAAGGTCTCGTTCTGCAGGGCGTCGATCTCGTCGATAAAGATCACCAGCGGACGTGGTGCTGTCTGCGCCCATGCCTGCAATGCTGCCCCAATGCGCGTTCCCGGTTCCGCATCTGGCCAGGCCGGGGGCTGAAGATCGAGCGGCATCTGGGCGTTGAGGGCCAGCCGCCAGTTGTTCAGGATGGCGAATTCCGCCGCGCCGGGGTCGTGGTTAAAGGCCGCCCCCACTTCGACCGAGACAAGCGCGGCGACGTAGGCCCCAGACGCCGTCAATTCCTGCGCCAGCGCGATCATCGACGTGGTCTTCCCCGTCTGACGCGGGGCGTGGATGACAAAATAATTGAAATCAGCCACCAGGCGCCGCGCCAGCGGGACGCGCGCTGCGGCGGGCAGCATATAGTGCAGTTCGGGCTTGCACGGCCCGGCAACATTGAAACGCCGTGGCATGAGGTTGCTCCTCGTCTTGTCTTGGGTCAAGTATACCATGCCCATAGCGCACTATAGGGAGGGACGACTGTTGGTGTCATGGTTTTCAAGAACACGTACCCGCTGCGCTGGCCTTTTTTGGTCGACCAGAGTATGCTAAACTGGGGATCAAGAATGCTAAAAAGGCCTACCATTGGAGCTTGCTATGCTGCGTACTCAGCTTGAGACTGCGATTCAGGTCGCTGAACAACGCCTCGTACTTGCGACCGGTGGGGCAAATGTCTGCCAACTGCAACGCGATGGCCGGGTGACCGGCGGTGTCAAGTACGATGAAGGCTGGCTTGTGGCGCTGGTGACGTTGCGCCGGAGCCTCCGCACCGAGGCCGAGGATGCTCAGGTTGTCGTCGAACAGCGTGCCATTTGGCAGGCTGCCCTGGCCGAACAACAGCAACGCATCCCCCCATCCCTGCCGTGGCTCGCCTATCGTCAGGGCGGCGTGGATGCGCTTGCGCAGTTGTCTTAGTACCAGTATCTTGCAAAGAAGGCGGTTGTTTTGACGCAAAGGACCAAAGGCGCAACGTTTTTCGCGTAGGTGAGCGTAACCCTTCGCGACTTCGCGGCTTCGCGTGAGCTTATTTGAAAGATACAATCCACCTCTGGATGCCCCTCATTGCACTGGGGCTCATCGCTATGGTTTTGTTGACCGCCTGCACCCAGGTGGGCATCTCGCCGACCCCGCAGCCCGCACAACGCACGCCTTCTCGCCTGCCTACCGGGACACCGACGACCGTTTCTCAAAGCACCGCAACGACCGTGCCCACGCTTCAAGCTGACATCGAACTGGTTGAATTGACCACCCCTGGAGTCCAGCCGAACTGGCCTGGCCCAGCGTGGCAGGTCGCTCACGAGGGCGATTTCAACGGTGACGGCCTGAACGAGAAGGTCTATGTGTTACCTTCGACCATCGTGCCCGATCAGGCGACGTTTGATCGCCCAGGCTACGATGCCTACTCCCGGGTTGCCCAGGAGGCGATGATCATTCAGGCGCAGGATGGCAGCCTGCGCATCCTGGCGACGCTTAGCCTGACCGAGGTTCGTTCGGAGGACCTGGTGCTGGCTCCGCTCGGGGGAGTCAGCGGTCGTCCAGCGGCTTTTTTCATCGCCACGCCGCTCGACGAGGCTACCCCGCTGGCGGCCATCCCGCTCGACGGTGATGGCATGGGTTACACACAGGGCTTTGGCCTGCGCTGGAATCCTGACACCAGCCAGTACCGTCTGGTCAGCGGCCCCGATGCCACCCCGCCCCAGCCTTAACCTCAACCCACACCTGCTGCGGTCGTGACAGGCGATGCCTTCGCGTGAGCTTCTTTGAACAGTAGTGGGCCTCGCACCGACCAGGATGATGGCTAGGCGGCAACCGTGCGGCGTAGCACTATACAGAGCAGATTTAGATGGTATAATCGCGGTATAGAACGGGTAAGGCTCATCTAGTCCGCTGAATCGCTGTCTAATTCGTGTTAGGCATCACACAAACAACCGCGGCTGCGGTCACGCTAAACACATATGCCTCAGTACCTTGGCTTGGTGTCGCTCGTGGTCCGGGACTACGACGAAGCCATTGACTTCTACGTACAAAAGCTGGGCTTCACGCTTGTTGAAGACACCTACCAGCCAGCCCAAAACAAGCGATGGGTAGTGGTCGCACCGCCGGGCGCAAAGGAGTGCCATCTCCTGCTCGCTCAAGCCTCCAATGAACACCAGGCCACGCGCGTCGGCGATCAGACGGGCGGAAGAGTCTTCTTCTTTCTGTACACGGACGACTTTTGGCACGACTTCAAAACCTACAAGGCGAAGGGTGTCGTCTTCGTGCGAGAGCCAAAGACGGAGAGCTACGGCACTGTCGCAGTCTTCGCGGACTTGCACGGGAACCAGTGGGATCTCATTCAACCCACTACAACTCCGGTGCCGAGTGATGCCTAACCCCTCGCTCAAGCTGACCAGCAACCTATGCCAAATAGCTTGCAAAGCTTCCGGGAAGCTGTCTGTCTGGCGTGCGTGCAAGACTTTTCGTCACACCCTGCACCTTTGCCCAGCGTAGCCGAAGCGTTGACGCCGACGGTCTGGGCGGAAGCGCAAGCATTGCGTTTTCCCATCCCCGCAGCCCACGACCCCGTGCAACCACCGCCCGTCATCGACCGCCCGCACCCGCTGCCAGCGGTGCGGGCAACCACGCTCGACGAGCGTGGGGAACGTACGCCGATCCTGATTTGAACCGCATTGGGACGAGGCCTCTTCGGTGCGGCGTGCATAGGGATTTCCGGTGGACAGCGGTGTGTACCTGATGAGGAAATCGGTTCGTTTTCGGTAACAAATTCATTTGTACTTATTTCTTAGAGATAAATCTAAGTGTACAAAAGCTCCTCTGATGCATACTATTTGATCAGCTTGAATGGTACGGCATGTCGTATCCTAGACACATGAGGGCAGGGTTTAGACTGCGAAGAAGTGGCCTCGCACCGACCAGGATCGTGGCTAGGTGGCACACGCGTCACGCTCGACACCGTTGTTGCTGCGTTTCGAGAGGGAGCTACGGCAGAAGAAATCGTGCAGCAGTATCCGTCACTCCACCTTGCCGATGTGTCTTGGGTCATTGGGTACTTCCTGCAGCACCGAGCGGACGTAGACGCCTATCTCGCAGAGCGTCAGCAACGAGCAGCGCTCTTGCGAGCGCACAACGAGGCGCAGTTTGACCCTGTTGGCATTCGCGACCGGTTACTCGCGCGTCGAGATCAACAAAGGTCATCATGCGATGCTATGTTTGGCTGCTGACGAGCATTTCAATAACAACATTGTTCGTGGTTTGCTTCGTCGCGCTCCCAGCCTGGATATCGTTCGCGTGCAAGATGCTGGTTTGTCGGGAGCAGATGACCCGACGGTGCTTGCATGGGCAGCGCAGGAAGGTCGAGGACTGCTCACGCACGATGTTGCGACGATCACCTGCTACGCGTATGAACGAGTACGGGCGGGACAAGCTATGCCTGGTGTTTTTGTGGCTCTTTCCTATGCTGTCACATGGTGACGATCTCTCATCTCTTTCCCTGCGGCGGGCGGCTGAACGGCAGGTCGTTGGCCTATCCTCATGCGTAAAGCCGCTGAGGATAGCGATTTTCGCGGTGGTCGGTTAGCAATAATGCCTGTAGCAGACTTGCGCGTACCATGCGCACGTCGTATACTACGTGTACTACACGTATACTCATTGCGCGGAGGGCATCATGCAAAGAAAATTGACCATTACCCTTGATGAAGATGTGTACGAAGGGCTCCATAAGGTCATCGGACGACGCAAGATTAGCCAGTTTATCGAAGCGCTCGTCCGACCGCATGTAACCATCACCGAGCTTGAGGCGGGCTATGCCGCGATGGCGGCTGACGAGGAACGCGAGACCGAAGCCCTGGAATGGAGTGAGGCGCTGATCGGAGACCACGCGCATGAAACGCGGTGAGGTATGGTGGGTCAATTTTGACCCCTCGGTCGGTGGCGAGATCCAAAAAGAGCGCCCCGCGGTTATCGTGAGCAACGATATTGCCAATCGGCTTCTCAATCGCCTGCAAGTCGTGCCGCTCTCGACGAAAGTCGACCGCTTATATCCCAGCGAAGCGTATGTGACCATCAATGGGGTGCAGCAGAAAGCGATGGCGGATCAACTGACGACGGTGAGGAAACAGCGGCTGACCAATCAGCTTGGGATGCTCTCCAAAGCCGATCTGCACGCGGTCGAGCGGGTCATCAAGATACAGCTCAATCTGTCATAAAGGACGAGCCGGACGCTCTCAACTGGTAACGCCCAGGCTGCAACCCAAGCGCCAGCCGCGTTGGGAAGCGCAGCGTCTGCGCGTGCGCGCCCGTCCGCGCCGGCGCACGCAGATGCAGGCCCGTCGTCCATTAGTACGCCCAAAAGCCGATGCTCTTTCCCCAACCAGCCGCCCAACACCGTATGCACTTGACGCCGTTGGCGCGGCCTCCAACCTGGGCTCAACTCACGCCGCCGCCAGCGTCCCCATGCTCGTCGTGATCTTCGACCCACCAGCGGCGTGGCTCAGCGGGATCGTTGGGTGGCCTATCAAACGCCGCCACCTGGAGAAGCGTCTCGATCGCACAGACGTTCGCTGCCACGACTATCACTCTATGGTACAATAGCCGTAGTGATATCGTCGTCGCGGAGGAAAGCTATGACGAATACAGCGATGCGTGATCACACAACCGTGGTGCGGACGAGCCGTGGTCTCTCAATTGCCGGCACACGGATTACCTTATATAGTATTCTGGATTATGTCCATGCGGGATGGCCAGCTAAATTGATCCGTGACCGGCTGAACCTCACTGATCAGCAAATAACCGACGCATTGGACTATATCGCCACCAATCAATCTGAGGTTGAAGCCGAGTACCAGCAGGTGCTCCGCGACGCGGAAGAGGTTCGGCACTATTGGGAGGAACAGAATCGCGAGCGCCTGGCTGCTATCGCTGCACTGCCCCCCAAACCGGAACAGGCTGCCATACGGGCCAAGTTGGCGGCAGCCAAAGCGAAACTCAACCAGCAATGATCACGGTGTTGGTTGACCATAATATGGAAGGGCAAGCCATCTTGCTCTGGGGCGCACTGGCCGTGGAAGGATGGCTTGCGCTCGTTCCCCTCCGGTTGGTGACCTTTGGTGAGGTTGGGCTGCCCTTCGATAGTGATGATCGAACCGTCTGGCGCTTTGTGCAAGCGCAGCGGATGCTCTTGTTGACCAACAATCGGAGTATGAAAGGGCCGGACTCGCTGGAGCAAACGATTCGTGAGGAGCGTACGTCCACCACACTCCCGGTGATTACGATTGGGAGTCTGGATCGCCTTGACGAACAAGCGTATCGCGAACATTGTGCCACGCGCCTGGTGGAAATCGCGTTGGATTTGGATGCATACGCCGGAGTAACGCGATTATTCATCCCGTAAAACCTGGGGCGTGGCAGGCTAACATCGCGTTCCAGCCGACCGGCTGGATCGGGGCGATTTTCGCAGCCAGAAGCGGAGAAAACGCTATACTGATCTATGAATGTTGTACTCCTAGCCGACGGCTGAACGCTGGTCGTTCGGCGGCACAGTGTGAGCACCTCGCGAATTGGACTCGTGCTCTTGGCGCCAGACGGCGAGCGGCTCATCGCGTATCGCGAACGGAGGACACCATGGGACTCTTGACCTTCAGTATCAACGTCACCCTGGACGGCTGCGTCGACCACCAGGAAGGAATCGCCGACGACGAGACACATGCCTTCTTCACCCGCCTCATGGACGAGGGCGGGGCGATGCTGTGGGGCCGTGTCACCTACGAACTGATGGAGAGCTACTGGCCAGCGGTCGCCCGCGGCGACGCGGAGGCACCGCCGGCGCTGCGCGAGTGGGCGGTCAAGCTGGAGGCCAAGCCGAAGTACGTGGTGTCCTCGACGCGAAAGGACTTCCCCTGGACTAACAGCCACCACATCGCCGGCAACCTGCGCACGGGCGTACAGACGCTCAAGGACGCGACCCCGAACGGCGTGCTCCTCGGTAGCAGCAAGCTCGCGACCGAGCTGGACCGGCTGGATCTCATCGACGAGTACCAGGTACTCGTCCACCCCAGGATCGCCGGCCACG
This sequence comes from Candidatus Chloroploca asiatica, assembly GCF_002532075.1. Lineage (GTDB taxonomy): Bacteria > Chloroflexota > Chloroflexia > Chloroflexales > Chloroflexaceae > Chloroploca > Chloroploca asiatica. Next base: position 36,421 of record NZ_LYXE01000091.1, on the reverse strand, counting down.
GCCCGACCCTGTACGAGAGTGGGCTGCCCAGCACGCGACGGCTCGAGTTGATCTCGGCGAAGCCACTCCGCAGCGGCGCGGTCGCCATGCACTACCGGCGCGCGCGCTGACTCGGAGTGGGATCATCAAGAGGAACGCGATCAGGCTATCGCCCGTCGGCGGGAACGCGTTGAGGAACTGCGCCGCATGACTCCGCCTGCTCCCGTGATCGCACGCCGCACAGCACCGCGCTCACCCCCATGCCGCTCAAACTATCCATGGATCATCATGTGCACGCTGGGCTTACGCCTGCGCCAGGGGGATGTCCTCACGGCCTCCGAAGACCAGACCCCCACCGGAAATCCCATACGGATCCTGCACCTTGAGCGCGTCGACTTCGCTCAACGAGGATGATGTGGCGGCTTCGCGCCACATGAATCCTTAGCTCGTTGGGCTGCCTTTCATCGAAACTTTCCTTAACAAGGCTACAAGATTCGTGTAAAATAGTATGTAACTTGGAGGGCCGTCTCAACATAAAGGCGTTACAATGGATTGGCTGTTTTCTGAAGCGGGAGTAGGATGGATTGTTGCCATTGGCGCACTAATTGGCTGGATAAGCACATATATTCGACGCGAAAGACCGTCAAGGATTGTCATACAAGAACTTGAAACACTACAATTGTTAGATATTCATCCCTCACAGCAGGGAAAGATCGTCATACAATACACGGACAATAGCATAGCCCATCCAATTCGTAATTTAGTACAGAAGAAAGTTGTTATTTACAACTCGGGAACCCAGGATATTGTCGAGCCTGTGACTTTTTCTGTGCCTATTAAAGGCGGTGATGAAAGTAGTGTCGGAATTTTCGGATTCGTCAAAGCTATTTCGGAAAACACGGAATTCACTATGGTGCCAGAAAAATCTGATAACGACCAGATTGTCAATTTTAAAATTACTCTAGAGCATATAAATTCTGTGCATAAGCACGGGAATCACATCACGGTCTTCTTTTTGACAGAAGAATTCTTTGATTTTAACACAAATCGTTTAACAGGAAAAGGATGGTCGATTCAATTTGCCAAAAGGAAACGCTTGAAAATGCTGCGGGATATCGCAGACGCCCTGTATTTTTCATTCATTGTTATTCTTGGATTTGTCTTTTTGGTGTCATTGGTGGTGATTCTATACACGCCATTATTGCCGGTAATTCAAAGCAACTTCAATATCTCCGAAGACAATCCGATATTTGGTGTTATCGCATTAATAATCTTTGGCATTCCATTCTTTACGATGCGATTACTATATGAAAATACTAAATTTAAAGCCACGAGATTTATTGCCGATAAAATATCCGTTCAAGTTCTTAACTATCCACCTCTAAATTCGATAGAAGACATTGTCTTGAATTGATGACACGCCATTTCTGTCGTTCTAGCGTTATTTGTTGCCGGTCATTATCTGGCAGGCACTAAAGCAGCCCAACCAAGCCTTGCATCTGACGCCGCTGGCGCGTCCCTAACCTGGGCGCGATCTACACGCAAACTGCCACGGCTTATCGGCGTGGGTCGGGTTCGCGCAGGCCACTGAGCTTGAAGACGGGTACAAGTTCCTGGTGTCCTACCGAAGGCAGTCGTACACTGTTTGCTGGCAGCCGGTTCGTGCCGCCGCCCGTCTCGCCTCACACGCCCGTCAGCGGCGCAGCTGAAGGCTAGGCGTTGGGTGGCGCTCTCAGGCGTAGCGCACGTACGACCCTGATTTGTCCGGTACGTGCTCCAACGCGACCTGCCCAACAAGCGCTTCGTATGGCGGATCTTTGTGCACCAGGATTGCTTGTTGCCGCAGCGCACACGCCGCAATGAGCGTCTCAGCGAGCGCCAAACGATAGGTCGCTTTCAGCCGCGCCGCCGTCAGTCACAGCGCCTCCGCCAACTCCCAAAGATGTGTGACCGGTCACGCTTTGATGCGCGCGTCGCGCCGTTCCGCCTCTGCAACCCTGCGTTCGTGTTGGGTAAGGTAGGCCACCTCGCGTGACCACATCCACGGGATGATCACCGATGCCGTTCGCCGCACGGCTTCGACTCGTTCGGCACCTGGCTCGCCCTCAATCAGGGTGAGGATGGCTGAGGGATCCAAGACATACGGCTGATGATCCCTCACGTGCGCGATCCTCCTGGCGCCGCGTCAGCAACTGATCGTTCGCGTGCAAGATGCTGGTTTGTCGGGAGGAGATGACCCGACGGTGCTTGCATGGGCAGCGCAGGAAGGTCGAGGACTGCTCACGCACGATGTTGCGACGATCACCTTCTCTGCGTATGGACGAGGACGGGCGGGACACGCTATGCCTGGTGTTTTTGCGGTACGTCGAAGCATTGCGCTCTCTGGGTCACTACCCTTTGCGCTTTTGCGCCTTTGCGTCAAAAGCGAGGATGCGTAGCTGGCACGGGTGTGGGTGGGTAAGCGTTCAGCTTTCTCACGTTACGTGAGATTCCATTCTCTTCTCAAGTTACGCGAGACCCGACACTCACGTGGGAAACCCTAACCCTCGCTCGCGCATGCTGACATAACGCCCGCGTCCGATGACCAGATGGTCCAGGACTTCGCAGTCAAGGAGTTTGCCGGCTTCGACGATCTGCCGCGTAACGAGGATGTCTTCGGGGGAGGGTGAAGGGTCGCCGGACGGATGATTGTGCGCAAGAATGAGTGCGGCGCTGTTGCGCCGGATGGCTTCTTTGAAGACTTCGCCGACACGGATCATGGCACTGTTCACCGAGCCAATGTAGATCGTGGTGATCTGTTGCACCCGATTTTTGGTGTCGAGCAAGACGGCGCGTAGGTGCTCCTGGTCGAGGTGGCTCATTTCGAGCATCAAGAGCGAGGCGGCGTCGGCGGGTGATTTGATCTGGAAGCGGGTGTCTGGCCCGGTGAGCAAGAGGCGTCGTCCGATTTCGAGCGAGGCTTTGACGGTGGCGGCTTTGGCGGCACCAAATCCGCGCCGTTGGCAGAGATCGTTATATTCTATGCGCAACAGACCCGGCCAGCCTTCGCATTCCACCAGGGTTTGCTGCGCAAGTTGCAGGACGTTGAAGCCGGGGATGCCGACGCGCAACAAGATCGCCAAGAGTTCGGCGTCACTCAGCGCCGTCGGCCCCAGTTGCGCCAGCCGCTCGCGGGGCTGATCCGTTTGGGGCAATTCTTTCATGCGTAGCCGATACTGATCCATAGTCTCTTTCCGATGCAGCGAGCGCAGGGTGTTGCGCCTTGCCTATGTACCGTATTGACAGGCTTTTGGATACGGGGAAGGGACAGGTTCAGCGTAGCCCTGGAAGGGTTGTGACGTGCGTTGCTAGCGCAATGAGAATTGGTATAATACCATCCTTCAGACACAAATCGTCTAGGAATCCTATCGAACGAAGGATGTGAACAATGGCTTCACCCTCTGCCACCAGGCAAGCAAGTGGCTTTGGTTTCGACCCGGCGTATCTGAGTACGTTTGAAAGCAAACTCTTTGTCGAGGGGCCTTTGCGCCAGCGACGGTTGTTCAACTTTTTCGTGTTGCTGCTCCTGGCGACCCTGATCGCGACCTACGGTCTGCTCTCCTCTTCGACCGCAACCGTCATCGGTGCGATGATCGTGGCCCCGCTGATGGGGCCAATTATGGCAACTACCGCTGCCGTGGTGATGGGCTCATTGCCGCGCGCCCTCGCGTCATCTGGCTTGGTCATTCTGGGCGTGTGTAGCGTGATCTTCACGGCTTTTTTGCTCGCGACGTTTGTTCCCGACGGTGGCATTGCCTTTGCAAGCAATAGTGAGATCACATCGCGCATTCAGCCCGATCTCTATGCTCTGCTCACCGCCCTGGGCTCAGGGGCGGCAGGGGCTTTCATTATTTCACGCGATGAGATCGCCGACTCGATTGGTGGGGTCGCCATCGCGATCTCGCTTGTACCACCGCTCTGCGTCGTCGGAATCGCCCTCCAGCAGGGTGAGTTGAACGCCGCTTTGGGCGCGCTTGTGCTCTTTCTGACCAACTGTCTGGCGATTTTGCTCGCTGGTGGGGTTGTTCTCTGGATGGTTGGCCTCGGAAAACTGGCCGCCGCTCCCAATCAGATCCAGTTGCGGCGCAAGGGCTTTCTGGTCTTTGCGGTTGGCATTTTGATCATTAGCCTGCCCCTGACTATTACAAGCTACGAGGCTCTTGATCGGCGTCTGACCACCAATAACGCTACGAGTACCGTCAGGGACTGGTTGGAGGGTACGACGTATGAGGTGATCGCGGTCAGCATCAGTGGGGATCGGATCTATGCCACCATCGAGGGAAGCGGCTCGCCTCCGTCGGCCCAGGCGCTCGCCGAAGAACTGGCTACCACGCTCCGTCGCCCGGTCAATCTCAAGTTGCGTCAGATCAGCACCGAAGCGGCCGCTGCGCCAGGGCCTTGAGCGGGTGTCGCAGCCTCGCCTACATCCTGCTCATGATCCGCTGTGCCGCCCGCCAGCCGCTTTCAATTGCGAGGTGAACCCGCCCCAGGCCTTGTTCGCCATCGCCCGCCACATAGATGCCTGCCCGCCCTTCGCTGGCTGCCGCCAGGTAGGGTGTGCTGGCAAGCGCGTAGCGCCAACGGTGGATATCGACCCACAAGGGAGACCCCAGGTTGGTGCCGATTAAGCCGCAGACCATCGCGTGAACCTGAGCCAATGGGGTTGGCAGTTCTTCCTCTTCACCATACTGCCCTTTCATCAGGGCATCCCAGTAGGCTGCACTCCAGGTTGGGCCCATCTGGGCCAGGATCAGGCCGTGTGGTGCCGGGGCGCGTCCAGGTTTGCTATGCTCGCACGCAAGCCAGGCAATGGCATGCTGCCGATCGGTATTGATCAGGGCGTACCAGGGTTTTTGAGGGTGTTGCGGGTAGGCCAGGGCGATTGAAAGGCACATCCGATAACTGGCAGGGGCCAGGGCTTCAATGAGTTCACGTTTGACTGCGGCCTCGATGGCGCTTGTTGCCAGAATATGGGCTGCTTGTGGCGCTGGTGGCGTCAAGAGCACCGTCTGGTATGGGCCAAAAGCCCCGCCCGAGCTGTCCACCAGATCGTACCCCTCGCCCACCCGGCGCAAAGAGGCGATCGTCACCTCGGTGCGTAAGGCGAGCCCGCGGGCAAGATATTTGGCGAGCGTGCTATTGCCGCCCGGCCAGACCCATTTGGGCTCGGCGTTCATTGCGGGATCGCCGGGATTGACCCGTCCCTGGGCGTCGAACGTCCAGACCGGGGCTGTCAGATCTTCGGCTCCCCCAACGGCTTGCACCAGACTCAACAGTTCAGCCGTTGGTGCCTTGACCACCTGGGCTCCGTGGTCAATCCGAAAGAGGCCGACAGTGCGTGAGGTGACCCGTCCACCGGGGCCGCGACTCTTCTCAAAGATAGTTACACTATGCCCGGCCTGTTGCAAAACGTGCCCTGCGGCTAAGCCTGCTACCCCTGCACCAACAATTGCGATATCAGCCATAGATTTGCCCGCTAAATTCCTTCAGTGATCATTGCTTTGAGATCAAGCGCATCGTCATCGGCATACGGGCCAATGACGGCCAGGTGGAGTCCGTTGCTGCGGAGGAGCCGCTGGGCTACGCGTTGCACATCATCGAGCGTGACCTGTTCGACTTCAGCAATGACCTGTTCAACCGGTATCACGTGTCCGTAACGCAGCAAATGCGCCCCGTTGCGCGAGGCGACTGACCAGGTGTCTTCGAGCGACAGGAGCAACCCGCCTTTCACCTGCTCTTTGATCATTTCTAGTTCAGGTTGGGTGACGCCTCCGCGCACCAGGTCGCGCAGGGTGTCAAGCACCAGCACGACGGCATCGCGCAAGGCTTCCGGCTCAACGCTGCCATACATCACCCATGTCCCGCTATCCGAGAGGTCGTTGTGGTATGAGCCGACATGGTAAGCGAGGCCGTGTTCTTCGCGGAGGAGCTGAAAGAGGCGGGAAGACATGCCTCCGCCAAGAATCGAGTCGAGTACCTGGAGGGCGCGGCGGTCGGGATCGTTATAGGCGAGACCGGGGAGGCCGAGACAGAAGTTGCCTTGCTCGCAGTCACGACTGAGCAGCGTCAAACGGGGGCCGGGCAGCGGGATCGGGCGTGGCTGAGGAGGGAGGTGCGAACCCGATGGCAAGCCATCAAAGGCTGCATTGATCGCGTCTACGACCGTATCACGCTGAAGATTGCCTGCCACCGAGATGACCATGTTGGCACGGTTGTAGTGCCGTTGCCAGAAGGCGGTCAGATCAGCCCGGGTGAGCATGCTCACCGTCTCGACGCTGCCTGCAATATCACGCCCTAGGGCGCTTCCTGTCCACATGGTCTGCTGGAGCAACTCGTGAACCCAGTCGCCTGGTGCATCCTGCAGACCGCGTAACTCTTCGATGATGACGCGGCGCTCTTTTTCCAGTTCCTGGAGATCAAAGAGTGGGCGAAGAACCATTTCGCCCAGAACGTCAAGCGCCCGATGCATATGCAGGGTCGCCACTTTGGCATAGTAGACGGTTGACTCGTATGCGGTTGAGGCATTGAGCATCCCGCCTACCCCCTCGACGGCCTGGGAAATCATGCGTGCGTTCGGATAGCGGCGCGTCCCCTTAAAGAGCATATGCTCAATAAAGTGGGCCGCACCACTATGTACTGGAGGCTCGTGGCGCGCACCGGCGGCCACAAAGCATCCAATCGATACAGAATAGGTATGCGGCAACGGTTCAATGAGGATACGGAGGCCGCTCGGGGAGGTGATCAGCTCTGGCATAGCCAGGAAGGATACCACATTTACCTGCGTTTTGGGGGCTTTTTGTCCCGAAGAGGGTGCGCAAGTGACTGAACCGCCGCGAAGTTGGTTTTCTGTGGCTTGCGCACCCTCTTCGGTTGTGCCTCACAAGCGTTCTAGCCAGAAAAATTGATACGCTTCCACGCTCAGGGTTCCGCTCGCCTCGATGTCGTTGCCACTCACCAGGTCGCGGAAGCGGTAGCCTGAGCCATGCAGGCGCAACAAATTGGCCTCTAGTTGTTGCGGAAGTTCACTCACATTGGCAATGATGACGAGCCGTGACCCTTTGTGCCGCCGTACGTAGCCGAGTAGATGGGCATTACCCGTGGCAAAGACCTCCAGGTGCATACCGGCTAGGGCGGGTTGGCTCTTGCGTAGGGCAATAAGTCGTTGCAACTCGTGGAAGATCTTGCCCTCGGGGAGTTCCGGGTCGCGCCAGCGGGCGTGTTCTTCCCAGTTGAACCGGACGCGGTGGATCCAGCGGCTATCGTCGGCCTGGGCCGGGTCGTACAGGTAGTCATAGTTGTTGAGGGTCGCTACTTCGTCGCCCAGGTAGATCAACGGCATCCCGCCTGCACTCAAGATAATGCTGTGCAGCAACAGGATGCGCCGCACGGCCAGGTCGATCAGGCGCAGATCGCGTTGCTGCATCGCTGCTTCGAGACCCGCCAGTGACGCCAGCGTTCCACTGATGCGGGCGTCCCCTGTGGCGGGATTGGCCTGAAAAGGCACCCCGCGGGCAAACGAGGCCGGGTGATCGCCGGTGTAGAAGGCGTTGAGAAACTGACGATGCCCCCACGGATCGATCTGTAACGCACGTGCATCGTCATCATCAAATGTCCACCCAATATCATCGTGCCCACGCAGATAGTTGACCCAACTGCACCCTTCGGCAATGCGCCAGCGGGTGCTCAGTGAATGCGCCAGCAGCCGCACCTCACGCGTCGCCAGCGCCTCCCAGCAGAGCGCCATCAGCAACGGGTTGTACGAGAGTTGCGCCTCGCCCTGGTCAATGTATTTGACCACTTCGTCGGGGTGGACAATCGCCTCTGATTTGAAGAGCAGGGCGGGGCAGGCGATGCGGGTCAACGCATTGTAGGCCTGAATGATCTTGTGGGCCTCGGGCTGATTTTCGCAGTTGGTGCCGAGCCGCTTCCACACAAAGGCGACTGCATCAAGGCGCAGCACTTCGACCCCGACATTCGCCAGAAAGAGCAATTCTTCACCCATAACCCGAAAGACTTCGGGATTGGCATAGTTGAGATCCCACTGGAAGCTGTTAAAGGTTGTCCAGATCCAGCGACCCATCGCTTCGTCCCAGGTGAAATTGCCCCGCCGCACCGTCGGAAAGATCTCGCGGAGCGTCAGGTCATACTGGTCGGGGATCGTGCGATCCGGGAAGATGAAGTAAAACTGTTCGTAGCGCGCTTCACCGGCCCGCGCTCGTTGGGCCCATTCGTGCTCGTCAGAGGTGTGGTTAAAGACGAAATCAACGACGAGGCTGATGCCTTGCTCGCGGAAGGTGTCGGCGAGTTCGGCTAGTTCCTCCATTGTGCCTAGTTCCGGTTGCACGGTGCGGTAGCTGCTCACGGCATAGCCGCCATCATTCTTGCCTTCTGGGGCCAGAAAGAGGGGCATGAGGTGAAGATAGGTGATGCCAAGCTGTTTCAGATAAGGCAGGCGCTCGCGCAGACCAGTCAGCGTCCCGGCAAAGAGATCAATGTAGAGCACTGCGCCAACCATGGTCTGCTGCTGAAACCAGGTTGGCTCGGCTTCACGTGCTTCATCAAGCGCACGCAAGGCCGGTCGCCGTGACGCCCAGGCGCGGGCTGTACTCAAGAGAATCGCTTCGAGGTGATAGAAAAAGTCGTACTGCTGTCCATAGAGATCAAGCAGCAGTTCGAAGAGACGCGGCCATTCTCGTTTCAGCCGGGCCTCGAAGCGGACATAGCCGGTCGGGTCGTGGTGGCGTGCCGCTTCCAGTTCAGCCAATACTCGCGGCAAGAGCCGTTCTAGCGAAAGGGTCGCCTCGGTGCGTAACCATTCGCGTGTGTTCATAAGATGCCCCTCTGGTCAGGACGATAGCCAGTCAATGCTCCGGGGAGCGCGATGCCATAGGCCTGGAGTTGTTGTAGGCGCGCCAGGTAGGCGGCCCCGGTCATCATCTGGACGCCAACATCGGCGACGCGTCGTGCGGTATAAGGTTCGAGATAGGTGCCGCGCACCCAGTCGTTGAAGGCCCCCATCGCCGGCCCACACCAGATCTGGTAATCGAGTTCACGCCCTGCTTCCCCGCTATTCGACCAGCGCGACGAGAGGCCCAGGTACCAGCGGAAGACCAGGGCCATTTTGCGGCGTGGGTTGTCGGCAGCGCGTTGCAGTTGCGCCGGGTCGCGGGCGGCAAAGAAGCGCTCGGTCTCTTCCCAGATGGCCTCGATCGGTTGGCGAAAGATCTGCCGTTCGAGTTGTTCCCGCTCGGGGGCGCTGATCGCGTCGAGCGAGTCGTATTTCTGGTAGAGTTCGTAGAGTTTCTGGGCGCGCATCGGGAAGAAGGTGCCGCGTTTCAGCACCTGTAGTTTCACGCCGAGTTCGAACATATCGGCAGCCGGGGCCATCGTGACATCGGCCATGCCTGCCTCGGCCAGCAACTTGCGGGTGTGAGCCGAGGCCCCGGCTTCAACGCAGGCCTGGTTGATCGAGCCGGTAACAAGATAGGCCGCCCCCATCATCAATGCGCCCAGGGCCGCCTCGGGCGTGCCAATGCCGCCGCCCGCGCCTACCCGTACTATGTCCGGGTAGCCCTGTTCGGCCTGGATCGCGTCGCGCAGGGCCAGGATCGATGGCAGCAAACAGACGAGCGGGCGATTGTCGGTGTGCCCGCCCGAGTCGGCTTCGACCGTGATGTCATCGGCCATTGGGATATGCGCAGCCAGTTCCGCCTGGAGCGGTGTGATCACCCCGGCGGCAACGAGCGGTTGCAGCAGGGCAGGTGGGGCCGGGCGCATAAAGGGTTCGGCGACCTCGCGCCGCGAGATCTTGGCAATCACGCGATTGTCAGCGTGGATGGTGCCGTCGGGTTGGCGTCGCAGTCCGGCCACTCGATAGGCGACAATATGTGAGGTCAGGCTCAAAAAAGCCGAGGCTTCGACCGTCCGTACGCCGTGCCGCAGGTAGAGTTCGACGGCATGCCGTTCCAGCGCCTCTTCGCTTGGGCTATGGATGAGGTTGAAGGCATATGGGCCGTGCGGCAGTTCGGCCTGGATCCGGGCAATGGTCGCCTCAATGACACTTGGCACAAGCCCGGCTGCCCCAAACGAGCCAAGCATGCCGGCCTTGCCGAGGGCAAGCACGAGTTCGGCTGACGCGATACCGTTGGCCATTGCTCCGGCCATATAGGCATAACGCAACCCGTGCGTGGCCCGAAACGCCGCGGCCCCGAGGTGCTCAGGCAGTGACGGGGGCAGCCAGCCAAGCAACTCACCCTCAACCGGCCCGCCACCTTGTCCAGCCTGACCTGCGTTCGTCAGTCCGATCTGACCATCAATGCGCACCACAAAACATGGCTGGGCAAGCTCAGACAGAACGGCACGACACCCGGCAACATCAACATACACTGCCTGAGGCGGGCCACTCCAACGCGGTCGCGCATACGGTTGATCGCGCTCGATCCTGAGCGCGTGGGCTTCGACTCCTGGTGTCATTGCTTATTTCCTGTCGCTGCATTGATCGCAATCCCCAGATCCTTCACTTCATAAATCCGCAGGCCATCCCGCCAGAGACTCGCGTTGGCGACGATGACGATCGCGGGGCCTCGCCGTTCGATCCGGGTGATGTGCGCCTCCAGGGTCATCAGGCCGGTTGCGGGGATGATCTGGCCGCGATATTTCCAGACGGTGCGCTGATCGATGGCTGGCGCAAAATATGGCGCTGGTAATTCGCGCCCTAGGCCATAAAAGAGCGCGTAGGCTTGCACGGCTTCGCTGATCGCTTCGACGCCAAGCGAGCCGGGCATCACCGGGTCGGTGTAGAAGTGACACGGGAAGAACCAACTCGTTGGGTCGACCCGTTTTTCACCATAGATGTAGCCCGCCCCGTGCGTGCCCCCTTCCGGCATCACGAGCACCCGGTCGAGCAGATTCAGTTGACCACCTGCCAGCCGTTCGTGCGGTCGTCCTGGTGGTGCGGTAAAGAGTGGGTGGCGGTCGCCGCGCAGATCCAGTTCGGTGCAACTCGCTTCGTTGCCACTGGTGACATACCATGGGTGGGTTGTCTTGCCCCCGTCAAGTCCGGTCTGGTTGGCGAGCACGCTTTTGCTGAAGAAGCCGAAGGCCGCGTCGCCAACATAAAAATCGCTGCCGTCCACACTCAAGCCAAACTCGAAGGTCTGGATGATAATGCCGGCGATCGCATTCGACTTGCGTAAGGTCGCCCGGCTGGTGATCCGTTTGCCCCGCAGGTCTACCTCGCGTAACAGATGCCCGCTGCCATCCAGGTTACGGAAGTAGAAGTCTTGCTCGGGGTCGGACAAGGTTGACCCGAGCGCTGTCGTGAGGAAGCCACACGGTTGCAACCCGATCTCCATCAAGACGGAATAGGGCGTGCTTGGGTAGCTGTTGCGATGGCAGAACCAGGGATTGATCGGCACGTCATACTCGCCGATCAGGGACGCGCCGTCGCGTAGGTCGCCGCGCTGCCCTTCGAGCTGCACGATACGGCTGAGTAGTTGCAAGTCGCCATTGGGGTTGCGTGGGGTGCGTCGTCCCTCGAAGATGGCGTAATCAGGGCCGAAACAGGCGACCATCGAGCCGGTGGTGAAGTTCTGCAGGTGCGTTTCGTTGTAGGCCACTGGTTTGTCGTGCGCCGGATGTTCCGCGCTGCGCGGCGGCGTGAGCCGGGGGTTCTTTTCGGCAAGCTTCAGCGCTAGATCCTTGAAGCGGACGACAATGCGCCCTTCCAAAATCACATCAATATTCGCATATGCATATGGCTCTGGCTCAACCCCGAGCGCCGTGACCTCCATCCGATAGATCAGCGTGCTGGTGATTGGTGTTACCTGACCGCGGCAGCGCACGACCTGCGCCACTTCGGGCACCGGCTGGAAGCGTGCGTCAAAGGTGTAGGTTTGCAGGCCCAGGAAGAGCATATAGATCTGGAGCAACTGGCTACAACCTTCGGCCATCAGCGAGCCGGCCATCACCTGATCATCCGAGAAATGGCACGGGAAGAACCAGCTTTCGGGGGTGAGATCCTGTTCGCCAATGACGAGACCGAGGCCCCAGTCGCCGCCGTGCGGGTCAAGCGAGGCAATGCGACTCAGCATCAACATCTGGCGTATCGGTAGCCGTAACGAAGCATTGCGCCCGCCCTGGGCATAGCTCGGGCCAAAACAGGCTTCCAGGTGGCCCGCAATCAACTGATCGAGATCGGCCTCGCTCAACGAGCGGCGACTGCTCTGCAACGGAGGGACAAAGATCTGTTTGACTGCCTGACGGCGCTGTTCGAGATCTTCTTTCGAGTCGACCACCCCGCGCCCATGGTCAAGTTCGCTATCAGTGAAGAACCCGGCACAGCCGCCGTCCATCTTGAGCACCATTCGTGTGCCGACAAAACATTCGTAGCTGAAAAAGAAGAGCAGCGTATCGCCACTGCGCGCAAACGAGTTGATCGAAATATCGTAGCGCAGCGTCTCGCCTGCTTTGGGCAGGTCATCAAGGAAGGTCAGCGTGCAGTCGAGCAGTCGGTAGACGCGCTCGCCGCGACACTCAAAATCAATGCCCAGGTAGCTGATCAACAACAGGTCGCATTGACCCGACTCGACCGCCACCGCCGTTGGCGCTTGCCCATCGACGCTGTACCACGCATCGGTTGGGATATCATATTCAGTGGTGATTTTTGATGGTTGGAAAGATCCGCACGTGGCCTCGAGGTGGGTTACGCGACTGACGAGCAGATACGGTGGCAACGGTAACCGTACCCGTCGATGATACTGGTCAATACTGGCATAGGCTGGCCCAAAGACCTTGGCAATCGAGCCGCCGGCAAATTCGAGCAAGGCCGCCTCGTCCCAGATCACCGCTACCGCTGGTTTGGTCTCCTCTGTGGCTACAATCCCATTCCCCGAGGGCGTGACGCTGAGCGGCGGCGTCGCATCCGGCTGCCGGGACAACCGCTCACCATACGCACGCAGCAACGCATGCCGCTCGGCCAACCACGCTTGATGTCGTTCAATTACATTCACGTGCTCATCCTCCGCGCCTCCGCGCCCCTGCGCCTCTGCGTTAAAAACTTCCTCCGCGCCCCTGCGCCCCAGCGCCTCTGCGTTAAAAAACTCCGGCACCACTCCCCGTATGCTCTTCCCCCCGAGCGCAATCCACTTCACCAGGCTACGCCCAGCCACTTCATCGCGCCTCCCCGGCAACAACGGCGTCAGATCAAGCGTAACCCGCTGGCTCTGCAGACGCGCAAGCAGGGTCAACAGATTCGTTGCATCATCGCTGCCCTGCCGATTCACCGCGACGGCGAGGTGTGGTTGCCCTGTGAGGATCGTGCCAATCCAGCGGCTACAGGCATTGGCTGGCCCAGCCTCGATGAAGATCCTGGCCCCATCAGCGTACACCTGCCGCACCAGCCGCGGGAAATCCACCGGCTCGCAGGTCGCCTGGGCGATGTTGTGGGCAATCACATTCGCCTCAAGCACCGTCGGGCGCATCGTCGCCGCACTGTAAAAACGAATCCCCGGCACATGTACCGTAGTGACGTGATTCAGTTCAACCAGCAGATCATACTCCGAGCGCATCGCCGAGCAGTGGATCGCCGTGTTGAACGGCGCCTGAAATGCTTCACAGCCCAGGTCAGCAATGATCGCCCGAACCGTTGCTGGCTCGCCGGCAATGACCACTTCGTCAGGGGTGTTGATATGGGTCAAGAAGGCGCGCTGCTCGCCACGGAGCCGCGCTTGCGCCTGGGTTGCGTTGACACGGGCGGTGTAGATGCTCCAGCATGGCTCATCACCCGCCGGATCAAGGCCAAAATAGGCGCGTACGGCCTCGTGGCGTCCCGCCAGTCGTCGCGTAAAGAGCGGCAATTGGCGGAGTTTCGCCAGCGCTGCATCGCTGGCTTGCCATGCTCCCATCGCCCAGAGCATGCTCGCTTCGCCCATGCTGTAGCCAAAGGCTGCGGCAGGGCGGAGCTTGAAATACTCACGCAACACCGTCGTAAAGAGCAGCGTAAAGGCCAGGCTTGTCTGCACCATGCCGGGGGGATCGCTGCGCAACCCGGCCTTGGCCTGATCGAGCTCGTTTTGTCCAGGGAGGCCCCGGTAGCGCGGGTAGAGGCGTGTCGCGCCAATCAGTTCGGGTACATCACGCACCAGTGCGCCGAGGCGTTCGTGCAACCCCGGGAAGAGTTGCAACAGATCGCGCCCGAGCCCTGGGTAGGCGCTGAAGGCCCCCGGGTAGACAAAGGCAACCTCGGCGTGCGGGCCGAGCGGCTGGGGGGTGAAATAGCTGCCAAGCGGCGTTTCCCAGGTTTGCCCGGTCGCAAACGCTTCGGCAACACCACGTTCGGCAAACCCCACTTCGCGCAGCAATTCGTTGGTCGTGCGGGCCAGCAGGCCCACACTGTAACGGGCCTCGGGACGCGCCTGACTGGTGTGCAAAGCCTGCTCCGCGATCGCCTCCAGCGCCGTGCCTGCTTCAAGGGTGCTTTTCAGCGCCGCCAGGGCTTCGTGCAGGTCAGTCTGATGATCGCCGACCAGGGGCACAAGCCAGATGCGGGTGCGTCGAGCAATGGTTGAAAGCTCGCGCTCACGTGTGCTCTGGGTTGCCTCGGCGAGCACCAGATGGCTAGCGCACCCGTCACTCCCGCGATTGTTGATCGCAGCGCGCCGTCGTTCTCCAGGCCCGGTGAGCCAGGGGCGCGAGGCTTCAGGTAGATAGAAGGGGGTGTTCGCCAGTTGCTCGGCTGAGGGTACGCTGGCCCCCGTCGTCACCGCCGGCACATAGCGTCCGTGCAACGCGAGTGCCGTGCGGATCAAGGCGACCATGCCACTCACCGCGCCCGTCTGCCCTACCTGGGCCTGGGTTGAACCAAGCGCACATAAAGCGTCGTGGACAGGCCTTGATCCTTGGTAGACCGTGCTTAAGCCGTCGAGTTCACGCGCCGTAAACTGGTGCCCATCCAGGTAGCCAATGCTTGCCGGGGTGACCTGGGCGGTCTTAAGCGCTAGCCGAGCGGCCGTCTCAAGCGCCTGGCGATCAGGCTCGTGCGGCAAGACCGAGCGGGTGCGCCCGGCAGATGAACTGACTGCAATCGCCTCAATGGTGGCATAGGCAGGCACAGGCCCATCGGCCTCGGCACGTTTGAGCACCACGGCACCTGCGCCTTCGCCCGGATGCAGCGTCTCGGTAGCGCGGAGCGGATCGAGCAAGATCCGTTCAATTCCTCCCGCCAGATCCACTGCCGCAACCACAACTGCTTCAAGGTCACCGTCGGCAAGCAAGGTTTGCGCCGTTTCGAGCGCTCGTGTCGCCGAACTCTCGTCAGCCGAAAGGGTGAAGGCCGGCCCGGTGAGATCCCAGAGTGCGGCGACCCGACAGGCCATGATGTTGCCGATGAAGCTGATATACTGATTGACCTGGGCGCGTGGATGCAGGGCGTCCTTCAGGCTGGTTGTGAGTTCTGCCTCTTCTTCTGGGGTTAGGTGCAGACCCAACTGTGCGCAGAGCCGTGGCAATTGCCAGGTGAGATCCTGACGCCCGCGCAATTGATGGATGGCAGGCTCGGCTTCCATTGCAACAATCACCGCGACATGTGCGCCACGTTCGATCTTTGCATCGCGTAACGCACCATCGGCGACGCGCAGCAGCAAGAGTTGCTGCGCCAGCGGTTGATCCGTCGCGTCGGGCGGAATCTTGGCCCGCAAAAAGTCAAACGTAAAGCCCTGCAGGTACGCGCCGTCTGGTGCCGTACCTCCAGGCAGGCCGAAGTGGCTCGCCAGGGCCGGATTCGTCTCGTGCGCGTGCCAACGCTCTGGTGGCAGCGGATATTTCGCTGCTTCGCCCGCATATGTGCCCTGCTCAAAGGCGCTAAGATCTTCGTACGGCCCGAGGCAGACATCCATGCCAATGATTGCCAGGGGCATCTGCGTTGCCTGGCTTTTGTCGGTCGCTGTCCTCAACCCTTGCCCAGCGGCGGGGGTGAGGTAGGCGGCGTTGGCAACGGTCTCGCCATGGCCTTCCAGAATGAGGTGGGCATTCGTACCGCCAAACCCAAACGCACTGATGCCCGCCCGCCGCGGCCCGGGTTGCTCTGGCCATGGTGTCAGGCCGCGCACAATGCCTGCCCCGCCAACCGTGCCTCCCTGCGAAACAAGCGGCTCGTTGATGCCGATGGTCGGCGGTAGTTGATTGTGCGCCATGCTCAACACAACCTTGAGCAAGCCCGCCATGCCGGCGGCGGTCAACAGGTGCCCAAAATTTGATTTGACCGAGCCAAGCCAGGGCGCCGCACCATAGGCCCCGAAAAAGCGCTCCATACTGTTGAGTTCAACAATGTCGCCGACCGGGGTGCCAGTCGCGTGGCACTCGACATAACGAATAGTTGCTGGTGAGACACCCGCCGAGGCGTAGGCTCGCTCAAAGGCGAGGTGCTGCCCTTTGGGATTGGGCACAAGGAGATGTTTGCCGGCCCCGTCGTTCGAAAGCCCAATGCCCCGAATAATCCCGTAGATCCGGTCGCCGTCGCGCACGGCATCGGCGTGTCGTTTGAGCACCACCATGCCCGCGCCTTCACCTGAGGTCAGGCCCTTCGAGGCGCGGTCAAGCGGGCGACTCGTTCCGCCTTCGGGCGGATAGGCCTGGAAGATCGAGAAGCCCGTATGCACAAAGAGCGGATCGGCGCAACTCACCGCCCCGGCCAGCATCAGGTCGGCTTTGCCCGACGCCAGGCAGTCGCAGGCAAATTTGAGCGCATAGAGCGATGATGCGCACGCGGCATCAAGCGCATAGTGAACGCTGCCAAGCCCACAGGCCCTGGCGATCAGACTGGCCGGTTGCCCCGCGATGCGCCCGTTCAGTGGGTTGGACGCGCTGCCCTCGGACAACGGCGGCAGTTCGTCCAGTTTCACCGGTCTCCCCCCGAGCGCATCACGCAGCATGTCGGCGACCGCACTGGTGTAGAGCGGCGCGATTAGCCGGTGCGACGAGCGCGTCGGGAACGAGAGGTTGCCCAGGATCACGCCACACCGGGCGAGCCCTGCCTCGTCACCCAGGTAGCCACTATCGCGTAACGCTTGCCGGGCCACCTCGAGTGACCAGGTGTAGAGCGGATCAAGCCCCTGCAGCATCGCTGCGGGCAGCGCAAAGCCGTGCGGGTCAAAACTGAAATCGCGCACGAAGCCACCCCGCGCATACGCGAACCCATCGGCATGGTGGCGGGTAGGGTCAACGAAAAAGGCTGGGTCAACCCCGAGTTCTGTTGCGGTCAGCAGCGATGTCCCATCCACCCCCGCTGCCAATGTGCGCCAGAACGCTTCGGGCGCGTGTGCCCCTGGAAAGAGACCGCCCAAACCAATGATCGCAACAGATTCCACGTTAGATCCTCACTCCACCTTGGCAACACAGACCGCTACGCGTTGCGCAAGGCAAAGAGGCGGTCGAGTTGATGACTCACGGCAAATTCGGCCCCGTGCATCGCAAGCAGCACCTGCCCAGCGGCATCAAAGGCGGTGATGTCAGCACTCAGGCGCAATTCGTTGCTCGCACAGGGTGTCAGCGTTAGCGCGATCGGCTGGTCAAAGGCAAGCGGTCGGTAGTGCGCAAGGCTGGCCCAGCCGAGCGGCAGACTGGCAGTCTGGTGGCGCTGACGAATCCAGACCAACCCGGCTTGCAAAAGGGCGTCCGCGACGTAGGCGTTGAAGGTCTCGGCGCGAAACTGGCCCTGCGCCGCCAGACTCACCGCAGGTAACTGGCACCGCAGCACGAGCCGGTCATCGTTTTGCGGCACGACGCATTGGATGCTCTGCAACAGTGGCCCGTGAAAGAGCGTGCCATCGCGATAGAGCTGTGCGCTGTCGATGCACGTATCTTCGCCAGGCCCAACCACTCCCGGTGCCGGGGGGGCAAGCTGTTTTCGTCCAAGTTCGATGGTCGCACGATAGTGAAACCGCGGTTTCCCTGCGCTTGTCTTGCTTGAGATGACGGCATCCAGTCGCAACACACCCTCGGTTTCATCCTTGAAGGTTTCACGCAACTCAAGTTGATACGCCGGGGCGAGTTGCTCATCAAAGATAATGCCTTTCAACACCTGGAAGGCATCACACCGGCGCAACTGGTAGCCGGGGTAGAGTTGCGCACAGCCATCGCTCATCCAACTTGCCGCAGCTGTGGCTGGCAGCACGGCGTGCAGGCCGATCATATGGTCGCGCAGAAAGGGATTCGCCGCTTCGGTCAACTGTCTGTGCAAGCGATAGGTACGCAGCGTTTGTTCAAGCGGCGCTGGTGCCGGCAACATCGGGCTGCCCACCAGCAGTTGCACCGGCGACACTGGTTGCGCCAGTTGCTCAACAAGTACCGCGACGCCGCCATCAACCGGAATCACCGCGATCTGCCGTTGCGCAAAGAGCGCCTTGATCGCCGGGGTGACCATGCCGCCGTCCCACGGACCCCAGTTGAGCGACAGCACCCGACAAGCCGGATAGTCCTGTTGAAGCTGGTAGGCCGCCTTATTGAGAATCTCGTTCGCGAGCGCATAATCGGTCTGGCCAAGGTTGCCAAAGAAGCCCGCTCCCGAAGAGAAGAGCACCAGGTAGCGCAACTGGCCTGGTGGCAGAACGGTGAGCAGACTCTGCAACCCCGTGATTTTGGGGCCATAGACCGCATCAAAGTCGGCCCCGGTCTTCTGTTCAATGCGTTTATCGGCGAGTGCGCCGGCCCCGTGGATGAGTCCGGTGATGGTCGTAGGGCTTATGCCCGCCTGGTGCAGCGCCGCTTGGATACTCTGGGGATCAGTGACATCGGCGCTCACATAGTACGCCGTGCTGCCTGCTGCACGGATGGCCTGCAACGTCGCCTCGATCTCTTCGCATGCTCTGATCTCCCGCCAGACCCGCTGGATCGCCGCTGGCACGGCACGTTCGCCCTGCGCGGTGAACGTCCCTGCAATGCGTTGCTTGAGCGTCGCGTCGTCCATCCCCGGCTCAACCCAGCCGGGCACCGGCGTGAGCGTCGTACGCCCAAGCAACACAAACTGGCACCGAAAATGCTGGGCCATCCCGATGACACATGCCGCCGTAATGCCCCGTGCCCCACCGCTCACCAGAAAGGTTGTTGTTGCATCAATTGGCACATTTGTTACTGTGTCAATCATTACACATCACCTATGGGAAGATCGGCTCCAAGGGTGACCCGGCCTTGATACCCATACCCAACCTCAACAAGACGCTGATCGGGATCATGCATTTCGCCGAGCACGAGGCCAACGATCTGTTCGGCTTCGTAGGCCGGATGCACATCCACCGCACGACAAAAGACCGTCGGCCACTCCTGGCGCAGGCTCTTGACCAGCCCAAAGAGACCACCACCGACCGGACTGATCGGCTGGCGCATACTGGTACCAAGCTCGCCATCAAGCCTCGTCAGCGTCACAAAGAAGGCCCGGCTCGCCTGACCTGCTGCGACCAACGAGGTTTTGAGTTGCCCGGCGGCCAGAAAGACGTGGCGCACAAGCTGATGCTCGATCGCACTAAAGAGATTTCCGGGTGCCAGTGGTTGCTCGGCCAGCGGGTGCAGGTGGATCAGACCGCAGATTGGCCCGTAACTCTCGGCCAGTGCATGCAGGGTTTGGTTCAAGTGGGCTTCACTCATATCGCTCAGCACTACCCGCGCAATGCCACGTGGCAGTGGCGCATGTGTTCCGACAATTGCCGTTGGCAGTCGCAGGATCACCGGTTGCCATCCGCGTTCGGCCAGGGCCTGCGCAAGCATACCCGGCACACTGCTGCCATCATCAGTGATCACGCAACTCCATCCATCAACCGGGGCAATCTCGAGCATATCAGGCATCGGCAACGGCACAAGCCGTGGCGGCGCAGAGGGCACCGTCGGCACCGGCGCAGGCGCAGCCACCACACTCCCAAGGGCCGGGGCGGAGGGCGGCGACGCAGTCCCGTTCACCGTCTGATGCAGGTGCTCAACCACCTGCCCGAGGGTGCGCAACTCGGCCAATTCTTCCGGGGCCAGGCGCGGCAGGGCAAACCGGCTCTGCATGGTGCCGAGAATATCAACGCGCTTGATCGAGTCAATGCCGAGATCGGACTCCATATCCATGGTGAGTTCGAGGGTCTCGTAGGGATACCCGGTCTTTTCACTAACCACGGTCAACAACCCCTCGATGAGTTCTGGGCTAAGCGTCGGGGCTGGACTTGCCGACTTCTGGGCCTCAGGTGGCGGAACCGCCGTTGGTGGCATCACGGGCGGTACCGGCGGCGCAAAGGCCGGGGCGGGAGGCGGCGACGCAGTCCCGTTCACCGTCTGATGCAGGTGCTCAACCACCTGCCCGAGGGTGCGCAACTCGGCCAATTCTTCCGGGGCCAGGCGCGGCAGGGCAAACCGGCTCTGCATGGTGCCGAGAATATCAACGCGCTTGATCGAGTCAATGCCGAGATCGGACTCCATATCCATGGTGAGTTCGAGGGTCTCGTAGGGATAGCCGGTCTTTTCACTGACCACCGTCAGCAACCCCTCGATGAGTTCTGGGCTAAGCGTCGGGGCTGGACTTGCCGCCTTCTGGGCCTCAGGTGGCGGAACCGCCGTTGGTGGCATCACGGGCGGTACCGGCGGCACAAAAGCCGGGGCGGGAGGCGGCGTCCCCGCGTGGGGAAGGGCCGGGGCAGGGGGCGGCGCAAAAGCCGGGGCGGGAGGCGGCGTCCCCGCGTGGGGAAGGGCCGGGGCAGGGGGCACATTGACGCTGACGTACTGAATCTGGCTTAGCAACCCGCTGGCATAGTTCGCCTGTTGGGCCAGGAATTCCTCGTGGATGCGCAGGGTTTCCCGCTGCATCGCATGGAGCGCCGCGAGATCTTCCTGGCTCTGTGGGGTCTTCTGCTCAGGTGCCTGGAGCAAGAGCCGGGTGTAATCCCATTGATAGTTGAGAAATTGCTGATGAACCTGGAGCAGATCGCGTTGATGGTTCAGCAAGCGCGCCACAAGTTCTCCAGGCGCAAAGGTGCTTTGTTCGTGCGAACCGTTCTGTGAAAGTGACTGAGGGCTCATCTGTCTATCTGTTTGCATGCGTATCCCGTTAGCATTGTCTGATTCAATTTGATCGATCTGTTGCGGGTGCTTTGTTGTGCTGGCCGTCTCTATTGCGACGGGCGTGACGTGGGCAACGGCATTCTCAAACGCGGTGCGTGTCGCGTCGCTGACATAGCTCGCACCACTCAGCCGCACCCGTAGACCTTTGCGTTTACCGACGGGCGTTGGTGCTGGTGACCGTTGATACCCGTCAATTCCCCGCATGGGCACGCCAAGGACGCGCAGTTGCACGACGGCCTCGCGTAACTGACGGTCGCTGTCGTGTTTGCGCTGCGGGTTCAGCGCAATGGCAACATGAGGACGATCATGCAGGATCGTTTTGACGAGATTGGTGAGGATGCTGCGTGGGCCACATTCCACAAAGATGGTACCCCCAGCCGCGTAGATCTGCTCGATCTGCTGTAAGAAGTAGACCGGTTGCAGCAACTGGTCGGCGAGCATCGTCTGCATTGCCTCGGGCTGACTGGGGTAGGGCTGCGCTGTGGCATTTGCGTAGACCGGGATCTGGGGTGGGTTGAAGGTCGTTTGGCGAATGGCCTGGCTGAATGGTCCGTGCGCGTGACGTACCCGGGGGGTATGAAAGGCTGCCGCGACGGGCAAGAGCGTGCTGGTGTATCCTGCGGCCTGGGCAAGTTGATGCATCTGGGCGATCGCCGCATGAGGGCCAGCTAGCACAACCTGGTTCGCTGCGTTGAGATTGGCGATCATCACCTCGGGCACCTGTGCCATCAAGTTCTGCACAACAGTCACATCAGCGGTCACGGCCAGCATCGTGCCGGCATCAAACGCGGGATCATCAGGCGGTGCCATGGCGCGTCCACGGGCATACATCAGCTTGAAGAACGCCGCATCGTCAAGGACCCCCGCCGCCCAGAGAGCGGTCAGTTCGCCAAAGCTATGCCCCGCCGCAAACGCGGGCCGCAAGCCAGCCGCGCTCAGCAGCCGAAACAACCCGGCACTCAGGGCACCAAGGGCTGGTTGGGCGTAGGCTGTCTGTTGCAGTTGTGCCTCCTGGCGTGCCTCTTCCTGAGGGGTAAAGACCGGGGAAGGAAAAAGAATCTCGGCCAGCGACGGGCGTACCGCGCCTCCCGCTGCATTCGCCTCACCAAGGAGCGTGCGCAACGGCGGAAAGTTGAGCATGACCTCGCGCCCCATCTCGCGGTACTGCGAACCTTGCCCTGGAAAGAGCGCTACGATCCGTCCCTCGGTCGCGATCCCGGCACGTTGGTACCAGACCCCGCGTGGATGCTGCAGGCGTTCGGCCTCGGGTTGAGCACGCAAAAGCGGCATGATCCGTTGGAGTTGCTCGCACGCTTCGCCAGGATGCGCGGCGACAAAGCCGAGACGGGCATGCGCTGGGGGCACAACGACGGCTTGGCTTGCTTCAGCGAGTTCAGCAAAAACCCGGGGCGCGTCTGCGCCAGCGAGGGCCTCGGCGAGGCTCGTGCAGGTGGTGCGTAGTTCGACCGGGGTGGCTGCACTGATCAGGATTTCGCGGGCGGTCTGGTGGATACGATAGGGCTGCTGCTGCTCGGCTTCGTACTCTTCCAGCACGACATGGAAATTGGTGCCCCCAAAGCCAAAGGCGCTTACCCCGGCGCGGCGCGGCGAGCCATCGGGCCTGCGCAGCCATGGTCGTGGACGGGTGTTGACATAAAGTGGCGAGCCATCAAGGCCGAACTTTGGATTGGGTTGGGTCACATTGATCGTTGGGGGCAGAACCTTGTGGTGCAACGCGAGCGTGGCCTTGATCATCCCCGCCGCCCCAGCGGCCGCTTTGGTATGGCCGATCTGCGACTTGACGCTGCCGAGGGCGATCTGCTCCTGGCCAGCGTTGGCGCTCCCAAAGACCTCGCGCAAGGCCGTCACTTCGCACAGATCGCCAGCAACGGTGCCTGTGCCGTGGGCCTCGATCAGCCCGACGGTCGCAGGATCAACCTCGGCCAGTTCGTACGCACGGCGCAACGCCCGTACCTGACCTTCAGCCCTGGGTGCATAAATGCTGCGGTACCGGCCATCGCTTGACGACCCAATGCCACGGATCAGCGCATAGATGCGGTCGCCGTCGCGCTCGGCATCTGAGAGGCGTTTGAGCACCAGCATACCGATACCCTCGCCAACCATCATTCCGTCTGACGCAACATCAAAGGGACGAACCATGTTGCTACGCGAGAAGGCCGGTGTTTTGCTAAAACAGAGGTACATAAAAGGCGAATTATCGGTATCCACCCCACCGGTCAGCATCATATCGCAACGATGCGAACTCAGTTCACTGATCGCCATCTGCAACGCACTGAGTGATGACGCACAGGCCGCATCGGTGACACAATTGATGCCACCCAGATCAAAACGATTGGCGATCCGCCCGGCGATTACATTACCGAGCATCCCTGGGAACGAATTCTCTTCCCAGCGGATATAGGCCAGTTTGATCTTCTCAACCGCCTCGTTGATGATCTCATCGCCCAGCCCGCAACTGCGCAAGGCTCGTTCCCAGACGGGGTATTGCAGGCGCGAGATCAGCGGCGTCATTAATTTTTGCCCACCGCCAATGCCAAGCACCACCCCGGTACGCCCGAAATCGTAGCCGCAGCCCTCACCATAGCCCGCATCGTCAAACGCCTGACGTGCGGCAACCAGGGCAAGCAATTGCGAGACATCCGTCACTTCGAGAATGTTGGGTGGAAGGCCAAATTCGAGAGGGTCAAAATCAAGGTCAGGTAAAAAACCACCCCGGCGCGAATAGGTCTTATCGGGAACTGTCGGGTCGGGATCGTAATAATCCTCCAACTTCCAACGCGAGGGAGGCACATCCGTGATGCTATCACGTTCGCGCAGAATATTATCCCAATAGGTGGTCACATCATGCGCCTGGGGGAAGAACGAAGCCAAACCGATAATCGCGATTGGCTCCATCATCGCCGAACGCGCAGAAGAAGAGTGCATACGCTTTCCTCAAAAGCCAGAACCGATGCGTGGCGATCATGCACGCGGTTGCATTATAACCGTTCCTGCAACAATTGTTGTCTGGCGAAGAGTTAAAGGACATCCACTGAACCGCACGCTTCACTTACCAAATTCTTAACATCCTCTTAATAAAATCTCTCTGGCGCCTTAACAGAGGCAGCGTAGAATAGCCCTGGTGTCACGGTTTGCAGGATCAAGCTATATGAACCCACC
This sequence comes from Candidatus Chloroploca asiatica, assembly GCF_002532075.1. GTDB lineage: Bacteria > Chloroflexota > Chloroflexia > Chloroflexales > Chloroflexaceae > Chloroploca > Chloroploca asiatica. The sequence continues at coordinate 12,139 of NZ_LYXE01000091.1, read as the reverse complement.
AGGACGTGTTTACTAGGATGAAGCTCGCTCATCCTGGTTTTTGGTGTGACGTGCAACCTGTGCTCCACTTGTGTGTCTCGTTCAATCAGGAGGATTGAGAAGTATGGCCCCGAATTTCAGACGCCTTATGCCGCTTTTTATGCTGCTGGCCCTGCTGCTACCGATTCTGGTTGCGTGCGGTGGTGCCCCTGCGGCAACCCCCACCGACGCCCCAGTTGCGCAGGCGACAGATGCCCCCGCCGCGACAGCGGTACCCGAACCAACGGCTGCCCCCGAGGCAACCGCCGAACCCGAGCCAACGGTTGCCCCCGAGCCGACGACCCCACCAGCAACAGGTGATGTTGTTCAGTTGCCCGAAGTGAATCCGGCCGACTACAGTGGCGACATTATCATCGCCGGTTCGTCGACGGTCTTCCCGCTAACCGAGCGGATGGCCGAGTTGTTCATCGAAGATGGCTTCACCGGCCAGATTACGATTGATAGCATTGGGTCGGGTGCGGGCTACGAGCGCTTCTGCACCGCAGCCGAAAGCGATATTGCCAATGCCTCGCGGCCGATCCGTGACACTGAACTGGCTGCCTGTGAGACGAGTGGCCGCCCGGCCCTCGAGTTCCGCGTTGGTACCGATGCGCTGGCCGTGGTCGTCTCGACCGAGAACGATTTCATCACCAATGCCACGATCGAGGAACTGGCCGAGATCTTCGGGACGGCAACCAACTGGTCAGACGTGAACTCCAGTTGGCCGAACGAGCCCATCCAGCGCTTCATTCCGGGTACCGATAGTGGCACCTTTGACTACTTTGTGGAAGAAGTCTTTGATGAAGACCCGGCAGTGATGTTGAGTGCCAGCAATACGCAGTTGAGCGAGGATGATAACGTGCTGGTGCAGGGCATCCTGGGTAGCCCGTATGCGATTGGCTTCTTTGGCTATGCCTACTACGAAGAGAACGCCAGCCGGCTGAATATTCTTGATATTGAAGGGGTGGAGCCGACCGCCGAGAGCACCGAGGATGGCAGCTATCCGCTGGCCCGTCCGCTCTTCATCTTCTCGGCGGCCAACATCATGGCCGAGAAGCCTCAGGTGGCCGCCTTTATCAACTACTACCTCACCTTCGTTGGTGATGAGGTCGTTGATGTTGGCTACTTCCCCGCGAGCGTGAACGCCATTAATGCCGCCAAGAACCGTTGGCTTCAGGCAACTGGTGGCGAAGTTGAGCCAATCGCGCTGCCCGAAGTTGATCCGTCAGCTTTCAGTGGCGACATCATCATCGCCGGTTCGTCGACGGTCTTCCCGCTAACCGAGCGGATGGCCGAGTTGTTCATCGAAGATGGCTTCACCGGCCAGATTACGATTGATAGCATTGGGTCGGGTGCGGGCTACGAGCGCTTCTGCACCGCAGCCGAAAGCGATATTGCCAATGCCTCGCGGCCGATCCGTGACACTGAACTGGCTGCCTGTGAGACGAGTGGCCGCCCGGCCCTCGAGTTCCGCGTTGGTACCGATGCGCTGGCCGTGGTCGTCTCGACCGAGAACGATTTCATCACCAATGCCACGATCGAGGAACTGGCCGAGATCTTCGGGACGGCAACCAACTGGTCAGACGTGAACTCCAGTTGGCCGAACGAGCCCATCCAGCGCTTCATTCCGGGTACCGATAGTGGCACCTTTGACTACTTTGTGGAAGAAGTCTTTGATGAAGACCCGGCAGTGATGTTGAGTGCCAGCAATACGCAGTTGAGCGAGGATGATAACGTGCTGGTGCAGGGCATCCTGGGTAGCCCGTATGCGATTGGCTTCTTTGGCTATGCCTACTACGAAGAGAACGCCAGCCGGCTGAATATTCTTGATATTGAAGGGGTGGAGCCGACCGCCGAGAGCACCGAGGATGGCAGCTATCCGCTGGCCCGTCCGCTCTTCATCTTCTCGGCGGCCAACATCATGGCCGAGAAGCCTCAGGTGGCCGCCTTTATCAACTACTACCTCACCTTCGTTGGTGATGAGGTCGTTGATGTTGGCTACTTCCCCGCCAGTGTCCGTGCAATCAACGCTGCCAAGACGAACTGGCTTGAGGCGAACTAGTAGTTTGTCCAGATGTGACCTTTGTCGAGGATACCAAACGTAACGGGTATGGAGGGGCTACTCGCCCCTCCATGTAATTTCAGGGCTTAAGAATACATCAGTTTGAATTGATATAAAACAAAAGATAGGCAACCCGGTTTATAATACAGTTCGTACGAAGGCATTTCAGACAGCTTCTCAGCAGCAGTAATCGGCTTACCAAGGAGGATTGCATGGCGGATCAGATCCGCGTCAACTCGGATCCGCGAGCGGCACTTGCCGGAGCGTCGGTGAAACAGATCGACCTGCGTAAACGCCCGCGCATTGGTGAAACAATTATTCAAACGATACTCTATGCATGTGGTTTTATCTCGATCTTTACAACCATTGGCATTGTGTATGTCCTGGGCCAGGAGTCGCTGCGCTTCTTTGCGAGCGACGAAGTGAGTCTGGTTGAATTTTTTACCAACACGGTCTGGCAGCCGGTCATTGGTGAATTTGGCATTTTACCCCTCGTCAATTCGACCATGATGGTTACAATTATTGCGCTACTTGTCGCTATTCCGCTGGGCCTAGCGATGGCGATCTATATGGCCGAATATGCCTCTGAGCGTGTGCGGGCCTTCCTCAAGCCGGTCATCGAGTTGCTGGCTGGTATTCCTACCGTGGTCTATGGCTTCTTTGCGCTCACCTTTGTTACCCCCTGGCTCCGCGAAATCTTTGGGCGTGATGTTGTCCAGATTTACAATGTCATGTCGGCCGGTCTAGTTGTTGGCATTCTCATTACGCCGATTATCGCAACGCTGAGTGAAGATGCGCTCAGTGCCGTGCCGAGTGGCCTGCGTCAGGCGAGTCTTGGTCTTGGGGCAACCAAGTGGGAGACGGCCATTCGGGTGGTTGTGCCCGCCGCTTTCTCAGGCATTGTCGCAGCGAGCATTGTGGCAATGTCGCGGGCGATTGGCGAGACGATGGTCGTCGCCCTTGCGGCTGGCGCAAGCCCCCAGTTTACCTTCAATCCCTTTCTCCCGGCTGAGACAATGACCGGCCATATTGCCCGTATTTCAGGTGGCGACCTGAGCTACCAGACGATTGACTACAATAGCATCTTTGCCATTGGCCTGGTGCTCTTCTTTATGACGCTGACCTTGAACATTGTCAGCCGTATGATCGTGCGGCGCTTCCGGGAGGTTTACGAATAATGAGTGCTGAACCATTGACTCCGCTGTCTGCGTCAACTGGACGCCTGCCGCAAGGTGAAGAGGTCAAGCAAAATGTTGCCTCGCGTCAGCAACGCGGCAAACTCTGGCAGGCTAGCCTGCTCTTCAGTGTCTTTGTGGGCCTGCTCGTTCTGCTGCTGCTGGCCTGGAATATTGTCAATGATGCCTTTGGCGGCATTGCGGTGCAAGAGGCCGTTGAGGTTGAGGCATTGACCGGTGGACGGGAATTGGAAGAGTTGGCGCAACCTGAACTGGTCGCTATTCTCGAGGAAAATCTGCGCTCGCGGGTGCTTGGCAATCTCAATCGCGAACAGCCGCTTGCTGAGCGCGATGCCGAAAACCTGATCGAGGTTATCCTGTTCGAAATTATCAAGCCCGAGGTTGTAGCGACGTTTAGTCTGTATGACTACCTCTTCAACCGGGCTGAGATTGAAGCACAGTTGGCCCAGGATTTCCCCCGCGCCGAGTTGGAGTTCAAGAGTTGGTTGCGTTGGGATTTCATCGTGAATCCGATGTCGAGCAACCCGATCTTTGCCGGGGTGCGCACCGCCCTACTCGGGACACTCTGGTTGCTGGTGCTGACTATTCTGATCTCGTTTCCCCTTGGTCTCGGTGCGGCGATCTACCTTGAGGAGTATCAAAGCGATAAGATCTTTGATGAGCGCAAACCTGTTGGTCGCTTCTTCAACCGCGTCATCGAGCGTAGTACCAGTATTATCAGTACCAATATCTATAATCTTTCTGGGGTGCCATCGATTATCTATGGCATGCTCGGGTTAGCGATCTTTGTCCGTGCGCTCGAGGCCTTTACGAGCGGTAGTTTTTTTGGGGCCAATGAAGGGACAACGGCCAACGGGCGCACGATCATTTCGGCAGCCCTGACGATGTCGCTGCTGGTGCTTCCGGTTGTGATCATCAGTTCGCAAGAGGCGATCAAGGCTGTGCCAAGCACGCTGCGCCAGGCGAGCCTCGGTCTCGGGGCGACCAAGTGGCAGACGATCTGGAAGATTGTGTTGCCCAATGCTCTCCCCGGTATTCTGACCGGCACGATCCTCGCGATTTCGCGGGCGATTGGTGAAACGGCCCCCTTGATTGTCGTGGGAGCCTCAACCTTCATTGTTACCGATCCGACCAGTATCTTCTCGAAGTTTACCGTGTTGCCGATCCAGATCTATAACTGGACCTCGCGGCCCCAGGATGAGTTTCGGGCGATTGCGGCGGCAGCGATTATTACGTTGCTGATTCTGCTGCTCTCGCTGAATGCCACGGCAATTCTACTCAGAAATTATCTGCGCTCCAGGAGGGTGTCATAACTATGGCGATGAAGGCGATTGACCCACAGTACACTGCTGACAGCAAATATGCACTTGAGGTTCGTAATGTCGATATCTATTACAGCGCCTTCCGCGCTGTCAAAAATTGCAGCTTTGGCATGGAGCGCAACAAAATTACGGCGCTCATTGGTCCGTCAGGGTGCGGGAAGAGCACGGTGTTGCGCTCGCTCAACCGGATGAACGATCTGATCGCCGGGGCACGCACCGAGGGCGAGGTGCTCTATCGTGGGCAGAATCTCTATGACCCCGACATTGACGCCGTCCAGGTGCGCCGCAGCATTGGCATGGTCTTCCAGAAGGCTAATCCGTTCCCCAAGTCGATCTACGATAATATCGCCTATGGTCCGCGGGTCAATGGCTGGAAGGGCTCGAAAGCGGAAATGGACGAACTGGTCGAGCGGGCACTGCGTGGGGCTGTCCTTTGGGATGAAGTCAAGGATGATCTGAAGAAGAGTGGCCTGGCGATTTCGGGTGGGCAGCAGCAACGCCTCTGCATTGCGCGCGCCCTCGCCGTCGAGCCCGAGGTGATCCTGATGGACGAGCCCTGCTCGGCGCTTGACCCAATCTCGACCCTGAAGATCGAGGAATTGATGTTCGAGTTGCGCCAGCGCTACTCGATTGTCATTGTGACCCATAACATGCAGCAGGCCGCTCGTGCCTCAGATAATACGGTCTTTTTCTTGATGGACAAAGAAGACCGGGCCGGCCAGATCGTCGAATATGGCCCCACCGAGCAGATCTTCCAGAGCCCCAAAGACGAACGCACCGAGCAGTATATCTCGGGCCGTTTCGGCTAGAATTGAATGTGTCGATGCAAAAAAGGCCAGCGTACGCTGGCCTTTTTTGCATCGACACATTGGCGACCCTGATTGGGCTCGAACCAACAACCTTCAGCTCCGGAGGCTGACGCTCTATCCAATTGAGCTACAGGGTCACTCGCCTGAAAGTATACCTTACCCCTTGGGCGCTGTCAATCAAGCAGCTCGGCGGCTTCAATTTTGGTGATGGCAAACGTGCGCACATTTTGTCGCAACTCACAAAAAGCCCGCAAATAGAGCCCATTCGTCTCCTGGCTCAGGTAGATGGGACGCACCGTGCGCGCCGTTGGCTCGGGGGTGCTCATCGAGCGGTAGACAATGCGGAGCGGGCGTTGCTCGGCGAGGGCTTGCGCGATCACTGGGGGTACTTCAGGCTCGGGGGTTTCGGGCCGCAAGCCACGTTCGAGCCGGAACGTATCACTCAAAGTGGTGATACCCTCGGCCTCCATCAAGCCACGGAGGTGGTGAAAGAGCGCACGCAGGGCAATGACATCGTCCATGGCCCGATGGGTCGGCATTGGTAGCTGCAAGGCGGTGGTCAGGGCTTTGAGCCCATACGAAGGGCGGCGCAAGAGGCGGCGCGCCAGGGGGAGGGTGTCGATCCCTGGCCCATCAAAGGCTGGCCGCCCGAGTTGGGCCATCTCGAAGCTCAGGAAGGCGCGATCAAAGGCGAGGTTATGCGCTACCAGGATCGCGCCCTGGGCAAAAGCTTCGATTTGGGATACCACACTGGCGAATGAGGCTGCCTCGGCTAATTCAGCATCATTCAGCCCATTCACCGCTGCGGATCCAGGGTCAAGCGGGCGGCCCGGATCAATCAGGCACGCAAAACGCGCCTCTTCTTGACCGCCCACCTCGCGCAACAGGGCCACTTCGCAGACCCGATGACCGGCCCCGAGGCTGAGGCCGGTTGTTTCGAGATCGAGGAAGAGCAGCGGCGCCTCTTGCAGCAGTGTGCTCGGGTCGTACATCCTATTCAGCAACTGGCACCGCCGCTGCTACCTCATCAGGAATGCCCAGCAGATTGGCCGCCACCCAGCCCGAGACATCACGTAGGGTGGTCACCTCATACCAAGCGCCGTCGGTTGTCTTCCGCGTGAGCGCCACCACCTCGTTGCGACTGACCTGATCCACCACAGCGCTTGACGTATTCGCCTCGGCATAGACCGCACCATCAACAAAGACCGAGACAACCGTGGCGACCGGCACATCGGTGCCAGGTGGTACATTGATCAGTGTAGCTGATACCCAGCCAACCTCATCGCGTTCGGTTCGTACGCGATACCACGCACCGTTGGGCGTGCGTTCGAGCAGTTGTACCTCTTCGCCGGCATTGACGCCCCCAATGACATTATCGGCGAGCGCGGGCAAGCGCCGCACATTGCCACCATTGGTGACCCCCACCGGAACCCCTGTTGGTAGTTCAGGCTCTGGCGTTGGTTCGGGTTCAGGTTCAGGTTCAGGGGTTGCGCCAGCCTCGGGTGTGGCCGTTGGTACCGGTGTCGCGGTGGGCACTGGTGTTGGTGGGGTAGCAACCGTACGTCCAAAGAAACTGTCGGCAATCCCGCTAATCTCAGGGGTCAGCAACTCACCTGGTTCGCTGACGAGGCTGTCAGCGGTGAGCAGAACGACGGTATAGCTGCGTCCCTCGACGGGTTGCGGTGCCTCGGGCGCACGCTGGATCGTCAATTCGACCCGATTGCGCCGGATGGCTCCGCTGGCCTGCTCAGGATTGAACCAGTCAAACGCCGCGCCATCCTCACGCATTTCGGCCTGAACGAGCGTGCCATCCTCAATGCCCGTCGTTTCGCCCACAACCACGACGGTCAGGGGTTCGGCGCGTACCACTGAGGCACTCCGCACCACCAGGGTGACTGGCACCGGCGTGGGCGGCAGCGCTGTTTGGGAGCCGCCAGGTAAGAGCAGCAAAATCAGGGCCAGCAGACCAAGGATCACGAGAAGGGGCACGAGCAGCAAGAGGATTTTACCGGCTGGCGAAAGACGCGCAAAGCGATCACGCCAACCCTTTGGTTCTTCATCAAGTGGCACGGCTGTATAATCAACCGGCGGCTCGAGCTCGGGTGAGGCTACCTGTTCATCAGGTGCTGCGGCTGTACGCCTGCGTCGCATCAGGATTAGCACTGCAACAAGTACAAGCACAACCACCACGATCACGCCAATGACCACTGGTGTCTGTAATCCACTGAGCAGGTTTTGCATGAGTGTTCTAATGTCCCTTCGTCAAATCGCCTATCCTAGGCTCTTGTGTACCATGATATGACAATGGGCGCTCTTCTGCAAGCATGGTATAATTGAACGAGCATTTGTGCGCAGTTCTCGCTCAAAAAAGTGCACAATGTGTTGTTTGGAGGTAGTGAATGGGTGAGCATATTCTGGTTGCTGTGGCCTGGCCCTATGCCAATGGCCCACGCCATATTGGTCACGTTGCAGGGTTTGGGGTTCCGTCCGATATTTTTGCCCGCTATCATCGGCTCAAGGGCAATTATGTGTTGATGGTCTCTGGTACCGATGAACACGGTACCCCGATTACGCTTGCTGCTGATAAAGAAGGTGTGACGCCCCAGGCGATCGCTGATCGCTATAGCCAGATCATCGGCGATGACCTCTATCATCTGGGTTTGAGTTACGACACCTTTACGCGGACGACAACGCTCAACCATTATCGGGTGACCCAGGATATCTTCAAGACCCTCTATGAAAAGGGCTATATCCTCCGCCAAGAGACGCTTGGGGCCTTTTCGGCCTCTACCGGCCGTACCTTGCCTGATCGCTATATCGAGGGAACCTGCCCGATCTGTGGTTATCACGAGGCTCGTGGCGATCAGTGCGATAACTGCGGTCATCAGCTTGATCCCATTGATTTGATCAACCCTCGTTCGAAGATCGATGGTCAACCCCCGGTTTTTAAAGAGACTGAGCAGTTTTTCCTCGATTTGCCGGTCTTTGCCGATCGTCTGCAAAAATGGATCACCCGCCAGACCCACTGGCGTCCCAATGTACGGAGTTTTTCGCTCAATTTTATCAAAGAGCTGAAGCCACGACCAATCACGCGTGATCTCGATTGGGGGGTGCCGATCCCGTTGCCCGAGTATGCTGGCCGCGACGACAAAAAGATCTATGTCTGGTTTGATGCGGTGATTGGCTATCTCTCGGCAAGTATCGAATGGGCGAAGAACCGTGGCACGCCTGATGCATGGCGTGACTGGTGGCAGAATCGCCGCGCCCGTCACTACTATTTCATGGGCAAAGATAATATCGTCTTTCACTCGGTGATCTGGCCCTCGCAATTGATGGGCTATTTTAGCGATGGGTTTTATGCCGGCAGTGCCGCCGGGGCCTTTGCCGAGGTGCCACTCCAGTTGCCCCACAATATTGTCAGTAGCGAATTTCTGACGATGGAGGGCAAGAAGTTTAGCAGTAGTCGCGGTGTCGTTATCTATGTCAATGATGTCTTGAGTCGCTATGATCCCGATGCGCTGCGCTATTTTCTGGCGATCGCTGGCCCCGAAAATCAAGATACCGATTTTACCTGGTCCGAGTTTGTGCGCCGGAATAACGATGAACTCGTCGCGACCTGGGGCAATCTCGTCAACCGAACGTTGACCAATGTCTATAAGAATTTTGGTTCCGTCCCTGCCCCCGAGACGCTGACGGAAGGAGATCACGCGCTGATCGCGACGGTCGAAGGTGGCTTTGCTACCTGTGGTGAGGCAATTGAACAGGCTCGTTTCAAGAGCGCGATCAGTGAGGCGATGCGTCTGGCGTCCCTGGTCAATACCTATTTGAGTGAACAGGAACCGTGGAAGGTGATCAAGCAAGATCGGGCGCGGGCCGCTACGATCTGGTATGTTGCGTTGCATTGTGTTGATCAACTCAAGTTGCTCTTTACGCCTTTCCTGCCTTTTAGCAGTCAGCGGCTCCACGAGTACCTGGGCTACGATGGCTTTATCGCGGGGCCGCTTGAGTTCCGCGAGTACACCGAAGAGCATGGCACGTCCCATCGGGTGCTCACCGGTGACTATGAGTCCTGGATTGGGCGCTGGGAGCCGTCGTCGTTGCCGGTGGGTCAGCCCCTACGTCAGCCAGCCCCGCTCTTCAAGAAGCTTGATGAACAGGTGGTCGAGGATGAACTGGCGCGCCTGATGGGAACCTAGCTGGGAGAGTGTTATGAAATTTGTTATTGCCCTGCTCGGGCTCTTCTCTATGGTCGCCCTGCTGCTGCTGCCTGGCCTTGCGCAGGCGCAGGGGCAGGGTGTCGTGTCGGGCACGCTTACCTATCGTGATCGCAGTGCGTTGCCGCCGAATGCGGTGGTGACGGTGCAGATTGCCGAAGTGCGCCCTGGCGTTATGCCCCAGGTTATTGCGGAACAGCGTTTTACCAGCAATAATGCCCAGCCGCCTTTCCGCTACACGATTGGCTATGACCCGGCACGTATTGACCCCAATGCACAGTATACGGTTCAGTCAAATATTACGGTCGGTGGTCAGGTACGCTATACCACCAATCAGATCGTGCCGGTCATTACCCGTGGTGCTCCAACGATGGGGGTTACGCTGAACCTGGTGCTTGTCGGGCAACTGCCCGAGGCGAGCAGCGGATCTGCTCTGCTGCTCTTTGGTTGTGTTGCCCTTGCCGGTGCTGGGGTGGCTGCGCTGGGGCGCAAGGCCTTGCGCAGGGAGTTGAGGTTCTGAGGGCGCCTCAGCTACGGGTTGGCCCACGCAAACTTCCCGATACTGCCGCTTAGGAGCTCAACTGACTCGCCCTCCCCATTGATGCCGAGCGGCTGCCAGATGATCGTTCGGTTGGCCCCGGATGCTGGCTGCCCAATGATCATCCCGCTGCCGTCGGGCGCCCACAGCGCCCCATCGTAGCTGCCCTCGATTGGTCGTGGCAGTAGGGCGGTCACCGTGCTGTCCGGGGCCAACCGCTGCGGCATGAACTGTGGCACGATCTCAGCAGCACTTTCGGCGACGAGGACGTAGATACCGTCGGCCAGTTCGCGTGGGCTCAGGGCCTGATCGACCGATTCGCCGGTCGGGATGAGTGTCTGCTGCTCACCACGTGCTAGCTCCAACCGCCAGAGCGGCGGGGTAGGCGGACCGATTGCAGCACCATTGGCGCACAGGACGCTGGTGCCATCCCGGCCCCAGACTGGCACGACGCAGAGCGGCTCTACGCCCAGGGGCAGCAGGTCGCGGGTCTGCCCGCTGCCCGCATCGTACAGCGCCAGGCCGGTCGCGCCAATGTCACCGCTGGGGCCGTCGGCTCCCATGTTCATCGTACTGCGCAGCAGCAACTGGCTCGCATCCGGTGACCAGGCCAGCGGCTGGTAATGGGTGCCCGGTGTGGTGTCGCTCAGCGGGTCGCTGGCGGCGACCAGCAGCATCGGGTCGCTGCCATCGGCGGGAAAGCTCCACACGCCGGGCCGAAGAGCACCGCCAGTAGCGTCCGTGGTATCGAACAACATCCCGGCCTGCACGCTACCGTCGTCCGCAATGCTCACCCCGCGGATCACGCCGCGTGCGAGTTCTGTGCGGCCGCTGCCGTCGGCGCTCATGCGGATGAGGGTCGTGTCGATTCCGTCGGCGATGGTGAGGTAGGCCAGCACATCGCTGGTGGGAGCGACGACAAAGTCGATGATCAGCGCCTGTTCGTCGGCCACCGTCACGCTGGTCGTCCCGTCCACCTCGAGCCGAGCGATGTCATTCTCGTCGCTGATGAACAGCAGGGCTGCCGGCAGCACGCCCACTGCCTCTGGGGTGTCGGTTGGCGCGGCGGGGGCAGTCGTCGGCTCGGCAGATGCCGCTGGCGTGGCTGGGGCGGACGGACTGGACGGCTGGCCGCAGGCCACGAGCGCGAGGGTGAGCGTGATCACCAGGGCCATGGCCGAGCGTAAGATGGTCATAGACGTGGCTCCTTAAGGGTATTGCTGGGGCTAGGAAGCCCGTAGTGGTGGTCGAGTTGTTGGCCTAGGAGTGCGCAGTGAGCATACTATACCACAAGGATCTGCGCGTCTTTCAGGGCGATTGCATCTTCCGTGTATGCCCCCCGCCAGGGCACCCGCAAGGGGTGCCCCTACAGGGCCGGGGGCCGGACTCGGTGTACGGGCACCCCTGGCGGGTGCCCCCGTATGCCCCCCGCCAGGGCACCCGCAAGGGGTGCCCCTACAGGGCCGGGGGCCGGACTCGGTGTACGGGCACCCCTGGCGGGTGCCCCCGTATGCCCCCCGCCAGGGCACCCGCCAGGGGTGCCCCTACAGGGCCGGGGGCCGGACTCGGTGTACGGGCACCCCTGGCGGGTGCCCCCGTCAAAGGGTTGCACCACCATGGCCCGCTGGATGCCCACGTGCGCGGGCATGACATGGGGATGACGCGCCTGACCGGGGGGACGGCCCGCCATGTCGTTCCCGCGCACGCGGGAACCCAGGGATGGGCCATCCTGCGCCAACCACGGCGTGGCCCGCCCCGCTGCGGTAGGGGGCTGCATCAGGCAGCCTTGCCGAGGGCAGGTGTAACCCGTTGACCGGGTGCCCCCCCTTTTGGGGGTAGGTTTTTTTATTCACGGGCCGAGGGAGCGTCATGACGTTCGTTTCTTTCGGGATGGTATGGCGGGGTCGTTGGCCAGGGTTCGGGGGACAAGCGTTGCGGCATGGGGATGGACTGGTGGTTCAGGGCCCGCACCAAGAGCAC
>NZ_LYXE01000090.1 GCF_002532075.1 Candidatus Chloroploca asiatica | reverse complement strand
CGCAAACGGCCAGCGAAGCTGGCCGTTTGCGCCAGCACACGCATGCTTCTTGGGGCCGCAGGCCCCAAATCCCCAGCCGGAGGCGACCCATTCCGTGGCGCTCACTCAGGGCGTAGCCACAGCAGCGCTGTGGCTACGCCCTGTCACAATCTTTACCCCTGGTACCACAGGGGCTTGCCCTGTGCCCATATAGAGCCAGGTCACCTGGTAGCCATGCGTGCGCAGGCGCAGGAGCGCGGCACGGGTGCCTTCACTGTTGACACAGCCAATCAGAAGCACGGTTGCCCCCAGAGGGAGTTCGGTTGCGCTGAGGTTGAGCAGGCGACCAATCGGCATCACTGAGTAGGTTGTCAGACGCGCCAAGGTCTCCATCATCAAGCCAAACTGGGCGGGGCTCCGTCCGGGGGGCAGGTGCGCCAGATGTTCGTGCTCGGCGGGCATGCCATTGACATAGAGGCCAACGGGATCGCGGGCTTCTAGCCCGAGGCGCGCCACCGTCGCGGCCGCACTGATCATGCGCTCGACCTGTTCAGGATCAATGCCTTCATAGTAGAATTCAAAGGTGTCGAGATCGAGAAAGATGACCAGGGTTCGCGACGTTGCGGGTTCATAGACGCGACTCTGGAGTTTCCCGGTACGGGCGGTTGCCGCCCAGTGGACATCTTTCAGCGGATCGGTCGGGCTATAGTCACGTACGCCTATGGTACGCAGCGGGTCACGCAACAGCGAGGGTGCGCGGAGATCGCCGAGCGGGTTGCGTGCGGGCAACCCAAGTTCTTCGACAGGCAAGAAACGAGGATAGACGAGCAGCGGCGTAAAGACCTCAAGGGTTGCATCGCAATCATAGAGTCCAAAGGGGTCGCCGCTGCGCAGTTGCACCGGCCCGAGGCGATAGGCACCACGGGCACGCAGGCGGATACGGTAACGCCAGACGATGCTTTCGTACCAGCGCAGGCTCGTGCGGCGCTGCAACAGATTGCTGCGCCCCAGGCGTCGTGGCTCTGTGCCACCTTCGATCTGCAGGTTACCCGGTAATTCATCGTCCACCTGCAAGCGAGCGAGGGGCAAAAGTTTGCGATTCGTGACCTTGATCGTCAACGTAAGCTCATCGCCCGGAAAAGCGCGGGTCTGGCTCAGTTGGCGTTCATACGCAACCCGCACCAGCGCCCAGCGACTCCAGATGCGGGCCAACCCGGCCGTCACGAGCAGCATGCCCGTCAAGAGGGCCAGACTCGTTTGCCCAAAGATGAGGGCGCCCAGCAGAACAAAGCCGAGCAGCGTCAACGTTGCCTGTTGAAACATCTCTCGCTCTTCGTTATTGCGGCGTAGCTTCGTCGGCTAACTTACGGCGTCCGAGGGGCAACGTAAAGCTAAAGCGCGAACCTTTGCCAATTTGGCTCTCGACCCAGATGCGACCACCGTGGGCCTCGATAATCGCACGGGTGAGAAAAAGCCCCAGCCCCGAGCCCTGGGTTTCACGCCGGAGGCGCGTATCAATCCGGTAGAAACGGCGAAAAATCGCTTCTTGCTCTTCTGGGGCAATGCCGACCCCCTGGTCGCTTACATAGCAGATGGCGTGGTTCCCATCGGGCCATCCGCCAATGCGGATCATGCCCCCTTCGGGGCTGTATTTGACTGCATTCGAGACCAGATTGGCGAGCACCTGGCGGATGCGCTCATAATCCCCCTGCACCGGCGGCATATCCTCGGGAAACCGCAACTCGAACTCGAACTGTTCGCCAGCCGTAGGGGCAAAGCTCCGCACCACATCGCTGGCAAGGATCGGCAACGGGAAATCTGCTATCTCAAGCCGCGTCCCATCGGCCATCAAACGCGACACATCCAGGAGATCCTGGATCTGACGAGCAAGGCGATCCGCCTCTTCCTCGATCACGGCCAGGCCATCGCGGTACTGTTGCGCACTGAAGGTGGCATCGTCGCGTCGCAGGGTTCCAGCATAGCCTTTAATAATGCTCACCGGGGTTTTCAACTCGTGTGAAATCACCGAAATGAACGTACTCTGCAACTCTTCGTCTTGCTTCTGCGCGGTAATGTCACGGATATTGGCAATTGCCCCGAGAAACTGACCCTGACTACTGCGTTGCGGCGCATAGCGGCTCTGCACAAACAGTGACCGGCCATCACGGGTAAACATACGCCCCTCGACCACAGGATTTGTCGCAAAGGGCAAGCGTTGGAGGGGGCAATCAGTGAGACAGATATTGATACCCTGCCCATTTTCAATTGCGAGCACCTCGGCACAGGGGCGCCCGAGCGCCTCTTCGCGACTCCAGCCTGTCAAAGTTTCCATCGCCTTATTAAACGTCGTAATGCGCCAGCGGCTATCAATAATCATCACCCCATCAGCCGACTGTTCGATCATGGCATCGAGGCGTTGCTTCTCGCGCAGGACACTCTGATAGAGGCGCGCATTCGAAACGGCAATCGCCGCTTGGTCGGCAAAATCCTGCAGCACCTGCCGATCATCAGCCGAGAAAGCCACATTGAGTGCCGCCCGGAAGACATAGATCACCCCGACGGGCGTATCGCGGAGAGTCAGAGGCAACGCAATCATCTGGCGCAGGGTCAAACCAGTATCAGCCGCCACTTCGCGCAGGAGCATGTCGCCACGGCGTCCAAGCTCAGACGGCGGCAGCGTCAAGAGGCGGGCAAAGGCCGGCCATTCATTCCGCGGCAAGCCTGACGAGGCCCGGATGCGCAACTCATCACCGGCCTCTTCATCATAGAGGGCAATGAGGCCCGATGTTCCCGCCGTCATCTCGACGGCATAGCCAATCGTCAACGAGAGCACACTCAGCAGATCGAGCTGTGCGGTCATCGCCCGGCTAATCTGGAGCAGATATTCGCGCTGGAGCAAACGATGATCGCTAGAATTGAGCATAATCCCTAGCTTTGCGCCCTTGCGCCCTTGCGTCAACCTTCTTTGCAAAGCATGGTGTCTAGACAGGGGGCCAGGGCACGTTAGGGCCAGGGCCAGGGGCTGGAAAGACGCCAGTGGTGATCAAACGATCTAGGCGACGGCGCAAGGCGCGCATCTCACCCTTGTCGAGCAGACCATCAAGGACGGCAACTACATCATCCTCAGCCTCAAAGCGGCTACGCAGGCGACACAAGCCATCGAGCACATCAGGCGGCAAGGGTTCACCAACAAAATCCCAGATCACCGTGCGCAGTTTTGGCTCGACATGAAAACAGAGGCCATGATCAATTGCCCAGAGCCGTCGATCCGAACCTTTGAGGCAGTGTCCACTCTTACGATCGGCATTATTTACCAGACAATCGAAGGCACAGAGCCGACGGATGGTCGCGTCATAGCCACCCTCTTTGAGCATGGTGAAGAGATGCGCCTCTTCATCATTGGAAATAAAGAGTTGCAGTGTACCCACGCCATACGGCCCATCACGCACGACGGTTGGGGGCACAAGCCCGAAGCCGAGGCCCTCAGAGATTACATAGGCAGCGGCCTCACGTTTATAGAGGGTTCCGCGTGGGAAATCCCAGAGCGGGCGCTCACCGCGTTTTGGTTTGTAGATTCCGAGTAACTCGAGACCATCGTATTGTATGGTTGCAAGCAGGGTATAGTTGCTACTATACGGCATCGAAGCGGCAACCTCAAGCTGTCCTGAAGCAAGTGCCTCAAGCACGCGGGCAACGCTAACTTCTTGTGGTTGCATCTCTTTGTCCATAGGTAACTGCCTACTGTGTGGTCATGACGGGGCCGTGACCGTTACGTTGGGGGCAGAAATGTCCGACGGGATCGATTGGGCGCCCACAATTGCCACAAATAGGGCGTCCTGCGGCGACCACCTGGGCTGCGTGGATCGCAAGGGCGCGCATCTGAGGGCGTGATGCCGATAATCGTGCCGTTGGGGGCTCGCTCTCGTCATCGCCTTCAAGCCCTTGCACCAGCAATATCACGAGATCCCGCTCGGCATCATAGCCAAGGCCCATCTGCGCCACCCGGAATTCTGGTTCAAGCGGCTCTTCAAGGCTCATATCGGCGACAAAGAGATCGTCCGATGTCGTGAGGCGTGGATTTTTTTCGGCAAGCGTATCAAGTAAACGCGAAATAGCCTCGGCCAGGGCACGCACCTGCTCCTTCTCGGTAGCCAGGGTAATCAAGCGTGCCCCACGGCGGGCCTGCACGTAAAAGACACGTTGTCCACGAGGGCCTACTGCCCCTGCGGTAATACGCTGTACGGCGTCCAGGTCATACGTAAATTCAGACATGCTCCTGCTCTACAGCTGGGGCTGAGTCATTGGCATCACCAGATGCCGATGGCTCAGGCGGCGGGACAGGTTTTGGTCGTAGATGTTCAAGCGAACCAGTATCATTGAGTGCAAGCAGGCGTGGTCCCATTGGTTCAAAGGCAATGGCATTCAGTGAACATGGATTGATGATCAGGCGCTGAAAGAGATCAATATGTATGCCAACGTAATAGGCAATTGCGAGCTTAATCAAATCAGCATGGGAACAAACGGCAATGATCTCTTTGGGATGCTGAGCACGCAACCCATCAAGGGCCTGCACCATGCGCATCTGCGCTTCGCCAATTGATTCGCCGTTGGGAAAGCGGGTACCACTAGGATAGTACTGTACCCCCGGCCACAACTCGTGTTTGTACAACTCTTTCAGTTCGGCACCTTGCCATTCACCATAGCGTACTTCGCCAATCCCTTCAACCAGGCGTAGAGGCAAGCCACGCGGCTGAGCCAGGGCGGTTGCGGTCTCAACGCAACGTTCAAGGGGACTGGTATAGCATGCGACAATGGGCAGATCACCAAGTCGCTCACTCAGGGCAACGGCTTGGCGTTTACCCTCGTCATTCAAATGCACCCCGGGCGTCCAGCCCGCCAGCCGACCATGCACCCAATCATTGGTGCCGTGCCGGATCAGCAGCATCAAGGTCACATCCTACTCCTTGGTCTTGGTGATTCTTCATATGTATGATACCACAAACCAGAGGGCAACGTCCTCTGGTTTTTTGGTGTAGCACCCCCGCCCGGGCGGGGGTGTCATCAGGTTGTCCTCCTCAGGACAGGTGAAACCCTTGGAAGCGGCAGCCTGAACGTCAACGTACGGTAGGTCGTTCGCCTAGGACAACGTCAAGCGTGATTTCGGTTCCATCACGCAAGACCGTGACCTTGACGGTCTCACCAGGCGTGTGGCGCAGCAGTAACTGGCGCAACGAGGTGTTGTAGTCGATGCGTACGCTGTCAATGGCGGTAATAATGTCGCCCTCACGGATGCCTGCACGGTCTGCGGCACTGCCAGGCTCGACTGCGGCCTGCCCACGAAGCCCGCTCTGGATGAAGGCACCATTTTGCACAGGCAATTCAAACTCGGCGGCCACATTGCCATCAATGGGAAGATAACGTACGCCGAGAAACGGATAACGCACTTCGCCCGTCGTGATCAGCTGATCCATCACACTACGAAAGATCGTACTTGGCACAGCAAACCCGAGGCCTTCGACCGGCGCACTTGACCCGAAATCAAAGTCACTCCGGACAACAAGGGTGTTAATGCCAACTACTTCGCCATTGAGGTTGATCAACGGCCCACCACTGTTGCCACTGTTGATGGCGGCATCCGTCTGAATCAAACCCTCCATCGAGCCAACCGAACGATTGAGCGCACTCACCACCCCAGACGTAACTGTGTTGCGGAAGTTGCCCAGGGGGCTGCCGATCGCCAGCACTTGCTCGCCGGGTTGCAGGGCTGCTGCGTCGCCAATCTTGGCTACCGCCGGCATATCGCCGTTGACCCGAATAATCGCAATATCGTTGAGCGCATCGGCACCAATTAATTCAGCTTCGCGGCGGCTGCTATCAGCAAAGACGACGGCAAGCTGTGTCGCCCCTTGAATAACGTGGTTGTTGGTGATGATGTAACCATCTTCACTCACAATCACCCCACTACCACTGCCCATACCAGTGGCACTACGGTTGAGCACCGTCACGACTGCAGGGCCTACTTGTTGCACCGCAGCGACCGCAGGACTAAGCGTCGTATTTGGCGCGCTACGTTCGGCCTGAACGGTCGGTTGCGTAGCGAGTTCTGTCGTTGCGAGGTCGGCGCGTACCGGCTGAGCCAGCATTGTGCTGGCGGTAGCCTGTTGTCGACTGACCATAAGGGCCGTAAAACCACCAGCAACCGCACCACCACCAATGCCAATAAAGAGACCAAGCAAGAGCATCACCAGGAGTAGCAGCGGATTTGTCCTATATGATTGTTCCATAAGCCACCTACCTTAAGCTTTATTTCTGTTTTGATTGGTTTCAGTATGCACCAGCAGCCTGAGCAGCAATTTAAGTTTGCATAAGAACAGGATGAGAAAACGGGTCTGGGTGGCAACAAAAAAGCCAGCTTAGCTGGCTTTTTTGTTGCCACCCACCAGATCAAACGGCAATGCCCGGTGCCTACGGATAGATTCCCCGGGTTGCAACGGCATCGGCGACGCGGCGTACCGCAAGCGCACCGGCAGCGGTCCGCAGCGATATCTGATGCTGTTGGGCCATCTGGACAACCTGGTGGAACGAGCGCTGCATCACCCGTTCGAGTTGCGCATTCACTTCACGCTCAGACCAGAAGAATGACTGGAGCCCCTGCACCCATTCAAAATAGCTTACCGTCACCCCTCCAGCCCCGGCCAGAATATCAGGCACAACCATAACCCCCTGGTCAAAGAGGATCTCATCGGCTTCAGGGGTGGTCGGGCCATTGGCTGCTTCGGCAACAATGCGGGCGCGCACATGGGGTGCCCGGGCACTATTAATGCTCTGCGCCAGGGCCGCAGGAATGAGAATATCGCAATCAAGCTCGATCAGGGTCGCATTGCTGATCTGGTCGCCCTCGGGATAGTCGACGACACTGCCGGTTGCTTCTTTGTGCAAGGCAACAGCAGCAGGATCAAGCCCACGTGGATGATAGACCCCTCCCTGGCTATCACTCACAGCGACGATAGTCGCACCAAGTGCATGCAGCATACGGGCGATGCTTGCACCGGCGTTGCCAAAACCCTGGATGGCGACCCTGGTTTGGGCAAGGTTCATCCCCGCGTGTGCGACTGCCTCAATCAAGATATAGACGAGACCGCGTGCGGTTGCTTCGTGACGGCCCTCAGAGCCACCTATTGTGAGCGGCTTGCCTGTGACAATCGCGGGGACGGTATAGCCCTGGTGCATCGAGATCGTATCCATAATCCAGGCCATAATCTGTGGGTTTGTGTTGACATCAGGGGCGGGAATATCACGATCAGGGCCAATCACCAGACTGATCTCGCTGGCATACCGTCGGGTCAGGCGCTCGATTTCATGCTGCGAAAACTGCTTTGGATCAACGATCACGCCGCCTTTGGCCCCGCCATAGGGCAGATGCGTCACCGCACATTTCCACGACATCCACATTGCCAGCGCACGCACTTCATCGAGCGTAAGCGACGGATGATAACGGATGCCGCCCTTGGTTGGCCCACGCGACAGGTTGTGCTGGACACGATACCCTGTGAACATGCGGGTCGTGCCATCATCGAGTTTGACCGGAAAGTTGACGCTCAGTTCGCGCTGGGGGACGCGCAAAATGCCGCGTAAGCCAGCGGGCAGGTCAAGCAGATCGGCCGCACGATCAAATTGACGCTGGGCTATCGTAAACAAATTCTCGGTCGTGTCTGGCAACGTTTCAAACACCATTGGTTGCATGCTCCTCGTCACTGAGTAGGTTCGACACCAGTTAGTGGCATCTTCTTTGATGCCCAATGTCCTTATTGTACCACGCGGCTGCGGGGTGATCAGCGGGTGGCCTCAACAAAACGACGAACACGCTCTACATCAACAGGATTAGCGATCGCTCCCTCTGCTTTGATGCTGCTGCCCACAATGACCCCATCCGCGATCTCCATAAAGGCACCAATATTCTGTTCGTCAGTGCCTGAACCTAGCAAAATGGGCGTTGTCCCCGCACATTGTCGTGCCTCACGGAGCTTGGCGAGATCAGGCGCATCACCCGTCATGCGTCCTGAGACAATCAGCGCATCGGCCCCAAAAAAGCGTGTCCATTCAATATGGGTTGCCAGATCAATCCCTGGAAAACGCACCGAATGTTTTTTATCCACATCGGCAAAGATCTTGATCGACTCGGCCTCGAGCTCGGTGCGTCGGCGCAAGAGATCCGCCGCACACCCTTCGTCCCACGAGCCGGCGTCCCAGACCCCCGCCCCAGTAAACATACAGACACGGATGAAATCGGCCCCGGCCGCGATGGCAATCGCGAGCAATGCGACGCCACCGTTATGCACCAGGTTAATGCCGAGGGGCAACTCGGGAACTGCTTCACGCACGGCACGCGCAACCACCGCATGGGCCGCAATGCTTTCGGGTTGCACATGGGGGCCAGCGCGAAAGGGAATATCCCACATGTTTTCCACAATCAACCCGTGACAACCGCCTTCGGCCAGCGCGGTGGCATCACGCACGGCATGTTCAATAATCGTTGCCATGCCATAGCCGCGATAACCAGGCGCCCCTGGCAGGGGCCAACAGTGAACCATACCAATGACCGGTCGTGGGGTCGTAAAAACCTCACCCAAATGGGTGATCCGCAGGGCGTCAAGGCGTTCTTTCCAGTATGGAGCCATAGCGCACGTTCCTTTGTCGTTAGATTCCAGAGGAGACCGGGGCCAGCAGATAGTGCAGACCATAGGTGAGACGCATGGCTAATTCCGAGCGAGTCGGAATAGCATCAGCAGCCCCTGAACGGGTTGCCGTCAGCGCCCCCATGGTGTTTGCCAGGGTTGCACACTCGCGCATCTCGGCTCCGCGCAGATAGGCCCAGGCATACGCAGCCGCAAAGGCATCACCGCACCCATTCGTGTCAACAACCTTGATCGCCGGCGGCAACACATCGAGCCGCCCGCTCCTCTCGGCAATGCTGCATCCCTGGGCACCTCGTTTGATCACAACGTGCGCTACGCCGTGTTGCAACAGGTGATCCAGCGCTTGCTGGAGGCTCATACCGGGCAAGAGCGCCCGTAGTTCGTCCTCGTTCATCGTCAACAACCAGAGCTGGGGCAGCATGGCGAAGAGAAGGTCACGAGCCAGCCGAATCGCCGGTAGGCAGAGATCGAGGGCCACGGGAAGAGCGCGCTCAACAGCCAGTTGGGCCAGTTTCAGGGCCGCATATTGCTGCGAACCTTCCAACAGGGCATGAGCACAAAGAAAGAGCAAGCCGCATGTATCAAGCAGATGTGTTGGCAAGGCCTCGCCTTGATAACGCAGATTAGCCCCGCGAAAACTAACAAAGGTGCGCTGCCCTCCCGGCGAGATAATCACCCCACAGAGGCCGGTGGCAACCTCGCTGTCGGTTTGCACCCAGCGCAGATCGAGGCCCGCTTTGCGTGCGGTCGCTTGCACGACTTCAGCCGCCGGATCATGGCCTATCCGTCCAAGTAAGGCGACCTGTGCCCCAAGACGGCTGAACGCAATCGCACTATTCAAACCGGTTCCGCCACTGTGCCAGCGCAGACGTTCAGCCGAAATATCACCACCCTCATCAGGAAATGATGGCACAATAAAGCTAAGATCTGCGTTGATATCACCGAGCACAAGGACGGTCGCTCCTGCTTGTTCAGGTATCATATCTCTCAGCCATTCTTATGAGGTTTTATCTTGCTGCTGACGCTGACAGTAGTGTACAATTGACTCCTCAGATCGGCAACTCGCGAGGGTCTTGACCCAGGTTTTGAGCACAAGCGCCTTATGGAAGAAATTCTGATTATTGATGACAGTGAGCAGATTACTGACTTGCTGGCAAAATATGTCTTGCCCGAACTGGGTTTTCGTTCGATTGTGGCGCACACAGGTCGTCAAGGTCTCCAGCAGTTGCGTATGCGCTTGCCGGATCTGATCCTGCTCGATCTGCAATTGCCTGATATCAGCGGGCTCGATCTGTTGCGTTTGATCGCGCAAGAGGGCTATGATGTGCCGGTTATCTTGATGACCGCACACGGCTCAGAGAATATTGCGGTCGAAGCCTTTCGGCTTGGGGCACGCAACTATCTGATCAAACCCTTTTCTGATACCGAAGCTCGGGTAGCCATTGATCAGGCCCTGCGTGAGCGTCGCCTCCGTCGTGATAAAGATCGCCTGACCGTTTCGCTACAGCAACGTGTGCAGGAATTGACCGTGCTCTATCGCATTGGCAAGTCAGTGACTGGGCTGATGGATCTTGAGCAGTTGCTTGAACGGATTGTGGAAGCTGGTGTCTACATTACGCAGGCCGAAGAGGGCTTCCTGCTTCTGTATGATCCCGAACATCAAGAACTCTACCTGCGTGCCGCCAAGAACCTCGGCGATCAGCGGGCCCAACGCTTGCGGATGCCGGTCGGTGATACCCTCGCTGGTCAGGTCGTCCGGACGGGTAAGCCGATCCGTCTTGATCAAGCCCGCGCAGGCTTTGCGCTCAAGGTCAAAACCGGGTTTCTTGTGCGCGCTATTCTGCAAGTTCCGTTGATGGTGGGCGATCAGGTGATTGGGGTTCTTGCCGTTGATAACCGGCAAGCTGATCGGACGTTTTCTGAGAATGATCAGTATCTCCTGGCGACCCTGGCTGATTATGCGGCCATCGCTATTGAGAATGCCCGTCTCTATGAAGAGGTGAAACACTCGGAACAGCGCTATCGCGATCTCTTTGCCAATGCGTATGACATGATCTTTTTGCTTGATCGCGATGTATGCCTGACGAGTATCAATAAGGTCGGTGAAGAACTGATCGGTATGTCGTGCGACGCTTTACTCGGACGATCCTTGCAGTCATTTGCGACCCCAGAGTCGTGGCATGAGGCTTGGCCTTCGCTTAAGGCCCGGCTTGAGGGCCAGCCCGGCCAACCCTTTGAGCTTGAATTGGTCGCAACCAATAATGAATCGATTTACCTGGAGGTTTCAACCCAGGTGATCATGAATGGGCACGGGATCAAGGGGTTGCACTGCATTGCCCGTAATCTCACCGAACGCCGCCATCTTGAACAACAGTTGATCCAGTCGGAAAAACTCTCGGCGATTGGTCAACTCGTGGCTGGTGTGGCTCACGAGTTGAATAATCCACTCACCAGTGTCAGTGGCTATAGTCAACTCTTGTTGCGCGATCCCGCGTTGCCTCATCAGATACGCCAGGATGTTGAGCATATTCGCACGCAGTCTGAACGGGCGGCCAAAATTGTGCGCAATCTGTTGATTTTTGCCCGTGAACACAAACCCGAACGCTCGATGGTTGCGCTCAATGCGGTCGTGGAGAGTGCCCTCGCTTTGCAACAGTATCAACTCAAGGTTGATACTATTTCGGTGGCCCTTGAGCTTGATCCAAACCTTCCCGAGACCGTCGCCGATCCCCACCAGTTGCAACAGGTACTCCTCAATCTGATCACCAATGCTCGCCACGCGATGCTCGAAAAGGTCAGTCCGGGGACGCTGACGTTGCGTACCAGGTTGAAAATGCGTAGCGATGGCGAAGCAGTGATCCAGCTTGAAGTTGAAGATACTGGCATTGGTATTTCTCAACCATATCTCCAAAAAATCTTCAACCCTTTTTTTACGACCAAAGCGATTGGTCAGGGAACCGGCTTGGGCCTGTCGATCTGCTTTGGGATTATCCAGGAGCACCAGGGCCATATTTGGGCCGAAAGCCAGGAGGGTATGGGCACGGTGGTCAAGCTTACCCTTCCCGTGCGTACGATGGAAGTAGCGCAACCCACTGCTCTTCCCGCTCTTCCTCCTAGCCCGACCGCCTTGCTGAAGCCTTCGCTCAAGATCCTGGTAGTTGATGATGAAGAGCCGGTGGTTGAGTTGTTGACGCGCATGCTCGAAGATCTGGGCCATGCTGCCGTTGCCGTCACCAGTGGTACCGCAGCCCTCGAAGTTTTCCAGCGCGAGACGTTTGATCTGATCCTCTCAGATGTGAAAATGCCGGTCATGAATGGCTTTGAGTTGCTTGCTGCCTTACGTCAGCTTGATCCACAGGTTGCTGAGCGGATGATTTTTGTGACCGGTGATACCGTGAGTCCGCTGACGTATGCCGAGTTCAAAGAGGGCCTCTATCGGTTCCTCGCGAAACCGTTTACGATTGAACAGCTTGAGCAGATCATCGCCTCGGCGCTGAACCTTCGCACCCCTTTCTAATGATCTTCCCAACACCCAATCTTCCTCTTTTGTTGTCAACCTTTACACAATCCGCTAGCTTTTTATCCCTGTGCAACCGACAAAATTGTGGTATGGTAAAAATACGCATGGTTTCGTCAAACTGAAGTTCTTCTTGTGCTGTAGCTGTATCCGATCAGATTGTTGCTCACACAGGGAAGGTGTTGTGGATAAGTTTACTGCACAGGCAGTGGCGACGATTGTCGATGATAACATCTCGGGCGCGGTTGAGATTGCTGACAAGAGTGCCGAGTTGCTCTCTCGTTTGATGCGCAACGATCAGTCAACGACGATCACAGCCTTGGAACAGAATGTCCTTGATGTTGGAGGTACATTGATCAAAGCCCATCCAACGATGGCGCCTCTCGTGAATTTGATCAATGCGCTCCTATGGGCCGTGACGTCCACCGATGAGGTTCAACAGGCTCGCGCCAGGGCTGTCGAAACCGTCCATGATTTTAAGCGCCGTTTGCATGTCCACGAGGCGGCTATTGCTGAGACCGCCCTGCGCTTGATCCCCGAAGAGGGTCAGATTGTGACGAATGGACGCAGTACCACGGTTTCTGCCGCCCTGCGCCATGCCCAGCGCGCCGGTCGCCGTATCAAGGTTGTGTGCGCTGAGGGCCGTCCGGCCTGTGAGGGGCGCAGCCTGGCGACCGAACTGGCTGAAATTGGCTTGCCTGTGACGCTTGTTATTGATGCGCTGGCGGTCATCTTTGCTGCCCAGGCGCAACTTGTGCTGGTAGGGGCCGACTTCCTTGATGCCCAGGGCCTGGTGAATAAAGTTGGTACGTATGCGATGACCCTGGCCGCAGGGGCGAGTGGCGTGCCCGTCTATGCGCTCTGTGGCAGCGAAAAATTCTTGCCTCCGGGCTACCATCCGCCACCTCAGGCACGCTGGCCTGGCGAGCAAGTGTGGGATGATCCCGCGCCCGGGGTCAAGGTTGAAAACCTCTATTTTGACCGCACCCCGCTTAATGCCTTGGCAGGTATTGTGACCGAACAGGGCATCCAACCTTCGGTTGGCATTGAGGCATGGTTGGCCGCGACCCGTTTGCATCCTGCGTTGAGCGATCTGCCAGGTAGATACTGATTATAAGACCCGTGGTATTATAATCGAGCTATGTGGGGCTGTAGCTCAGGGGATAGAGCACCCGCCTTCTAAGCGGATGGTCGTGCGTTCGAATCGCACCAGCCCTGCCACACGTGTTCAGATCTTGATGCGCCAATTGGCGATCAAGGCGACCCCAAAGGCCGCCAGACAGGTCGCTACAACCCCTATCCAGCCGAAGGCTTGCCAGGCCAACCCCGGCACAACTGCCCCTAGGGTGCCCCCAATGTAGTAGAAGACGAGGTAGAGCGCCCCGGCCCCGCCTTTGGCTTGTTTGGCCAGGGTGTTGACGAGCGCCGGCGCGATCGCCTGCGCCGTAAACATGCCGGTACACAAAATAAAGAGGCTGACGGCGATCAATGGCAAGACGGGGATCAGCGTAAGGCTGAGCCCGAGCATCGCAATGAGTAGACCCAGCGTAATCAGGGTGCGCCGCGAAATGCGGTTCGAGAGGCTCCCTGCGATGGGTGAGACTAGGACACCCGCTAGATAGCTGACATAGGCAAAGGCGACCATGGTCGTTGAGAGGAGGAATGGTTCGCCGGTCAGGTAAAAGGGGAGAAATGTAAAGGTGCCAATAAACCCGAAGAAGAGTGCGCCACCGATCATAAAGGCACTGAAGAGTTGTGGGTTATTGATGTGGGCAAACATTGCTCGGTAGGCCTGCCCCCATCCTCCCGACTCTCTCACGCGATCCTCGGGTAACAAAAAGGCCAGCAGGAGGGCACTGACCATCGTGAGCAGCGCAAAGATGACGAAAACTTCGCGCCACCCGGCCAGATCGGTAATGATGCCACTTGCGACACGCCCCACTAATCCGCCGGCAACATTGGCTGCGACCCATCCGCCGACAACTTTGCCCAGCGCGACTGGCCCGACGAGATCGCCCAGGTACGCTACGGCTACCGCCGTTAAGCCGGGAATGCAGAGCCCTTGCAGCGCACGAAAGAAGAGCATCTGCTCGAAACTGGTCGCAAAGGCCCCGAGCATCGTCGGGAGACTCAAGAGGGCGCATGTTGCCACCATCACCGATTTGCGTCCGATCATATCGCTCAACGGCCCGTACGCTGTTGAACCAAGCGCAATCATGACGACAACTGCCGAAATGGTGAGCCCAGCGGTCGAAGCCGTGACCTGAAATTCTTCGGCAAGCAACGGGAGGATCGGCTGGGTCAGATACATGTCTGAAAAGACGACCGTTGCGGCGACATAGAGCGCAAACATCGTCCAACGCAGATCCACCTGGGTTGATGAAGTGGCGAGATTAGGGATGGGTTTTGGCATCAGGTTTGGTTTGCATCCTTATGCTTGCTCGAGCATAAATGTGACGTCTCCAATGATTGCCCCATTGACTTGCAGTTCGATCTGATGTGCTCCTGGATAATAGCGCCGTACCGACACTGGCGCAAAAGAGTGCCTACGAGTCAGGGTGAGGGTCGCCCCTGGTTCAAGGATGCGTGTGGCCCATTTGAAGACTTTGCGTCGTCGTTCGCCACGTGCGCCAACTAGATGCAGGATATAATCAATGACCAGTTGCTGTGGACGGATACTTGTACTTTCGATCTGCACGGCAAGATGCAGGATGCCTCCAAGCGGCACGGTCGTCGGCGTCACGGTGAACGCGATGAACTTTACTTCGGGTGAGGCAGCCCCGAGGATCTGCAGCGCCTCGGGATGACCTTGCTTGACGAGGGTGCGCAGGGCGTGGCGAATCAACGCGAGGCGTTGTGTATCGGCACCTTCGCGCCAACGGCTGAGCGTTGCCACAACGCGTTCGGGGTGATCTTTGGCAAGATCATTGAGATGATTGGCGACCGAGCGGCGGACGTAGGCTGAAGGATCGTCTTTGAGGTGCTCAAGCAAGTCGAGGACAGGTGTCGGATCGACGATAAACTGATCGAGACGGGTGGCCCACGGTAGACGCGGGCGGGTTCCTTCGCTGACGAGACGACGGACATGGAAACTCTCGTCGGTGGCCCACTGATGCAGCTTTGCGAGCACCGCATCAGGATAACGCACCAGAAAAGGTCGAATGGCAAATTCAGCGGTGTGACGCTGCGTAAGCGCATGCATCGCAGCGAGCGACGCCTCAAGATGATCCAGGCCATACAGTTCAATAAAAGCCGCCACTGGCATCAGATACCAACCATCATTGAACATACCCTGATCTTCGCGATGGGGTGGCCCGAGGGTCGCCAGCAAGAGCGATAGCGCCGTAGGATAATCTCTAGGAAGATGATCGCGTAGGGCCTGGGCAAAAATCGTTACGCGAGCCTTTAATTCAAGTGGCGCAAGCTGAGGGACGATCTGTGCCACAAACGCTTCCGCAGGAAACGTGGGTGCAACAACGCTGAGGCGTGTCGCCAGATCGTGAGCCAGTTGTTCATCAAAAGAGTCTTTGAAGCGCTGTCGCTCGGTCATCACAGAGTTCCTTCCCTCTCGGCTCTATTATACTGAATAGTTTGTGAAGTAAGTTTGCTGATATTTTGTCACCCTGAGCGGAGCGAAGGGTCTCAGGCGTTCAGACGGCACAGATGCTTCGCTGCGCTCCTAAGCAACAACATCTCATACTCGGAGCGCAACGGCTCCACGGTCGTTGCGAACGGCGGACGATGGTCGTTGCGAACGGACGGAGGCTGAGCCTGTCGAAGCCCCCGTTGGTATCAAGAAACGTAGGTTACACACAACTTATACACACCTTCCCCACTTTTGCGGTATGATATGTGCTGGCGGCGTAGTTCGCTCACAGAAAGGATGCAGAGATGCAACTTTTGTTGCGCTGGCTCATCACGGCAGCATCGCTGGTAGTCGCGGCCTGGACGGTGCCCGGGATCAATATTACCGACCAGAATGGCTGGTTTGCCGTGCTGGTCATGGCTGCGGTTTTTGGTCTGGTCAATGCGTTTATTCGACCATTGCTGACGCTCCTCTCTTGTCCACTTGTCATGTTGACGTTGGGGCTCTTTACGCTGGTGATCAATGCCATCTGTTTTAGCTTCTCGGCGTGGATCGCCTCAAGTTTTTTTGGGGCAGGTTTCACTGTTGATGGCTTCTTCGCGGCGTTGTTAGGGTCGATCGTGGTGAGCATTGTCTCGTTCCTTCTTTCTATCTTTCTCCCCGACGCCAATGAGCAAAAGAGGCGTTAGGCCAGGCTGGGCCGAGCTGTTTCAGACCTATGCAGCCACGTCGTTGAATGATGCGACGCGGCTGCTTGATCGTCATTTCCCCGAGATCTTGTGGATGGGCGACCAATCGCGCCTGCAAATAGCGCTGAGTTATGATGATGGGCCGCATCCCGAGGATACACCGGCGCTGCTCGAGGTGCTGCAACGCCATCGGGTTGTTGCGACCTTTTCATGGCTTGGTGAACGGGTCAAAGCGCATCCCGAGTTGGTTCAGGCCGCCGCCGCCGCTGGCCATCAGTTGATGGTTCACGGCTACCGCCATCGCTCGTTTCTGCTCGAAAACCAGGTGGCCTTGCACGGGATGCTTGATGAGACGCGCGATCTGCTGGCGAAGTATAGCGGGCGTGACCCTGCGACGATCACGAGTGTGCGCCCTCCCTTTGGTCACTTCAGTGCCTCGCTGATCCAGGCTTTTCGCACGTGGGGCTATCAGCCGGTGCTCGGCAGCATTATGCCCGTCCACTGGATGCAACCGGCAGCGCTGAGCATTCGCCAGGTCGTTGCGCAGGCCGACGCTGGCGCATTGATCGTGTTGCACGAAGCCCTGGCTGGCCCTTCGGTCGCGACGCTGACCGACGCCATCCTCAGTGCCCTCACTTTGAAGGGCCTTGAATTCGTCACGATTGACACGCTGCGCCAGAACCGACAGCGCTGACAACTTGCCCACGATGTCTGCTCATGCTATGATCACGAGGATAGACTCAGCACATAGAATGGCACCATGACCAACGACATCCAGATTAGCGAGCGTGAGCGCGAAATTTTGCGTCTTGTCGCAACCGGGGCAACCAATCAACAGATCGCCCTGCAGCTGAATATTAGCATCAATACGGTCAAAGTCCATCTGCGCAACATTTTTGGCAAGATCGGGGTCGTCTCGCGTACCGAGGCAACCGTCTATGCGATTCGCAATGGGCTTGTTTCGGCGACGCATAGTGATGCCCCAGAGTTCCTGCTTGAGGTGGATGTGCCTCAGCCACAAATCTTGGCCGAGCCAGTCACGACGGTTACGCCGCTTGAGGTTGACCCTGCGTCTCCAGTTGATGCCCCTCGTCTTGAGTCAGAGCCAGATCTTGCCCCTGTCACCCCAGTTTTTGCTGTGACCAGTCCGCAAGTTACGCCTATTGATGAACTGGCCGAGGCGAACAGCGTTGCCTCGGCCCCACGTACGATCCCTCGCTCAACGAATCTGGGTGTGCTGGTAGGCACCTTGGTGCTAGTGGTTGTGCTTGGCCTGGTGGGTTTTGTGGTCTGGTCGGGGCGCAATATCGCAGAACCGTCGGCGCCTGTGGTTGCCACTGATCTTCCTGGCTCGGCGGGAACAATGCAGCAGGGTTCACACGAACGCTGGATTACGCATGCGCCGTTGCCCCGCCCACGCCATAACCTGGCGCTCGCAGCCTATGATGTGGATGGTCGCATCTATGCCATCGGTGGGATGCAGGACGATCAGCCGCTTGCCTTGCTCGACCGATACGATCCTCAGACAGGCCTCTGGGTTTCGCTGGTCGATAAGCCAACCGCAGTAACCGAAATAGACGCTATCGTGCTGCGGGGTAAAATTTATGTCCCCGGTGGCGAAACTGTCGGCGGAGCGGTCAGCAATGTGCTTGAAGCCTACAACCCGCGTGAGCAGCAATGGGAAGTGTTGAGTTCGCTGCCTGAGCCACGGAGTCGTTATGCGCTGACGGTCTGGGAAGGTCGGATCTACGTGATTGGCGGATGGAACGGTCAGCGGCTTGTTGAAGACGTGTTCATCTATGATCCCGAGCAAGATAGCTGGTCACGGGGTGTCTCCTTGCCTTCAGGTCGCCAGCATGCCAATGCAACGACCCTGGCTGGCCAGATCTATCTGGTAGGTGGCGAAGGCGCGAGTGGCCCTTTGCGTGACACGCTTCGCCTTGATCCCGGGGCCGACAATGGCGGTCGATGGGAAGGCAAAGCGCCGATGCCTATTGCCATTGCCAAGCCCGGACTTGCGGCGGTGATCAATACCTTGCTTGTCTTTGATGACGATGCCCAGGCCGCCTGGCAGTATAATCCGGTTGCGGATGCCTGGTCGACCTATACGATGCCCGAGATTGCGTTCCAGGCGAGTGATCTGGTGCTTTTCAATACCAGCCTCTTTTTTGTCGCCGGTGCCGATGCGTCGCCCCCAGGCGCCGTTGGCGAATACCGGGTCATCTTTACAATCTTTGTCCCGAGCCGCGCCACCGAGCCGCTTCTGCCGTGAGCAGAACCCTACTCATGCGTCACCCCAAGCACTGGCCCACGCAATGGGCGCAGCCGATACCCATCGAGCATCCCTCGCCACAGCCAGAGTGCCGGCTGCCAGTCGCCACGAAGCAGATCGCCCCCAGCTTTCACTGCGGTGCTCAGCAAGAGATAGCTCAAGGTCAACGTCGGTGAGCGCCCATGGGGATAGCGACGGTAAAAGCGCCCGCGTCCCCAGGCAAAGGTATACCGACTAGCAGGTTTGACTTTGTTGGCACTGAGCGAGACGCGATGCCACATCCGTGCGGCGGGGATGCACCAGATCTCGTACCTGGCTTTGCGCGCCCGTTGACAGAAATCGGCGTCCTCGAAGTACATGACGTAGGTAGGATCGAGCAAGCCCACGTGCTCAAAGACCTCGCGGCGTACAAGCATGGCACACCCGGTCACATAGTCAGCAGGGAAGGGTTGCCCTCCTGTCCGACGGATCTCGCGTAGGCCCAGGTTGACGGGCACGGGAAAGCGGGGATGCTGGCGTGCGCCGATCTGCCAGAGGCGTTCGGGCGCATCATAGTAGTAGATCGCCGGCCCGAGAATGCCGGCTTGTGGCCGTTGTTGCGCTGCCCCCAGCAACGTCGCGAGCATGGTAGATTCCACAACCGTATCATTATTGAGCAAGAGGATCGAACCCGCCCCGGCGCGCAACGCTACCTCAATGCCGGCGTTCATCCCCCCGGCAAACCCACGGTTTTCTGGCAACGCCACCAGTTCTACCTGATCGGGAAAGTGATGCCGGATCTGGTGCAGGGAATCATCAGTTGAGCCATTGTCTACCACCAGAAGATGTACCTCGGGCAGCGCAGCGGCTTGGAGTGACTGCAGGCAGGCGATTGTATCCGCAGGTAAATTCCAGTTGAGCACAACCACATAGAGCGGAAGAAGTTGGTCGGGGACGGCGGGTGAGGCCACGAGCGTTGCCTTTACCCTGCAACTGAGCTATAATGGCCGTCGCAGGAGGATGTATGCGAGTACTGTTCGTATGTGGACGTGAGCCAGAATATGTCCGTAATCAGATTATTTTGAAAGCACTTCAGCAGCATGCTGAGGTGATTGCAATTACTGATAGTGGCAAGAATTATATCATACGTCACGTACGGCTTTTTTTTAAGGTATTAATGCATCGTAAACCTCACGATATTGTTTTTGTAGGGTTTTATGGTTACCTCCTTGTCCTCCTGATGCGTTTATGTACGCGGAAGCCTATTGTTTTTGATGCGTATCTCTCGACTTTTAACACGCTTTGCCTTGATCGTCGTGTGATCAAGCCTGATTCATTCGCCGGACGTATGATCTTTTTGATGGATCGTCTGGTTTGTCGCATGGCCGATGTCGTTGTTCTCGATACTCAGGCCCACTGTGCGTATTTTACTCGGTTGTATCATTTACCCCCCGAATTATTCCGGGTACTCTACCTTGGATATGACGAAGAGATCTTCTTTCCCCGCCCTGCGCCAGCCGAGCACCCTTTCAAGGTCTTTTATTATGGCTCATTTCTGCCGTTGCAGGGCATTGAATATATTGTTCAGGCCGCGAAATTGCTTGAAAACGAGCCTGAGATTGTCTTTCAAATCGCGGGTGAGGGTCTTCGGTTTGGTGAGATCCGCGCCCTGGCTGAGTCACTTGGATGCACTAATATCGGCTTTATGGGCTGGGTTCCCTACCACAAACTGCCCGAGGCTATCGCCGAGGCGTCAGTTTGCCTGGGTGGGCATTTTTCTGATAATAGCAAAGCCCAGAATGTGATTGCCACCAAGACCTATCAGTTTTTAGGGATGGCCCGACCGACGATTGTTGGCAATAATGCCGCCAATGCCGAAATCTTTGTTCATGGCGAGCATGTCTATATGTGTGAACTTGCGAATCCCCAGTCGCTGGTTGATGCGATTTTGACCCTGCGCAATGATCGCGAGTTACGCGAGAAGATTGCCTGGGGTGGCTATTCTCACCTGATCGAGCGCTATAGCATTGCCCGAATTGGCGCTGTGCTCAATGATATTTTGATGGAAGTCCATGCGCCTCTGTCTGATTAGCCTCGATGTTGCTCCAGTACGGTCGTCGGGCCTCGCTGTCTATGCTGAACGGCTGGCTGAACGGCTGGTTGCTGGTGGACACGAGGTGACTATGGTGGCCGCACGGCGCCCCGGGACGCTGCCGCGGACGGTGACGGCGGGCATGGTGGTTGAGCGGGTTGCCATTGGCCGCTCCGACTGGATTGGCTATGGGTGGCACGCTGCTCGGCATGTCGCGCAGCAACACGCTCGGCAACCGTTTGATTTTGTCCATTTTCTCGATGTGCATTTTGCCTGGGCCTACCGCGGACCGTTTGTTGCGAGTCTGCTGCAATCTTTTCACCAGCGGCTTACCGCTGATAATGGTCAGCCCTATGCTTCGTCGGTGGCGAATCGCGCTTTTCGCCGGGTGTACTATACAACGGCGATGCATCTGCTCGAACGGCCAACCCTCTACCGTGCCCGTGCTTTGGTCTCACTCAGCGAGGCGACACGGCAGGAATTCGTGACCCACTATGGCCTATCCGAACGTGCGATTGCCCTCACCCCCGAGAGTGTTGATACGGACTATTTTGCTCCTCAGCCAGTTGCCCGGGTTGAGCCTTTGCGTCAGCAACTTGGGCTCCAAGGGTGTCGGGTCTTGCTCTATGTGGGCTTTTCCAACCCGCGCAAAGGGCTAGAGTATCTCGTTGCCGGACTGGATGCCCTGCCTGATGATGTGCGCCTGGTCATTGTTGGTCAGTGGGACGCGGCCTATCGGCAGAAGGTCATTGAGGCTGCTGGAGGAGCCTGGAACCGGGTGGTTGAAGTTGGCAGTGTGCCCGATGCCTTGATGCCGGTCTACTATGCGTTGGCGGATCTGGTTGTCTTGCCTTCATTGCTTGAAGGCTTCGGGTTGCCCGCCCTCGAAGCGCTGGCCTGTGGGACGCCACTTGTTGCCACGCGGGCCGGCTCGCTCCCCGAGGTGATTGGCCCATGTGGCCTGCTGGTGTCACCACGGGATACGCCTGCCCTTGTCGAGGCCATCAGCAGTCTCTTGGCTGATCCGACCAGACGGGCCGCGCTGTCTGTGGCTGCTCGTGCCCGTGCATGCAGCCATTTTTCAGCCGAGCGCGCATATGAGTCGATTATGAACGTGTATAATGCAAGCGGTGGATGAAGCGGTCGCCTCACACAACACGTTATACCAGTTACCGTTGAGTAGGCCGCATTGTCACCCTGAGTGAAGCGAAGGGTCTCAGGCTTCTCGACGGCAGAGATGCTGAGCTGCGTTCAGCATGACAAAGCGGTACCTTCAAGCGTAATTGGTAGTAGGAGATGCCCGGCAACGATGGAAACGACTGCATGCTTGCTCTGTGGTGCAACTGAGGCTCGTCACCGCTATACCCTGCCCGATGCGTTGTTGGGGTTGCCTGGAAGCTTTACCCTGGTGGAATGTGCCGCATGCGGCCTGCTCTATCAGAATCCGCGCCCCGATCCCAACGAGATCAGCTTCTACTATCCTCCTGAATATGATCCTTTTGTTCCCCCACCCTGGGCCAACCCCAGCCTGCTGCAAGGCATGCTGCACCTCTATGGCTTGAAAAAACGGTGGCATCTGGTCGAACGTCACGCGCCATCGCGCCCTGGCAAACGCAGGCTTCTCGATGTCGGTTGTGCCACCGGCGTCTTTCTTGGTACGGGTAGCGCTGCCTGGCAGACGGTTGGGGTTGAATTGAGTGTCGACGCGGCGCGGCAGGCCCGTGAACTCTTTGGGCTTACGGTGCATCAGGGTACGCTCGAGGAGGTTGCCTTGGAAGGTCAGACCTTTGATGTGATCACGATGTGGGATGTGCTCGAGCATCTGTATCAGCCGCAGGCAACCCTGCAACGGGTGCGCGAACTCCTGGCACCTGATGGCATCTTTGTGGCCCGTGTACCTAACCTTTCGGCCTGGGATGCTCGTTTATGTGGCCGCTACTGGGCCGGGCTCGATCAGCCGCGCCATATGTTTATCCCTGATGAACGTACGCTGACGCAGATGCTCAATCAGGCTGGCTTTCAGGTACGCGAGTTGATCTGTTTGGGCAGTACGTACCAGGTGATGATGTTGAGTTGGCGCTTCTGGTTGCGTCAACATGTACGCAACGAGATCCTGCAGCCAGTTGCCCAGCGTGCCCTGGAAAATCTTCTTGTGCGCACGGCGCTTTTGCCCCCACTCTGGGTGATTGACCGTAAACTTCACAAAGGCGCGGTGATCACGGTCGTCGCCCAACCGGTATAAATGATGCTAACAAGCTTGTGGCAACGTGGGCGTACCATCTGGGATAAGCCCCAGTCACGCCGAATTATTGTAGGAGGGATGCTCGCTGCGGCTCTGGCGGTCATCCTGATCACGATTGTGCGTGACTGGCGATCCCTCGTAACCTATGACTGGCAATTTGATGCGGTCTATCTGGGTTTGAGCAGTGTGGCCTACACCGGCTCGTTGGCTGTGGCGGTCATTGCCTGGGGCGTCGTGATGTCGGCGCTCAATGTGCGCGTCGGCTGGCGTGACCATGGACGCTTTTTTCTTTATTCGTGGATGGCGCGTCGCTTACCTACGCCTGCCCCGTTTGTCGCGAGTCGTGTCCTGCTCTACGAACAGGTCGGGGTTGCGCGGCGGATGACGCTGCTTGGGATGCTCTGGGAACAGATTCTTTTGATCGCCTCGGGTGGTCTGCTTGTTGTGATGCTTTTTCCCTTGACGCCCTTACTGAATGGCAACATCCCCTTGCTGCCAGTGGCGCTGGTGGCGCTGGTGAGCCTTGTGGTGGCGGTGCGTCCGATGCTGCTGGTGCGCCTGTTGAACCTGATTCTCAAGCGCTGGAAGCGTGAACCGCTGACCCAGTTTCTTGGTTTACCGGCCACGCTGCTGGTCGTGGGCTTGCATATGCTTGTCTGGTTGAGCGGGGGCTTGATCCTCTTTTTCCTGGTGCGTTCGATCTATTTGATCGAGTGGTCAATGTTACCAGTTCTGGTTCAGATCTGGGTTGCCAGCGGGTTGGTTGGGGCGCTCTCTTTTCTGATTCCGATCGGGTTTAGTTTTCGTGATCTCAGCATGGTCGTCTTGTTGACCCTGATTGTGCCGCTCTCTGTTGCCTTGATCATCGCCTTGCTGATGCGCGTATGGATTACGCTGAATGAGCTCTTCTGGGCGCTGGTTTTTTCACGCTGGTAGAGCCTGAGTTTGAGGTGTGTATGTCGTGGTATCCCATTGAAATCCGTCACACGCCGACGGAAGTAGCCGAACAAGCGGCGTATGATACGATCTATCGTGACCGTGGTCTCCATCAACGCGACTCGCTCTATCTCTGGTTTCTTGATCTGGTACGGCGCGCTTCGCCGCCGCCGGGTCGTTTGCTTGATGTGTCGTGTGGTGAAGGCGATTTTCTGCGCTTTGCGCAGCGGGCTGGATATGAGGGTATGGGCATTGACTTCTCGGTGGCAGCCCTGCATCAGCTTGATCCGCGCGGGGGGGCGGCGATTCCGTTGGCCGCCTCGAATGCCCAGCGGTTGCCATTTGCCGATCATGCGTTTGATCTGGTCACCAACATTGGCAGCCTCGAGCACTATTTTGCTCCTGAAGAGGGTGTGCGTGAAATGGCCCGGGTGCTACGCCCCGGCGGCACTGCCGTGGTCTTGTTGCCCAACGCCTTTGGCTTGTTTGGCAACATCTGGCATGTCTTGCGGCACGGTGAGGTCTTTGATGATGGGCAGCCATTGCAGCGGTATGCTTCACGTGGGTCGTGGCAGCGCTTGTTAGCCGATCATGGTCTGCGCACGCAACGTGTTGTGGTACTCGAACGCCCGCTGCCCCGCACGAACGCTGACTGGCAGTGGATGCTGCGACGACCACACACCTTTGTACGCAGCATCATCGCGCCCTTGGTACCGATCAATCTTGGCGATCTGCTGGTCTTTGTCTGTACACCAGCATAATAGTTTGCTCAGAAATAATCTGCGACCCTAGACCTCACAGGTCTGTCAGACCTGTGAGGTCTGGTCTGGCAGAAGTGGAAATACGTCTTTAGCAAGCGCTAAAAGCCACTAATACTTTCGGGTTACTCCTCTTTTTGTTGGGTATTAGCGATGAATCCACGGCATTGGAACCAGATGGATTAGGGTTGACTCTTCTAAAGAGGTATCGCTATGTTGTGGGTGCCTATGCTACAGTGAACGTCATAAGGTTTCGCATCATGGCTGATGGTGTGTAGGTAACGAAAGGATACGTACGGTATGCTGCGCAAAGTGACAGCAATTGCTCTTGTGACAGGGCTGATGATGGCCCTGGTGCTGGTGCTTGCACCAGTTCGGTCGGTAAGTGCTCAGCAGGGCATTCAGTGGAGCACTGGTTTCCAGGTGCAGAACCTGGGTACTGCTCAGGCAACAGTTGACATTCGCCTGATCAACCCCGATGGCACGTCGGCTGCCAACATTCTTGGTGAGTCGATTGCGGCGGGTGCAAGCAAGACCTATTTCCCGATCCCGAGTGTTAACGCTGGCTTCAGTGGTTCGGCAGTCATCGAGGCTGACCAGCCTGTGGCGGCGATCCTGAACATCCTGGGCAACAACGGCGTCGCTGGGGCTCCCTTCTACAGTGAGGCTGCGACTGGCCTGACGCAGGGCGCGACGACAGTCAACCTTCCGTTGATTCAGCGTGGCAACGCAGGCTTCGATACCTGGTTCGCGGTGCAGAACGCGGGTACCGCAGCTGCGCCGGTGACGGTGTCCTTCAATCCTGGTGATGCTGGCACTGCTCATACCGTGAACTCGGCTGCCATTGCCCCTGGTGCGTCGCTGGTCTTCGATCAGTCCACGCTCACCGAGCTTGGTGACCGGTTTGTTGGTTCGGCCCAGATTACGAGCGCCCAACCTCTGGCTGTGATTGTCAATCAGGTTGGTAAAACGGGCTTCCGCACGCAGTTGACCTACAGCGGTTTCGCCGCAGGTTCGACTGAGGTTGTGCTGCCCCTCGTGCAGCAGGCCAACGCTGGTTTCTTCAGTGGTATCTCGATCCAGAATATTGGTTCGGCTGCGGCTGATGTGACGGTTGCCTTTGGTGCCAACACGATTTCAGGCGGGGCGAGCCTGACGAATCAGACCTTCAACCTTGGCGCAGGCGCCAGCCGGGCGATCATTGTCAACGGTGCTGATCGCTATGTTGGGTCGGCAGTTGTAACGTCGGCACAGCCCATTGTGGTTGTCGTCAACCAGCTCTCGGGCCAGTTCGGCACCTCGTATGAGGGTATTTCGTCAGCCTCCGCAACGACACGTGCTAGCTTGCCTCTGCTGATGGCGAACAACGCTGGCTTCTTCACCGCTGTGCAGTGCCGCAATGCCGGTACTGTGAGCACCACGGCAACCATGACCTTCACGCCCAACGTGATTGCTGGTAGCACGCTGACCCCTGCGCCTGATAGTGCGCCGCTGCAGCCTGGTCAGTCGGTCACCTGGTTCCAGAATGCCAAGATCCCCACCGAGCGCTACGTTGGTGGTGCGACGGTGACGACTAGCCCCGCCAGCAATGTGGTTTGTATCGTCAACCAGCTTGCTCCGGCGAACGCCGGCGATGCCTTCCTGACCTACAACGGCATCAACTTCTAATACGGAATACGTCCACGATCCGGTCGATGGCTCTATCAGGGGGTGTGGAGAAACCGCAGGGCGGACTCTCCACACCTCCTTTGCATGAGGTATAAAGATGCAACGCACGTCTTTCTGGCTGCCCTTTGCGCTCGCGCTGGTCTTGCTGACCATACTCGTAGGCTGTGGTGGCCCGGCAACCGAAACCCAGACTCCTCTGCCTGAACCGACTCAGATAGCGACACCTGAGCCTTCTCAGGATCCTTATCCCTATCCCTATCCGATTGTGCCGTCCATGCCAACTGTCGATCCGGCCTATCCTGGTCCTGGCTATACACCGCCACCAGGA
Source organism: Candidatus Chloroploca asiatica (assembly GCF_002532075.1). Lineage (GTDB taxonomy): Bacteria > Chloroflexota > Chloroflexia > Chloroflexales > Chloroflexaceae > Chloroploca > Chloroploca asiatica. Next base: position 301,910 of record NZ_LYXE01000090.1, on the reverse strand, counting down.
CGTGAGCCTGAACCACTTCCTGTTCCATCAGAAGGGACGGGCGTTGTCCACGGGGTGCTCTATAATATCCAGACTGATGAAATCGTCTATGATGCCATTGTGCTCTACCTTTCGCCAGTGATTGCGACTGATGCGACGACGATGGATGCAGTCAGCCATGATCCCGAGAATGATCCCTGGGTCACACCAGACGGTGAAGGCGGGTTTGCCTTTGGTGATGTGCCACCTGGTCGCTATGCCATCGTTGTGCAGGGTCCGTTGAATCAGTATCTTGTCCGCCAGGGCGATGATCCGTCGCAGGATCTCATCTTTGAAGTGGAAGCCGGACAGACTCTGGATCTGGGCAAGGTGTATACTGGTTATCCCTAAGCGATTGTTGCGTTGATCCAGTAAGGGTATGTGGCTATTTCGTAAAAGTATCGACTTGAATCAGGCGGTGGCACGTCCTGTCCAGGCAACCGATCTGACCGCTGTAACGCGGCTGTTGCGTGAGGCTGGTCGGCGCTACTATGCGATGACTGGTGCCGACCTCGAGCATTTGATGGCCCAGCAATGGGGTGTCGTTCTTGAGGTTGGCTCCACGATCGTTGCTAGTGCGCTGGCCAATCAGCCTACCGAGGGCATCTGCTGGATCTATGCAGTTGCCCTTGGTGATGGGCTCGATCTGCGTTTTGCGTTGGCTACGCTCTTGCCGGTGTTTGAAGCGACGCTTCGTCGGCAGGGTGTCCACACGATCTTCTATGCCGGTGATGAGCAGGCCGATGCCTGGCTGGTGCCCGCGTTGCAGTCGCAACAGTTTGAGTCAGAAACTGAAGTTGTTGTGTATGAAAAACGACAACTGCACATTCCTCATCAGGGCAATCTTGAAATCACGGTGCGCTCGGCCCTGCCTCTCGATCTGCCTGCGGTGCTTGCGGTCGATCGGGCCTGTTTTGAACCTCAGTGGACAAAAGATGCCACGATTATGCGTACTGCCCTTGAGCAAGGCCCCTATGTTGTGGTTGCTGAGCATGAAGAGGCAATTGTGGGCTATGCGTATGCAACCACCCATTTTGGCGGACGCCTCGTCCATCTCGTGCGTATTGCCGTTGACCCCGCGTGGCGGGGCAAAGCGATTGGTGTTCGCCTGCTCGCCGACGTTGTTGCCTTTACCATCGCGCAACGGGCACATGTCTTGACACTCAACACCCAGGCATATAACATGCAAGCACAGCGCCTCTACCAGTGGTTTGGCTTTGTCACAACTGGTGAGCGTCAGTTGATTTTGCGTCGAAACTTACATCCTTAAACTGGGGAAAGTGTGCCACCACGATTAGATCCGAGTGATTGGGATCGCCTGTTTCGCCCGCAAGTCCATCAGCGCGGTGGTCTTCTGCGAGCCCTGGCGAACCTGTTGATGGTTGGGGTTGTGATCGCCCTGCTCTTTGGTGGTGCGTTCCTGGGTTTGCGCCTTCGTGATGCCCAGATCGAGGCCAGGATTGCCACGGCCACTGCTGTGGTCGCAACCAATGAAGCGCTGATCATGCTCAGGTCAACTCAGGAAGCCCGTGACGCGACGGCGACGGTTGAAGCTTTGACAGTACCTTCGCCCGCGCCCGCACCCGCCGACAGCCTGGGCCTGGGTACGGTGATCGCTGGTGGTAATCTGCGTTCGGAACCGCTTGTTGTGCCTGAAACGGTACTTGGTCAGATCTGTGTTGGTGACCAAGTCGTCTTTCTGCAAGAGCAGAACTTCGCTGATGGCGTTCGCTGGTATCAGATCCGCCTCCTCAGCACGGCTGCAGATTGTACCCCTGAGCGTGTCCCTGTCGAAACCGTTGGCTGGGCCAGCAGTCTCTTGCTTTCACCTCCAGCACCCTAAAGAGCGTTTACTCATCTGGTTGCACCGCAAAGATCCAGACCTGATCTTCATGATAGAGCAGCGTAAAATGGGGGCTGTCACTAAGCACCTCAGGATCGAGCACCCGGCTTGGATTAGGGATGCCAACCAGGCCCTGGCGTTGTCCGATGTAGACGTATGAAATGTCGCGTTCATGCAACAAATTCAATGTTTCAGGGTGATCAAGACCTTGATCGTTCATCGTGGCATACAATTCATTCACCCACTGTGCATAATTTGGCTGTGAACCTTGTTCAGCTACATAGATCATCGGAGGGAGGGTGGTTTGCCGATGAGCGAGCAAAGGGATCCACCAGCCGGCATCGCTGCCGAGCAAGCTTGTCTCGTTGTGAAAATATCCATTCACGAGAAAACGGGCTTCTTGCGGTGTATGTGTTTCGATCCATGCCATTGCGGTGCGATCTTCCGGCATAACTAAGGCAAAATTGACGGTATCAAGATCGTGCGTGCGCAGGCTTATGCCCCACAGACTCAAGCTACCTAGGATCAGTGCTACGCCAGCCGGCACGACGGGCGCACGGAAGCGGCGTAACAACCATCCTGCTGCAGCCCCGAGCAGCAATGCCGCAGGGATATAGGCGGCGATAAAGAGCGCAAAATTGGTGATCGTCCCGGCCCCTGGAAGACCAAGCCGTTGCGGGTTGACGACCAGCAATGCACCGAGCCACCAGAGAGCAACGACCAGAACTGCACGTTCACGTCGCCAGAGCGCCCAGAAGACAACGATCAGCATGCCATACCAGATCAGCACCGGTAGGTAGCTGAAGGGGTGGCCGACCGCATTGTTAATCGTCTCGGCACGGATCGCATTTGCTCCCCCTGAGGCTGAGGCGGCGACAATTGCCGAGAGCAGGGGAAATAAGAGGCTTTCGAGCATGCGCATAACCCAGGGAGCCACAAGTACACCAACGCCTGTTCCGACCAGGAGCAATCGCAAGCCCAAGGTACGCCACATAGACCATGTGCCGCTGACGAGCAGATAGGCTGGGACAAAACAGACGGCAAAAATGATGACGCGATAATGGGTAAGGAACAGCCCCGCCATCGAGAGGATCGTGAGGCCGAGCAGCGCTTTTGCATGCTCATGCGAAGCAAGGTAGAACCACAAGCAAGTGATTGCAACCGGCAAAATGATCTGACCTGCCAGTTGGGTATACCGCCCCCAGTTGACATAGAACATCGGCATCGGTGCGAGCAACCCTGCCACGAGCAGGGCCACCACCCCCGCCCAGCGGCTTCGGCCCAGGTGCAGCGCTAGCGGGTAGAGGGTAAAAACCGCAGCAGCATTGGCGAGTTGACCACCGATGAGAACCGCTTCGGGCGCTTCCAGCCCCGTTAGCCAGATCATCGCCGCAATCTGACTATGAAAGCCGAAGTGATAGGTCATTGTCTCCAGGTTCGCATAGGGTTGCCAGGAACTGAAGAGGCCCCCTTGTTCGACCATCAACTGGGTGATCATCGTGTGGTGGAGTGAATCGCCCCAGAGGGGGACACTAAGACCGGTAATCGTATGCAAACGCACACCCAACAAGGCAACAACAACAAAGTACCCCGTCACCAAGGGCCAGCCATTGCCCCCTGACTCACGGCTTCGCCATGCTGCACGCTCGATCGGTGGGTTTTGGCGCACAAACGTCCAGCCTAACAGGGGCAGGCTAAGCAGCGGTATGCTCCATACCAGTAGGGGGCCAGGTTTCAGGCCAAACAGATCAGCCCAGAGCAAGAGTACTGGATAGAGAGCTAGGCCAATCCCGAGGGCAAGGGCGACCTGTTCGAGGAAGGTCAGCGCAGCAGCGCCACGCCAAAGCCGTAGTAGCGCCAAGCCTGGGAGTATAAAGAGCAGGACTGGTGCGACAAGTGTTACAAACCAGAGAGCAGGTTGCCAGCCTGTTTGTATCATAGGCGCTTATGATACCATATTCCTCCCCTGAGGCGTGTGTGTGGTACCAAATCAAAAATGACCAGCGAAGCTGGTCATTTTTGGTTCCACTCATGCAGGTTGTCAAAGGCGCAGCCCTAAAGCACATCGGGCGCGGGCGAAATCTCGATCCAGGCACGGTTCATCCCGCTGAGGGTACCAAAGAAATCGAAGATCGCCTTGAACAGACCATACTTGCGGTCGAGCGCATCTTTCGCTACCTGAAACTCGTGCTCTTCGAGGATGCGGGCCTGGGCCTCAACCGTAGGGCCAAGCGGCTTGCCAGCGCGATCTGAGGGGCCAATCTGAACCCGGCCATTATTACGAATCCGCTTGACCTTGCCTGAATCCATGGTGGTCATCACATAAATCTTGCCTTGACGCTCGGCAAACCAGATCGGCGTCTTGATGGCCTCACCATTCTTGCGAAAGGTGAAGAGATTGGCGTACTGCTGCTTATAGAGAATACTGAAGGGTTTTCCCGGAATAGTCTGTTCCATACCATACCTCATTTGTCTTTATTTTTTCGTGCCCACTGTCTAGATTATACCACATATTCTGTGCAAAACAATAACAAAATATTGACAAAAGTTGCTTACCAGATCTCCGCATCAAGCCTGGCCCATTCAGCGAGGGTCAGGGTTTCGGCGCGGCGTTGGGGGTCAATGCCAGCGGCAGCGAGGGCGACGAGCGCTGTTGCGCGGGGCACATCGAAGCCCATTGCCGCCAGGCCGCTGGGCAGGGCATTGCCAAGTTGTTTACGGCCGTGCAAAAAACCGGCCTTGATCACCCGAAAGAGACGGTCAACATCATCAACGGCAACGGCAAGTTGCTGGCGGCGACGCAGTCGCAGCACTGCGGAATCAACGGCGGGTGCTGGCAAAAAACTGCTCGCAGGGACACGAGCGATGATGGTGGGTTCGGCATAGAGTTGTACCGAGTGTGCGAGGATGCTCAAGTCACCGGGGCCAGCGGTAATGCGCTGGGCTACTTCCCATTGAACAAGGACAACAGAGAGCGTTGGGGAAAGATCGGCTTCAAGAAAATGGCGTAGCACCGCCGAGGTAATGGCATAGGGAAGATTCGCCACCAATTTATAGCCTGACGTGTGCGTGTCGGCTGGCAACAGATCGCCTGGGCGAACCTGTAACACATCAGCCTGCACAATAGTCAGCGGTTGACCGGCAAACTCTTCGGTGAGCCGCGCCGCGAGGCGACGATCCAGTTCGATCGCTATGGTATGGGCGGCCTGCCGCGTCAATTCCCAGGTGAGCACCCCCAGACCAGGTCCAACCTCGACCACAAGATCGGTGGGAGCCAACTCGGCTGCCGTGACAATCGTGGCCAGAGCGTCGGCATCAAGTAAAAAATTCTGGCCCATACCACGACTAGGACGAAGATCAAGGGTGCGGAGGGCTCCACGAATACGCTGGGGATGCAGATAGGGATTGGACATCAGGTTCCTTGCATGTTGCTATTTCTCGAGATGCTGATTGTTAGCATATCATCCTAGCGCAACCCTCATACCATAATACCATTTCCTTACCCTCTTTGCGGTAGGCTAATGTGCTATAATTCCGACAAGGCAGGAGAAAGCAGATAGCGTGTCTACACATGAAAAACCATAATGCTATCTGTTAAACATAGCTATGTTTGACCAGGATTCATGGCGAGCGCGTATTGCTGAACAAATGCATAAATTTACGCGTAACCCGCAACAAGAAATTCAGATCTCTGGAACAAGCTCAGTCCTTGGCTATCTTGCTGTAAGAACGCTTGAACCATTCCTCCATGCTTTTCAGCGTGAGCCAGTTGCCGCTGTACTAACCCTGGCAGAGATGGTGCAGGGACCTGGTGCTGATATCATTGTACGGCGGGCGGGGCGTATTCGTTTTCAACTATCTACCCTGATCGAGCGGGAATTGCGTTCGCAGGCCGAGTTACGTTCAGCAGTTGAGCAACTGATTGTTGGGTTGAATGTGATCCATCTGGCGCGGCAGCGGTTAAATAGCAGCCGCGATGAATGGTTACGTGTGACCTTGCTGGCCGAACTGGATGGGTATCCGCCGACAGAGTTGGAGCAGTTACGGCGTCTCCTCCATGATCCAGGTTGGCAATCACGGTATGAAACGATTCGCAGCCTGCGCCAGCGCGAAGGCATCTATACGGCAGCCGATCTTGTGTTATTGCATGATGGCCTGAATGACAGTGCCGCGCATGTGCGTGCTGCTGCAGCACGGATGCTTGGTTTGTTTGCCAGCACTCCGCCGGCGCTGCTGGTCAAAGCCCTGACGCGGGTGGCGCTCTATGATTGCGATCTCGAAACGCGCTACGCCGCAGCGCGTACGCTGGGTTTACTGGGCGATCGGATCGCTTCTCCCCAACTGATCGATCATCTCAGTCTCTGTTTAAGTGATGCCGATCCGTTTGTCCGCTCCGCCGCAGCGCTGGCCCTGGGCCAACTGGGTGAGCTTGCAGGAACGCGTGAGATTGTGGGAAAGCTTACCGATTTGATCGGTGATCGCGACCCTTATGCGCGTGAAGCAGCAGCTCGGGCCATCGGGAGGCTTGGCGTGGCCGCTGCGACGACTTCGGTGATCAATGCCTTGCTGCGCGCCATGGAAGACGAAGATGCCAATGTACACGATGCAGCGATCGATGCCGTGACCCGCCTACGCAAAGTCAAGGCAACGCTGCCCTTGACGGTGTCGAAGGCAAATGAGACAATGCCGGTATAAGCTTTATGGCCCTTGGGGGGGCCAGCTTTCGCTGCTTTTTTTCCGCCAGCCACTGCTTCTTGATCGATCGAGGACAGCAGATCTGAAGATGAGACGTAGTGTGTTATAATTTCTTTGTGCGTAGCACGCAGGTCGTTGAGACTGTTGTCGTGAGGTGTAGGCATGAATATTGACCACCGCCGCTTTAATCGGGTTGATTTGCTTGAGATTGCTGGTCGGGTTGATGCGGCGACGGCAGTGCAGTTGAAACAGCGCATTGATGCTCTCTTTGATGAGGGTCGCTACCGGATTGTGCTCGGCTGTTCCAAATTAGAATATATTAGCAGCCCTGGTCTGCGTGTCTTGATTGAAGCACGGAAACGTGCCCGTGAATGGAAAATTACTGATCTTGAGGGTGGGGATATTCGCATTGCCGGGTTGCCTCCCCGCATCAAAGAAGTGTTTGATCTCACCGGGTTTACCTCGCTCTTCGAACTCTACAACGATACGATTGAGGCGGTCGGCTCATTTTAGCCGGATACTCGCCTTCAGCCTATGGAAAGCATTACTCTTACCGCCGATCTTGATGCCCTGGCCCGGATCAGTGCGTTTGTGACTGAGGCCGCTGAACTCGCGGGCCTCGATGAGCGGGCGACCTGGCAGGTGCAACTTGCGGTTGATGAAGCAGCAACCAATGTGATCCAGCACGCGTATGATCGCGATGAGCCGGGTGATCTGACGTTGACCTGGCAGTGCGAGGATAATCAGTTTGTGCTGGAGTTACGTGATTATGGTCGCCAGTTCGATCCGCAAAACGTGCCGCCCCCTGATATCTCCTCACCCCTTGAGGAACGCCAGGTCGGTGGGCTCGGGCTCTATTTGATCACCCGCCTGATGGACGAAGTGCGTTTCGATTTTAATCCCCAGGGCGGCAATGTGTTGACCATGATCAAATATATTACGCCTGGCTCACGGGATGATGTGGTCGTGATTCCTGTCACGGGGCGCGTTGATGCCGTCACTGCACCCCAATTGACGCGTGATGTGCACGAACGTATTGCCCTGGGGGCACGCTTTGTCTTGCTTGAGTTCGGTGGGGTCAATTTTCTTTCGAGTAGTGGCCTACGTGCCCTTCTGCTGATCCGTAAAGAGTTGATGACGCTCGGTGGTGAGTTGCGCCTCGCTTTGTTGCAGCCCCAGGTGTTTGAGGTTTTTACTCTCACCGGGTTTGTTCAGGTGTTTTCGATCCATCCGACCCTCGAAGAGGCACAGCATGCTTTTGGGCAGGGACGTATGCACTCGTAGGTGCGTCAGTGCAATCATTCTTCCCGTGGTAAGGCGGCTTCAAGCCCAGGGCTTCACCGCTCTTGCTGGGCTGTGAGAGCCTGCTGTCATTTGCCATGGTGAAACACGAACGGCTACTGATGCTCTATGCATTGCTCGTCGGTCTCCCTGGCTGGCTCTGGTTACTCTTTGCGCCGTGGTTTGTGCCTTCGCTGCCGGCCCTCCTGCTTTTTGCCGCTCTCGCCCTTGCGATTGATGCGCTCAGTTTTCGTACGTCGTTCGCCGAGGTCTATGGTCTCGCGGGCGTGGTTTTGCTCACCGCTGCGCTAAGCCTTGGCCCGGGTGCGGCGGCATTGATTGCCGCGCTTGAGGGGGCTGTCTCTGGGTTGTTGTTGACGCTGATCTATAACCGCCCACGTACGCTCTATTATCTTGTTGCCCGCCCTTTCCTCCGTGGCGGGATGCGCGCCGCTGGCGTGCTGCTCGGGGCAATGCTCGCGACCGCAGCGACTGGACGCTCTCAGTATGATCCGGCTACCCTTGATCCGGTTGCGCTTTTGATCTGGAGTATGCTCAGTCTCTTTGGGGTCATCCAGTTGACTCGCGTTGGCCGTGAGTGGCTTCAGGGTGGTCTGTCGGCTGTCTTCGCATGGTGGCAGCGCACATGGTACCTTGCACTCGGGGCCGAACTTTTGCCCTTGCCGTTGGCGTTGCTCGGGGCCGCTATCTATCGCGAGTTGGGGATTGCCTATTTTCTCCTGGCCGGCCTGGCGATGGTTGCCGCTGCCGCAGCGGTGCGCCGGGCTTCGCTGAACCTCGCCAGCCAGCGTCGCTCAGTCCGTGAACTGGCGATGCTCAATGAGGTGAGTCGGGCGATTATCCGGAGTGAACTCGACGTAGAGACGCTCTGTGAACTTGTCTATCGCGAGGCTGGCAAAGTTGTTGATACCTCGTCGTTTCATATCGGGCTCTTCGAGGGTTCGCGGTATACATTGATGGTGCGCGTTCAGGATAATGTGCGTTTGCCGCGGCTCACGGTTGATCTTGCCGATGGTGATGGCTTGATTGGCTGGATGCATCAGACGGGCAAGGCGCTGCTGGTTGAAGATTTTCTTGAGGAGATGAAGCATCTGCCAGCCCGTCCACGCTACCAGAGCGAACGCCCGCCGCGTTCGGGGATCTATGTGCCCTTGCTCATTGGCGAAGAGGTGATTGGCTCGCTGTCGGTGCAGAGTTATCAACCGGGCGCGTTTGAGGCCAATGATTTGCGCTTGCTCTCGTTGATTGCCGATCAGGCGGCAGTTGCGATCACCCGGGCGCGTGCCTTTAGCGAGGCGCGCCGTCGTGCCGTACAACTCCAGGCAATTCAGCAGGTCAGCGAACGCATCACGGCTATCCTCGATCTTGAGCAACTCTTGCCGGCCATTGTCCGCTTGATCCACGAACATTTTGCGTACCATCCAGTGCATATTTTTACCCTGAAACCTGGCGATGAACGGATCTACTTCCGTGCCTCGACCGCGACTGACGAACAACTCGAAGCGGTGCGTACCCGTCCGTTGATGATTGGGCAGGGTTTGATTGGGGCCACTGCACGCAGTAGAGAGGTTATCTTGATTGGCGATGTACAGCGTGATCCGCGCTATATTGCCGGCAATAATACTACTCGTTCTGAACTGGTGGTGCCCCTACGGATTGGCGCAGAGGTGGTTGGTATTCTTGATGTGCAGAGTGCCGAAGTCAATGATTTTGATGCCGATGATCTCTTTGTGATGCGCACCTTGGCCGATCAGATTGCGATTGCGATTGACAGTGCTAATATCTATCGGGCACAACAAGAAGAGGCCTGGACGCTCAATGCTCTGCTACAAGTGGCCGAGAATATTGGCCGGGCCAATTGTGTCGAAGACCTGCTGGCGACTGCGGTACGCCTGCCGCCGATCTTGCTCGGCGCGGCACGGTGTTATCTCTTGCTTTGGGAGCAAGAGACTTTTGTGGTACGCGCAAGCTATGGGGTGACCGGCAAGCTACGCGATGCGCTGAGCGGGGTGCCGATGACGCTGACCGAGGCTCCGCTGCTGGCCCGCATCTATAGTCTGCAGACGAGTCAACCGATGCCATTGATCAGGATCAGCGGCGCTGAGGAACGCGCGCGTGTCTGGCCTGCCCTGACGAGCATTCATGCAGGGCAAAGCCTCGTTGCGCTTCCTTTGACAGGGCGAAGTGGTCATCTCGGCGCACTGGTGCTTGATTTTGATGAAGTGATCGCGGAGTTTGATACTCGTCAGATCAACCTTTGTATTGGTGCCGCACGTCAGGTGGCGGCAGCATTAGAGAGCCTGCAACTCGCGCAGGAAGCGGAAGTGGCGACCAAGCTTGAGCAAGAGATCAAGGTGGCTCGTGAATTGCAGACGGCCCTGTTGCCATCAAGATCTCCGCAACTAGAGGGCTGGCAGATCGCCTCGGCGTGGCGTTCGGCACGGATGGTCGGGGGTGATTTTTTTGATTTCTGGCGCTTACCATTTCATCCGCCATTGCCTGAAGGAGATGAGCGAGCGACCCCCCTCGGTTTTGTGATCGCCGATGTGAGTGACAAAGGGGTTCCTGCGGCGCTCTTTATGGCCCTTTCGCGTTCGCTGGTGCGTGCGGCGGCCCTCGATGGTTCTTCGCCATCAGTGGCGTTAGAACGGGCGAACAGATGGATCAACCGCGACTCGGAATCGGGTATGTTTGTCACGCTTTTTTATGGTATTCTCCAGCCAGATACGGGCCAGGTGCGCTACAGTGTGGCTGGGCACAATCCACCACTGCATTATCATGCCAGTGATGGCACGATTACCGAACTACGGACACCGGGGATTGCGTTGGGTGTCCTGGAAGAGATTCAGCTCAACGAAGCCGAAATATGCCTGGAACCTGGAGACATTTTGCTCTGCTATACGGATGGGGCAACTGAAACCATTGATGAATTTCAGAGCGAATTTGGCACTGATCGATTGCGTGACCTGATCAGGCTGCATCACCTTGAACATGCAGAGGTACTTGTTGCGGCGATCTTGGAGGCGGTGGCGACCTATGGACGTGGTCAGCCACCGTATGATGATATTACGTTGCTGGTCTTGAAGTGTGATCGGGTGTATAGGGCTGCGCCCACCGTTCTGAAGGATGCGATGCATCCTGATGGGCTCGACGGTAGCGATGCTTCGCTGCGCTCCTAAGCAACAAAATCGGTCGAAGACCTCACAGGTCTTCAAGACCTGTGAGGTCTTACCCCCTGCGCCCATGATTCAACATACTTTGGTAGACCTCAACATGGCGTTGGGCGATAGCGGCCTGGGTGTAATGGGCGAGGACACGCTGGCGACCGCGTTCGGCGAAGTGGGTGCGGAGGGCCGGGTTGGCGGCGAGCCGGGCGAGTATAGCGCGCAGGGCTGGAACCTCGCCTTCGGGGAAGATGAGCCCGGCGTCGCCAATGACGTACGGTATTTCACCTGAACTTGACCCCACCACAGGAATGCCGCAACTCATGGCCTCAATAAGAATGCGGCCAAACTGCTCTTTCCACGAAGGGGTGGTATGCGAGGGTAGAACCAGCGCATCGAGGCTCTGCAGGGCTATGGGGACATCAGTGCTGTTGATGGCTGGTTTGAGGACGACGCGTTTACCGAGGCCGAGTTGCGCAATGCGTTGCTCGATCGCGGGGCGTTGGCTCCCATCGCCGATCAGGTGCAAACAGACGTGGGGTGGCAAACCAGCGAGGGCTTCGACCAGATCGAGAATACCCTTTTCGGGGACGAGGCGACCGAGATAGCCAAGAATGAAATGAGGGCGCTGGTCGCTCGGTTGGAAAGGAGCGGTTTCCTCAAACGAGTCATCACGGGGGGCAAAGATGGCCGGATCAACGCCAAACTGGGGCACAATCGTCAGAGGGCCACGGTAGCCATGACGCCGAATGATGCCAGCGGCCTCTTGATTGCAGGCGAGCGCATGGCTGGCGTGGCGCAGATTATAGCGCTCAAAGAGATTAAAAGGCGGGGGATAATAGCGGTCAATATTGGCGTAGTTGTAAAAGCAGCAGCGTGCACCAAGGGCAACCCCGAGGCGCATGGCTTGAAACGTTGCCAGATTGAACGATTCTTCATCAATATGCAGCACCTCGGGGCGAAGGCGGCGCAATGCGCGGGCCAGCGTCGGGTAGAAGTGCAGATGATGCTGCCCATTGAGCGCCAGAGGTAAACCGGTGAGCGTATACCCCTCGGTAAAACGGCGCTCGAGCCGTTGCACTCCTACCCGCGGTTCCCGCCAACTCCACGGCACCAGCGCAGTCAGCGTCACCCCGAGGCGGGCGATCTCCTCGAGCTTGCGTTGATAAGCGCCAACTACAAGCGCTTTGGAGAGGATGACAACGCGCATGGTTAGCCATGCTTCTGGGCAAAGAGGCTCATAAACTGAGCCAGATCGGCGCATGCCTCATGTTCGAGGGCGTTATAGATCGACGCACGGACACCACCAACCGAACGATGTCCGGCCAACCCAACCATGCCCTGCCCCTGAGCTTCGGCAAGAAACGCTTTCTCAAGCGCCTGGTCAGCCAGACGGAAAGTGACATTCATCTGCGAGCGCGCACTGGTCTCGGCGTGGCCCTGATAGAAGCCATTGCTCTGATCAATGGCTGCATAGATCAGCCCCGCCTTGGCGGCATTGCGTTCTGCGATCGCGGTGAGCCCACCGAGTGACTCGATCCAGCCGAGTACCAGGTCGAGCATATAGACGGCAAAGACAGGTGGTGTATTATAGAGGGAATTGTTCTTGGCGTGGGTTTTGTAGCTAAAGATCGTCGGCACTTCCGCCCGCGCCTGATCCAGGAAATGTTGCTGGATCAAGACCACCGTCACGCCAGCAGGGCCGATGTTCTTTTGGGCACCGGCATAGATCAGGCTAAACTTCGTGGCATCGAAAGGCCGTGACAGAATGTCGCTACTCATATCGGCGACCAGGGGTATCTCACCAGACTCGGGAAACGCAGCCCACTGCACACCCTGGATGGTTTCGTTGCTGGTAAGATGGAGGTAGGTGGGATGCTCACTGAGGTGGAGTTCAGCCGCCGAGGGAACCGTGCGATAGCCGCCCTCGGCCATGGTTGCGGCGACATGGACTTCACCGATGCGCCGGGCCTCTTCGAGGGCTTTCTCGCCCCAACTGCCTGTGATGACATAATCAGCCAGTGTCCCGGGTCGCAAAAAATTGAGTGCCAGCAGCGCAAATTGCGCACTTGCCCCGCCCTGCATCAAGAGGACACGGTAGTCATCGCCAAGCCCCAGCAGCGCTTTGAAGCGCGTTTCGGCACTTTTGTTGATCGCCTCATACTCTTTGGAACGATGGCTCATCTCAAGGATCGACATACCACGTCCCTGATAGTCCAACAACTCACTCTGAGCGCGCTCGAGCACTACACGGGGCAGGACAGCAGGGCCAGCGTTGAAATTAGAAACAGGCATAAGATGGCTCCTCACACAATGCTTCAGCAGGGCTATTATACATCAACCAGACAAAACAAGAGGTCAGGTAGCTTACCGCTACCTGACCTCTTACAATGGAGCGGGAGACGGGATTCGAACCCGCGACCTACACCTTGGCAAGGTGTCGCTCTACCAACTGAGCCACTCCCGCACACTCGTCATTGCTCAGAAAAGTATAGCATGGCTTGAAGGATTTTGCAAATGCGATCATGATCGTAACTGTTCACACTTACATGAAACGAGCAGCGTATGTCAGCAGAAGAGCGAGCGGTGTCAGGGTTGCAGCAACGGATCGGGCGACGGTTGAGTGTTGAACCATACTATATGCTTGTTGAACAGAGTCCTGAGCGTCTGGAACTGGCCTCGCGTTCGGACGCGAATCGGTCGGTTGGAATGCGCGTGGTGGCCGGCGGCGCAGCGATGATTGTGGTAGCATTGATTATTGCTGTGAGCGGGTTATGGAGTGCCGGGGCGGGGTCGGGGTTTGCGGTTGCGGCGCTCGCTTCGGTGATCGGAGGTTTGCTTGGCGGCCTGGGCTTTCAGCGGATGCTCGGCGGATATGCCGTCTTGACGACGTATAATACGCTGGTAGCCGACGCTGAGGCGCAAACGCTGGTCTTGCGTCAGGCCAGTCGTGTTGGGGCCGCACGGACGCAGTTGCTTCGGTTTCATCAGATTACGAGCTTGCGCCTCAATCGTCGCCCATTGGCCGTTGGCTGGCCCATCCGACGCCTTCAGCCGATTGTGGCCCTTGAACTGTTGGTTGGTGAGTATGTCTGGGTGATTGAGACCGCGGCTGATGCGGGTGATCTGGTTGCGCTCGCTCAGGCGCTGGCGACGGTGCTTGACAAGGAGTTTGTCCGGGAATGAGGTAGTTTTTTTGACGCAAAGGCGCAAAGGCGCAAGGTTTGAGCAGAGGTCTGCTTATCCTTGGCGGCTTGGGGTGAGCTTCTTTGCAAGGTATTGGGTTTAACGCAGCGGCCGGCGTAGAGGGGGCAGGGGTGGGCGAGGCAATGGTGCTGGGGATTGACCAGGGGGGCAGTGGGAGTCGTGCCGTGCTGCTCGATCACGAGGGGGTTGTGCGCGGCTATGGCTATCGCCCGGTCGCCCGCATCTATCCGCAACCAGGGTGGGTTGAGCAGCGTCCTGCGGTGGTGGCACGGAGTGTTGCTGACGCAATTCGTGATGCGCTGGCCCGCGCTCGGTGTTCGCCTGCCGATGTGGTTGCCTGTGGTTTGACGTCGCAGCGTGATACGACTTTTGCCTGGGATCGCCGGAATGGACGACCGATTGGCAATGCGATCACCTGGCAAGATTTGCGTACGGTGCCGCTGGTCGAAGAGGTTGATCAGTGGCAAGATGCCAGTGAACGTCGCCAACGTCTCGGGCAATTTCCCGGTTCATATGCGGCGGCGATGCATATGGCCTGGCGCATGCGTCACGATCCGCCTTTTCGTCGCGCTGCCGAGCGGCAATGGCTGCGTGTCTCGCTCGCCGCTGGCTGGCTCATCCAGGCCCTGGGCCGACCATTTGAGCATGCCCTCGACTATTCGCTGTTACAGGCGATGACGGTCTTTGATCCACGGCGGCGCCAATTGTGGGACGAGTGGATCACGTATCTCGACCTTCCACGGGCGGCGCTTCCTGTTGCACGGCCAACGCTCTATCCGTTTGGTGAGTTGCATCTCGCAGGCCACGCGATCCCTGTGACGGCGATGCTCACCGATCAGCAGGCCGGGCTCTTTGGGTATGATTGTCGTCAGCCGGGCGAGGCTGTGGTGACCCACGGCACGGCTTCGTTTGTCAATGTTGTTGCCGGTGCGCTTGCGCCCCCCCAGGGGATCTGCAAAACCTATCTCGCCTGGGAACTCGATGCTGTCCCGACCTATACGCTTGAGGCGGACATGACGGTGACCGGGGCGGTGATCCGCTGGTTGAGCCAGATGCGCTTGATTCGTCATGCGCACGAACTCGATCAGCTTGCCGAATCGGTTGTCGATAGCGATGGCGTTGTGTTCGTTCCGGCCTTTACTGGCCTTGGGGTGCCTTGGGAGGATCGCCACGTGCGTGGTGCGCTGATGGGGATGACGTTGGGGACAACCCCAGGCCATCTGGCCCATGCCCTGTTTGAAGCGATAGGGTGCCAGCTCCACGCGATTATTGCAACGATGGAACAGGAAGCGAACCTGACGATTCAGGTGCTACGGGTTGGGGGAGGGCTGGCGAATAGTGATCGTGCCTGTCAGATCCAGGCGGATCTTGCCTGCCTCAAGCTTGTGCGGGCGCGCAATACTGAGACAGGGGTGCGTGCTGCGGCGCTCCTTGGTGGGCTTGGCGCTGGTTTCTGGGCCTCCCCCGACGCCTTGCCGCCGTTGCCTCTGGATGATGCGCAGGTCTTTGAACCGACGATGTCGGCTTCGGCCCGTGAGCATCTGCTGCACCGTTGGTATGAGGCGGTGCAACGCTTGCGGGAGGGGTAATGTGTGTTGGGGTTGAACGCAAGGGCGCTGAGGGTGAGGAGGAGAAGCTTATGCATAGTACGCACCAGCGTGCTACCAAGGTCTTTGTCGTTTTGAACCCGGTTGCCGGTACGTCTGATCCCGAAATGGTACGCGTGGCGTTTGAACAACGCCTTGGTAGCCCTGAACGCGAGCTCGAGATTTATACGACGACAGGTGCCGATGGAGAAGATATTCCTGCGCGGGTACGCGAGGCGGTGGCAGGTGGATGTGATCTGGTCGTTGCTGCAGGCGGTGATGGAACCGTTGCAACGGTTGCTGGCGCTCTTGCTGGAAGCAATGTTCCACTTGGTATTGTGCCAATTGGGACGGCAAATGTGTTGGTGCATGTACTGGCGCTTCCGTTGGAGTTAGAGCCAGCGCTTGATCTGCTGGCCGCCGATCTACGCATTGTAGCGATCGATGGGATGCGTCTCGGCGATCATCTGGGCCTCTTGCATATCAGTGTCGGGCTGACATCGTTGATGCAGCGGGATACCAGCCGCGAGGCGAAACGTCGTTTTGGCCGTCTCGCCTATTTCTATGTGGCGGCGCGCTGGGCCCTTGGCATGCAACCACAACGCTTTGTGCTGGTTATTGACGGGGTGCGGCATCGCGTCAGTGCCTCACAGGTGCTCGTTGCGAATGGTGGCGAGATGGGTCAGTCGCCTTTTAGCTGGGGTACCGATATTGTGCCTGATGATGGCGTCATTGATGTGTGCCTTATCACGGCTCGGACACTGCGCGATTATCTGCAGGTCGGCTGGGCAACGATGACTGGTAGGCAGCACGCGAGCGAGCAGATGCGCTATTTCAAGGCTCGTCAGAGTGTCGCGATCAATATGAAGTCGAAACGTAGCCGGATGCCGGTGCAACTCGATGGTGATCTGGTTGGCACAACACCCATCCAGATCACGGTCGAGCCACGGACGGTGCGTTGTGTGGTTGGCGCTGGCTTTCTTGCACACGACGCGGCACCGCAACCCAGCCTCACGACGACCCTGCCGCCTGAGGGCGCTTTGCTTGATGAACCTGTTGATCCGGAGGTGGCTGCGCGGATGGCACCGCTTACCGATGCGTTGCGTGAGCAATTTGGACAGATTGTTGGTCCTGAACAGGCCCGCCAGGTCGTTGATGTGTTGATTCGTCTGGCCGCCGATCGGACGGCCTCTTCGGTTGGGCAAACGGTGGATGCGGTGGAGGCCCAGCAGCTCGCGGGGCAGATCGCTGGACGCCACGATGCCGAGGCTATCGCCGATGCGCTGCTGGCCGTGGCAGCGCAGATCGAGGCCCGTGAGGGAATGTCCCGTGAGGCCCTTGAGCAGGCGGCGCGGCGTGCAACGAATCCTCAGATAACTGACCGTGACCCGAAACTGGCGGGTTCATTGTCGCTTTTGCGCACTGAGTTGATCGAGCAGATGGGGCCGTATCATGCTCTTGATAGCCGCCTCTTTCTTATGGTCAACCAGATGCCGCATCCGCCGCTGGTCAACCGCTTGATGTACGGGTTGACGCAGGTGATGAATGGAGGGTGGGGCTGGATTTTGCTCCTGCTTGGCGCAACAGCAATTGATCGTGACCGGGGCCTTCAGGCGTTGCGCCAGGTTGCCCCACCTATGTGGTTATCCACGATGACGATCGAGTATCCGGTCAAGGGCTATTTTCGCCGCCGCCGCCCTTTTCTTGATGTGGTGCAGGCCGTGGTGATTGGGCGCAAGCCCGGCTCGTACTCATTCCCTTCGGGCCACTCGGCTGCCGCCTTTGCGGGTGCCTGGCTGATGAGTCGCCACTATCCTGAACTACGTCCCGCGTGGTACCTGCTGGCCGCCACGGTCAGTTTCTCGCGGGTCTATCTGGGCGTCCATTACCCTGGTGATGTCATCATTGGGGCAGCCGCAGGCACGGTGCTAGCCGAAGCGACACGGCGTTTGATCGAACATCAGTGAGGGCGAATTTTTATATCAATTCAAGCAGTGTTTCAGCGATATACGTCGGTTGGGCCGGGGCGGTGGCAAGATCGGCCCGGCTGCTGTCACCTGTCAAGACAAGCAGGGTTGCCATCCCGGCGGCGGCCCCCATCGCGATGTCGGTCATCAGGCGGTCGCCAACCATCAGGCAACGCTCGGGTGGTACCTGGATCAGTTCGCCGATGGTGCGCGCCATAATTGGTGACGGTTTGCCCACATTGAGCTCGCATTGGGTGGCGGTGCATGCCTCGATCGCCGCAATGATTGCTGCGGCATCGGGCTCGCCTCCCCCAGGCACGGGGCAAAACCGGTCGGGGTTGGTCGCAATCAGGCGGGCACCGGCGCGGATCGCATCAAAGGCAACCTGGAGTTTGTGGTAGGTGAAGGTGCGATCAAATGAAGCGACGACAAAGTCAATGGATCCGGCCTGTTCGCTCAATCTGAAACCCGCCGCTTCGAGTTCACCAATCAGCGGTGCCTCGCCACAGACAAAGAGCGTTGCCCCTGGCGCGTGGGCGAGTAGCCACTGAACCAGCACATACGACGAATTGATAACCTCATCGAGCGCGACCTCGATCCCCAGACGATGTAATTTCAGGCTATACTGTTCACGGGTTCGCGTTGGATTGTTGGAGAGAAAGGCGATCCGTCGCCCCTCACGGCGGAGCGTCGTCAACAACTCGGTGGCTCCCGGCAAGATCTGGTCACCGAGATAGATGGTACCGTCAAGATCGAAAATGTACCCGTCAAAGCGTGGAATAGACATTGCTTTCTTTCTACCCTGGCAAGGAGTTATTGATGGCATCGCAGCGCAATCGACTTGGCGTTATCACCAGTGGCTCGCTGAGTGAAGGGCTGACGGCCCGCCTCGAGGCGAGTGAGAGTGTTGAAGATATGCGTGTTGGCAAGTTTGTGGTCGTTCAGGGTGAAAAACACGAATTCTTCTCGATGATCACTGATGTGACGCTTGAAGCAACCAGTCAGAAGATTTTAACCGATCCGCCCGATGGTGACAGCTTTTTGCAGGCGGTACTCGCGGGGACTTCAACGTTTGGTACTCTTGACCTGATGCCGCGCCTGATGTTGCCGCATGACCTGAGTGCACAGTTGCTGCCGGTGAAGACGATTCCGCGCCACTTTTCACCGGTCTTCGAGGCGCAGGAGGGCGATTTCACGCGCGTCTTTGGGCAAGAAGATGCGAGCCATTTTGAGATCGGGCGACCACTCGATATGAATGTGCCGGTCTGCCTCGATCTCAATCGGCTGGTCGAGCGCTCGAATGGCATTTTTGGCAAGAGTGGCACCGGCAAAAGTTTTTTGACCCGGCTTTTGTTGTGTGGGGTGATCCACGCGAATGTCGCCAGCAATTTGATTTTTGACATGCACAACGAATATGGATGGGAAACACGCGCTGAAAATAATACGTTTGTTAAAGGTTTGAAACAACTCTTTGGTAGTGATGTGTTGGTCTACACGCTTGATCGACGGGCGAACCAGCGCAACCAGATCGATGGCGAGGTCGTCATCGGTCTCGACCAGATCGAAATTGAAGATGTGATCCTGTTGACCGAAGAACTCAACCTGAGTAGCACGGCGACCGAGTCGGCGTACTTGCTGTATGACCGTTTCAAGCAAGATTGGTTGCGTTCTTTGCTCGAAATGGATAGTGAGGCGATCACCGCGTTTGCCGAGCAGAGTGGCGCGCACCCGAGTTCGATCAGTGCGCTGAAACGTAAACTAGCCCAGATCCCTCGCCTTGGTTTTGTTGAAGAGAAGGCCAATTTCTCTTCGGTTGACCGTATGATCGAACACCTTGCGGCAGGCCGTAATGTCGTGCTCTCGTTTGGTCCACACGGCGGCAGCCTGGCCTATATGTTGGTCGCGAACCTGATTACGCGGCGCATTCACCGTCACTGGATTACGCAGACCGAGCGCTTTCTCGAGTCAAAAAATGAGCGCGATCGCCCGCAACCCTTGATGATCACGATCGAAGAGGCGCACAAATTCTTGAACCCGCAGACGGCGCGCCAGACGATTTTTGGCACAATTGCGCGTGAGTTGCGCAAATACAGTGTCACCCTGCTCGTTGTTGATCAGCGGCCTTCGTCGATTGACAACGAAGTGATGAGTCAGCTTGGCACCCGCATTACGGCGCTGCTCAACGATGACCGCGACATTGACGCGGTTTTTACCGGGGTCAGCGGGGCCACGGGTCTCAAGGCAGTGCTCGCGACACTTGATAGCAAGCAACAGGCGCTCGTGCTCGGCCATGCTGTGCCGATGCCGGTGGTTGTCAAGACGCGTGGCTATGACGAGGCCTTGTATGCAGCGGTGCAACGCCGTGGTATGGCACGTACTGGTGTGATGCTAACGGCGCAGGAAGAAGTTGATGAGCTTTTTCCTGATTGAGGGTAGAGATTACTCACACACGACCTCATCGATCTCGATCCATTGTGCCTCTGGCACATCCAGCAAACCCCACCGTAGCCGCCCCTGCGGTGTGGCCACCAGGTACTGGTTGTCAAGCCAGGCCACAAAACACATTGGGCCGCGTGGTGACGGTACCTCATCAAGGATGACCCGTCCGTCAACAAGGAAGCGACTCGTGCGCTCGCCCCATTCGATGGTATAGGTATGCCAGGCGGTCATTGGCTGTCTGATGAGTCGTTCATGCGCCCCGATCGATCGTTGCAAGGGCGGCCACCATCCCCGATAGAGCAAAGGTATTCGCATCAGTGGGGCGGCTAGCAAGGCCACTGGAAAGAGGGCCAGCCCCTGTGGGCGACCGGCATCAACTGATGCCGCTTTCCAGCCGTGCCCCGGCACGCCAGATGCCAGTGCGATCTCGTTGGGTGGCGAGCCATAAAAAAACCAGAGCGCCCGCGGCATCGTCGGCCATCCCGCCAGGAAGTAGTTCCAGAACCCAAAGCCCGCCGTGCCGCGCAGCACCCCCGCTTCGTGCGAAAAACGTGCCCGCAGGCTCAGCCGCAGCGGTGGTCGTTGAATCAGCGGCTCGCGTTGACCGCGCTGATAATCGTCAATCTGCGCATCGCTATACGCCTGCGCCGTTGCCTCCTCAATCACCAGCCGCAACGGTCGCGCACCCTCAACCCGCCCCGTGCCAACCAGATGACGCCGCAAGTGAGGGAGATCTTCTTGTTTCAAGGATGCCTCCTGTAGCTTGCTTGCGACGAAGGAGGTCAGCTTTGCTGACCTCCTTCGTCGCAAGCAAGCGAAGGTCTACGCCTTCACAATGCCCAGCGTAGCGTCTCCATCGCCAAATTCGGCCTGCTCGGTATGGGCACCCTCGGGGGCGTCGCCCACCTTGAGACTCGTCGCCAGGGTTTCGCCGCGTACATAGTCGCCCCACTGCGCCAGGGTTTCCTGCAGCAGTGCAGCTTCGTTCGCACTGGTCACATAGAGCGCAATGCGATCTGCGATCGCCAGGCCAGCCTGTTTGCGGGCATCCTGGACGCTGCGCACAAGATCCCGTGCCGCCCCTTCGAGGCGCAACTCGGGCGTCACCGTGGTGTTCAGCGCCACCAGCATCCCGTCGCTCTCGGCGACAGCATAGCCCTCGGGGGCGCTGCTCTCGATCAGAATCTCTTCGGCCTGGAGTTCGAGGGCTTGCCCGTTGATCGTCAGCCGTACTGGTTCGCCAGCCTCACAGGCGTGCGCCGCTGCGCGTGCCGCGTCGCCGGTCAGGTCTTTGAGAGCAACGGTCAACGCGGGCACGAGCTTACCATATTTTTTGCCAACCAGCCGCAAGTTGGGCTTGAAGCGGTACTCGACAATCGTCGAGGCAGCTTCAAGATAACGCACCTGCTTGACGTTCAACTCGTCGCGCAAATCCGCTTCAAACCGACGTACTCCTGCTGTCTCGGCGGGGGTTGCTGCACGCAGCCAGAGCTCAGCGAGTGGCTGGCGCACCTTGAGATTGGCCGTTTTGCGCGCCGCACGCCCCAGCGAGACGGCGCTGAGCAACGCTTCCGTATCGGCCACGAGGGTCTCGTCAATGCGCGCCGGATCGTAGGTCGGCCACCGCGCCAGGTGCACACTTTCGGCAAGACCCTCAGATGACCCTCCCCCGGCGGCCTGGCCCGTCAGGTTGCGGTAGATTGTTTCGCTCATAAACGGGATAAAGGGCGCCGTCAGCTTGGTCAGCGTCAGCAGACACGTATAGAGCGTATGGTAAGCTGCCTGCTTGTCGGCGTCAGTCTCGCTCTTCCAGAAACGCCGTCGGTTGCGCCGCACATACCAGTTCGAGAGCTCGTCTACGAAGCGCTCGATCCGCCGCGCCGCCGGGTAGACCTCGTAATCCTCGAAGTCAGCAGTGACATCACGTACCAGCCCGTTGAGCGCGGCCAGCGCCCAGCGGTCAATCGGCTGCAACGCCTCATCAGGTACAGCCTCACCCGGCTGCCACTGGTCGAGGGTCGCATAGGTAACAAAGAAGCTGTAGGTATTCCAGAGCGTCAGCAAAAACTTGCGCAGGCTCTCGCTGACCAGGCCCATGCTAAAGCGCCGCGGGTTCCCTGGAGGCGCCGCCGCAAAGAGATACCAGCGCAGGGCGTCAACGCCATACGCCTCGATCACCTCGGATGGCTTGATGATGTTGCCCTTGCTCTTGCTCATCTTCAGGCCGTGCTCGTCGAGGATATGACCAAGGCAGATCACATTCTGGAAGGCCGGACGATTGAAGAGCAGCGTGCTTTCGGCATGCAACGTATAGAACCATCCGCGGGTCTGGTCCACCGCCTCACAGATATAATCGGCTGGATGCGCGCTCTCAAAGAGTTGCTGGTTTTCAAAGGGATAGTGCCACTGCGCCACCGGCATGGCCCCGCTATCGAACCAGCAGTCGGCAACATCAGGAATGCGTCGCATCGTGCCGTGCTGCGGATCTTCCCAGGTCACCTCGTCAACATAGGGGCGGTGCAGATCGAGATCGCGCAGCGAACGCCCTACCTTCTGCTCCAACTCTTCCAGACTGCCGATGCACGCCATATGCGAGCCATCAGCGTTGGTCCAGATTGGCAAGGGGGTTCCCCAATAGCGCTCACGACTGATCGCCCAGTCAATATTATTTTCGAGCCAGTTGCCAAAGCGCCCATCACGGATATGCTCGGGCACCCAGTGGATCTGCTGATTATTGTCAACCAGGTCATCCTTGTACGCCGTCGTGCGGATGTACCACGAAGGTTTGGCGTAGTAGAGCAACGGCGTATCGTCACGCCAGCAGAAGGGATAACTGTGATGCACACGCCCACTCTTGAGCATCAGCCCGCGCTGTTTCAGATTGCGCGTGATGTCAGGGTCAGCCGTTTTGAAGAACTTGCCACCAAAACCCAGTTCCTCATATTCGGGCAGCACCTTGCCGTCCAGCCCCACCGAAAAGAGTGTCGGCAAGCCATACTTGCGCCCGATCTCCAGGTCACCATAGGCTGGTGCGATATGCACCACCCCGGTACCATCATCAAGGCTCACAAACTCATCGGCAACCACCCGATACGCCTGCGCCCAATCAACCGTATCGCCCTTGCCCGGCACCCCCTGGAAGAGGGGCTCGTAACGCAGGCCGACGAGGTCGCTGCCCTGGATCTGGCGTTGCACCTGCGCACCTTCGCCGAGCACCCGCTCGACCAGGCTCGCCGCAACCAGCAACGGCTGTCCATCCACCTCGGCCAGCGCATACATAGCCTCGGGATTGACCGCCAGCGCCGCATTGGCCGGCAATGTCCAGGGCGTCGTCGTCCACGCCACCATAAAGGCACCCTCCAGCCCCGAAGCCAGCGTCTCTGCCGGAGCGCCCTCAACTGAGGCACCACTCAGCCGGAACTTCACCCAGACACTCGGATCATCAACGTCCTCCTTGAAGCCGAGGCTCACCTCGTGATCGCTGAGCGTCGTCCCGCAGCGCGGGCAATGCATCGTCACCTTATAGTCACGGAAAAGCAACCCACGATCCCAGAGCTGGCGCAAGATCCACCAGAGCGACTCGATATACTTGTTATCGTAGGTGTAGTAGCCATCCTCATCAACCCAGTAGGCAATGCGCTGAGTAAAGGTCTTCCACTCCTGGATATACTCCCAGACACTCTCACGACAAAGCTTATTAAACTCTGCGATGCCAAAGCGTTCGATATCAGCTTTGCCGGTAAACCCGAGTTTGCGTTCAACCTCGATCTCAACCGGCAGCCCGTGGGTATCCCAGCCCTCACGACGCCCAATGATCTGATAGCCCTGCATCGCCCGATAGCGCAGGATGATATCCTTAAAGGTTCGGCTGATGACATGATGGAGACCGGGGCGACCATTCGCCGTGGGTGGCCCCTCATAAAAGACAAACGGCTTTTCACCCGAAGCAAGCGAACGTTCCACAATCTGTCGCTCAGTCCACCACTCCAGCACCTCTTCTTCGAGCTGCGGGAAGGAGACATTCGTCGTGACTGGTGTAAACATGCATCCTCCAGAAACGTACCTGGCCAAGCGGCGAGACAACAAAAAACCCCGCCCCCATCAAGAAAGGGGACGAGGCGAAAAAGCCCCGCGGTACCACCCCGGTTCAGAAGGTTGAACGAACGGAGAGGAGCAGTGAGCAAAGCACTCACCCACCATCCCGACGCCTTCACATTCTGCGCTCGGCGAGCGTCCAACAACGCTCTGTCCCGCTAACGAGGGACAAGCTCGGGCGGGGCTACTGCGGGCATCGACGTGACACCACGGTTCACCTGCCAGCTCAGGGGTGATCTTCAGATGATGCTCAACCGCCCGGCTCCCACCAGCCCGGGCTCGCTGAAGGCGAGATTGATCATCGTACTCGTCCCCGTCACAGCCATTTGCGTTGTAGTATAACAACAGGGTCGCACAGCGTCAAGTGGGGGACGGCATCGACTCCATCGTCAATCCACCCGTCGCTTCAAGCCAGTCGGCGATCCGTTCCACCGCTGCTGGCACATCGTTATCAGAAATATCTACCGTCAAGGTTGGCAGCGTCGTTGCGGCAACCAGTTGCTGCATCAACTTCTGTTCCGCGACAAAGGCTTGCAGATCATCGTACTGGGCCGGATTGCCCGATACTTTCAGCCGCTCGATCCGTGCCGCCGCAAACGACTCGGGCGTGCGCGTGCAGAAGACCAGACGGAACCCGAGTGGCCGCATCCGGTCTTCCAGCCACCTGAAATCATAGTGTTTATCATAGCGTTGCAACTGGTACATCTGCGTAGAAAGATGAAAGCGATCAATAATCCACGAATAGTAACGCTGCAACTCAAAGAGGCGCACCCAGGTCTGGTAGGTCTCGATTGCCAGGGCTTCTTCTTGCGGCTCAAAATTGATCAAGCCGCGACCCCACGGGAAATTGGTAAAAGCGCACCACTCAGCCGAAATGACAGGTGAATGATAGCGATATTTGCGTGGGCCAACAATGCGCGGATGCTCATTCAACGCAAAAGCGAGCTCAGTCTTGAAAGTCAGGCGTGTTCCTTCGAGAATGATTTTGGGACAGAGTTTCGCCATAGGTACGCACCTCTATTATGTGTCTTTATCTATTGTAAAAACCTATTTAGAGAACATTATATATGATGATTATGATCGGCTCTTGCAACTCTGTGACGCACTGGCCTTGCCCGAAGGTTTCTGCTTGCTGGAAAAGCGCTTCGTTGATGTCGCGTTACGTCATGGCGTGCATGAAACACTCCCGGATAGATGGCGTGCAACGATGCAGCTTCAAGCGCACTTTGAGGCACTGCTCGGTGGTTCGCTCTATAGCTATTTACCCGGCGTCGTGCGCACAACATTTGGCGTAGAAGGGCTGCCGTAGCATAGACGCTTGAGCGCGAGCGGTTTTTCTCTTGTGCCAATCATCTTTTTGTATGCACTCATGCACCATTAAATGCGGATTCGAGGGTTTCAATGTCGATCTTGCTCATCTGCAACATTGCCTGCGTGGCTCGATTGGCTGCTTGTCTGTCTGGGGAGCCCAAGAGCTTTGACAAGATCTGCGGAACAATTTGCCAAGATACGCCAAAGCGGTCTTTCAGCCAGGCACATTGACCTTCTTCGCCGCCATCGGCTGTAAGTGCGCTCCAGAGATAGTCAGTCTCTTGCTGATCTTTGGTGGTCACTGCGATAGAAGCAGCCTCGGTAGGCTTGAACTGCGGCCCACCGTTCAATGCTTGAAATGGCACCCCGTCAAGCGTGAAAGTCACCATGACGGGCGAAACACTCAAGATCGCTGAATTTGGCAGAAGCGACGTGTAGAACCTTGCCGCTTCTTCAGCGTTGCTGTCGTACCAAAGGCACACTGCTACTGATGATGACGGGGTCATTTACCTTGATCTCCTACGGTTATGTTGCCGCTATAGCTTCGGTCACAATAACCAAATATAGCATATATGTTCTTAAAATGCAAGCCCCAAAAGGCAACTACGCAGAGTGATTGCATCTTCCGTGAATGCACCCGCCAGGGCACCCGCAAGGGGTGCCCGTACACCGGATCCGGCCCCCGGCCGGTAGGGGCACCCGCAAGGGGTGCCCCTACAGGGCCGGGGGCCGCCGTTTGCGCCGCTGGTTGCATGCCCATGCTGCCCAAGAGAGTGTATTTTTTATCCGGTTTCGTATGATGCAACAGCCCTGAGGCAGCTATGGGTTATCATAGACATAGAAGATGTAGTCTTGTGACGTCGTCTTCACGCCTAGATCGTTGAGTACTCTGAGTATCTGGGCGCGATGATCCGTGCCATGATTCACGACATGGAGCAGCACTTGCCACACCAGAAGATCTTTGTCTTCTTCCGGTTCGCTGATCGGTGTCTCAAACAACATCTCGTCCTGCAAGACGGTCAGATATGCGCGCATGCGCTGCTCAACCTGATCCCAATACGTGCGTATGATGGTTCGATCATCACCGTGCGCGGGTGGCAGCGGTTCGCAGGGTTCGATGCTGCATAGTTCGCTGAACCAGATATCATCTACGCTGATGAGATGCAGAATGTGCGCCCGCACAGATCCATGCGAGTAGTGTACCGCCTGGGTGAACTGCTCATAAGGAAGCGACGTGATGCAGTCATCCCATAGCTTGCGGTTTTCAGCAAAGTGATAGTTATAGAAATGACGAAAGGAGTTAGCATTCATGCGTCTGAGGCCCTATTTCAGCTTGCGCGGCAGACATTCGTCAAGCAACACACGCATCATTCATCCATTACTCAGCGAAAAGTTCCGCGAGTGCGTCAAGCACGGTGTATTGGGTCTGCTGATCAATCCGTCCAAGCCGTTTTTGTAAGCGCTGTAAAGCAACGGTACGGATTTGATCCAGGACAATATACCCTTGTTTTTCCTGAAAACGGCAGGAAATTCTGGTTGGATAGGGGCGTGATGTGGTCGTCATCGGTGCAATAATGACTGTGCGAATATGGTCATTCATCTCATCTGGGGAAATGACGAGGCAGGGGCGTGTTTTTTGCATCTCTACACCGACGGTTGGGTCAAGATCGATCAGGAACACGTCAAACCGCTTTACTCCCACGTCCATTCCTCCTCATCCCAGGTGGAAGTTTGATGAGTATGAAGATCGAGAAGAATATCATCGCTCTGTGCGGCCATTTCGCGAAATTGTTCTGCCCAACCTTGCCGTGGCTTTCGAGCGGCACGAAGAATTAACCGATCCCCCTGTACTTCCATCTCAAGGTCTTTGGTGAGACCGATTTGGTCAAGGAGTACTTTCGGGATACGGATGCCCTGAGAGTTTCCGATTTTAACCAGGCGTGTCTTGATCGTGTTGCTCATCGCGTCGATCCTTTCTGGCGAAGTGATTACATTGTATATACTTCCCTGGTGAAAGTCAAGAACGTAGAGCCTTGCGCTACGCTGACAAGACCGCGCTCTGTCTCGTTACGGTTCAGCGAGCAGGTACGCAGTTCATTGATTCCCCCTATCATACCTGCTATAGTATTTTCAGGCGAAGATATAACAACCCTAACGGGTTTGTAAAAGCGGTTGGATGCTTGCGCACGGCGTAGCCGTGCGCAAGCATCCAGCACCTTCACCTGTCTTTCGATGACGAAAGCGAGGTGTGCTTGTGCATCTGTCAATTCTGGCTTCCGATCTGGATGGCACCCTGGCTGAGCATGGTCACGTTGCCTCCGCAACCTGGCAGGCTCTCCGCAAGGCGAAACAGGCGCAGAAGACCCTGATCCTTGTGACTGGGCGCTCGCTGGCGACGTTTGCGCCTGATGGCCCGTTTGCTGAAGTTTTTGATGCGATTGTGGCCGAAAATGGGGCAGTTATCTATTTGCCGCGCCAGGATAGTGTCATCTTGCCTTTTGGTCGCTTGCAACAGGGGTTGCTCGAACGCTTGCTCGCTTTGCCAATCCCTCTTGAACACGGCATGGCCCTGGTTGCAACGCACGTTCCTCATGATCAGCCTATTATTGAGGTGCTGCGTGAGTGTGGTGGCGGTGCTAGCATTGAGTACAACCTTGGATCGGTCATGGTTTTGCCCCAGGGGGCGACCAAAGGAACCGGGCTGGCGTTTGTGCTGCGCGAACTCGGCCTTTCCCTCCATAATGTGGTTGCATGTGGCGATGCGGAAAATGACCTGAGTCTGTTGCAGGCAAGTGAGTTGGCGGTTGCGGTTGCGAATGCAACCCCTGAATTAAAGGCTACCGCTGATCTCGTGCTCGATAAGCCATCTGGTGCTGGGATGCGCCAGTTGCTTGGGCAGTTGATCGATGGGACGCTGCCTGCCCGCCCCATGCGTCCAGAGCGTCAGCTTGCCCTGGGGTATCAGCTTGGTCAGCAGCCATTTCACCTGGATCCCTGGCACCTGGTCGATCGCGTCTGGTCGATTGGTGGTGCAAGTGGGAGCGGCAAATCCTGGCTTGCTGGTCTGCTTGCCGAGGAATTAATCGCTCAGGGTTATCAGGTTGTCGTTATTGATCCCGAGGGTGATTATCGCAGCCTCGCGGCGCTACCACATACGATGCTGGTTGGTAGTCAGAATTCGCACCAGCAACGCGTCGGTGATGCCATAACCCTTTGCGAGTATGGCAATGCCAACCTGATCGTTGACCTTTCTTCAATGGAGCAGGAAGCTCGTAATGATTACCTTGAACGGTTGCTCCGCGAGTTGCTCGATCTCCGCATCCGTCGCAGTCGCCCACACTGGATCTTGCTCGACGAAATCCAGCAGAGCTATCCGGCATGGAAGTCGCCCTATACGGGCACGGTTCAGGCGCTGATGGCAGGTGGCGGGGTGGCGATGGTAAGCTATCGGCCCAGTCTGATTGCCCGGCCACTCCTTGAGGCGGTGCAAGTCTGGGCGATTACGAATACCACGACCCCCGAAGATCTAGCGCTCTTCGATGAATTGCTTGGCAACACTCCCAATTGGGCACACACCCGTATGCAGATTCCCGCTTTGCCGCGGGGCCATGCGTATCTGGCCGATCTGGGGCCGACGCCAATGCACGGTGCTGCCTCTGAGCATAATATTATCTTTCGCACGGGTCTCCGCCGCATGCCTCACATTCGACACCTGCATAAGTATGTCACCGTCCCCTTGCCACGCAATAAATGGTTTGTCTTTCGTGACGAGACGGGCACCATGCACGGAACCGCCGCGAATCTCGCTGAGTTCCGCTTGCTTATCGGGCGCGTGCCAATTGCAACCCTGGAATATCATCTCTACCGCAACGATTTTGCTTACTGGCTGACCGATAGCTTGCACGATGCCGAACTCAGTCGGCAGATGCGCAAAATTGTTCACCGTAAGGTCAAAGGCCCGGGCCTCCGCGATGAACTTGAAGCGATCATCGCTGCCCGCTATGATGAATTAGCCACGATGCTGTAATGACCTAAGCCCGAGGCTTTAACCAGCTTTATACCCTGGCAAGATACCAAAGTGGGGTGGCGCATCAGCGCCACCCCACTTTGGTACTTCTATGTATTCAGGCTTATGAGCGCATGCTCTCAGCCCAGGCTTCGTACAGTTCGTCCTTGTTCTTCAGGCCGATGCGCGGCAGGGCGTGGTTGAGCACGTAGGTTGAACCAGCGTGGCGGTTCTCCCACATCGCCTGGTGCGCTTCCTTGAGTTCCTGCCAATCGACCACCAGCGGTTCGGTGATCGAGAGCAGGCCGGCACTGATCTCGTCGCTGAGCCGCAGGATCTCGTAGGCATTCGAGAGATGCGTGCCCCAGAGGTTGACGGTTGGCATGTAGACCCGGCGCTGACGCATCCAGATCTGCGGGGCAAAGAAGGAGTAGCGCCGCCCGCCCATCTCTTCAAAGTAGACGATCCGCCCGATGAACGGCTTGACCAGCATTGCACTGACGTTGAGCGTATCGTGGCCCGCTCGCTCGATGATCATGTCGGGATAGCCACGGGGGTTATCCGCACTCGTCAGGAAGCCACCAATGGCACTGCCCAGTGGCTTGAAGGTCAGGTCATTGAAGCGCCGGATCGCCTCCTTCAGGCCCTCGGGATCCGTCTTGGAGTCGGGTAGATCGGGCATCGTGTCGGGCCAGTCAAAGTCCTCACCATAGCGGCGATGCAACTCTTCGATACTGACCACGCCACGCAACGATGCTCCAAAGCCGAGACTGAACACAAACTCGCGCTGAGCATCGGTATACGCCACCACCACGATGCGTGCCCCGAGCGCACGAGCTGCCTCGATGGCCTCAAGACCGGGCTCGTCCACAAGTGACTTGCCGTCGACACCGTAGTAGATCATTACCGCTTGACCGCCGCGCAGACCCGCCCGACGCATCATCTCTTCGGGACTCGAGTGGCCTGGCTTGCCGAGGAAGGTGAAGTGATAACCCGAGCTAGCCCCGTAGAAGGTTAGCACCGGAATATGCCCATCACGCGGCTCACCGAGCAACTGGAAGCTGCGGCCAAACGCCTGCTCACCAGCGTGCGAGATCGCATAGTCAGCCAGATGATGGTTGTTCTGCTGACGATAGAGATCGAGCAACGGCTCGCCAGCCTTCTCCCACGCCGCCCACTGTGACGGATCAGACGGGATGCGTGTGAAGATGTTGGCAATTGACGGATGCTTGCGGTTGATCGTACCTTTGCCACCTGCCTCCATCAACGTCCTGGCGCGTTCTTCGCTCGAGACCATGCCGATCACCCGCAGGCCGTTGCGCGCTGCCGAGCGGGCTGCGTCAAGACCAGTACCGGTGGCGGCACCCTCGATGAAGACACTCTTGCCGGCCTTGATCTGTAGTGTCGTAAAGAGTGCGCGGTAGGCCGTACCCAGATTGAGCATAAAGCTCCCTGCCGCCTCAAGCGACATATCTGGGGCTAGCGGCAGACACTGCGGTGCCTGGGCCAGCATAAACTGCTGATGTGAGCCATCGGGCGTATTGTAGCCCTGGATGACAAAATCAGCCGCCATCGGGTCGAGGCCCATCATCGGCGAGAGCACATTGCTCTGACCGGAGTAGACGGCGACCAGATCGCCGACTTTGAGGCGGCCTTCGCGACGCAGTTCTTCGCCAAGCGTCGCCACAATGGCAACACCGCCCGACCCAGTGATGTGCCAGTCCCGGTCGTGCTCATCAAAGAGCGAGACCGGAATACCCGTAATTGCCCAGATGTCATTGAAGTTGACTTCGCTGGCCAGGATATAGAGCAACGCCTGATTTGGGCGGGGCTTCTCGACTGGAATGATCACCTCGCGCTCGGCATCAATTGGGTCACCGACCAGATCTTCGCCGGTTTCGGGGTCACGGATAACACCCTGGGCGTACTGCCACGTGGGAAGTGGCGTCACCCCTGGGAAGAAGGGCGAGCCAACCGGCAGCAATTGCTCGGTCTCCAGGTAGAGTTTCTCTTGCTCGGCGGTGACCAAGGTGCGGCGGGTGGGCAGCGGTTCGCTGCGCTTATCCATAAAGTCCTGGATACCCTTCTTGCCGCCTTCAGGATCAACCACCGCCTCGGCAAAGAGTTTCGCTTCGTGGGCGAGGCCCTGCTCGAAGCCCTGCTCGAAACCAATGGTGATAGCCTCGATGGCTCGCTGCACAGCCTTGGTGCGGCCGGCACCCTCCGATTGCTTCAGAATGCGCTGTATGCGAGGATTCTGGATAATCGCATTCAGTTCGTCCTGCACAAAGTGGGCTTGCGGCTTCTCCCAGTTGACCAGAGCCGCCTTGCGGCGCTCGAAGGCGGTTTTCAGCACGCCCGCACCCGTGGCATACTCACGCACCAGGGCACCAGCGAAATTAACTGCATCCTCGGTTTGGGTTGCCAGGTGATCGATCAAGCCAATTTCAAGCGCCTCTTCCGAGGTAATGCTGCGCCCACCCAGGATCATCTCGAGCGCACGCAGGGTTCCGGTGCCATTCGAGCGCTTGTAGAGCAAGCGGGGAAGGCGCTGCGTACCACCGTAGCCGGGCAACATGCGCAGGTTAATCTCGGGCTGACCAAACTCGGCGTGCTCATCGGCAACGCGATAGTGACACGCGAGCGCAAATTCGAGACCGCCACCAAGCGCGACACCATTGATGGCTGCGATACATGGCTTGTCCATCCGCTCGATCTTGCGGAAGGCGAGGTGGGCGTTATTCGGCAGGGCAATCGCATCCTCG
Source organism: Candidatus Chloroploca asiatica (assembly GCF_002532075.1). Lineage (GTDB taxonomy): Bacteria > Chloroflexota > Chloroflexia > Chloroflexales > Chloroflexaceae > Chloroploca > Chloroploca asiatica. Next base: position 269,512 of record NZ_LYXE01000090.1, on the reverse strand, counting down.
AAGGTGTGCATATCTTCGAGCAACTGACGGATATCCGCACCAGCCACAAAGCTCTTGGTGCCTTGACCAGTGAAGATCACGGCGGCAACATCCTCGCGGCGAGCCAGGTGGTCAACAATCGTATTCAACTCGTCAAGCGCACGCTCGTTCAGCGCATTGACCGGCGGGTTGGTGATGGTTACAATCGCCAGCCGTCGCAGGGCCGTGCTCTTCTGCGCGACCCCACTGCCCTTGAGGGCGTGGTACTCGATGCGGAAGTAGCGATAGCGCTCGAAAATCTGCTGCTCATCGGCAAGTTGCTGTTTGCGCTTCCAAGCATCGATCTTCTCGGTTAGTTCGTCGAGTATCTCAGGATTGCGCAGGGTACTCGTATCGCCAAGCGTCTCATCGAGCATCAGGTTGCGCAAGAAACGCCGCACATACTTGCCGCTCCGCGTTTCGGGGAAGGCCGTGACTTCGATATAGTCCTCGGGTACGGCTACGATACCCTTCTCGTTGCGTACCAAGTCATCGAGGCGGCGGCGATCATTGCTGGTGAGGCGGTGGCCGGGTGCCGTCAACACAAAGGCGAGCGGGGTCAGACCCTTTTCGCGGTGCGGTGCGCCGACCACAATACAGTTGCCAACCGGCGAGTCGGGGGTCGTCTGCTTATCACGCAGGATCGCGCCCTCGATCTCTTCGGTTCCCATCCGGTGGCCCGACACATTGATCACATCGTCCGAGCGGCCATGCAGGGTAAAGCTACTATCGGCATACTTCATCGCGAAGTCGCCCTGGACATAGGCCCACTGACCATCAGGCCCGCGACGCCAGTAGGTCTTGGCGTAGCGATCGCCATCGCCAATCCACGCGGTCAGCGGCTGTTCGCCCGCGATCACCTTCTTGAAGCCATCCACATCACCCCAGATCGTCCGCGTGAGATAAGGATAGGGCAGGGTAATAACAATCTCACCCTTTTCCTCGGTCTCGGCCTGGCGGTACGTTGCCGTGGTGCCATCGGCCTGCAACTCACTGATCCAGACATCACCAAGTACCCAGGGTAGTGGGTAGGTGTGCGCGTCGGGGCGCAGCGGATAATCCTCGTTGCCATAGAAGTGGGTCCAGACAATGCCACCATGCTCAGTTGCCCAGTACGAATTGATATACTGGGGCGACATGACCTCCATCCCAAACTGCTGCACCGCTGGTGAAACAGGCTCGGCACAGAAGGTACAGACACGCAGGGTGCTCATATCGTACTGCTGTACGTCGGCGACATTCTGCTGGTTGGTCATCACGCTCTTGAGGAAGGTCACGCCAGCCTTGAAGATCTGCACTTTGTGGCGCTCGATGATGCTCGAATAGCGGCCAGCACTGGGGAAGACCGGTGAGCCTTCGACGAGCACGCCAATACAGCGCGAGCTCATCGTCGCACTGATCATATAGCTCTGACCGGTAATCCAGCCCGGATCAGCGATCACAAAGATGATATCACCTGGCTCGGCGTCAAAGCTCACCTTCATCGTGTGCGCCAGGCCAGCGACATAGCCACCATGGACATGCACCACACCCTTGGGTTTGCCTGTTGAGCCCGAGGTATAGATGATAAACATCGGATACTCGGCATCAACCGGGGTACAGGGCACAGCGGCATAGAGTGCCTGCACGAACTGCTCTGTCGGCAGTGCGAGCAACTCTTTCTCACTCTTGACGGCCACACCGGCAGCAGTGGCGAGTTCAAACAACTTCGCCGTTGCCGTCTCCATCAGATCGTGGCTCCACACATCACGCTCAGGGCGCCAGAGAATATCCTGGCCCGTATGGCGCACCACGACGACGGCCTTGACACGAGCCGGCGAAGCCACTAGCGCCATCGCGACCGCAGTGCGGATCTGCGACTGCTCGGCCACATCCAGATCGCTCATCTCTTGCAGCGCCTTGCCGACGCCACGCATCACATCCGAGCGCTCTACAGTAATATCCTCGGCAATTGTCTCCTTGACGATCTTGAGCATCATCTCGGCCTTCGCCGCCGCAAGGCCAAGTTGCGTCAAGGTCTGTTCAACAATGCTGATTGCCATCTCGACCGGGATAAACTTATCGAGCGCCTGGTCGGTATAGACCTCTTTATAGGGCACGATCTGTGCATTGCGGTAGGCACCATCTGAGGTGATGACCACCTCGGCACCTGCATTATGGATGCGATCCGAGAGGGTCTTATCAGAAAAACCACCGAAAACAGGCGTATAGACAATGCCCAGACGCTTGGCGGCCTCGGTGTAGTAGATCTGATCAAGAATATTGGGCATATTGAGGGCAATGCGATCGCCCTGTTTCAACCCCAACCCCTGAAGCACCAGGGCTGCCTTGACGACTTCAAGCATCATCTGCTTGCGGGTAATGCTGGTATGCACTACCGGGCCGCCGCGCCCACCATTGAGCGAGCTATCCCAGCGGTCGCCCTCGAAGTAGTAGGCGATTTCATCCCCAAAACCGTTGAGGACGTGGCGATCAACCTCATTGAAACAGGCGTTGGTCAGGCCACCTTCGAACCAGCGGTAGTGGGGGGGATTATCATCATTAAACGTACGCACCCAGGGCTGATGCTCAGCCCCATAGGGCACTTCAACAACTGCGCCGTTACGCGCATCGAGGCCTGTCCAGCGGGCTGCGGCCTCGTCCCAGGTGATCCAGGCGTTCAGTTCAGCATCGTACCAGTGAATAGCACTGCGGGCGATGGCAGCATGAAAGGTACCGGGATCATCGAGAACGGCATTACGTTGAGCCTCCCAGTCAACACGGCTAAGGATCGGATTGCTGCGCGGAGCGCGCGGTGGGGCGAGGGACGGAGCCTCGAACATTACTTATCCTCCGGGGATATGCAAGGCACGTGTAACAGATTGTGATATGACGTACAAAGGGACTATACTCTAGGGTACCGAGGATGCCCTCATTCGTCAAGGGTGAGTCGGGCGGTATCCTACCTACCCGATCTAATAGGGGGTGAGGTCTGCACGTCCAATACGCATGAACGTTAAGGTGGGCGCCCGAAAAACCCTTGTGGATGCAGACGAAAACGGACAGCCTCGCTGTCCGTTTTCGTCTGCATCCACAAAATGCGCGGTAGCCCTACAGCATTACACTCTGCACCACCAGCATGCCCGCCAGGGCAAAAAACATAAGACTCGACACACTCGTAAACACCGCTTGCCCGCGAGGGCCAATGACATTGCCCGAACGTGAAATAGCCAGCGCAATGAGTGCCTCGAGCCCTGAAGCAACCACAAACCAGATTATCGTAAAGAGGATCAACCCCATCGCTCCACCGAGTTCGTATGTGCGGAGCATGGTCGGCGTTCCTGTCGCCAGCCAGAAGGTCCAGGTCAACGGGTTGGCCAGGTTGCCCACAACCCCCTTCCAGAACGACCAGCTGAGCGGTGCTGCCGCTGCCATCTCAGCATGCCAGAGCCGCCGCGCATCGCGGAGCGCTTCGATGGCAAAATAGGAGAGGCACAGGGCACCAAAGAGGCCAACCCACAGGGAGGCAGCGGCCACCTGAGCAATGATCCAGCTAAAGGCAAGGGCGGGTAACAACAGAAACAGATCAGCCGTGGCCGAACCGAGAATAACGCGGAAGCTCGCCTGAAACCCCCGTGTTGCCGCTTCCTGGACAATCGTGACAAAGATTGGCCCGACCGACAGTGCTGCCCCGACCCCTAATAGAACGCCTAGCCAGATGATTTCGCCCACAACACCCTGCCTTTAGCGCAATCCTTTTGCGCACAACAAAGCGCGGCCCACGGTGGCCACGCTGCACACCGTAACTCTACCCCTCGTTGAGGACATGATGCTATGGATATTGTGTCTAGTATTTATGGTGTGTTATTTGGGCAGATTGACCAGCCGCTGCTGCCAGCAGGGGTTTAGGCCCCCATGAATCTCACTTGTGCGGGCGGAAACGCCCAGCGACACTGGGCGTTTCCGCCCGCACAAGCACTGGGTTTTAGGGCGACAGCCCTAAAACCCAGTGCTTGGGGCAACCCCAACGCTACCTAGTTCGCCTCGGATGGGTGAAACCAGGCCAGGGGATGGCCGGGGGCAAGGGTGACTTGCACCCTGGTGTCGGGGGCAAATTCGTGGACATGGTTGCAGACGCAGCGCAGCGTGCGTTGCGAGGCAAGGGCGACATCGTACAGAAAGTCGCCCCCCCGAAAGGTACAGCGAAGAATTCGTGCGTTACCCTGAGGGTCAGCGCTCAGTTCGAGGTCGTCGGGGCGTACCAGCATGTCAACCGAGGTTCCCACTGGTGCGTCAATCGCCTGGGCTACGGTTCCAAGTTCGGTCGCAAGCCCCACTGTGGTGACCGTCGCAGGAATGAAGGCTGCAAGGCCAATGAATTCGGCAATAAACCGCGTCGCTGGCGCAAGAAAGAGTTCCTGCGGCCTGGCGAGTTGTTCGAGGCGCCCGGCTTGCATGACGGCAATACGATCGCCCATAAAGAGGGCCTCTTCTTGGTCGTGCGTGACAAAGAGTGCCGTGGTGCCCACTTGTTTGAGGATCGTCCGTACCTGCGCCCGCAAGGTCGTACGCAAATCCGCGTCGAGGTTGCTAAATGGTTCGTCAAGGAGCAAGACCGCTGGATTCGGGGCCAGGGCCCGTGCCAGCGCTACCCGTTGTTGTTGACCCCCTGAAAGCTGGTGGGGCATCCGTCGTTCGTAGCCATCGAGCTCGACCAGTTTGAGCATGGCCTGCACCTGGGCCTGACGTTCACGCGCCTTGCCACGCAGCCCGAAGCCGACATTTTGCCCGACATTCAAATGTGGAAAGAGTGCATGCTGCTGAAAGACCATGCCGACGTGACGCTCTTCAGGTGGCACATGAAGACCCGGCCCCGCGACAAGGCGCTGATCCAGCGCAATCGTGCCTTGATCGGGCGCTTCAAAACCTGCCAGCATGCGTAATACGGTTGTCTTGCCACAGCCACTTGGTCCCAGCAACGCCAGGATCTCGCCCGGCTGGATCGTCATGCTTACCTGTTCAACGGCACAGGTCGGGCCGAAGGCTTTGCTCAATCCTTCGCACGAAACCAGACTCATGACATACCTCGCCGCTCGCGCATCGACAGAAGAGCCATTGGTACTGACGATAGGAGCACAATCAAGAGGGCCGGCGCGGCGGCACGGGCAAAGAAGGCTTCAGACACTGCCGACCAGATCTCGGTGGCGAGGCTGCGAAAACCAAGCGGCGCAAGCAAGAGGGTTGCAGGCAATTCCTTCATCGCCGTCAAAAAGACAAGGCTGGCCCCGGCAATCAGGCCAGGGCGCATCAGGGGCGCGGTCACGCGCAAAAAGACCTGCGGTGGGCGATACCCCAGACTCCGCGCACTCTCTTCCAAACCAGGATGGATCTGTAAGAGCGATGTACGCAGCGCCCCAAACGCCTGCGGGAGAAAGAGAATGGCATACGCAAACAGCAGCATCGCAAAGGTCTGGTAGAGACCACGGGCATAACTGATGCCAAAGAAGACCAGGGCGAGCGCAACGGCGATGCCAGGCAGGGCAAAAGCTGAATAGGCCATTCGTTCGAGGAGGGCCGTTAGGCGACCGGGCCGACGCACCACCAGCACCGCCAGAGGCAACGCAGCCAGCACCGTCACAACTGCACCTCCACCCGAGGCAAGCAATGAATTCCAGACGGCTGACCCCAGGTTCCCCATCTGTTCACCCGCCAGCAAGCCGCGCACCAGCCAGTAAAACAGGATGGTCAGCGGCAAGACAAGGCTCAGGCTCACAATGAGCGCACAGAAAGCAAAGGCAGGCCAGCGCCAGTGGCCTAGCGCAATGATCGTCGGTGGGCGCGCCACGGCACCGCTTGCTTGATCATAGCGTGCCACCCCACGCGTCTGAGCCTCGAATGCAACCAGCACAAGCGTCAAACCAATCAACAGGAGCGCAAAAAACGCCGCCTGTGAGCGATCAAACGAACTGTATTGCAGGTAGATCACCCGGGTGAATGTATCAAAGCGCATAATTGCCACGGCACCAAAATCGCGCAAGGTATAGAGGGCGACGAGCAACCCACCTGCCCCCAGCGCCGGGCGTAGGGCAGGCAAGACAACCCGCCAGAAGGTCGTTGTTGCATTATGTCCCAGACTGCGCGATGCCTCTTCGAGCGACGGATCCATCCGCATCAGCGCTGCACGGACACTGAGCAGCATATACGGATAACACATCAACGTCAAGGCAAAGAGTGCCCCGGTAAAACCGTAGATTGATGGCAGTCGTGTAATGCCAAATGGCCCCTCGAGCAACTGCTGCAATGCACCGCGTGGCCCCAGCGCCGAAATATAGAGGTAAGCCCCGACATAACTGGGGATCACCAGTGGCAATGGTGTCACCACGGCCCAGAAGCGGCGCCACGGCAGATCACTGCGTACCGTCAGCCATGCGATTGGCACGGCAATCAGCCCTGAAACGGTTGTTACGGCAAGCGCAAGGCCAGTGGTGTTGCCGATGATGACCCACGTACGCGGGCGCATGAAGGTTTGAAGTGCCGCTTCGCTTGTCTCAAATGCACGGATGAGCAGATAGGCCGTAGGTAACAACAAACCCGCCACGACGAGCAACGCACCTCCCCAGAGTAGGATGGTTGACCAGTGAGGCAGTCGCCGGAGAAGCATGAAAGAACGCTTGCGCTGCTGTGTAAGCCGAGAAAGCTTTGCTTGATTCAACCTGAAAGCTCCAAATGTTTCTTGGGGGCGCAGCCCCCAAACCTCCGCTTCTTCGTGGGCACTCACCGCACATGTAGCTTGCGGTGAGTGCCCACGAAGGTCTCCAGTCCTTACGGGAGTACCCCTACATCCTGCATCAACTGGATCGTCCCCTGAAGATCATCGAGATCAGCCATGTCAATGTCCAGAGCGGCCGATTCGAGTTCTTCGAGCGGGGGCAAGCCTGGCGGACCAACGACCCCTTCGACAACTGGATATTCAGCCGTTTGACTGGCAAAGTACTGCTGGGCAACGGGTGAGAGCATAAACTCGATAAACCGTAGCGCATTCGCTTCGTTGGGGCTACTGGCAAGACGGCCTGCTCCAGCGACCATAATCAGTGACCCGGGGCCACTGCCGGTCAAGAAATGGTTGCGTGCCTTGAAGCCCTCGCCCTGCTCGGCCAGAAAACGGTAGAGATAGTAATGGTTTGTGAAGCCTATGTCAACTTCGCCTGCTGCCACGCCGGTCACAATCGTGGTGTTGCGGTCATACACAACAGGATTGTTGGCCTGAATGCCCTCGAGCCATTCCCGGGTCTTTTCGTCGCCCCAGACCTGGCGCATTGCGGTGATCATCGCATGCAACGAGCCATTGGTCGGTGCCCAGCCGATCCGTCCTGACCAGACCGGGTCAGTAAAATCAAAGATGTCGGCCGGCAACTCTTCCGGGTTGATCGCATCGGTATTGTATGTCACTACCCTTGCCCGTCCCGAAATGCCAATCCACAGATCCTCTGGTGAACGGAAGCGTGTCGGCACCTGACTCACCAGTTCTGCGGGAAGTGGGGCAAACAGGCCAGCCTTTGCTACCGCTCCGAGACCGCCGGGATCCTGGGCAAAGAAGATGTCGGCAGGCGAATTGCTTCCCTCTTCGAGCAGGGTTGCCGCCATTTCAGAGGTTGAACCATAGCGTATCTGCACATCTACACCACTCGCCGCCGCAAACTGGTTGATCAATGGGCCGACAAGGGCCTCACTGCGCCCTGAATAGATCACCAGGTTCCCCGGGGTGGCAGGCTGCGTGATGACCGTCTCGACCACCTGAGGTTCGGCTGTTACCTCAACTACAACCGTCTCGCGGACTATCTCGGCGGGCGGGGCGGGCGGGGTTGCCGTCTGGGTGCAAGCGGTGAGCAACAGCGCAACCATGGCGAACAGGGTCAACATGAACCGACGCTTGAGCAAACTGGGCATAGACTTCACTCCTTCAATGCCTTTGGTGAGCACTACATAAGCTTGAGTGTTAGATTATACTAATATTTTTTATTTGTCAAGGCGTATAGATTCTGCGAGGTCACTCCAGACACGAAAAAAGCCAGCATTGCTGGCTTTTTTCGTGTCTGTACGTATCTTTAGCATTGGTGGAGGAGGCGTAATCCTTCGAGGCGTAACAGGTCGGGGTAGAGGGCTTTGTAGATGTTGCAATCGGGGGATTGGATATCGGTGCGTCCGGTTGCCCGTAGGGTCGCGAGCGGGCATCCTCCACCACACCAGTAGCGCCACACACAGGTGCGACAGCCCTCTTTGGTGTCGACATGGCGACCTAGCGGCAAACGCTCGTCATGGCGAATTGCACCAAGGGGATCTTCGTGGTAGATATCAGCAACGGGCATATGTTGCGCCATCTGGCATGCGGCGATACGACCGTGATGATCAATGACCAGATAGTGTGATCCAGCGGCACAGGCCTGCCCATGTGCGTGCGAGAGATCGGTACGATCCAACAACGCCCCAAGCAGACTCCACGAAGGCGGGTTGGCCGCAACCGTGGCATAGATTGTCCGCATACCTTCTATCAGGGTCGCTTCATCGGCCAGTAGGTCACGATGACTGCGGCCGCAGGTGTGATCACGGGCAAAGCTCAGCGTAAAGGGCAAGTCACGTTCGAGCAGCCACTGCACCAGGGCGGGCACGCCTGCCAGACTGGTACTCGTGATGGTCAGCGCGACAGTGGGGTGGATTCCTCCCGCACGTGCGCGTTCAAGCCCAGCCATAATAGCCGCAGTTGAGCCAGTGCCGTTGCACATTGGACGCTGCTGGTCATTGCTGGTAGCCGCACCATCGAGTGAAACGGTCACGTCGAGGCCCAATTCGCGCAAACGCGCCACACGTGGCGCTGTCAAACCAGTGCCATTCGTCAGCACGGTTGCCGCAAGGCCAAGACCTGCGGCAGCACACTGCTCCTGTGCATACTGATGAGTTGCAACCAGGGTGTCGAAAGCGAGCAATGGCTCACCACCCGCATACTTCAGGGCAAGCTCACGATAGCCGTAGCGTCGAGCGGCGGCAATGCTTGCCTCAATGGCCTGATATGCCGTGGCAAGGCTCATCGCCTCATGGTTCTTTTCGATATAACAATAGGTACAACGCAGGTTGCATGCATTGGTGAGATGCAGCCATGCCACCAGGGTCGTTGGCTCAGCGGGGCAGGGCAAAGCCGGGTTGTCGGTCGTAACCAGCAATCCCATCTCGACGAGCCGTACCAGCGCACCATACACCTCGGCGGCCTCGGCGGCCTCGGCGAGCGGCAAGCGCTGGATCAGTGCCAGGGCTGCTTGATTCAACACAGCGACCTGGCTTAAGGATGGGACAAATGCCACCACATGTTCCCCATCATCCAGATCCAGTGTGGTAAGCAAAGGATGTGGACGCAGGCGATGGATTGCCAGGTCATCCTTGGTCCCCGTTGGCGCTTGTGCATAGACTGGCACCGGCAAGCGGCAGTCATTGAGCGCTACCGAGGTTTGTTCTGGCACCAAAATGTGTGCTATGGAATGCATGCACGCTCACACAACTGAAGATTTTCCTTGTTCTACCTCAATTAAACGTGAGAAATTGCAATTCCATCACGCTCCAAAGAGGTCAATATCTTCAATTGCCTGAGTGAGCAAGCGATCAACGAGCGAAAGGGCTGAAATCGAGGTGTTACTCTGAGCAGCGGCCTGGTGCATCGGTTCGCGCAGCGCTTCGATCAGCGCCGGATCACCTGGGGTTATGAGTGCATGGCGCGCCAGATGGCGGAAGCGTTCGATGGGGGCGGCATCTGGCGAGAAGGCAAGCAAGCCGGTAAAGGTGTGTACTAAATGTACACAGGCATCGTGATACTGAGCCTGACCAAAGGCTACTGCCGCATACTGCCATTGGATCTGGGCAAAACGCAGCCAGTAGAGCCGCAATTCCACAGTTTCCGAAGACTCACCGTAGCGCATCGGATCCTGCAAACTTGTTGGCAAGAGCAAGCGCGTCTCGTCAAGCAGGGTGATCGCTTCATCATAGCGCTTTTCGTCCACACAGATCGCGGCCATCGCCTCAAGAATGCTACACCGGATCAGCCGTGACGTAGTCTCATTGGTCAGGGTATTGGCCTCGGTCAGCAACGCAAAGGCCTCGTTACGCCTGGTCGTCACTGCTGGTCCGGGGGGCATGTTAGTCGCCCAATTGCGCAACGCTTTGGCCAGGGCGCTGCGTACCTCGATCTGGCGCACAAGCTCGCCCTCTTGATCAAAGCCTTTGATGGCTTGGCGATAGGCCGCCACTGCACGGGCATACTCGGCATTGCGTTGCCCAGGATCGGCCATTGTCTCGGCAATGCGACTACGGATACGGCCTTCGGCATTCGCATTGAGAGCGGTGGCCCGGACACTCTCAAAGCGGGCAAAGAGCCGTCTCGCCTCCTGGACGCAACGGAGGGCCTGATCCATCCGGCCAAGATCGGCATAGAGATGGGCCTGGGTATTGCGCGTTGTCGCGATGCGGTAAGCGACCCCAGCGTGTTCAACCAGAGCGAGTGACTGATCAAGACAGCGCAGGCCACGTTCCGAATCACCCTGACGGCCCATCGCGTAGCCTAGATTGTTGAGGGTCACTGCGTGCAGGCTATGTACCTCGGGGCCGAGTTGTCGATACAGACGGAGCGCTTCTTTGTATTTCGTAATCGCACTTTGCAAGTGCTCTTGCACGCGTTCAAAATAGCCCCAGTAGTTATACGCATTAGCCAGGATAAATTTTGCATAGGCAGCATCTGGATCAGCAGGATCAAGCTGACTAATGATCGCCTCAAGCTCAGCGACGAGCACCTGATAGTTGTGGGTAATCTGTGCCCCACGCGAGGTGCGCCCAGCGATATAGACCTCGGCCTGCAGCTGGGCGGCATCAAGATCGCAGCGTGCTAGCGGCGAGCGATCATAGATCGCTCGATAGCGTTCCCGTACATCTTCCGCCAGTGCCACAGCGGCACTATACGCATTGCCGTCGGGCATCGGGGTGAGCATACGCCGATAGACCCAGCGAATGCCTTCATCATAGATGATGCGTTCCCAGGTCAGGCCACTCGTCAATAAGCGTTGGCGATAGAGGCGCCCCCATGCCATATCACGATCAAAAAAACGCGCTAATTCTTCCTGTAATTGCGCGTCAAAATCATCATCGCGGGCCTCAATCGCATTGGTGCTCAACTCGCGATAGATTTGATAGCCCTGGCGCAAATTAATTGACATATGATAAAACATACGTTCAATTTGCAGGTTCTGGAGTTGTTGCTGTAGGCTGGCAAAGCTTGAGGGTGCCGGCAGCGCAGCAGCTGTCGATTGCAGTTGCGTATAGACCGTCGCAATCTGCTGATCAAGAAACCGCACGGCCAGGCGCCACCATGACAGAGCCTGTTGATCAGCCAGTTTACCCAGCAGCAACTCGTACATCTCGTCATGCAGGATCAGTTCATCCTCATCAACCCGCTTGACAAACACAAAAGCGGTCAATTCATCGAGTTGCTGATCGAGTTCAAATGGTTCAACGACCTCACCTTCCTCAGCAAAGAGGAAGGCGAGCATCTCGCGCCGCACACCTTTGCGCAAATAGACGGCACGGGCAAGCAACTGGGCCAGATCTGGTCGTTGCCGATAAAGATCGCCGACAATCAGACGCACCAACGCATCACTGAGGTGGGCTTGATTCGCCGGGTAGACAAACTCGGGCGGCAACGCCGTAATATCAATAATGCCTTGCTGGGCACAGGCCAGTGCAACGGCAAGCACGACCGGTCGTCCTGCGCTAATCGCATGGAGCAACTGAATCTGTTTCGGTTCAAGGGGGACGAGGTTGGCAAATTCAGTGACGATATACTCAGTCGTTTCGGTGAGCGTAAAAGGCTCAATTGTCAATGGGGTCAGGATCGGGCCAAGAATCTCGGTAAGCTTCCTGCGTTGATCGGGCCGCGGGCGTCCAGCGAGGACCACGATCGTATTGGGCAAGCGTTTCAGCAGATGCGCCACCCACTGTTCGAGCCTCCCGAGTTCGCGAAAATCAAACTCTTGGGCATCTACCAGCGCTGGGTGTAACTTCTCGAAGGTGTCAATTAACACCACCAGGCGATGCGCAGCAGCCAGTTTGGTATAGCATTCAAGAAAGCTCTGTTCGAGTTGGGTACGTTGTGCTTCAGCGTCATGGCCAAGTGTTGCATAGAATTGCTCGTGAGCTTCATAAAAGTGGGTGAAATCGGGTTGCGAACGCCCCCAACGCACGGCATCAGCTTCAAGTTGCGTTGCAAGCGCATACAGCATGCGGGCAGGTTGAAGATAACGCCCCAGGTAGAGATCAATTACCTCGGTGCAGAGTACCTCACTGGTCTCGCGACAGCGTTGCCGAATCTCGGTCAGCAGACGTGTTTTGCCGATCCCTCCCTGTCCTTCGATCAAGAACACCGAAGTCCCGGCTTTAACGTGCGTCAAGGCCCGATCAACGAGCTCGAGCTCGCGTTTACGGCCTACCAGGTGACGGGCACTGCGAAAATAAGCTTCGAGGGTAGTGATCATAGCGTTCTTGCTTCATTCATGCAGCAACGTCGTTGGAAAGTTGGGCCTCTAGCATGGCAACCAATTCCTGGCTGTGTGTTCCGTAGCGTCGCAGCACTGCGGGCAGATCGGGATCAGTTACCAGGTACATCTGCAGTTGACTCATCTCCTCGTCATCAATCTGCCGTCCATCAGGGCTGACCAGATAGCGTGTCACCAGACCACGCAGCACATTCGCCGGACGGTGCTCGCCGGGCACAGGTGTGTCAAGGAGATGCCACAAAAATTCGACAAGATGGATGTGACGGGAAACCAGAACCTCGTCCAACATTTGACGATAGTAGTCGGTGACAAGTTGACGGATGGTCTCGTATCGTTCCGGATCAGTATAGCGGACATATGTACCGATAATGCGCCGTAACGTCGGGGCTACGCGATACGACAGACTCGCCTGATCCCAGATCACCAGATCAAGCTCTTGCAGTTGTTTGACCATTAGCAAGAGGAAGGTCTGGCGCGTTGTTTCACTTGTCGTCCCGCATGTATGCTGAATCAGACGCTGCATCAAGGGCACCGAGAACTCGCGCACGACTGACAGAACTTCAAGCGCACACTGGAGCATGGGTGAGAGATCAGGCCCAACCAGTTCATAGAGTGCATCAAGGATCTGATCCATCAGATCCGCTTTATTGTCCGTTTTCCACTCTGATGGCACAGGCAAATAGGCCTGCATCTGAAGCGCAAGTTCGTTCGCCAGGGGCAAGCCACTGGTCAGACCATAGATGATCTCGGCCTCAGGGATGCTCAACTGGAGATGCAGGGCCGTCTCTTCAAGGCTCAGTGGGGCAAGCACCATAATCTCGGCCCGCCGTCGGGTGTCAAATTCACGCCAGCGGAGGGGTGAGCGACTGATGATCGTTGCAATCACGTGATCAGTGCGTACCAGAGGGAGCAGCAATCCGCGTTCGAGCCAGTTGAAGGCGATTGGCGTCCCCCGTACGGTTGCATCCAACAAAAGGAGGCAGCACGTGCTCTGCTCAATTAACTGCCCGGCCAGACCAGTCAGGGCAGCATCGGCATTCAGATCGTTGATGGGCGCAGGTGAGATCGTGAGGGCGGGATGACACGCTGCAATCTGATCGAGCAGCGCCTGCTTGAGCGCAAGAGGCACGAAACGTGCTGAAGGGGGCAAAATCGGCAACGCCAGACGCAACTTGACAATATCATCAGGTAACAACGTACGCTGATCAAGATGCACAAGGAGTGTTCGTTTGCCAATGCCATAGACCCCACAGAGATTTACCAGGCATCTGAGCGGCACAGCACCACGTTGTAGATTATCCAGACGCTCATGGAGTTGCTCCAACTCAGCAGTATGAGCAACGAGACACGCTGGCTTTTCGCTAGCCATCCTACCTCCCAGAGGGGAATGGGGGATTACGTATGTGTGAAGTACGTAACACGGTCGAACCTGCCGTGCTTCTCTTCACTATATCAATTATAACGGTTCATCGCAACTACTAATCCTTCGCGAACGACCAGATCAACCGCATCGGCGGCGGTCGCGATCACGTCGGGCACCTGTTCAGCCTCTTCTTTGCTAAACCGACTCAAGACATACGCGGCCACATCCATTTTTCCTGGTGGCTGGTCAATCCCGATCCGAAGGCGGGCGAAGTCACTACTGCCCAGTTGTTGGACAATCGAGCGCATGCCGTTGTGTGTTCCGGCGCTGCCTCGTTCACGAAACCGGAGGCGTGCAAAGGGTAGATCAAGATCATCATAGATAATCAAGATCTCACGGGCAGCATCGATCTTATACCACGTACGCAGGGCCGCGACCGCCTGACCGCTCAGGTTCATAAAGGTCTGCGGCTTGACAAGCGCTACGCGTTGCCCTGCGACCTTGCCTTCGGCGATCAAACTGTTGGCCCGCTTGCCACGAAATTCCAGCGCATACCGAGCGGCCAGCGTCTCTACCACGTCAAAGCCAATATTGTGACGGGTGCGTACATATTGAGCGCCCGGATTGCCCAGGCCAACGAGAAGCCACATGGTCATTGCCTATAAATGATACAGTACGTAGTCGGTACCACACGGTGGCCCATCGGTTGCATACAGCGTACCGGCCTGCAGATCCATCACCACCGAGGTCACACTCTCATAAAACTCTTCAGGCGGCTCGTTCGGGTCAATATGAAAGCAGACCGAATAGGGATGGCCCTCGTGATCGCGCAGTGCAGCCTGCACATCCGCGAGACTCACGGGACGATGGGCTTGCAAGAGGCGTTCGAGGCGGGCATGGCGTCGTTGCGAGTGCGGATTCGTCTCGACATTGCGTTCCACAATGCCGAGCGCGGTCGGGTTGACAAAGTGATTCGAATGCACGAGACACCCAGCCTGGCACTGCAACTGCCCGGCCCGGTCGGGCGAGGTTTCAAGATCAAGTACCTGATCAGGCGTTTGCGCAAGGACAAAATTGGCCGAGCATGAGCGATCTTCCTCAAGGACAACCCGGATCGCCTCTTCCAGCGTACGCGAGCGCAGGATCTCGTAGCAGCGGGCATGAAAGGGGCGACGCAACCGCGACCAGTCATCATCGCGACTGGTCAACCCATTGATCAGCAGGCCTAGGCCCGCGCTATTCATGCCAATTTTGCCGCCAAAAATGCCTGCTTCGGTAAACGCTAGCGTCCGCAGACCATCAGTCTCTTCGGTATGAATAATGGCCCCGCGTACGCCGGCAATCCAATCCCAATTCTCGCCGATCAGCAGGTGACCCGTTGAGGTTGCTTCGGGCAAGAGGGCAAAGGCTGTACACCCATCAGGGATTGGCTTTTCGGCAAACTCATCATAAAAGAGTTCGTAGCGCACATTCAGGGCGGCAATGGCCGCGAGACTCACCCCCGAACCATCAGCAATGCCCCGCATCCCTTCGTGGTAGGCGGGGCACTGTTCGGCGATTTCCTCGGCATACTGATCGGCACGCCGTAACGTTTCAACCCGGGTAAGTTTCAGTTCACGCTCGAAACGGGCAAAATAGACACCGAGATTATTTTCGATCTGCTCATAGAGCGTCTCGCCATGTACAAAGCCCTGCTCATAGGGTGTTCCTGCCAGCCGCACCAGGGGCAGCGTCATTACTCTTCTCCTCAACGCACCTTACGCGCTTTGCATCTGCTTACATAGTGTAACCCATGCTGGCTGTTTCACAAAACCCATGGCTTCGTTGATGCTCAGCATCGGACGATTGTTTGATTCATTATCAGTACGGATGACTGGTGCGCCGACCTGTTTTGCATAGGCCACCGCCCGCAACTTGAGCGCGAGGGCGATGCCGCGACGTCGATACGCTCGCAAGACACCCGTAAAGCCGGTTTCAAGATCATCACTCTGATCACGCCGCCAGAGGGCACTTGCCCCAGCATAGGTGTCGCCGTCAACCGCAACAAAATAGGCCTCAGGAATGAAGCTCGGATTATCCTCAAAATACTTGATCCAGACCTCAAACGGAGGTGCAGTATACGGCTCAGGCATGGGCACATCAAGCGATGCTTCGCAATCAAAGGCATAGAGTTTCTGCCAGAACGCAGGATCGCGGACGAGCAGATCTTCGGCCGTTGTGATCGTCAAACCCTGGTTGAGGACGCGCTCTTCGGCCCCGGCAAAGCGGGTAGGATCAAAGTTTGCCACATCAAGCCGCGATTCCCAGGCGCGCATCTCTTCCACAAAGCCATAGCGCCGGGCAAACCGCATCCCCTCGACTTGATCTTCGCGCAGCGTATGCCGCAACGTTACCGGATCAAACGGTGCAAGCTCGTTCAGCAGATGATGGTAGAGTTGTGTCCCGACCGTTTGCCCACGGTGCATTGGATGCACAAACAGATTGATAAAAAACTTCTGTGGATGGTACATCCACGGAACATGCTCGTGAAACGCACTGCCGACGGCTTGCCCATCGATCTCGGCAATAAATCGGCGAAAGTTCATCCGCTCCTCCCGTTTGTCGTCCCAGCGACGCCACTCGGCGATCGAATGGGGATAGTCGGGATAGACGGCGTTACGGATGGTGACAAAAGCCTCGTAATCGGCATCATCATACCGAAAAGGGCGGATGGTTATCTTCATATATCCTTAAAGTGTCTTGACAAAACTTACCCAGGCCGGCTGCTTCACAAAGCCAAGGGCTTCGTTGATGCTCAGCATGGGCCGATTATTTGACTCGTTCCAGGTCTTGATGACCGCAACATCAAGCTGTCGGGCAAACTCAATCGCCCGTAACTTGAGGGCCAAGGCAATGCCACGCCGCCGATATTCACGACGCACACCGGTGAGCCCGGTATACAGTTCACGTGGGTCGCCCTGGCTCTTCCAGAGCGCACTGAGGCCAGCGTAGCGCTCACCATCAAGGGCCACAAAGACGCCTTCGGGCATGAGATTTGGCCCTTTGAAATAGAAATGCTCGAAGGTTTCGTAACTAAACCCCGTTGTCGGCTCGGGATGGGGCACATCGTTGGTCAGATCGACATCAAGTTCGTAGAGTTTCTGGCGATGATCGGGATCGGTCGCTATCAACTCGGCAAGCGTCGCAATGCGGATGCCACTGGCAACGACCCTGGCCTCGTGACCCTGATAGGGCGTCGGGTCAAATGCCGCTACTTCGAGCCGGGACTCCCACTCGCGCAGATCTTCGACAAAGCCCCGTTGCTGAAGAAAGCGCAGCGAAGCCTGATAATCTTCGCGGGCACGTGCGCGGATGCGCAATGGATCAAATTCGTTTAGTGCCTCGACGATAGTCGTATAAAAGGCTGCACCAATGCCACGACGCTGCCAGGTGGGATGGACACCAACCGAGATATGGAAGAGGCGCGGATTGTACATTGCTTCAAATTGATCATAGTTGCCATAGGCGACAACGGTACCATCAACTTCGGCCAGCCAGCGCCGATACTTGAGATGGGCCGGGCGATGCGCATCTTCATGCTTCCACTCATCAATGGTGCCAGGATATTCAGGATAACAGGCATTGCTAACTTCAACCAGAGCGACATAATCAGCATCGCTATAGTCCATATCCCGGATGATCAGATGGGCAGGTGCGACTGGTTCCTGTTGCGCTACTGTTTTTACCGCAAGCATATATGCCTTTCTTTATCCTTCTACCCTGCCTCTCAACCAACGTGCGAGGCTTCAAACTGCGCTCATTGTACGTGCTCTTGTTGCAAGCGCCATCAGTCTGAAGGCGTAGCATCATTGGGCCGCAAGGTGTAGAATTATGGGATGGTTCCAGCCAAAGGGCCAGCATCGCTGGCCCTTTGGCTGGAACCAGGACAAGCGCATATTGGATTAAGTATCTTTGCGTTCGCGTCGCAACAATTCGCGTTTGCGTTCGATGCCCCAGCGGTAACCACTGAGCCCACCGTCGCTACGTACGACGCGATGGCAGGGAATGACCACCGCGAGCCGATTGGCGGCACAGGCGCTTGCCACGGCACGGACAGCCTTTGGGTTGTCGATACGCTCGGCAAGTTCACTATAGCTGATGGTTGACCCGGCAGGCAAGGTGCGCAACACCTGCCACACACGCTCCTGAAAGGCTGTTCCCTGAATATCGAGCGTCAGATCGACCGTACGCTCAGGCTGCTCTACAAACGCAAGCACCTGTTGCAAGCTTGCATTCGCATCGGGGTCAGTTACGTGAACCTCGGCATGAGGAAAACTGGCGCGCAACTGCGCCAGCAGCATCGCCTCATCATCGCCAAATTCCACCGCACACAAACCTCGTTCACTCGTTGCAACCATCACCAGACCAAGTGATGACTCGGCAAGGCCATATGTGATTATCATTTCCCTCACTCCAGTTTGCTTGAGGCTTATTCAGGATGCGCGCCCGTGAGACCTCACAGATCTTTCGTTCCGGCGCGCCTGCCCAGCGGGGGAGCGGGGGAGGGCGGCCTTTCACACAAGGTCTTCAAGATCTGTGAGGTCTCTGGTGGCCCAGCATGACACGGCTGCACGCATGTCAGAAAACCTTGTTGACACTCTCTTCAGTTTACGGCAATGCTATGACAACGAACGTCACAACTCGGTGAGCCTTGTTGTCGCCGTGAGCTCAGCGACCTGCGCCGGATCAATGCGGCCACCGCCAACCGTGAGGGCATCGGCGGTACCGCATGCGACCGCGAGGCGTAATGCGTTGGGCAGCGCCATGCCGCGCAGCAGGCCCGTTGCCAACCCGGCGAGCAGTGAGTCGCCACTCCCTACGCTACTGATCAGGGTGATGGGCGGTGGTTGGGCATGCCAGGTTCCCTCGTTGGTGCTGGCAACGCAGCCCAGTCCCCCAAGGGAAACCGCCGCCAGCGTGATGCCCTGACTGCGCAGTTCGCTCAGGGCAGGAATAGCGGCGTCAACGCTGGCAATTGATCGACCCAGGACATCCCCCAGTTCTGCGCCATTGACCTTCACGCCCCACGGTTGTGCCCTCAGGGCGGCAGCGAGTGCCGCGCCACTGGTGTCAATGATCAGCGGCAGCCCCTGACCCTGGATCTGGGCAATCAGGGCCGCAAAGTGCTCGGGGGCAATGCCGCGGGGCAGACTCCCTGAGACGATGGCAAGCTTTGCTTCAAGGGCTGCCTTGTTTGCACTGGCGGCAAAGCCGGTCCAATCATCGTCGCCAAGGATCGGCCCCGCCTCATTGAGGGCAGTCGCATCATCGGCCTCAGGGTCGACCAGCAAGACACACGTACGTGTTTCGCCCGCGTTGTGATAGTACCAAGAGCCAACAAGGCCCTCGGCCTCGGCCAGGGCTGCCACGTACCTGCCGGTAGATCCACCAAGGGGTGCACAGACCAGGGCCTGCTGGCCGAGCGTATGCGCTGCACGTGCCACATTCAATCCCTTGCCACCTGCAGCCACCACCACCTGATCGGTGCGCTGAACTATCCCGAGGCGCAGGTTGGCAAAGGTCATTGTACGATCAAGCGCCGGATTGGGTGTAAGAATGAGCAGCGTCATCACGTTTCTCGGAAGCTAGTTGCTTCCGAGAAACGTGATGACGCTGCGCGGAAGCTGGAGAGGCCTGCGGCTCATCCACATTCAGTTAAGGACTGCCATCATATGCGGCAAGCTTTCACGTTATGAAGGCCAGAACTGCGCCTGATTGTATTCAGGCCCAAAGATGCCGATTTGACCCGAGACGAGCAACCGCAGGGCCATCCCGCCGACCCCAAAGAATTGGACATTGGCCTGTTCGGGTTGTTCACGGAAAATCGCATAGCCCAGGTATTCGCGTTCACCAGCAGCCCAGACTTTGCCAAAGCCACGTTGCGGCACACTTGGCTGGATGGGCGAGCGTGGTGGCACCTCGGGTGGCTTTTCGTCAATGGGTGGATCGCCTTCTTGATACGTATCATCATACACCGCATAGGTGTAGCTATCCATGCCCTCGCGTGGGTACCGCAACACATAGATCTTACGGCCAGCTTCACCCAGGTCGAGCCAGATCATCACGCCGCCACTGAACTGCTGGAATGCGGCTGGCACACTAGCATAACTGATGCTGGGGCATTGCAGGGCCGAACGGAACTCGACATAGCCGATGCGATCCTCAAGGCCAAACTGGACATCGCGGGGCGGCCCCTGGCAGACTGGCAGATTCTGTACGGCGAGCACCTCACGACCCAATAGACCATAGAGATATTCGTAGGGCGTACCGGCATACTCTGGATGATGTTCGATCCGGCGGCGCTCGAAATATTGTACCGTATATGGCTTCCCTTCGATCATCTCGAGGCGTAAGCCCGAAATCGGGTAACCGAAACGCTCCAAGCCTCCATTATTGACCCAATAGCCAAGCCATGGTTCGCAGAGCACCTGACCTGTCGCCGCAAAATAGTGGCATCCCCCGGTATCGGGTGGCAATGGATCTTGACGGGGTTGGTTTTCCCAGCGCCGACCCTGGAGCTCAAGCGCACGCGCACCGAGTCGCCCAGCCGTGATCGTACCGTCGGCCTGGATCTCGAGGCGATCACGCTCAAACCATTGCACCTGAAGCGTCCGATCTTCCACCGTTTCGAGGCGCTGTTCGGTAATAGGATACCCGAACACTGACAAGCCACCACGCTTTTCCCAATAATGAAGAATTGGCCCGGTCATGCAATAACCGGTTTCGGGAAAACAACGTGTCCTCGCGGTACTTGTCGCCCCGGCTGGTTTTGCCGCTCCAAGCGTCAAAAAGGCCACTAAGAACAAAAGTACGAGCAAGCTAAGTGTCCGTACAGAAAAGATACGGCGTCGTAAGCCATGAGGATACGTGTGAATGCTTAAACTGGATTGGGTTTGCATGATGAGCCCCCTTTCGGATCGCTTTCTATCTAAATCTATCATACATCTATGGGCTGTCGAGAGCGATAATAGCTAGCTTGCCAGAGCGTTACGCTTTGCTGAGAGTTTGCTGAGAAACCTGTTGTTGTTGCGCTGGCAAAAGCTAGCGCAGTAACGGGGGACAAGGTAACGCGTCGCAGCATTGCAGCAAGCAAGGCTAGAATGCGGTATACTGAGGTATACACGCTAACGGCGTGTTCAACACAAGTGGTAAGAGCATCACGCTGTATCGAAAGAGAAAAGGAAAACTTATGTCTCAAGGACCTTCCAGAGTACCCATGCCCGGCCCTTCTTCACCCCGGGCACTTGTTCCGCTCCTCACCGGGGTGGTCATTCTGCTGGCCGTTGGTGCGATCTTGCTCACCAATTCGGTAACCCAGGTTCAGGCTGGTACCCGTGGTGTCGTCAAGACTTTTGGTGAAATTACGACTGTCTATGGTGAAGGCTTGCACTTCCGTATGCCGTTTATCACGTCGGTCACCGTAGTTGAGGTGCGTACACAACGCTATGAGTCGCAGTCAACTGCCGCTTCACGTGACCTTCAGACCGTGACGACGCAACTCGTGATTAACTACCGGCCTGACTCAGCCACGGTTGATCGTCTGGTTCGGGAGATCGGGGTGGATTACGAGCGTCGTGTCGTTGATCCAGCCATTCAGGAAGCGCTCAAAGCAGTGACGGCGCGTTTTACGGCTGAAGAATTGATTACCCGTCGACCCGAAGTTTCATTGCAGATGCGTGATGTGCTCGTCGAACAATTGACCCCACGTGGTGTTATTGTCGAGAGCGTGTCGATCACCGATTTCAATTTTAGCCCCGAGTTTGCACGAGCAATCGAGGCCAAGCAGGTCGCTGAGCAGGATGCCCTCCGTGCTACGCGTGAGCTTGAGCGTGCTCGGATCGAGGCTCAGCAGCAGGTTGCCCGCGCCGAGGCTGAGGCCAAGGCTCGGCTTGAGGTTGCCCGCGCCGAAGCCGAGGCCCTGCGCCTCCAGCGCGAAGTTATCTCACCCGAGTTGCTGCAGTTGCGTATGATCGAGCGCTGGGATGGCATCTTGCCCCGCTTTATGGGGAGTGGCGACAATGGGTTTATGCCCTTCGTCAGCATTCCCTCCGATGACATTATGTCGAATCCGGTTCAGCAACAGCCTGCCGCTCCGGCTGAGCCGGTTGGTGAGCCGGTGACCGAGACGACGCCGTAGATGAGAATGAGAGCGTCTACGGATGAGGGTGCCGTCGGCATCCTCATCCGTAGGCCTTCAAAAATGACCAACTTACCTGAGGTTTGAGGCCGCAGGCCCCCAGGCGACGCCGAAGCATGCAACTCACCGAGCAACAACAACAGATCGTTGCCCATAACCATGGCCCGGCCATGGTTTTTGCTGTGGCAGGAGCCGGCAAGACGACGGCCATGGTGCATCGCGTCGAGCGTCTGGTGCGTGAGCGCATCTTTGCCCCTGACCGGATCCTCGTCAGTTCTTTTAGCAAGGCCGCCGTTGATGACCTCGGCGAGGCGCTGGCGGCTTGGCCGCACTGTCGCCGCGTGATCCGTCGCACACTCCATGGGCTTGGCCTGAAGATTGTCAATGATGCGGCCGAATGTGGGGCCTTACCTCCACTGGCCCAAAATGCCCTCAAAATGAACGGCGAGGAACGCCAGATCCTCTGGACAGCCCGTGATCGTGCGCGTACGACCCAGGTTATTCCCGCCGATGCGCTCGATGCCCTTGATGAGCAGGATTTTCTTGATTACCTCGGTGCCTGCAAGGGCAATCTCTGTTACCCTGATCTCGCAACCAGTGGTTTGCCCGAAGAGGCTATGACCGTAGCGAGTCAGGCCATTGCTCCACCTGGCATGCCCTGGTACCGTGACCTCTATCGGTTGCACGAGGAGGTGCGCCGTGAACGCGGCTGGCTGACCTTCGATGATATGCTGATGTTGAGCTGGGAAGCCCTGATGCGTAGTCCCGCGCTTTGCACGCGCTGGCAGCAGCGTTTTGATGCCGTCATTGTTGATGAGTTCCAGGATGTCAATCTGGCTCAGGCCGAGATCCTTGATCGCTTGACGAAGGTGCATCGCAACTATATGGCGATCGGTGATGACGACCAGACGATCTACGGCTTTCGTGGGGCCAGTATGAGCTTTTTTCGCGAGTTTGAGCAGCGCTATGGGGCGGTTGTCTATACGATCACCGAGAATTTTCGCTGCCAGGCCTCGCAGATTCTGCTGGCCAACAGTGTCATTACGCAGAATCGTGATCGCTACCCCAAGCAGTTGGTGATAACCCAGGGTTTTGCCGGCTGCACCCTGCTACGCCGGGCACTTGATGTCCAGGCCATGGGTCAGCAGATGGTTGCCGATATTGCTGCCGCCCTACGTCAGGGGTATACCTATCCACAGATTGCGATCCTCGTGCGGCTTACCGCGCAGACGCCGGCGGTCGAACAGGCGCTGATCGAGGCGGGTATTCCGTATCGCATTGCCGGGGACGAGCCCTTTTTTGCGCGGCGCGAGGTGGCCGATCTGTTGAAGTATGCCGAACTCGCCGCCGGTGATGCCCAGTTGCGTCGTGGGCAAACCCTCGTGGGCGAAGAGGCTGAACGTGTTGCCGCCTGCTGGCGTGCGCTCTACAACCGACCGCGGCGTTATCTCTCACGTCAGCTTGCCAATGAAGTGCTGGCGCTGGCGACCAGTCGTCATGTACCGCTCAGTGATGCCCTGGTCGAACTGATGCCCCGGGTGCATGATCGGCTCGCCGTGAAGCTGCAGGAACTCGCCGATCTGCTGGTCTGGCTTGGTGATATGCGGGCGACCCTTCCTGCCGATCAACTCCTGCTGGAGTTGGATCGGCGCCTGGCCTACCAGTCCTTCTTGCGTGAGCAGAGTGGCAGCGCCGAGACAGGGGCGGGACGAGCGGGGAATGTGGCGGCTTTTCTGCAGTATGCCGCAGGTAAAGGTAATCTGGATCAGTTGCTTCAGCATCTGGAAGAACTAGCGGCGGAACGACTACAGGCTCAGCGCGATGCTCCGTCTGACGGGGTGGACATTCGCACGATCCATCGCTCCAAGGGGCTCGAATGGCCGGTGGTGTTGCTGCCCAATTGCAATGCTGGCTATCTTCCCTGCGGTGGTTCCGATGACATTGATGAAGAACGTCGCTTGCTCTATGTTGCCATCACGCGGGCACGGCGCGACCTGTACCTCTATGCGGTCAATGGAGGGGATGCGCAACTCTCGCCCTTCTTGCTCGCCGCTGATGTAGATACGGTGTTGGAGTGGGGCACCGTCATTGGTGCGTTGCTCGCGAGCGACCCGGCGACCTGGACGGCAGTCGCCGCCGTGCGGATGCTCCCTTTTCCTCGTCAGTACGGGCAAGAACGCTTTTTCACCCACTGGTGGAAGATCGCGCCGCCCCTGCGTACCCGGTTCGTTGCCCGTCTCCTCGGCTTGCTAGCGTTGCTTCGCGACCAGCAACTCACCGAACGGCACAACATCACACCCGCCGACGAAGCCTTCTGGCGAACCCTGGCGGATGATAAGCTCGCGCCTGACCTGGCCCCCTTTCCCGACTTCGCGTGTCTCTTCCCAGAGCCTGCACCGGTGCCAGCAGATGAACGTGTGCGCTCACCTGCCGATCCGCCCGACTACCGCATTGGTGAAGCGGTACGTCATCCCCACTTTGGCCCTGGTACGGTCGTGGCGATTGATCAACGACGCACCCGGCGCACCGTCGAATGGCACATCACCGTCGAGTTTCGCAGCCGAGGTTTTGTCAAACTGCTGGCGAGCATCGCGCCTCTGGAAAAAGTATCCTAACCACGCGAAACACAAAAACGGCCAGTTTTGCTGGCCGTTGATCTGCCACTCATGCTCAAGCTTACCGGCCTTCGTTGCGGCGCGGGGTAATCCGGGGGCCGCGGATACCCAGGCCACCCATACCACCTTCAGCGGCATTGCTGCGTTCATTGGTAAGGCTAATGCTGGGCGGTTGAGGACCTTCGCTCTCTTTAATGGCAATGCGACCAATCTCACGGGCACGCAATTCTTCAGCCTGACGCAACAATTCAGGGGCCGCCTGGTAAAAGAACTCAAGCGCCTCGCCATGCCGGTCGACCCCGGTATACGTTACCAGCACCTTGCTGCCTGCTGGAATACCCCCGGAGGCAAGCAAATCGGCCAGAGGAGCATCAATATACTTGAGCAACTGTTGACGCAAAGGCCGCGCCCCAAAACGCGAGTCAAACCCTTTGTTCAGCAGATACTCACGTGCTTCGGTGGTCAACTCAACCTTGATCCCGTGGCGCAGGTATTGTTCATTGCTCTCCAACACCATATAATCGAGCACCTGGCGCAACACATCGCTTGAAAGCGGGCGAAACGCAATAATCTCATCAAGGCGATTGATCCACTCAGGCTGGAAGACCTTCTGCAGCGACTCGAAGCCAATCTGATAGATCTGCTGACCCATTGCCTCGACATCCTGATGCGGCGTACGGAACCCAATCGTGCGTCGATCCAGGAAATCTACCATCTCTTTGGCACCAACATTAGTCGTGAAAATGACAATGCTTCGTTGGAAAGAGACGCGCCGCCCCCCATTTAGCAGCAGGATCTCACCATCTTCCATCACTTGCAACAACAGATTCCAAAGTTCAGGCTGACCCTTCTCAATTTCATCAAAGAGCACCACACTATTTTCTTGTTCGATAATCTCAGGATTGAGCAACGGCTTCTGATCACGTCCCACATAGCTCGGAGGTGCGCCAACGAGCGCACTCACCTCGTGGCCCTGGCTGAACAGCGAGCAATCGACCTTTAAAAAAGCTTCGCCATCGGGGCGCAGCATTTCGGCAAGCGCGCGGGCCGTCGCCGTCTTGCCAACCCCAGTTGGGCCAAGGAACAGCAGCGTCGCACGAGGGCGCCGCGGATTGCCCGCTGAAAAACCAAAACGAGCACGATTGAGTACCCGCACAAGGCTTTCGATCGCCCGTTCCTGACCAAAAATCTGGTCACGCAAACGTTGCTCTACCGCATCGAGCGGATTCTGATCGCCTCTGAGCGCCCGGGTCATTCCATAGATCTGTTCACTCATACATTCCTCATGCTTGTTGTGCCGTTGCTTTGCGCTCTTTGCATCCTGCCTATGCTTGATAGAACGACCATATTACCAAATATTTACTATTTGCTTCGTCCAAAACCAAGGGCCGTCTAGCGCATCTGGGCCACAACCGTTGTGATTGCCATCACCGTAAAGATAATCAGACCCAGCGGCAAGACACCGAAGATCAGCGTGATCCCAAGCCATGGCAATGCACCGAGTGTGTAACAGATACCCAGGGCAATTTGCATCAATTTGCCGCGCTTGCCTTTCGTGAAACGATCAGAGAGTCGGACGAGCAGGTTGCCTGCCAGTGGCCCGAGAAAAAAGGCCAACAGGAAGCCAAAGAAACCGACCATGCCGAGCAGTTGCACGGCCACGAATGAGATGGCCAGGCTATAGATCAAAGCCGTCGCCCCAGCCACAAGCAGGTTGACTTCGCTCACCTGGTAATTGACGGGGCGTCGGATCTTCAAGCATGTCGGACAAAGCTGGCCGACAATCGCCGGGGTGGCGCACTCGCTACAGATTGGCTGATTGCAGTTGGTGCAACGCAAGCCAGTTTCGCGATCCGGATGGTTGTAACAGAAGAGGGTTGCGACCTCATCAGGTGTTGCTGTCTCGGTCGGCGTGGTCTCAAGTGCCGCCGCTTCTTCGCTGCGAGCGATGCTCAGCAACGTCGGCTCTGCCTCACGCACCTGCACCCCACCGGGGGCCAGCACTTCGCCGGCCGCAAGGCGTGCTTCGACCTGCTCTAGAATGGAACGGGCCGTCGCATGAGACGGATCAATCTCGAGCGCCCGCCGCAGATGTTCACGCTTTTCGCGGTATGGGCGCACACTTCCTGCCAGACCGATCCACGCCTCGACCCGTTCGGCGTCAAGTTCAAGCACACGTCGAAAACGCTGACGGGCCGTGTAGGCATCGCCAGCAATCAAAGCGGTGTTACCCTCACTCACCAGGGCTTCAATCTCACTGGTAGTTATTGTCTCAGCCATGAAAACCTCCCTAAAAAGCATTATACCATTCAACGTCAGGTCTACCGACCTGAAATTGGCTCGATTCCGCTGCTTCTTAGTGTATAAACGACAGTGCCCCACCAGAAATGGTGGGGCACTGCTGTGTGGAGGCGACGGCGGGATTTGAACCCGCGAATCGCGGTTTTGCAGACCGCTGCATTACCACTTTGCTACGTCGCCATCGCCGTAACGATTGTAGCATAGTCATACGGTGCGTGCAAGCCGCCTGCTCTGCCCTTGGGAGCTTGGGCGTCGTCACATTGACAGGGATCACGCACCGGGATATGATGAAGCGCTATAGCAGCTTACGTCACGGTAGGGAGGATCTGGTGCGTAGTTGGAAGTTGTGGGTTGGCCTGGGAGTAAGCGTTGTCTTTCTCGCGATTGCGTTGCGTGGGCTTGACCTGCGGCTGTTCTTGCAGACTCTTCGCACCGCGAATTACTGGTGGTTACTACCTGCCGTCCTGGTCTATTTTGTGGGTGTCTGGTTGCGTACCTTGCGCTGGCAGGTAATGCTTGCGCATCTGGTGCCCATATCGGCCCGACGACTCTTTCCTGTGGTTGTCATTGGCTATATGGGCAATAATGTCTATCCCGCACGGGCAGGTGAAGTCTTGCGGAGCTATGTGCTCCGCAGGACAGAGGGCGTTGCGATGAGTGCTTCGTTGGCAACCGTCGTCCTCGAGCGCATCTTTGATGGTCTCGTGATGTTGCTCTTCATCGGCATAACCCTGCCCTTTGCCCCCTTGCCCGCAGGTTTGCAAACCGTTGCGCTGGGTTTTAGCCTCTTCTTTGGCGTTGCCATGCTCATCTTTATGGTGCTCGCGGCTCGCCCGGCTCGCTTGAGTCAAAGCTATGCCCTTGTTGTTGACCATCTGGCGCCGTCTGGCATCCGCCCGAAGCTGCACGGTCTCTTTGATCGCTTTGTCATTGGCCTGCAATCCCTCCGCAGTCCGCGTGATCTTGTGGTGATGCTCGGGCTCTCGCTGCTCATCTGGTTGATCGAGACGTCGACCTACTGGCTGGTGCTCCAGGCCTTTCCCTTCACCGTCTCGTTTGCCGTCTTGATGCTGATGACCGCCGTCGTGAATCTCTTTACTACCATCCCTTCTACGCCAGGCTACATTGGTACCTTTCACGCCCCTGGCATTGCCGTCTTGATGCAGGCAGGCGTTACGCAGGCCCTTGCAACCGGGTATACGGTCGTGTTGCATATGGCCCTCTGGTTGCCGATCACCCTGCTTGGGGCTGTCTATATGCTGCGCAAGAGTATCGGGTGGAGTGATATGGAGCAGGCCGCACGCTTGAAAGCTGAACAAGAGCGGAGCGACCGCGAGCGTGAGGATGTTGCGCCAGGAGTTGCGCCATGAAGATTGCGATTATTGGGGCTGGGGTAGCGGGGATGACGGCCGCCTATGATCTAGCGCAGGCTGGTCATCAGGTCATCATCTTTGAAGCTGCCCCACTTGTCGGGGGGCTTGCCTCGGGGTTTCGCGACCCACGTTGGCAATGGCCGCTTGAACGGTTCTATCACCATATTTTCGAGACGGATCACGCCATTATTCAACTTGCTGAAACGATTGGTTTTGCTGATCGTCTCTTTTTTCGTGGGCAGGTGACGGCGCAGTGGTGGCAAGGGCGTGGCTATGACCTCAACGGGCCACGACAGGTGTTGCAGTTTCCTGCCTTGCCCTTCCATGATCGGGTGCGCTTTGGCGCGGTGGCGTTCTATCTGAAGTATGTCACACGCAACTGGCAACGCCTCGAGCGTACGACTGCCGCACGCTGGACGTCACGCTGGGCCGGGCGTAATGTCTACGAGCAACTCTGGTTGCCGCTCCTCGAAGGCAAATTTGGCCCTCACGCGCAGACGGTGAATATGGCCTGGCTCTGGGCGCGCTTGCGCTCGCGGAGCTTCAAGCTTGGCTATTTCACCGGCGGGTTTCAGGCCTTCTGCGATGCGTTGCTTGCTCGCCTGCAGCGTCTCGGGGTTGAAGTTCGTTTGCGTGCGCCGGTGACGGCGCTTCACCAGCTTGGCACCGGATGGGAGGTGCTCTGTGCGGGGTTGCCTGCCGAGACGTGTGATCGCCTGCTTGTGACGGGATCACCAGCGCTTCTGACGCACCTGGCCCCGCAGTTGCCTGAAGACTACCTGGCTCAACTCAATACGCTCGACTCGATGGGGGCGGTTGTGCTGACCCTCGCCCTCAAACGTCCGCTGACCAACGGCCTCTATTGGGTGAATATGCCCAAAGATCAGTTCCCCTACCTGGCGCTGGTTGAACATACCAATTTCATCGCACCCGAGCATTACGGGGGCGACCATCTGCTCTATCTGGGTGACTATCTTGAACCCGACCACGAATATTTCCAGCTGAGCCGTGAGGCGCTGCTTGAGCGGTTTTTGCCCTCGCTCAAGCTGGTCAACCGGGCTTTCGAGCCAAGTTGGGTGCGTGACAGTTGGCTCCATCGTGAGCGCTATGCACAGCCAATTGTGCCGGTCAACCATAGCGTCAACATCCCGCCGCTGCGCACCCCGCTCCCTGGTCTCTTCTGGGCCAGCATGAGCCAGGTCTACCCTTGGGATCGCGGAACCAATTTTGCCGTAGAATTGGGCCAACGGGTTGCGGCCACAATGCGGTAACCTAGCGTGCGCCATATGGATCAAGCATGAAAAAAGATCAGCTGATCTTTTTTCATGCTTGATCCTTCGTTAACGGACAAGCTTTTTATAGATGACGCGGTGGGGTTGATCGGCCGCCGAGCCTTTGCGCCGGTGGTAGTCGGCTTCGTATTCAGAATAGCTGCCGGGGAACCAGAACGCCTGGCTATCGTTTTCGAAGGCCAGAATATGGGTCGCAATACGGTCAAGGAACCAGCGATCGTGCGAGATGATCACGGCACAGCCGGCAAAGTTCTCGAGGCCCTCTTCGAGCGCACGCAACGTATGCACATCGAGATCATTGGTTGGCTCGTCGAGCAGCAAGACATTCGCCCCCGACTTGAGCACCTTCGCAAGATGGACACGGTTGCGCTCGCCCCCCGAGAGCGTGCCAACCAGTTTTTGCTGGTCACTCCCGGTGAAATTAAAGCGCGCACAGTAGGCCCGTGAATTGATCTGGCGATTGCCGAGCACAATCAGATCGTTGCCTTCCGAAATCTCTTCCCAGACCGTCTTGTCAGGGTTGAGGGTATCGCGGCTTTGATCAACATACCCGAGTTTGACGGTGGAACCAATCGTCAGAGTGCCACTATCAGGTTGTTCGTTGCCGACAACCATACGAAAGAGGGTCGTCTTGCCGGCGCCGTTGGGCCCAATAATGCCAACGATGCCGCCAGGCGGCAGATCAAAACTGAGGTTATCATAGAGCAACCGGTCGCCGTACCCCTTGGCCAAGCCCTCGGCCTTGATCACCACATCGCCGAGGCGTGGCCCGGCGGGTACAAAAATCTCCAACTCGCGATCCTGTTGCTCCTGGTTCTCACTAAGCAGCCGCTCATAGGCACTGATGCGCGCCTTGCTTTTGGCGTGACGACCCTTGGGGGCCATATTGATCCAGTCGAGTTCGCGTTGCAGTGACTTCTGGCGCTGGCTAGCTTGCTTTTCATTGGCGGCCACCTGCTGCTGCTTTTGTTCCAGCCAGCTTGAATAGTTGCCCCGCCAGGGAATACCGTGGCCTCGTTCAAGCTCAAGAATCCAGCCCGCCACATTGTTGAGAAAGTGACGGTCGTGCGTCACCGCAATGACCGTTCCCTTGTACTCTTGCAGGTGACGTTCAAGCCATGCAACCGACTCGGCATCGAGGTGATTGGTCGGCTCGTCGAGCAGCAGAATATCAGGCGTCTGCAAAAGCAAACGACAGAGTGCGACCCGTCGCTGTTCCCCACCCGAGAGCACCCGGATCGGCGTCTCGGCTGGCGGGCAGCGGAGGGCGTCCATCGCCAATTCCAGCTTGCTTTCGAGATTCCAGCCATCAACATGATCGATCTTTTCTTGCAACTCGCCTTGCTCGGCAATCAGCGCATCAAAGTCAGCTTCGGGATCGGCAAAGTGCTCGGCGATTTCATCGTAGCGCCGCATCAACGCAACCGTCTCGGCCATACCCTGCTCAACAATGTCACGCACCGTCAGGGTATCATCAAGCTGCGGCTCTTGCTCGAGCAAGCCAATCGTATAGCCAGGGGCCAGCACCGTCTCGCCATTGAAATCTTTGTCAACCCCGGCGAGAATGCGTAGCAGTGAACTTTTCCCTGAACCGTTGGCCCCAATAACTCCGATCTTGGCCCCGTAAAAATACGAGAGACTGATATTCTTCAGCACCTCCTTATTGGGTGGATGCAACTTGCTCACCCGGATCATCGAATAGATAATTTTAGTATCAGACACAACCGCTCCTTCAACTTCCAAAACCATCACGGCCCAAAGAATCGGGCAACCTGCAACGAAAAATCAACCACGACATGTCAAAGCTTATGCTTATAAGCGTGCATATCCTGTGCAGGGATAATGTAGCTTGTAACTCGGTGAGCCAACATTATACCATGTGGTGAGCGCGGCTTTAAACTTTTTTGTACCTGTGCGTTATAATACCGCCACTGCAATGACGCACTGCAACCCTCTGTTTTGTAGAAATCTGGGAATCATGAGCTCTTCTGTTACGCCTGTCCCGACAACGACTCGTGACGATAGCAGCAATGACTGGATCTGGATGGGCATGGCACTGCTGGCCCACACTGGCTGGGGCGCGTATCCCGTGCTTGCCCGCTACCTTCAGACCGTTACGCTTCTGCCAAGTATGTCGCTGCTTGCGTTCGGCAACTTGATCGCTCTGGCCGTCTTTGCCCCCTTTGTGTTGCGTCGTCTGGATGGCCGCTTTTTGCTGCAACCTGCGATCTGGGCATTTGCCTTCTTTGTGGTTGTGCGTGCGATTACCAATGTGCTGGCGGCCCGTTATACGCTGGCGGTCTATGTGCAACTCATCACCCTGATGACGCCGCTGCTTGTCGCGCTGCTCAGTTTCTCGCTCTTTCGCGATCGTTTGCCGCCCTACACCTGGACAGCCATTGGCTTTTCGCTGCTCGGCTCGCTGTTGTTGATGAGTGGCGATCTGGCCGGACATGGTTTTACGCTAGCGATCACGGCCAGTGATTGGCTCGGCATTGGCCTCGCTCTCGTCTCGGCGATCAGCCTGGCATTTTATATGATCTTGATCCCGCGCACCGTCAAGTCGGCTATTCCCGGTGAAGCGGTGATGCTGGTACAATTGACCGTACTGACCCTGACGACTGGTATGATCAGCCTCATGATCGGTGAAGATTGGAGCCGGTATGCGGTGATCGGGGCCGCCGATTGGGCTATCTTCTTTGGTTTTGTTGTCTTTGTCTTGCTGGGTGCCAACCTTGGTCAGATCGCGGCCCTGCGCCACCTTGGTGCGCCGCTTGTCAGTAGCACGATGGCCTGGCGGCTCATTGCAACGCTTGTCCTCGCCGCCTTGCTACTTGGTGAACGCCTCACCTCGTTTTGGCAAGCCCTCGGGGCCCTGATTGTCCTGGCAACGATTACGATCTATCTGCGCTTGCAACGCAGTTTTTAGCATAACGATGAGTATGAGCGCAACAACAATCCACAACCTGACCGTCGAGCCACTCGATATCCCCTTGTTAACGCCCTTTGGGATTGCCGGTGGGTCGCAGGAGATCGCCCGCAATCTGTTGGTACGGATCGAGCTCGCTGATGGCACGCTTGGGTATGGTGAAGCCGCACCTTTCCCTGCGTTTAATGGCGAAACGCAAGCGAGTGCCCAGGCTGCTATCGAAAGCGTACGTTCGATCATCGAGGGAGCGGATGTCCGTGAGTGGCGCCCCCTGGCGCGTGCGCTGTGTGAGCCGTTGATCAAGCACGGCAGTGCGCGTTGTGCGCTCGAAACGGCCATCCTGGATGCGCTGACCCGGCATGTCGGCATGCCGCTCTATGTCTTTTTTGGCGGCGCAGGCAGTGTGCTCGAGACCGATATGACGATTACGACCGGTAGTCCCGAAGATGCATCAACCGCAGCGCTGGCGATCCTCGATCGCGGTATTCGGATGATCAAAGTCAAGATTGGCGGTGGTGATCTCGATCTTGACCTGCGCCGCCTGATTGCCATTCACGCTGTTGCGCCCGACGCGCCCCTGATGCTTGATGGCAATGGAGGGATGCGCGCCGACGAGATGTTGACGCTGCTTGGTGCGTTGCATGCCCAGCAGATCCACCCGGTTTTGATCGAGCAACCCGTCCATGGTGATGATTGGGAAGGGATGAATCAGTTGTCCCGTTGGTGCGGTGCCCCGGTTGCCGCTGATGAAACCGCTTCGAGCGCGGCGAATGTCTTGCGCCTGGCCCACGAACAGGCCGCTCAGGTCGTCAATATCAAGTTGATGAAATGCGGTGTCGTCGAAGCGCTTGATATTGCGACGATCTGTCGTGTGACCGGTCTCCGCCTGATGATTGGCGGCATGGTCGAGTCCCTCCTGGCGATGACGATGTCGGCCCATTTCGCCGCAGGTATCGGTGGGTTTGAGTTTGTTGATCTTGATACGCCAATGTTTATGGCTGAAAATCCGTTTGTTGGTGGCTTCCAGCAACAGGGTGGACGCCTTGATATCGGACACATCACTGCGGGACACGGCGTTACGCCACGTAGTGGGTAGCAATAGATCCAAGTGCTACCCCTCTGTGATTGTGCAATGGTACCGTAGGAAACCCTGGTAGCAACGTGGTATCCTGTTGCTACCATAACAATGTTTATTGCAGTGTAGCTCATCTGTGTGTCCAAGGTGGCACTCACATGGGCTTTTTTCTGTGCTTACCACGAGAAAACCTATGACCACGCGCATCTTGATTGCTGATGATGAACCACTCATTCGCATGAATCTCCGTGAGATCCTGCAAGAACAGGGCTATCTTGTCGTCGGTGACGTCAGTGATGGGCAGAGTGCGTTCAATCTGACGCGCCAGCTTCGCCCTGATCTTGTGATTCTTGATGTCAAAATGCCGGTTGTGGATGGGCTGACCGCCGCCCGTATGATCCACGATGAACGGCTCGCCCCGGTCTTGCTCCTTACCGCGTACAGCTCGCGTGAACTGGTGATGCAGGCACGCGAGGCCGGTGTGCTTGGCTATTTGACCAAGCCTGTTCGTGAAACCGATCTGATGCCCCTGATCGAGGTTACGACGGCCCGTTGGAAGGAACAGATGAACCGCTATCGTGAATTGCATCAGTTACGTGACCGCATCGAGACACGCAAGCTGATCGAGCGCGCCAAGGGTTATCTGATGGATCGCCAGGGCCTTAGTGAAGGCGAGGCGTTTCGCAAGATCCAGCAACTCGCGATGAATAGCCGCAAAACCATGCGTGAAGTCGCTCAGGCTATTTTGCTCACTCAGCAGTTGACGGCGTAATCAGCAGAAAAGAGCCGTTCTTGCGGGTTATAGGCCCGCAAGAACGGCTCTTTTTCTGGTATGCTTGAGCCATGACACATCTGCTTGATGGAGATTTGCATGGCTCATCATGATACGATGACACACGCTTGTACGACGCGGCACGCTGTCATTTTGGCGGCTGGCGAGTCGAAACGTACACGACCGCTCACCTTGCTGCGCCCCAAGCCGTTGATCCCTCTGCTTGGACGCCCGCTGCTCACGCATATTCTTGATGAACTGGTTGGCCTCGTTGACCGTGTCACCCTGGTCGTGGGCTATCGGGCCGACCAGATCGAAGCGACCTTTGGCGCAAACTATCAGGGCATTGCCCTGCGCTATGTGCGACAAGAGGTTGTCAACGGTACGGCAGGTGCCTTGCTTGCGGCACAACCTGTTGATGAGCCCTTTTTTTTGCTGTATGGCGATAATCTCGTTGCCCAGGCCGATCTGCTCGGGGTGTGTCAGAGCCGCTATGGGGTTGCCGGGTTACGGGTGGCTGATGCCCGCTCATTCGGCGTCCTGCAGATTGTTGACGGCAAGGTTCATGGGATGCTCGAAAAGCCTGCCGATCCGCCGCCTGATGCGCTTGCCAACCCCGGGATCTACCAGTTTGATCAGGTGGTCTTTTCTCTGGTCGAAACCATCACGCCGTCACCACGCGGCGAACTGGAATTGACCGACCTGATTGCCCTGCTCGCCGCCAGGCATCCTGTGCGCCCGCATATTTGTACGGGCTTCTGGGTTCCTGTTGGCAACCCCTGGGAAGCCCTGAGCGCGGCCCAGTTTCTGGTTATGCGTCAGGCTCACCTCCGGGCCAGCATTGATCCGTCGGCAACCCTGCACCCTGAAGCACAGCTTGAGGGTGCGGTTCATATTGGCAAAGCCGTGATCGAAGCCGGGGCACGTCTGATTGGCCCGGTTGCCATTGGTGATGGCTGCATCATCAAAGCGGGCGCAACTGTTCAGGCTTCGGCTCTGGCCACTGGGGTTGTGGTCGGGGAAGGTGCTACCATTCAGGCGAGTTGGCTCGACGAACATGTTGCGATTGGTGACAACGCCACCCTGACAGCCGCTATCTTTGAGGAGGTTCAACCAACCGTCGAAACCCGTGGCTTGCTCACCGTAACCCAACTCAAAACCCGTGGTGCCATTCTTGCCTCGGGTGTAACTGTCCCCCCAGGGGCCCAGATCGCTCCGGGCACGATCCTTGCGGCAGGGATGTAAGCCTCCGGCTAGGATTCATCCGGTTGCGGGGCAGGGCTAAGGCCCTGCCCCGCAACTGGATCACCTACCACATCTCACGCAGCAGATCAAGCAACTCCTCTTCGGTCGCGACACGTGGATTATTGAAAATCGCAGGCTCAACGACCGAGAGGGCGGCCAGCTCGGGCAAGGCCGACTCGGGCACATCAACATCACGCAGACGGGTTGGCAAACCACAGTCAACCGCGAGCGTTCGCACGGCGTTGATGCCATCGGTGATGACCTCTTCGTCACTGCGGCCGCCGGCATTCACCCCCATTGCATGGGCGATACGCACATACCGTTCAGGTGCGACCACGCTGTTGAATTGCATGCCATAGGGCATAACGAGCGCATTGAGTGTTCCATGATGCACCGGGAACATGGCCCCGACAGCGTGCGAAATCGCGTGGATCACCCCAAAGAAACTGTTCGAACAGGCAATGCCCGCCATACATGCTGCAATCAGCATATGGCCCCGTGCTTCGAGATTGGTGCCATCATTGACGGCATCACGAAGGTGGGTCCCAATCAAGTCAATGGCTGCCAGAGCCAGGCTATCACTGAACGGATTATTATCGGTCGAAACAAAGGTCTCGATCGCATGCGATAGCGCATCCATGCCCGTTGCCGCTGTCAGACGAGGCGGCATGGTCAGGGTTAATTCGGGATCAAGCACAGCAAGATCGGGATAGATATAGCGGCTACTATAAATAATCTTGCGGTGTTCGTCTTCATTGAGAATAACGGCAATCGACGTTACTTCACTGCCGGTACCGGCTGTGGTCGGGACGGCAATAAGCGGCATCAAGCGTTCGGTCAACACATTGTAGCCCTCGTAATCGAGGATATCGCCGCCCATCGTTGCTACAATGCGGATGCCCTTGGCTGTATCAATTGGGCTCCCCCCACCAATCGCAATCAGCACATCAGCCTTGGCCTCACGCACGGCCTGGGCCCCCTCCATCACCACCCGCACCGACGAATTCGGTGGCACATCATCAAGCACGCCGACCACCTCGGCACTGCCTTCGAGCCCGGCAAGCACCGTGCTCAGCAGGCCAGCTGCAATGACGCCCTTGTCGGCCACCACAAAAACCCGTTTTGCCCCGATATCTTCAACAACCTGGCCGAGCTCATGTGCTAGACCGGCCTTGTAGAGAACGCGCCCACCCAGGCCAAATTCGAAAAACTCCTGCATGCTGACCATCCTTTGGTTGTAGCGGCTTTGCTTCCTCTTCTATTATACGCGGCCTGTGAAGAGGGGAAATTCTCGTGCTTCGCTGGGGCCAAAGCCAGCATTGCTGGCTTTGGCCCCAGCGAAGCACGATTTCTAACAGAGTTCTAATTGCACAGGAACGCGACTTCAGGTACAATACCATGTAGCAAATCTACTACGATGTGGTGTGGAGGAGGGCCTGGGCCCTCCTTGATCGTGGAGTTTCGACTAAACTATCAGATGGAGGTACTTCACTTATGCCTACTTACGTCTATGCCTGTGATGCTTGTGGCAAACAGTTTGAGCAGTTTCAGAGCTTCAAAGATGAGCCCCTGACTGCCTGTCGCTGTGGCAGCAGTGGTACGGTACGGCGAGTGATCCAGCCTGCCGGGATCGTCTTCAAGGGCTCAGGCTGGTATATCAACGACAGCCGCGGGACAGGTAGCAGCACGGTTGGTGCCGATGCTGTCAAAAAGACTGATGAGAAGGCTGATGCGGTTCCGACAACCGAGAAGACCGATAGTGGTGCAGCGACCACGACTTCGTCTGATACCACGACCCAGTAGGTGGCAGTCCCCCCCTGGGTGCTTCGTTCACCAGGGTTTACCACCATTTTCATTATTGCGCGGTAGCACACTATCGCGCTTTTTTCGCATGGATGCGCTCAGCCTGTCTTTCCGTTTTGGGTGCTGGTGTAGCCAGGGGCACTGTCGGTCACAGTGCCCCTGATGCGCTGTTCCGTCGCTCGTCTTCGTCGGAAGTTTACCCAACGGGAGGGAAAATGGCTACGTATTCTTTGCTGCGCGTCTTGCGTGATGATATCCGTGCGATCTTTCGTAATGATCCGGCTGCCCGCAATCTCGCCGAGGTGTTGCTCTATCCTGGGCTGCACGCGATTGTCTTGCACCGCTTGGCCCACGCCCTCTGGCGGCGCAAAACACCCTTTTTACCACGCTTGATCTCGCAGTATGCACGCTTTCTTACGGGCATCGAGATCCATCCCGGTGCGCGTATCGGGAGCGGTTTTTTCATCGATCACGGGATGGGTGTCGTGATTGGCGAAACCACCGAGATTGGCAATGATGTGATGCTTTATCAGGGCGTTACCCTTGGTGGTACCGGTAAACAGCAGGGGAAACGTCACCCGACCCTTGCTGATAAGGTTGTTGTTGGCGTTGGCGCAAGTGTGCTTGGGGCGATTACGGTCGGTGAAGGTGCCCGTGTCGGTGGGGGCGCGGTGGTGGTGAAGGATGTCCCCGCTCATGCCACCGCGATTGGTGTGCCTGCCCGCATCGTGGCGACCCGTGACCCCGCCACCGGCGAAACCCGTCGCGTCGAGAGCTTGCCCGACCCTGAAGGCGAGATGCTCCGCGGCTTACGTGCTAAGATCATGGAACTCGAAATGCGCCTCTGTGACCTTGAAGAGGTGACCCACGTCCATCATCTCGAGCACCATCTGACCTACGATGCGCTACCCGATAGCCTCTGGTGTATCCTGGAAGAAGAAGAATATCGCAATGGCGTTGCCGATGGCGAATATAGTCAGGGTGGGGGAATCTAAGATGACGATCATGCTCTATAACTCGCTCACCCGCAAGATCGAGCCCCTGGAGACAATTGAGCCAGGTGTCGTGCGGATGTATGTCTGTGGGGTGACTCCGTATGACGACGCTCATATCGGTCATGCGATGTCGGCTATTGTCTTTGACGTGATCCGCCGCTATCTTGAGTATCGTGGCTACACAGTGCGCCATATCGTCAATTTTACTGATGTGGACGATAAGATCATTGCTCGCGCCGAGACAATAGGGATCGATCCGTTGCACCTGTCGGCTCAACTTGCCGAAGAGTTCCTCGCCCAGTTGCAGGCCCTCAATGTGTTGCCCGCAACGGCGTATCCTCGGGTCAGTCAGACGATTCCTGAGATCCGGGCGTTTGTTGAGGGGTTGATCGACAAGGGGTATGCCTATCCTGCCGAGGGTGATGTCTATTTTCGCGTTCACAAGGACGAAGATTACGGCAAACTCTCGGGACGCTCGCTGGCTGATATGTTCACCGGAACGCGCTTTGAGGTTGATCCGCGCAAAGAGTCGCCCGCTGATTTTGCGCTTTGGAAAGCGGCTCGCCCTGGTGAACCGGCATGGCAGAGTCCGTGGGGCGAAGGCCGCCCGGGCTGGCATATCGAATGCTCGGCGATGTGCATGAAACACCTTGGTGAACAGATGGATATTCACGGCGGTGGCAGCGATCTCGTCTTTCCTCATCACGAGAATGAGATTGCGCAGAGCGAGAGTCTGACTGATAAGCAGTTTGCCCGCTTCTGGGTGCATAATGGGATGTTGCAACTCGTTAATCCAGTGACGCGCCAGGTCGAGAAGATGTCTAAGTCGCTCGGCAATGTGGTGACCATTGCGAGTTTCCTCGAACAGTATGATGCCGATGTGCTCCGTCTGATTGTGCTCAGTAGTTCCTATCGTAGTCCGTTGACGTATAATACCGCCGTTGCTAACGATAACGCCCGTAAGCTCGAACGCCTGTTGTCGGCCTTGCAACCATCGGTAGGTTCCGTGGAGACCGGAGAGTTCGTGGCGGATCTCGCCAGTGCCGTGATCACAACGCAGGCGTTCTTTACCAGGGTGATGGATCAGGACTTCAATACTGCCGGGGCAGTCGCTTCGCTCTTTGATCTGGTACGGGCGATCAATAGCGCCCGTGACGCGGGCGTGGGTGGCCCACCATTTGCTGACGCTCAGGCTGCGCTGCGTGAACTTGCTGGGGTGCTGGGCCTGCGCCTCGATCCGTCGCAGCGTGAACGTAACCAGGATATCGCTCCGTTTATCCAGTTGCTGATCGAGTTACGCGCCGAGTTGCGCCTATCGAAGCAGTACGCTCTGGCTGATCACGTGCGCATCCGGCTCGCCGAACTTGGCATTACACTCGAAGATGGTCCCCAGGGGACACGGTGGAAGATAGGGTAGTCTGTATGACGGCATGGTTGGAGTGTTCGGTTGAGGTTGATCAAGAGGCGGTCGAGTCAGTCGCCGAAGTGCTGGCTCGCTATGGCTACAATGGCGGGGTGGTGGTTGAACCATCCTGGACACCAGGCGACGAGGGGCCGGAGTTTCGCTACGATCCGAGCCGCCCGTCGGTCTTGCGTACCTATCTGCCCCTCGATGCACAGTCCGAAGAGGCGCGTCAACGCATCGAGCAGGCCCTCTGGTATTTGGGCCATATGCGCCCGGTCGGCCCACTCCAGGTGCGTACGCTCGCTGAAGAGGACTGGGCTAATGCCTGGAAAGAGCACTACACGGTCATGCATATTGGTGCGCGTACCGTGATTGTCCCTTCGTGGCTGGAGTATGAAGCTCGCCCCGACGACGTTGTTCTGCGCCTCGATCCTGGCATGGCGTTTGGCACGGGCCTTCATCCGACAACGCGCCTTTGCCTGAGCCTCCTCGAGCAGTATGTGCAACCGGGTATGCGAACCCTCGACTTGGGTACCGGTTCAGGCATCCTGGCGATTGCCGCAGCCAAACTCGGTGCCCGGCCAGTGTTTGCGCTTGATAACGACCCTGTTGCCGTTCAGGTTGCCGCTGAAAATGTAGCCCACAATGGGGTTCATAAGGTTGTTGAGGTGGCTGAGGGCAGCCTTGGCGCGGGACGGCGCATGGGACACTGGCTGAGTGGCGATTTTGGTGAGGAGGTGCCGCCTCAACCGGCGGTGCCTGGTGAGGCTCCGCACACGTTCGCGTTGATCGTTGCCAACCTGATCGCCCGGGTGCTGATCACGCTTGCTGATGATCTCGCGGCGAACCTGGAACCCGGCGGCATCTTGATCAGCAGTGGCATCATCAACACCCGCGAAGCAGAGGTCACGTCGGCACTCGCAGCGGCGGGCCTGCACCTGCGCGAACGCCATGTTGAAGGCGAATGGGTCGCTCTCGTTCATCAGGGGTGACCAACTGTGCGTCTGTCTCGTCAGGCACTACCAAAATAACGCAGAGCCAGGCGTAGCCGCTCTTCAAGCTCAGTGGATGCATCAGCCGGGATGGTGGCCAGGGCTGCTGCCGCCTCGGCCTGCGTATAGCCGAGACTCGTGAGGAGTTCGGCTAGTTCCGTATTGAGCGCGGCGACTGCCGGCGGTACCCCAGGGGTCGTCGGCAACCCTTTGAGCTCAATTTTGCCCTTGAGTTCGAGCGAAAGGCGCTCGGCAGTCTTCTTGCCAATCCCCGGCACGCGCGCCAGCGTGGTGGTGTCGCCCTGAACAATCGCGACCCGAAGCGCATCAAGATCCCCGGTTGCCAAGAGATTCAAGGCTACTTTTGGCCCAACCCCGGCCACGGTCAGGAATAACTCGAACAGTTGGCGCTGTTCGACCGTCACAAACCCATACAGAGTCATACTATCTTCGCGCACCAGTAGCAAGGTATAGAGAAACAGCGTCTCGCCAGGCGAGCCCACGTTCCCCAGCACCGTACGTGGCACATAGACGAGATAGCCAACCCCTCCCGTCTCAAGGACCAGGTGATCGGCCCCAAGCTGAGTGAGCGTTCCCCGCAATGATGCGATCATAAGCTTTGCATCGTTCCTTTACATCCTGCCACCGCAAGGACAAGTATACCATTCACCAGGGCGATTGCATCTTCCGTGCATGCACCCCACCAGGGCACCCGCAAGGGGTGCCCGTACACCCGGCTCGGCCCCGCCGGGTTGCGCCAGGGCCGCGCACACCACCACGACGGCCCGGACGACCTGTAGGGGCACCCCTTGCGGGTGCCCTGATAGAGTGTATTTTTATCCGGTTTCGTATGATGCAATCGCCCTATACCACTCACCCTACACGATCATTCACACAGGCGAGGTGTGGTAAGATGCGGTGTTATCAGTCATTTCCCCAACTGATGCGGGATACGTGCGACTGAACAGGTATCTGGAGGCTACACGTAACATATTTCTATGGATGCTCTGAGTAACGTAAATGAGGCGCAACGTGCGGCGATTACGGCCCCCATTGGCCCGGTGCTGGTGCGGGCAGGGGCAGGGAGTGGCAAGACCCGCGTGTTGACCTTGCGGATTGCGTATCTGATCGAACAGCACCGTGTGAAGCCCGACGCAATCCTGGCGCTGACCTTTACCAATAAAGCGGCGAAAGAGATGCGCGAGCGCCTACGCCAGCAACTCGGGCGAGGGGTACGTGGTCTGATGACCGGAACCTTTCACGCTGTCTGTGCGCGGTTGCTGCGCGAGGAAATTGGCGGACGTATTGGGAGTTATACCGGGGCTTTTTCGATTTATGCCGCCGATGAACAACTTCAACTCGCCACCGATGCCCTTGCCAACACAACCGAACGTCCTCCTGTGTTGATTGAAGCCGATGAGGTACTGCGGCGCATCTCGCGCGCCAAGAGCCGGATGCTTACGCCACGCTTGATGGCACGCTTGAGCCCCGACCCGGTTGACCGTTTTGTCGCTGGATGTTATCGCCGCTATCAGCGTGCGCTTGAACAGGCCAATGCCCTTGATTTTGACGATCTTATTCTGCTGACCCATCGGCTATGGCACGAACACCACGACGTACTTGAAGCATGCCAGGCCCGCTGGCGCCATGTGCTGGTTGATGAATATCAGGATACTGACCCGAGTCAGCATGCGCTCGTTGAGTTACTCACACGGCCTGGGGGTGCCAATGCGCAGACGCGCTCGCTCTTTGTAGTGGGCGATGGGATGCAGAGCATTTATGGTTTCCGCAATGCTGATCATAGCATCATCACCCGCTTTGCCCACGACTTCCCTGAAGCGCAGGTGATCGAACTTCAGACCAATTATCGTTCGCGTCAGCCGATCCTTGATGCCGCCTATGCCGTCATTCGGCATAGCCGCAGCGTGGCCCCGATGAACCTCCAGGCGGCCCGCAAGGTGCTGCCTGGGGATCGTTGCCTCTTGATCAACGAGGCCAAGAATGGCCGTGAAGAGGCCGAACAGATTGCACGGACAATCAGCGAGTTGCAGCAGCAGGGTCGTCCGCTTCGTGAGATGGCGATTCTCTATCGGACGCGCCATATGAGTCGTCCACTTGAAACCGCCTTGCGCCATGCCCGCCTGTCCTACGCGGTGCGGGGCAGTGTCGGCTTCTATGATCGGGCCGTTATTCGTGATGCACTGGCCTTCTTGCGGGTCATCAATAATCCTGCTGACAACCTCAGTTTCAATCGGATCGCCAATGTCCCCCCGCGAGGGCTTGGCGCACAGGCGCTGGCACGGTTAACTGACGTTGCCAGGCATGCGGGGCTGAGTCTGGTTGCAAGTCTGAGCCATCCTGAAGCGCAGAAGAGCCTGTCCCCCAAAGCTGCCGAGGGAGCGCGCCGGCTCGCGAGCCTCTTTGCCCGCTGGCAACGCATGGCCGAGGGGACAACCCCACCGGATCACTTGCTGGCCGATGTGCTCGAGCAGAGCGGCTATATGACGGCCCTGGAACAACGGTTCAGCCCCGAAGAACTACCCGAGGCGCGTGCGCACTTGCAAGAACTGATGCTGGCAGCCGAAGAGCATACTGATCTGCGTTCGTTGCTGCAAGAGATCGCCCTGCTTACCTCAGCCGACACCGGCGACGAAGACCGTGATCAGGTGCAGTTGCTCACGATCCATGCGGCGAAAGGCCTCGAGTGGCCCTTTGTCTTTGTCACTGGGCTCGAAGAGAAGACCCTCCCTCACGAGCGGAGTATGGGGAGTAGCGACGGGATTGAAGAAGAGCGGCGGCTCTGTTATGTAGCCCTGACGCGTGCTGGCGAGCGCCTCTATCTTTCGTGGACACCGGGGCGGAATCGCGGGCAACAACTGAAACCCTCGCGGTTCCTGGATGAAATCATCGCGTATGGGCGTGAACGCGGGAATCGCTAGGGCGAGACCCTGGTATTAATGTGGATCGATCAGCGTGGTAAGATAAGCTTGCACCACACAACAAGAGTTGGTGCAGCCAAGTGTCAGGAGTTTTCCATGTCCTCCGAGCGTATCTCGCGTCGTGTCCGCGGCATTCCTCCCTCTGGCATTCGACGCTTTTTTGATATTGCAGCCACCATGCCCGATGTGATCTCATTGGGGGTTGGTGAACCAGATTTTATGACGCCC
The DNA here is from genome assembly GCF_002532075.1 of Candidatus Chloroploca asiatica. Classification (GTDB taxonomy): domain Bacteria; phylum Chloroflexota; class Chloroflexia; order Chloroflexales; family Chloroflexaceae; genus Chloroploca; species Chloroploca asiatica. The sequence goes on along the minus strand of NZ_LYXE01000090.1, from coordinate 225,428 downwards.
GAGGCGATACGTCAGGCCGGACAACGGTCAATTGATCAGACAACCGCCTACACGTCAAACTCGGGGCTGTACGAACTCCGTGAAGCCGTTGTGGAGCATTTGAAGCAGCGCTACAACGTCATGTATGATGCTGAACACGACCTCCTCATGACCGTTGGCGTGAGCGAAGCAATGGCGGCGGCGGCGCTTGCGCTCTTTGACCCTGGCGATGAAGTTTTGATGCCCGAGCCATGTTTTGTGGCTTATATGGCTAGTGTGCAACTGGCTGATGCGCGTCCTGTCTATGTGCCCACCCGCGTCGAAGAATGTTTCCAGGTAACCGGGGCGGCACTTGAAGCTGCAATCACCCCACGGACCAAGGCCATTATGATTGGCTACCCCAACAATCCGACCGGGGCGGTGCTTTCACCAGAACGAATGCGTGAAATTGCCGACGTTGCCAACCGCCACGATCTGCTCGTCCTTTCGGACGAAATCTATGACCGGCTTGTCTATGGGGTCGAGCATACCTGTTTTGCTTCCTTGCCAGGGATGCGCGACCGGACCGTCTTGTTCGGTGGTTTCTCGAAAGCCTATGCAATGACGGGTTGGCGCCTGGGTTGGATGGCCGCCCCCGAAGAGATCACGGCCGCTGTCCGCAAAGTTCATCAGTATGCCATCATGTCGGCCCCGACGATGAGCCAGTATGCAGGGATCGAAGCGCTGCGCCATGGGGAAGCAAGTGTGCAGGCAATGGTCGCTGAATATGATCGGCGTCGCCGCGTGATTGTGGACGGGCTGAATACCATTGGCCTCAAGACCTTTGAACCACAGGGGGCCTTTTATGCGTTCCCCTTTGTTGGACACCTTGGGATGACAAGTGAGCAATTTTGTGATCGGCTGCTCACAGAAGAGCATGTCGCGGTCATCCCTGGCGATGCCTTTGGCCCCAGTGGGACGGGGTATGTTCGTGCATGTTATGCAACGTCCATGGAAAAGATCGAAATTGCGCTTGAAAGGATCGAGCGTTTTGTGCGGCGCATTGCCTAGCGTCGGCAGAACAGCTTGCATCTCACCCAATGCGCAGGAGGAACAAGACAATGTCTGTACCGGTTACCACCTCATCATCTGGCCCTTCGCCCACCGTTATCAAGGGTGAACTCCATTGCGCCTTAACGGGTAAACCAATCAGCCCTGAACATGCGTATTGGGCACCACCCCTCATCACCACCCGTCAGTTGATCACAACCTTTGTTCAGACCCTCTTCACGAATCCTGGGGCACTTGGTGAGGTTTTGCTGGGCGAGTTGCCAAATGTTCCCTATGACCCCGCTGTCTGTCAGGAACTAGGCAACCGTCGCACCGCTGAACAACTCAAATTGCTCGTCTTTTTGCTTATGATCGCTGCAGTGCTGATCGTCCCGATGATGTTGATTGTCTGGTAATAAGCGAGGGTTGAGGCTGCCGGCCCCAGCACATAGCGTTTAGGGGGGCAATGCTGAACCCAACGCTGCGCTGAGATAGTACTATAGTCACAGTCCGTAGACCTCAAACCGTCAGCGAGTAACTGACAATGATTATCAGCTTACGCAGCAGCATATCAGCGATCGCTCAGACTAGTGGTATGTGACTGAGAACGGCTCATTGCCGCTACCTGTAGACCTGGCTCATTGATGCGTAGTCGTAAAAGTCTTGACACTAATCCTGTCTTGTACAAACGGCTACGCAGACTATTTGGCATTCTAATGCACAAAAACGACTGGATCACAGGTACTATTGACAGAATGCGTGACATATCTTAAACTTAGATTTACCATTTTGGCGCACAGTGATTGTGTAGCCTCCCCACATAAGTCACGCTTGCATGTGCGATGAAAGCGGATGTGGGGTAGCAAACTCAAAGCCGATCACCTTCGCAGCACGGTAACAACCCACTTAATACCTGATACGGCTCTGATACTTGTAGGGTGTGCAGACCTGTGTTATATTCAGGCTTCCCGTTCCTGATAGCCAGTGAAGGCGCAAAGGCACCCCGATTGTGTTGTGGGCATAAGACCTGCGCATATGCGCCGTATGGATTACAAGTGAGGTATATTGCTCCATGATCGAGCTTAATCGCAATCAGCCTTCTTCAGACCTGCGTAGTAGCACTGAACATCTGCAACAACAAGCGTCGAGACGCCATGATCGCTACCGTCAGCAGAGTCACCCTTTCGCCGGTCTTCGTTCCAGAGGCATCATAGCCTTTCTCCATCCCCGTACCTGGGTTTCCTATCTTCCGACACGCTTTATTCTCCACGCAATCGTTGCGTTGATGATCCCTCTGGCCCTGCTGCTGAGTCAGTTGCCAACCACAGTTCCCGTTGCTCCTGCTCCCGCAGCGAATGCGCTCATTTTGCCGGGTGAATCTGCCTTTGGGTCGGTTGCCCTGCAGATCGAAGAGGGTGTACCGCTGGTCGGTGATCCTCCTCTTGATGAGCACGATGCGCTGCCGGTACCTATTTCACTCTCTTCGCGCACCGAATTGCTTGCCCCGTTGATTGTGCCCGCTACGATTGCGGGAGATACGGTGCGGCTGCGCAATGGCCCTGGCCTGGCCTATGATGATGTTGATCGTGTTCAGGTTGGTACCGAAATTGAGGTTGTCGCCCGCTTTGAAGAGTGGCTCCAGATTCGTCGTGTCGGCGAAGGATCCCTCTACTGGGTCTCGGCTGAACTGGTGAATATTCCTGAGGCCGTTGTCTATACGCTTAATCAGGTTCCTGCTGACGTTATCCCACCGCCCCCGCCGCCCAAAATTGGGGTGGTGCGTGAAGAAAGTCTGAACCTGCGTGATGGCCCCGGGGTCAACTATGTGAGTATGGCCAAGATGACTGCCGGTCAGGAGTTGACCCTCATCCAACGGTACGAGGAGTGGTTCCTGGTTGAGTATGGTTCTCAGTATGGCTGGGTCACGTCAGAGTTCCTGAATATTGTTGATGGGGTGATCGAGCGCATTCCAATTGCCTCTTCCATTCCTGATCCCAATCCTCCTCTGGTCGGCATGGTGCTGGAAAATCGCGTGAACCTGCGCCGCGGTCCTGGTTCAGCGTATGATCGCGTTGGTTCGATCAATGCCGATAGTAACGTGAAGTTGCTGGCCCGCCATAAAGATTGGTACCGGGTTGAACTCGAAAATGGAACCCGTGCCTGGATCTTCTCGGATCTGTTGCGGGTGTCGCCAATGGCGGTTCGTCGTGTGCCCGTTACCAATGATATCCCGGCGCTGCCTGTGCGTACGACGGTGGCGCAGACGCGTAGCAGTGGCGGTGGCGGTGCTCCGGTTAGTGTGCCTGCCAGTGGCGATGTTGCAAGCTATGCGGTGCAGTTTATTGGTTCGCGGTATGTCTGGGGTGGCAGCAGCCCCCGGGGCTTTGATTGCAGTGGCCTGACCAGCTATGTCTATCGCCAGTTTGGGGTTAATCTGCCTCATAGTGCTGCCGGTCAGTACAGCACACGCTATGGTGCGATGATCGGCAGTATGGGCAGCCTGGCCCCCGGCGACTTGATGTTCTTTGCGAATACCGGTGGGCGTCGTGGCATTACTCACGTGGCGATCTATCTCGGCGGTGGCCGGATGGTTCATGCGATGACCCCCAGCTATGGCGTGCAGGCTTCAAGTATCTGGAGTAGCTACTGGCAGAATACATTTGTTGGTGCTATCCGTCCCTATCGTTAGATGATGGGGTGGGCTACCGCCCTGAAGATCCTGATAGATGCAAAAGAGGCCAGCATTGCTGGCCTCTTTTGCATCTATCAACAGGTTACCTAACAAGCATCATGCGGTTGTAACCTCGTGTACATGCAATACGCGGATACTGGTACAATAGAAGCATGGGTTATGGCCGTGGTTATGGAAAGGTTGTTGCATGAAAGGGCTCGTGCTGAGTGGAGGCAAGGGAACGCGCCTTCGCCCGATTACCTATACGAGTGCCAAACAGCTCGTTCCTGTTGGCAATAAACCGGTTCTCTTTCGTGTGATTGAGGCGATCAGGGATGCCGGGATCAGGGATATTGGGATCGTGATTGGTGATACCGGCGATGAGATCAGGGCGGCTGTTGGCAATGGACGCCGCTGGGGTGTGCAGATTACCTATATCGAGCAGGATGCACCCCTCGGTCTGGCTCACGCGGTCAAGATTAGTCACGATTTTATTGGCGATGATCGCTTTGTGATGTTCCTCGGTGATAACTGTATCCAGGGCGGCATTAGCCCCTTGATCCAACAATTTGGACATAGCGATTTCAATGCCCAGGTGGTGCTCAAACAGGTGGCTGATCCGCGGTCGTTTGGCGTCGCTGAATTGGACGAAAATGGACGGATCGATCGCCTGGTTGAAAAGCCCCGTGATCCCCAGAGCGATCTGGCCCTGGTCGGGGTCTATATGTTTGACCACCACATCTTTGAGGCCGTGCATAGCATTACGCCCTCGCTGCGTGGCGAACTCGAGATTACTGATGCTATTCAGTGGCTCATTACGTCGGGCTATCAGGTCTTTCCCTATATCCACGATGGCTGGTGGATCGATACTGGGAAGAAAGACGATATGCTTGAAGCCAATCGCCTCGTGCTCGAGGAGATGCAGCCCGTTGTCCATGGATATGTTGACCGCGACTCGAATCTGATTGGCAAGGTGATAGTCGAGGCTGGGGCCGAGATTATTAATTCAACCATCCGTGGTCCGGCCATTATTGGTGAACAGACTCGGATTTTGAATGCCTATGTCGGGCCTTTTACGTCCATTTATCATCACTGTCTGATCGAAGATAGTGAGGTCGAACATAGCATTGTGCTGGAACATAGCACGATCCGTGGTATGCCAGCACGCATTGAGGATAGCCTGATCGGGCGCAATGTGACGGTGACACGTAGTCCACTCAAGCCGAAAGCGTATCGGTTGTTGATCGGCGATAATAGTACAGTGGGCGTACTCTAAGCTATCTGGAGATGGAGGGGGTGTGCAGAAAATTCCGTCCTCGGAGCTCACGCCCGAGGGTTTGTATCTGTCGCGTCGGGCGTTGCTCGGGGCTGCTGGCGCGTTGAGTGCGGCAGCCTTGCTGGCGGCGTGTGGTGGTGGTACATATGTTCCGCCTGAAGTTCTTGAGCAAGAGGCTGCTGGACTGACGGATGAACTGGGTGCGCCTGTGAATAGTTTTGAAGCGATTACGACCTACAATAACTATTACGAGTTTACGACGAACAAACAGGGGGTCGCCCGCTTAGCTGCCAATTTCCAGACATCACCATGGGAACTCGAAGTTGGTGGGTTGGTCAACAAGCCGCGCGTCTTTGGGTTGGAGGATCTGCTTGCGTTTGAGCAAGAAGAACGTATCTATCGATTGCGTTGTGTGGAGGCCTGGTCAATGGTCATCCCGTGGCTTGGGTTCCCCCTGCATCGCCTCCTCACGCTCGTTGAACCGCGCCCTGAGGCGAAGTATGTGCGCTTCGAGACGGTCTATCGTCCGGAAGAGATGCCAGGGCAGAAGGATCGCTTTTATCCGTGGCCGTATGTGGAGGGGCTGCGCCTTGATGAAGCGATGCACGATTTGACCCTCCTTGCCACCGGGTTGTATGGTCAGCCCCTGACCGTTCAGAATGGTGCTCCCGTGCGGCTTGTCGTACCCTGGAAATACGGCTTCAAGAGCATCAAGGCGATCGTCAAGATCGAACTGGTCGACACGATGCCAACCTCGCTCTGGATGGCGCTGGCCCCCAATGAGTACGGTTTCTACGCCAATGTCAATCCCGACGTGACTCACCCGCGCTGGTCACAGGCCAGTGAACGTCGCATTGGTGAGCAGGGCCGTCGACCGACTTTGATGTTCAATGGCTATGAAGATCAGGTTGTAGCGTTGTACCAAGATCTTGATTTGCGGGTGAATTATTAAGCGAAAACGTATATTCATCAAACGCCAGATCCTTGATCTCATCGTGACGATCGCGGCACTCTTGCCGCTTGGGCTCATCTTTTTTGATGCCATCACGGGGCGCTTGAGTGTCAACCCGATCCAAGAGCTCATCCTGCGCACAGGCAAGCCGGCTCTCGTGCTGCTTATTGCCTCGTTAGCCTGTACACCGCTCAATCTGCTCTTTGGGTGGAAATGGATCATGGCAGCACGCAAGCCCCTCGGCCTCTACAGCTTTGGCTATATCGTGCTGCACCTCTTCCTGTTTGTGGTCGTGGATTACAGCCTTGATCTTGACTTGATCAGCCAGGCGATACGTGAAAAACGGTACATTCTGGCAGGGATGGCCGCCTTTTTGCTCCTTGTTCCGCTTGCCCTGACGTCCAACGGGGCAGCGATGCGGAGACTCGGGCGCTGGTGGCGGCGTTTACACCGCCTCGTCTACCTGGCGGCCATCCTTGCCGTCTTGCACTATCTGTGGCTAGCGAAGGTCATCCGTGAGCCTGTGATCTTCGGGATCATCCTGCTCGCCTTGCTTGCCCTCCGGCTTCCCATCATTCGACGCGCCTTGCTATGGCGCACGTAAGCGAACTCAGCGCCGACGGGGGCGCTCGGAACTCAATCCGCGGAGGCCGAGCCAGACACCGAGGGCAAACCCACCGCCGATGCTTAACAGGGCAAACATTGACGCTGGTCCATAGACGATCGCTGCTGCGCGGAGGGCACCGGCAAGCAACAGGGCAATAATCCAGCCCATAAAGAAGAGGCGCTGACGAGACTCTGGCCCGAACCACTCTGGTCGCCCCTGAGCAACCAGATACCCAATACCGCCCGCGATTGTGAGGAGAAGAAGGTTAGTGATCAGAACTTGCATTGCTCTATGATAGCATAGCTTGTACCTGGTGTGAACGTCGGCTAGAAGGACAGGATCGCTGTATGTCAGAGCTCAAAGACAAACTGGTGCTGGTTGTTGATGATGAGCCGCGAATGGTCAGTTTTATGCGGATGAATCTTGAACTCGAGGGGATGCGTGTCGCAACGGCCTCGAATGGCCGCGAGGCCGTTGATCAGGTTCGTGAGACAATGCCAGATATTATCCTGCTCGATATTATGATGCCGGTACTCGATGGCTTCGAGGCCCTGCGCCGTATTCGTCAATTCACGCAGGTACCGGTCATTGTCCTAACGGCTAAGGACGACGAAGAAGATCGCATTCGCGGGTTAGAGCTGGGGGCTGATGATTATGTGGGCAAACCTTTTAGCCATCGTGAACTCGTGAGCCGGATTCGGGCCGTGCTGCGCCGTCACTATGCTACGCCTCCGGTGCCACAGACGCTGGTACAGGTTGATGAACGCCTGAGCATTGACTTTGCCCGTCGTGAGGTGCTTGTCGAAGGTGAACGGGTCAATTTGCGCCCAACTGAATATCGCCTGCTCTACCATCTGGTGCAACACGCTGGTTATGTTCAGACGCACGAAATGTTGCTGTCGAAGGTTTGGGGGCCAGAATACCGCGACGAAAACCACTATCTGCGCCTCTACATTACCTATTTGCGGCAGAAACTGGAAAAAGATCCGGCCAATCCACGCTATATCCTCACCGAGCGCGGCGTTGGGTATCGTTTTGTTGATTTTGATGGGGCACCCGAAAAAGCGACGGGCTAAGGATGTCAGGCTTCGACGAGGCTGAGGATGAGGCGTCGGATCTGGCGGAGGCGCCGGTCACTGCCTTCGGGGCGGAGGCGGAGTTCGTCGCGGAGTTGGCTGATCTGGAGGCGGAACGAATCGATCGGGCCTTTGTCCTGCTCGGCGCTAACGGCATAAGCCCGATCAAGTGAACGATAGACCAGCATCAGGGTGCGGTCGGCTTCATCCAGATCATTCGCCTGCAAGGCGGCAAGCACATCATCGATCTGCGCGACGGCGCGCAGGAGATAGATCACGCTCCAGAGGCGTCGTTGTTCAGCCTGGAGATCAAGAATATCGAGGCGAAGGGCACTCTCATCAACCATCGTCGGCGCAGGTGTTGCTAGAGGCACAGGTGTTGGCAACGGTGTGGTTGCTGGCGGAGGCTGTACCTCGGTGGCAGGTTGTGCAACCGAGGGGGGAGTCACTGACGTTGGTGCAAAGAGCCATACCTGGAACGCAAGGCTGACAAAAACGGCTGCGATTGCCGTTACAACAAACGGCAATGCAGCCCTGATCCACGACCGCACAGCAGATTCTGGCGGTGCTAATGACTCCGCAGAGGGCTGAGGCTCTTCGGACACAGAAGACCTAGATCTCGTTGGCCAGAATAATGGCCTGCGCGATCTCTTTCATCGACTTGCGCGTATTCATCGAGAGTTGCTGGATCTTGCGAAAGGCTTCCGCCTCTTTGAGACCCTGGGAATCCATCAGAATCCCCTTGGCTCGTTCGACCAATTTCCGTGTATCAAGGGTCTCCTTAAGATCGGAAATCTCGCGATCCATCTCAAGAAACTCTTGATAGCGCGCCATGGCGATCTCGATCGCCGGTAGTAACTCAGCCTCACGGAAGGGCTTGACCACATAATTGACCACGCCAGCCTCTTTGGCGCGTTCGACCAGATCGCGATCAGAGTAGGCCGTCAAGAGCAGGACGGGCGCGATTTTCTCTTCGGTCAAAATCTTGGCAGCCTGGATCCCATCCAGCTTGGGCATCTTAATATCCATGAGCACCAGGTCAGGCTGCAACTCACGTGCCAGATGGACGACACTGCCACCATCACCAGCCTCTCCGACGACAAGATAGCCAAGACCCACGAGAGTCTCTTTCAGGTTCATGCGAATGATTGACTCATCATCGGCAATGACCAGACGTGTCTGGGCCATACGGCACCTTCTTTATTGCTAGAACAAGGATACAAAAGCAATCATCAAGACAAGGGCTAGTATAGCATGGTGCAGGGGCGTGGGTCAACTTTGTTTCTGGTGGGTTTGGTCGGCTTTGCCGACCAAACCCACCAGAAGCGTGGGGGCTTGGTCGTAGACGATTGCGGTCACCTTCGGTTGCATGTATTTGTCCTGGCCAAACCCACCAGAAGCGTGGGGGCTTGGGCATAGACGATTGCGGTCACCTTCGGTTGCATGTATTTGTCCTGGCCAAACCCACCAGAAGCGTGGGGGCTTGGTCGTAGACGATTGCGGTCACCTTCGGTTGCATGTATTTGTCCTGGCCAAACCCACCAGAAGCGTGGGGGCTTGGGCATAGACGATTGCGGTCACCTTCGGTTGCATGTATTTGTCCTGGCCAAACCCACCAGAAGCGTGGGGGCTTGGTCGTAGGCCTCAGTTCGAAGCAGCAGATTGAATGCGGGCATAGCTGGTAGGGCAATGGGTGGGGATCAGGGTTACAGAGGGGTTAGCGCGGGCAAAGGTGTGCAAGTTTGCCAGGGTTTGATCGACCAGATGGGCATTGTCGGCAATGAGATAGCCAAAGAGACCGGGGCCGCGTTGTTCCTCAATCGAACGGGTCAGCCATGCACCGTCAGCAATGAGGAAAACGGGGCCAGTGTCGGTTTGCAGCAAGAGGCCCATCTGCCCGCAGGCGTGGCCTGGGAGCCGCACCAGACGCAGCGTCTGGTCACCAAAGAGGTCGTGGGTCGCTCCAAAGGGGGGCAGTGGAGCATCGTTGAAGTGGTACACAGGTTGCACGCGTTGCCCAAAATCATCGGGCAGTAGGGCCGGGGTAAATGCTCGCCGTAGTGCTGCGAATCCAGCTAGCCCAATTACACTATCGAGCGCATCAGCGTCAGCGACAATAGTTGCCTGGGGGAAATCACGCAGGCCGCTGATATGATCAAAGTGAAAGTGGGACACCACCACATAGCCAATTTCGGCGGGATCAATCCCGCGTCGTTGGAGTTGGGTCGCAAGGGCCAGGTGCGGTTCAATTGCCAACGGCATGAGGCGTGGGTAGAGCAGAAAAGGCCAGGGACGCAACGCCTCAAAGAGGCGCGGCGCATAGCCGGTATCCCAGAGGATCCAACCATACCGGGGGTGCTCGATCAGGGCCGCAAGGGCGTGAAATGCGATGGGTTCGGGAGGGGCACCACGTAAGGCCTGATGCAGTGAGGCATGGCACGAGCCGGTATCGAACAGATAGAGACGAACGACGGGTTGGTTCATGGCTGAAACTCCTGGGTCAACGTTGCGGCATATGCTTGCCAACGGGTTCTTTATCGTGCTATGCTATAGTGCCGCTCGATAGATGTCAATGCTGGTCAGTTTATGAACAACACACCCGGAGATAAATCAACCTTGGACGCTCTTAGCCAACGGATCAGGTTGTTAGAGGCAGTGCGTTTTTTTGATGGTGCCTATGCGGATGCGCTTCCAACAATAGCAGCGGCGCTAGAGTCGGTGCGCCTTGGCGAAGGTCAATTGCTCTTCCAGAAGGGTGATGTCGGTGATAGCCTCTATGTCATTATTTCGGGAGGGGTGCGGATTCATGATGATGCTCTGACCTTCAATGAACTGGGGCCGGGTGAGGTTGTCGGCGAAATGGCGGTGCTTGATGCCGAGCCGCGCAGTGCTTCGGTGACGGCGACGCAAGCCACCGAGTTGCTCTGTCTGCGGCAAGAGGTGCTCTATGATTTAATCGAGAATCATAGCGGCGTGGCGCGTGGGATTATCCATGTGTTGACCCGGCATTTGCGCAGTCGGGTGCGCGATGTGATCGAAGACTATGCGTATATCAGTCAGGTACGCATTATTACCGAAGCCGCGCAGGCGATCAATGATGGCCGTTATACCCCCGCGAGTCTGGCCGACGTTGTGCGTCGCGAGGATGCTCTGGGGCAATTGGCACGTACGTTTCAGAAGATGGCCGACGAAGTCATTGCCCGTGAGCAGAACCTGCGTCGTGAGGTTCAGGAATTGCGGATCGAAATTGATCGTACACGCCAGCAAAACCAGGTCGCCGAGATTACCGAGAATGACTATTTCCGGCGCCTGCAGCAACAGGCCAGAGCGATGCGTGCCAACGTAGCCGAGAATAAGGCCGGGGATAAATCAACGCCTGAGAGCTAGGAGCAAGCCGGTGTAGGGGAGCGCAGAGGAGTATGCCAGTGAAACCCGCTCCTCCGAACCTCCCCACGCGGGCTTCTTTGGATGACAATCTTGTTATTTTTTGCACAAATAATTCTTTTGTCAGGTTGTGCTTGGGCCATATCAATATAATAAGAAGACGATCCACTAGGCGGGTGATCAAAGGGCATATCTCTGGGAGAAGGTAAAATGGCCTTCATTGCACAGCAACAGGCTATGGTGTTGCGGTTCGCTTTGCTTTGTAGTGTCATCGTGGTCGTGCTTGCGGCAAGTTTTGGCAATCTGCAACAGTCAGCCTATGCCGAGACGTTTGTGGTCGCATGTGATACGAATGCTTTGCTTGAGGCTGTGGCAACAGCAACGAATTCGCCAGAGCCGGATACGCTTCAATTGACAGATGCTTGCATCTATCAGTTTGATGTGGAATATATCAGCACAGAAGATGGTTTGAATGGCTTGCCGGTGGTCACTGCTGCTGGTGGGCCATTGATCATTGAAGGCAATGGGGCAACCTTCGAGCGGAGACTCAATAGCGAGGCCGATTTCCGCTTCTTTGAAGTTGCACTTGGCGCAGATCTTACCTTGCGTGATCTGACTCTAACGAACGGACATTCCGGCCTTGGTGAGGGTGGGGCGATCTTGAACTTTGGCACCCTCACCTTGGCGAACGTGGTGTTACGTGATAACGAGGCCGGGTATAGTTGGGAAGGCGAAGGCGAACGGAACGGGGGTGCCCTCAGCAACTATGGCACGGCAAGCCTTCGCCAGAGTGCCCTGATCAATAATGTTTCCACAGCGCATGGCGGTGCGATTGCACACGCTGCGGGGGCGTTGGTGATCGAGAATTCAACCATTAGCAGGAACGAAGCCATTGGCTACGAGAGCTATGGGGGTGGCATCTTTGCCACGAGTGGTACGATCACGCTCAACAATGTCACGATCGCTGACAATATTGTGTCAGGAGAAATCAGCGAGGGCGGTGGCATCTATGGAAGCTCGGCCCTGGCGGTCTTTACGATCAATAATTCGATCATCACTGGTCATACCAGCTTCTTTCGGCCAAACTGCTCAATCGAAGCCTTGAGTCCTGAGAGTGGGACGAATCTTGAAGGACCTGGCGGCAGTTGCCCTGGGTTTAGCGAGGCGAATCCTGGCCTGGCCCTTGACCCATCCGGACTTTTTTACAGCCTCGATCGTACGAGCCCGGCGCGCAACGCTGGCGATCTGGCGACCTGTGCGCCGACCGATCAGCGTGGTGTTGTCCGTGCGTCTGATGGTGCCTGTGATCTTGGTGCAATCGAGTTTGATGACCTGCTTGTTGTAACGAATATCAACGACAGTGGCCCTGGCTCGCTGCGGCAGGCAATTCTCGATGCGAACGAGACACCAGAATTAGATACGATCAGCTTTGCCCTTCCGGGGACAGGCGTGCAGACGATTGCCCTGGACACTGATCTTCCACCAATCACCGCACCGGTCATGCTTGATGGCCTGACGCAACCGGGGGCAAGTTGTGCAACCTGGCCGCCAACGCTGACGATCGAATTGAGCGGCGCTCCGGGGGCTTCCTTCGGCCTTATCCTGGCTGAAAACGCAAGTGGCAGCACTGTGCGTGGACTTGTGATCAACCGCTTTCAGGCCCATGGTATTTTTGTTGATGGAAGCAACAATAGCTTTCAGTGCAACATGATAGGCACTGATGCGAGCGGTTCGCTTGATCAGGGCAACGGCCAGATCGGGATCTTCCTCAATGGTTCAGACAACAATCTCATCGGCGGTGTCCTGGCGAGTCAACGCAACCTGATCGCCGGCAATGACTTCGAGCAGATCCGGGTCGCCGCATCCAGCAATAATGTCATACAGGGCAATTATCTGGGGACGAATGCGACAGGGACGGCATCGCTTGGCATTAATGGGGTGGCGATGCTCGTGACGGGCAGCAATAACCTGATTGGTGGCACAACCGGGGTCACGCCGGGCGGGGTTTGTAGCGGGGCATGCAACGTGATCGGGGGGTACACTGCGTACGGCATTGATGTGGCAGCACCCAGTGGATCCGGCAACCGGATCGAGGGCAACCATATCGGCGTCAATGTCACGGGCAATGCGGTTGTGAATACCTTTGGCTCGGGCAACCTCGGCATCTGGCTCAATGGTGGGGCCAATAATAATACGATTGGCGGTCTGGCCAACGGGGCCGGCAATGTGATTGCCGGGCATGGAGAGCAGGCGATCCTGATTGAAGGAGCCACCACGAATGCGAATCGTATCTTTGGCAATCGCATCTACAACAACGGCAGCAGCGTTGTTTTGCGCAATGGGGCGAATAACGATCAACGTGCCCCAACGATTACCACGGCGATCCCTGACTTTCCGGTAGCAGGACAGGCAAATGTACAAGGGTGGCTGTTGACCGGTACGGGCAATATGACGTACACCGTACAGCTCTTTGGGGGTGAATTTTGTGCTGCCGGGGGCAATGCCGAGGCTCGTACCTTGCTCGACACCTTCGAGGTTGTCACCGACGAAGATGGTACCGTGCCAATGACACGTACTCTTGCGACTGGCATAGGGAGCTTTGTTACGGCAACGGCAACCGATAGTGCGGGCAATAGCTCGGCATTGGCAACATGCGCCCCGGTTGGGCCTGACAATACCGTCTGGTACCAAGCGCTGCCGCTCGGTAGGGCCAATTCGAGTGCAAGTCAGCAACTAGCCCTTGCTGAGCAGGTGCGCTGGTACTATGTGGAAGTGGAGCCACTCAGCCGTCTGGTGGTCAACCTGACGAACCTGCCTGCAGGCTATGATGTGGCCCTTTTTAATGATCTCAATGCGCGCGCCGAAGAGATCCTTGCGGCTGCGACGAACGATTTGACCACAACGCTTGCGCTTGCCCAGACCCAGATTGACTATACAGCGATTGAGGCGAGCAACTTTATTACCAATACGCTGGCTCCCGAGCTCTATAGCCCAGAGGCTTTCACCAGCCTGGCTTTTGCCCCAGACGCCTTTCAGCCGAATCTGTTGGCCGAGGCGGTTGTTTCGCCGTTTAAGGCGTCACCCTTCAAAGCCTCGCCCTTCAAGGCGTCACCCTTCAAGGCGTCACCCTTCAAAGCCTCGCCGTTTAAGGCGTCGCCCTTCAAAGCCTCACCCTTCAAAGCCTCAGACCTGGCAAGCATTGTGGTTGACAGTGGCTTGCTTGCATATACTGATATTGAAGGAACGCTGCCACGCACGCTGGCGCTCAACACCTTCAATGAACGCGGGCGCATCTACATTGCCGTCTATGGACGCAATGGTGCCTATGATCCTGTGCAACCTTTTACCCTCACGGCGGCCACGAGCGAGAGCAACTGTGTGAATGTGGTGCCGCCTGCTGTCGACATCAATGGGTTAGCTGCTCAGGCAGGAGCGTATCAGACCCTGGTGCTCACCGATCTGAGTCGACTACCCAGCAGTGCCAGCGAGTTGACCCAGTTGCAAACGCTGCTTGGCACATTTATGGCACGCCCTGAGATTGGCGGTGTCCTGATTGATGTAGGATTGGATGCGCGTATTGCGGCAGCACATGCGAACGCCGACGCGAATATCAGTTGCCCCGAGGCGAAGAATATCGTCGCGGGCGAGATCAAGGCACTCATCGACCGCTATCGTGCCTTGAATCCGAATCTGCGGTATATCGTGCTGATTGGTGGCGATGACGTCATCCCCTTCTTCCGTTACCCTGATCAAGCGTTGCTTGGCAATGAGAGCGAATTCAAGCCACCCGTCGACAATAACAGTAGCTCCGAAGCAGCGTTACGGCTCGGTTATATTCTCGGCCAAGATGAGTATGGCGCACGCTTTACCGTCAGTTTCCGCACGACGCGCCTGGCGATCCCGGATCTGCCGGTTGGCCGACTGGTCGAAACGGCAAACGAGGCAATGACGATGCTGAATCGGTACCTTGCAACTGATGGCGTTGTGGTGCCGACAAGTTCGTTTGTGAGCGGATACGATTTCCACTTTGAGTCGGCGAGTGCGATTGCCGAGAGCCTGAGCCTGGGCACGGATCAGGCTGCGGCAACCCTGCTTTCGCCGAGTACTGACAGCTACCAGTTGCCGGGAACGTGGACCGCCGATGATCTGCGTAGTGCGTTGAGCAACGGAGACTACGACCTGCTCTACCTGGCGGGTCATTTCAGCGATGGTGCACTCAAAGCCGCTGATTATGCTACCGTGCTCCGGACTGCCGATCTTGCCAATCTTGGCGCATCGCGACTGGCTGGCGCACTGGTGGTCAGCCCGGGATGTCATTCGGGCTACAACACACCCGACGGTGCGGCGATTCCGGGGGCAACTGACCAACCCGATTGGGCGCAGTTCTTTGCTCGCCGGGGAACAACCCTGGTGGCGGGGACGGGGTACCAGTATGGTGATACCCAGTTTATCGAGTTTGCCGAAAAGCTCTACTCAAACTTCTTTGACCAACTTCGCATTGATCGTGACCCAACGTCACCGCTGGGCGATGAAGTAGCGGTTGGCGAGGCCCTGGTGCTGGCCAAGCAGCGTTACTTGCTCGACTCGGCTGTTATTCGAGGGATTGACAAAAAGACCCTGACGATCAGTGCGATCTTTGGCCTGCCGATGACGCGCATCAATATGCCAGGTGCACGGCTCGGGCCAGAGGCGTTGCCACCGTTGCCCGACAGCTTTACATCCATTGGCACCCCAGACGAACTCTACCGTGTGCAGGTTGCCGAGGTGACCGTCAGGCCAGACTTGACGGTCGAGACGCTGGACGTGACAACCCTTGGGAGTGGAGCCACGGTGCAGGCGACCTATGTGCGTGGGGCAACACCCGATGATGTCATCGCCCGCCCTGGCGAACCCGTCTTGCCGGTTGTCCAGTATCGTGTTGGGCAAGAGGGGCAGCAATTGCGTGGCGCGATCTTGTTGCGCAGCCGCTACAGCGAGGCGTACAATGTGCTGCCATTGACTGGCGCTCCGGCAACCGAATTGCGTGGCGTGCATATCACCTTCCCCACCGAGGCGTTCTATCCTGAACAGTGGTGGACGATCAATCGGATTGGTGAACTGATCGGGATCACAGGCGGCGAGCGCACTCGTCTGCAACTAACTCCGGCGCAATTCCTGGCGAATCCCGATCAGATCGAGGGCACGCTGCGCTACTACGATGGTGCATCGGACTTCCGCCTCTTTTATAGTGATCAGACAGCGGTTGATGCCAACGGGTTCAATCCGGCCTTGGCCGGAGCACCGGCGATCCCCGTTGTGATCTTTAGCCGTGATGACGACCGCGTGGATTTCGAGATTTCAGCCAATGGCGGCGGTGTCCCGATGCGCGAAGTTTGGGTCACCTTTACAGCCGCACGTGGCCCGCTCGCCGGTCAGTGGCAATCAATGCAACTTGGCCCCGGCGAGGCTGATCCGTCGGACTGGGAGGGCAGTTATCTGCTTCCCGAAGGCACAGAGGGTTTCGCCTTCTTTGTGCAGGCCGTGAATGCGGCGGGTTTGACGGCGATGAACACCAATCTGGGCCTCTATTTTCAGGCTGGTGGTTTTGTGAATGGAGCCGTTATTGAGCCACCGCCGCCGCCCGTACCAACAACGCCCGCGAATGCAGTCGCAACGAGTCTCAACCTGGAAGTCCCTGTGGGCGCAACTTTCGGTCAGCCCGCAACCTTTATAGCTCGGTTGAGTGCCAACGGTGCCGTCAACCTGGCGGATCAGCCCATCAGCTTGAGCATTGGGGCACAGACGGTTACGGTGCCCACAAATAGCGTCGGCGAAGCCACCTTCACCCTCGTGATGTTTAGCACGGGCCAACAGGTTGTCGGCGCGACCTTTGGGGGTAGCCTTGCGCTGCAGCCAACTCGGATTGAGGCCAGCCTTGATGTAGCGAAACAACAACCGGTGTTAACCGCCAGGGTCGAGCCTGGCGATCCGTCACGGATCACGGCAACGCTCACTGATACCAACGGAGGGATCAGAGGAGCGCGGCTCTACCTGAATGTTGGTGACCAGGTGATCACGGGGTTGACTGGCCCCACCGGGGTTGCGAGCTTTGCCGTGCCACCGCTTGCCCCAGGCACCTACCCGTTTGCCGTCACCTATCTGCTTGTACCCGGCCCCACCGGTCTGCTCACCGAAAATGAGGCTCGTTATCTGCCTGCGACTGCAACGGGCAGCCTGACGATCGAGGGCGGCATAGCACTCGACACCATGATCCTCAGCGGCCCGAGCGAGACGATCAGCGATTCGGTTGCAACCATAAGCTTTAGCGGAAGTGGAGCAGACGCGTTGCGCTTCGAGTGCCGCTTGAGCAAGCAAGATGAACCGGCGAGCTTTGCGCCATGTGTCAGCCCGATACGTTACCAGGGACTTGCCAACGGTAGTTACCTCTTTGAAGTACGTGCGATCACGTCTGATGGCCTGGTTGATGAGACTCCGGCGCAACAGACCTGGGTTGTCAACCAGATCCTCTACCGTGCGCGGCAGCAGGGGGCACGCGTCTGGATCGAGCGCAACATTGAAGCAGCCGGGCTTGGCGACTACGATGGTGCCGTGAAAGATGGGTGGGCGCTGGTAGGGCGTACGAACGGAGCGCGTGACAATGGCGAATTGTGCGGTTTCTATGTCGAAGACGGTATCCCGTATGCCACCATCTACAAGCAGGCTCGCAACAAAGCGGATCGGTGCATCCTGGTGACCCCAGTCAGCCTTGCGCCGGTAGAGAAAGGCCAGACACGTTTCGTCAAGCTTCTTGCTGATCCCGTGCCGTGCTTGGCAGCAACGGGATCGCAGATGTTGCCGTAGGAGTCACAACCGATGGAATCGCCCCTCGCCTATATCCCGATGGATCGGCGTCAGGCACTGGCTCATGGTCACACGCTTCCTGAACAGACCAGCGGTACGGCCCTGTTCGCCGATATCTCTGGCTTCACCCCCCTGACCGAATCGCTCGTGCGGGCGCTTGGGCCCCAACGTGGAGCCGAAGAACTACCGCGTCAACTCAACCGTGTCTATGATGCCCTGGTTGCCGAAGTCGACCGGTATGGCGGCTCGGTACTTGGTTTTGCCGGGGATGCCATTACCTGCTGGTTCGACGCCATCGCTCCGGCCGCATCTGAAGGTGGGACCTCGGATGCAGATCCGAGGGGGGCGGCACATCGCGCGGCAACGTGTGCACTTGCCTTGCAACAGGCAATGGCAGCCTTTGAGGAGCTTGAGGTTGCAGGCGCTGGCAGGTTTCGTCTGGCGATCAAAGTTGGTGTTGCCAGTGGTGCCGTGCGCCGCTTTCTCGTTGGCGACCCATCTATTCAGATCCTCGATGTCCTGGCTGGCGATACGCTCCAGCGTATGGCGGAAGCCGAGCATCTGGCCCAGCAGGGCCAGGTAGTGTTTGACGAAGCAACCGCGCTTGCGCTGGGCGAACTGGCAAACGTTGGAGAGTGGCACGTTGATCCTGCCGGTAGCGCACGTTTTGCCGTGTTGCATGGGTTGCGTACCGTTGCGGCACCTGCGCCATGGCCAACCTTGCCCGAGACGGCCCTTGACGCAACAGCCTATCGTCAGTGGATGTTGCCACCAATCTTCGAACGCTTGCAGGTCGGGATGGGAGAGTTTCTCACCGAGTTGCGCCCAGTGGTGGCTCTCTTTGTGCGTTTTGGCGGGATCGACTATGACCACGATCCTGATGCCCAGACCAAACTGAACGACTTTATGCTACAGGCGCAACGGATGCTGCGCACTTACGATGCCTATGTGTTGCAATTGACCATTGGCGATAAAGGTAGTTTCTTCTACGCAGCCTTTGGGTCCCCGGTGGCCCACGAAGATGATCCTGTGCGCGCCGTGATGGCTGCACTTGAGCTGCGTGAATGGCAGGTTGACTATCTTGACCAGTTTCAGATTGGCTTGAGCCAGGGCCGTGCCCGTACGGGCGCATATGGAGGGATCACTCGGCGTACCTATGGTGTGCTTGGTGACGAAGTAAATATGGCGGCTCGCTTGATGCAACATGCAACGGTGGGGCAGGTTCTGGTGAGCCATACGCTGTGGCGGGCCACTGGTGATCGCTTTACCTGGGAACCACTCGCTCCCATCATGGTCAAGGGCAAGTCTGAGCCAGTTGCGACCTATCGCCTGATCAGCGCTGATCGCGATACGATCCGCCTGCACGAACCACGTTATGTGCTACCAATGGTTGGGCGCGAGACCGAGTTAGCGTTTGTGCTGGGCCGTCTTGAAATGGCCCAACGGGGCGATGGTCAGGTGGTTGGCATTGTTGCCGAGGCGGGCATGGGCAAATCGCGCCTGGTGGCCGAGGTCGTGCGGGCGGCTTCGCGCCAGAATCTGGTGGTCTATGGTGGTGCCTGCCAATCCTATGGCACCAATACGCCCTATCTGGTCTGGCAGAACGTCTGGCGTGCCTTCTTTGGCCTTGATCCACGGGCTACGGTGGCAGCACAGATCAACAGTCTTGCAACCGAACTCGAGCAACTTGACGCGACGCTCGTACCGCGCTTGCCATTGCTTGGCGCGATTCTTAATATATCTATTCCCGACAATGAATTAACAATCGATTTCGGTGCAAAGCTGCGGAAAGAATCGCTCGAAGCTTTGCTGGTGACCTGCCTGCGTGCGCGTGCCAGTATTCATCCCCTGATGATTGTGCTTGAAGATTGCCACTGGATGGATGCGCTCTCGCATGATCTGCTGGAAGTGCTGGGCCGTACACTCTCGACGATGCCCGTTCTCATCCTGATGGCCTATCGTCCGCTCCAAAGCGAGCAACGCATCAAGAGAGTTATCACGCAGATGCCCTCTTTCCGCGCAGTGCCACTCGATAACCTCTTGCCTGACGAAGTCGCGACCCTGGTGCAACTGAAGCTCCAGCAATTTTTTGGCACTCTGGAAGCCATCCCAGAACATCTAATCGAACAAGTGAATGCGCGGACCCAGGGCAACCCTTTTTATGTGGAAGAATTGCTCAACTTTATGCGTGACCAGGGCATCGATCCTCGTGATCCAGGTGTCTTGAGCAGCCTTGAACTCCCTCCAAGCCTGCATAGCCTGATTCTCAGTCGGGTGGATCGGCTCACGGAAAGCCAGCGGAACCTGTTGAAAGTAGCGAGTGTCATTGGTCGTCTCTTCCCTGCGACGATTCTCTGGGGAATGGGTTCTTTTTTGGGTCAGCAAGAGCGGGTGCGGCGTGAACTGGAAAATCTGAGCACCCTCGAATTAACTCCGCTCGATAGCCCTGATCCTGAATTGACCTATCTCTTCAAGCATATTGTGACCCAGGAAGTGACCTACGAGAGCTTGTCTTTTGCAACACGGGCGATGCTTCACGAGCAAATTGGTCACTATCTTGAGCAGCGCAATGCCGGGGAGGAGCAACTGGTTGATCTGCTCGCTTTTCACTATGATCGCAGCGAAAATGTTGGCAAACGGCGGGAATATTTATGGCGAGCGGGGGTTGCTGCGCAGTTAATCTATGCGAATGCAGCGACCATTGATTATCTTACGCGGTTGCTCGCGCTTGTTCCCCCCGAAGCCCAGATTGAGCCACTGCTTCGTCTTGGTAATGTGCTCGATCTGGTTGGGCGGTGGGACGAGGCGTATCTGCGCTATGAACTGGCGTTGAATCTGGCGCTTGCCCAGGATCAGCCGCGGGACGCAGCGCTGGCTCGTGCGCTAATTGGCGAACTGTTGCGCAAACAGGGCCGCTTCGCCGAGGCTCAGCCCTGGCTTGACGAAGCGATGACGGCCTTTACGCTGCTCAACGATCAGGCTGGTCTGGCCGAGACGCTGAACTATGCCGGGACAACGGCCATGCATACAGGTGAGTATGCTCTTGCCCAGGCGCACTATGAGGCAAGTCTGGCGATCCAGCGTGAATGTGGTGATCTGATTATGCAGGGCAAAGCGTTGAGCAATCTTGGCATTGTGGCCTTCCACCAGGGTGACGTGGATCGGGCCCGCCACTCTTTTGAAGCTAGCCTCGCCGTGCGTCGCGAGGCCGGTAACCCGCTCTGGATCGCCAATTCGCTGGGCAACCTGGGCATGCTTGCCATCGAGATCGGTGACTATAAGGTGGCGCGGGGCTATATTGAAGAGTCGTTGGCCCTTGAACGGGCAACTGGTGACCGCCATGCGATCGCAATTTCGCTGAACAACCTTGGCAAGGTAGCCACCGCTGAAGGCGACTACGCAACCGCCAGGCTGCTCTATCGTGAAGCTCTGACCATCAATGCGGATCTTGGCGACCGCTGGGCGTTGCCCTATCTGCTTGAAGATGTCGGTGTGCTTGCCGGTCTCACCGGGCAACCTGAACGTGCTCTCTGCCTCGCTGCTGCTGCTGCGAGCCTGCGTGAGGCGACCGGCTCGCCTCTTTCGTCGCCCGAACAGGCCCAACTCGATGAGGCTCTGGCACCGGCTCGCATGGCGCTTAGCCAAGAGCAACAGGCTGCTGCTTATGCCCACGGCCAGACGCTCACAACCGACGAGGCCGTTGCCGAAGCGCGCCTGGTCTAGGTTCAAGACCTTGCAAACAAGTCGGGTTATGTGACGCAAAGGCGCAGAGGCGCAAAGGTTTAATGGATCTGCATGCGCAGCTTTGTGTCTTTGCGTCAACACGGGTCAACCTTATGTGCAAGGTATTGGGTCTAGGTCTGCTACAGGCAATGTGTAGGCAGGCTTGCTCCTTCAAGGATTGCCCGCAAGACGCTGATCTGTGGCATCGGGTTGGTTACGCTGTCGCGGTGGGCGGTTCCTGCCAAACGGTAGACGGTGGCCTGAGGGTAGAGGCTGCGTAGCGCGGCTTGTTCATGCGCAGGTAGCATACGATCCTGGGGTGATTCAATGATCGCAATGGTGCCAGGCCAGGCCTGAAGATCCTCGGGACTGAAGCGATAGTTGTGGTCGTAGTCAGCCAGGGTGTGGAAACGTGCAGCCAGGCTGGCGCGTGTTTGCTCGCCAATGACGTTGGCAAAGTGCCGACGCCAGAAGATTATCGCTTCTGTCTGGCCCGGTAAAAAGGCATAGACGGTCAGCCGTAAGCAGCCAAGCATGAACGCGGCTGGTAACTGTTCACATGCCCTGGCAATCAACTGATCGAACCACGCCCGCCTTGGCTGTGGCACGCCTGTCTGCGCAAGGATGAGCTTCGCGATGCGCTGCGGGTAGCGGCGCACGAGTACCTGGGCAACGCCGCCACTGGCCGAGCCGCCGACGATACTCGCCGTGTCAACACCACAAGCGTCGAGGAGCGCAATCACCCCGGAGGCAAGCTGCGCAACCTGATCAAGCCGGGGCGGGTAGCTCAACGCGAGCACATGATAGTCAGATGCAAGTGCGGCAATGTATTGAAATGAAGTTGTCGCCAGGCCAAAACCGCCTGGTAAGAGCACGACCGTTGGGCCGGTGCCTGCCTGTATGACTGTCCACCGCTCTCCCGCCACCATGCGTTGCTCGGGTGGATACGCGGCTAACACGGCCTCATACATTTCGGCAAGCTTCATTGGTCACGCCGGTGCACGAGGCGGAGGTTGCCGCCACGCTCGATCTGCATCGTATGCCCGCGCCAGTTGATCCTCCGGGGGGCCAGCAACGCGCTCACGAATTGCGCAGGCAGCAGGATTTGCACCAGGGGCACCATCCAACTCCAGCGCCAGGGTGTTGCGCTGTTGAGGTAGCTCCTGTTGTGATAGGCAAAGATCAGGTAGCTCAGGCCAGCATAGGCGAGAAAGAGCCACAGGCTTCTCTGCCCCGGTCTTCCCACTGACACGGCGAGTGCCATCCACGGCAAAAACGTCGGTAGCCCCACCAGGCTATAGATCAGTACCAGTTCGTGCGGTGGCAGATGACGCATCAGCGACTCGCGGGGGAAGATGAGCCAGCGCTGCATCAGGCGCAGATAGTGACGTGGCCCTGATACGGTGGTGCGGATCGCGTGACGCACCGGGGTCTGAACCAGACGATAGCCGTGGTGCCGTAATCGTTCGGCGACGGCAAAGTCGTCGGCGACAAGTTGTTCCAGACCAGCGAACCCACCGACAGCCTCAAGCGTGGTGCGGCGGATGGCATAAAACATGCCATTGATCGTCACTGGCTCGTGCAGTAGGCTGAACGGAATGTAGGTCATCAAGCTGCTGCTGTTGACAAACGTTGCCACCAAACCCGACCAGAGATTGTCGTAACTGACATAGTAGGGCAGGCCAAAGACAAGCCCGGCCCCATGCTGCGCCAGATAAGGCAGGCAGTTCTCCAGGGCATGGTCGGGCAACATGGTATCGTCGTCGAGCACACAGATGACTGTGCCACGTGCGCGGGCACTTCCAGCGATCAGCTTGACAAGCTTCGGGTTGTGTTCAGGCGGCGGGGCAGGCAAGGCCACCAGCGTAATTGCCACCGAGGGATAGCGGCCCATCAGGTCAGTGCAGATCTGCCGCGCTGGCTCATCATCATCGTCAATGAGCCAGATAAATTGACGTTGATATCCTGAACGTGCTTTGAGATTGGCCTCGAGACATGCCGCCAGCGCCGGATCACCGCTGAGGATCGGCTGCATGATGCTGACCAGCCCTGGGTCAACCTCGGCTGGTGGCTGAGCACGACGAAAAAACCGCACCACGGCCAGGTGTTTCAGCAGTCGCTCGCCATAGAGCAGGATGATCAACAAACGCCAGAGCCAGCGCATACGACGTCCTTTGCTTGATCCATAACGTCACTCTTCGATGATGGCATATGTCCCTCCGCGTTCAACCCGTAGGCGTTGCCCACGCCAGACAATGGTGTTGTTGCCGAGACTGATCAGACCGATATAGAGCGGCATGAGCCAGTTGAGGATCGGGAGCAACAGGGCCTGACGAAGCGGCATCGCCCGGCCTAGATACGCATGTTCGAGCAGCGCCTGGGTTGCCGCAACATAACCCAGACTCGACCCGAGGCTCAGCCACGGCACACGTCGGCGCGTCACCAGGGCGAGCAACAGCAGCAGGGGTGGCAACAGGCTGCCGAGGCTCCCAAACAGCATCGCGCTGCGCTCACGAAGGTTCAGGTGCGGCAACATTGCCTGGCGCGGGATCACCAACCAGCGCCGCATTTGCATGTGATAGTCGCGCAATCGGGCAAGCCGGTTGTCGACATCATAGACCAGCGGGGTCTGCACGTTACGTAGGCCCGATCTGCGCACCCGCCGCGCAAGCTCGTGGTCATCGTCGATCCGTTCTTCCATGCCCTCTAGTCCGCCTATTGCGGTAAAAACCTCACGGCGCAAGGCAAAACAGTGGCCGGTGATTGTGAATGGCTCGACCAGATAGGTCACCGGCACATAACTAAGCAGCGCATTAGTATTGACAAAGCCGCTCATCAGGCTTTCGGCCAGCGTTTGCCAGCGTGTATAACAGGCCAACCCAAAGGCTGCCCCCGTCGTGGACTGCATCACATACGGCACCAGGATGCGCAAGGCATCGGGGCGCAAGAGAATATCGTCATCAACAAAACAGAGTATCTCGCCGTGTGCCTCGGGCAACGCAGTACGCAGTTTGGCAATCTTCGAGGCTAGCGTTCCATGGTCAGGCGCAACCAGTACGATGCGGGCCGGCCATGTTGGATAACGCTCCATTACCTCCATACAGATCGCCTGCGTTGCTTGATCAGCAGGGTCACAGATCAAAAGACACTCGTGCTGTCCAGAATAGGCGAGGTGTGCCCTGGCGATCAGCACTGATCGCAGATCATTGGGCGAGTGGGTTATCGGGCAGAGCAAGGTCAGTGATGGCCATTGCGTAGGCACTGGTGGCGGAGGTCGCCGAAAAAAAGCGACGACAGCCAGGATCTTCCAGAGCCGGTCAAGTAGATAGAACAGACCGAGTACCTGGGCAAGACGATCAAGCCGGTGTGTCATGGGAGGTTGCTTGGGTAAAGATGAAGTCGTAGGCGTGGACACCATCGGCGATCTGCAAATTCATCGTCCCGGTGAGGCCCTCTAGCTCGTCGGTGCCTGAGTCTGGTACGACGCTGATGGTGAGTTGCTGGGCCCCGCGGGTCATCGTGCCACTGTGCTGGAGGACGAAACTGCCACGGCGACCGTGGAGCGTGCCGGTGAATCTTTCGATGGCGACATAGCCGGCTGAGCCATCGACCGCGCTGCGGGCGCTGAGCATCTCACCATAGCTCATGCCAGTGATGTCGCCCTGAAACTCCTTGGCGATAGCGAGACGGCCGAGTAGGCTGTCGGCAGTGGGGTCGGCAAGGGGCTGAGGGGTGAGTTGAACCGTGAACGTGCCGTGGGCATGCAGGGTCATCGTGTGCTCCTCACAAAATGGGTGGGATCTTATTGGTCGTGCCATGGTAGTACACTTGAGCGCTTTTGTCAACGATGAACATACTCCACCCATACCATAAGCCAGAAGGCAAACGCCAGATCTGGCCAGAAGTAGAACTGGTCAACCATGCCATGGAGAAGTCCGCCCGCCATCGCGGCACTGACTCCAGCGACTAGCACGGGGCCGTATGCGCCAGCGTGCCGCGCCGCACCAGTGCGAGCAAGCGTTTGCCAGGCCCCGCGTGCGAAATTAAAGAGCAGCCACCCGAAGGCAAGGAGACCGAGCGGCCCCATCCGCAGGGCGAGATCAAGCAACAGATTGTGCGGATGCGCCGTATTGATCTCGTTGGTCTCGGCCAGGGTCGGGTTGATATAGGCCGGATAGAGGCGGCCAAACTGGTCGAGTCCGATGCCCAGCGGGTGATCGCGCCACATTGCTAGCGCCGAAAGCCAGGTCTGCACGCGCACGCCGCTGCTTGCTCCAAATGGGTTGAGCCGTTCGATATCGAGGATGATCGCCAGGATTACCCCAACCACCCCGATCCCCGCGATCATTGCGAGCGGCACCAGTACCCGTCGTGTGCGCCAGAGTTTTGTTGGTACCAGGGCGAGCGCCAGAACGCCACTCGCTACCAGCATCCCCAGATAGGCTCCCCGCGAAAACGAGACGAGCAGGCCACCCAGGGTAAGCAGGGTCAACAGTGCATAGGGCCAGGCTTTGCGTACACCCCCCCCACGCAGCGCCACAAACGTCAACGCCGCCGCCACGGGCCAATAGCGTCCCATTGCGAGGCCCAGATTATTTGGATGCCCATAGAGACTCGCGACGCGCCTCACGCCCTCGACAAAGAAGCTATCATCGCCAAAACCTGCCTTGGTGCCAAAAAGGGGCACCAGATTCAGCCCACCAAACTGGAGCAAGCCAACCAGTCCGGCGAGCGCACCACCCGTGAGCCAGGCAAGCACCACTGGGCGTTGATACGCCTGGCCAAAGAGTGCGGCGACCCCCACAAAGACCATTGGGCCAACAAACATCCAGCGCAATTCGCGCAACGCAGGACCGCGCTGCTCGGCAATGACGACGCCCCAGACGGCTGCCAGCCCAACAAGCAGGATCGGCAGCCAGAACGACCAGGTCTGGCGAAGATCGCGCAAGGCATGCATCGCGTTGTCAGGCAAGGTAAGCACCTGCGGCTCGCGGAGCGGGCGCTTGAGCCAGTGCGCCATCACCTCAATGACCAGGCGCACGCCAGCCGCAAAAAGCGCGATCACCAGCAAGAGTTCGTGCAGCGGCAACGCCAGGCCACTCTCGCGCAACCCCAAGCGGCTATCAAAGATCAACTTGGGGATAAAGTAGAGCGGCAGCGTCAAGGGAACAAAGAGCAGCGCCACCCTGGGCCGTATCACCGCCAGGATCGCGAAGAGCAACAGACCAGCGAGGGTTAGCGGGACCTGGGGCGAAGCCCGGTAGGCGATGATCACCGCGAAAAGCATGCCACTCGCAACAAGCGTGTCGGTTCGCACAAGGTAGGCCAGCCATCCGCCTCGTGCGAGCATCTGCTCCCGTAGACGACGAACATGCTGGCTCATCAGCACAAGCACAGGCGGTGCCGCCAACATCGTTGCTGCGCCACTGACCGCCATCAAGGCAAGCAAACCCAACGCCCCATAGTCCCACCAGAAAGCCCATGGACGACTCCGCTCAACAATGAAACTCACAGGCGCAGGCGACCCTTGCAACTCAAGCACATGCACGCTATCGGGCAATTCATCACTGACCAGCAGCGCTCGCCCGTCGGATTCATCGCGACGCAACGCGACTGGGTTGCCATTGATTGTCACCGCCACCGGATCGGCCTGATCAACCACGAGGGCAATGCGTGTCCCAGCGAACTGCAAGCGCCATCCATCAGCCAGGGGGACAACGGCGGCGTGGTTCCACGAATGCGCCCCGACGCCGGCAATGGTGGGGGCGGTCGCAAAGGCTTGCAGAATGTCGAACGACGGTTGGATCTGCCAATCACGGCTCACCAAAGCAAAATAGGGCGTTGGATCAGCGGGATCGGGCACAGCATAGCCACCGTAGCGCAGCATCCAGACATTCATCACGCCAATCCAGGGCCACTCGTCGCGGGCGCGTTTCATCTGGCCGACCAGATATTCGCCCTTGGTTGTTTCGCTCACCGGCGGCCCCCAGGTCATCCGGCGCTCGGGCGGGATGTGATCGGGGGCACTATTCCAACCAAACTCGGTGATCCAGATTGGCGTCGCATGATCGCTGTGTAGCTCCATCACCTCGCGCAACAGCACCACCCGGCTCACGTCGTTGCGAGTATCAATCGGGCGTTGCCAGTTCCAGTTGCCACGTCCGCGCAAAAAGACATACCGATGCTCATCGGGCGGCTGACCGAGACCATACCCCTGGGCGGCCATCACATCAAAATAGGCAGCGCCCCCCGCTCGATAGACCCGATCGAGATACTCGAGTTCGGTCATAGGCGCACGAAAATCGAGCCCATCGGTCGGGGCAAGACCGGGGAAGATGACGACGGCATCGGGATTGGCCTCGCGCACAGCAGTAGCCCCGACGCGCAAGAGTTCAACAAAATCCTCGGGCCGCGGATCGTGCCAATTCCACTCATTGCGCAGATTCGGCTCATTCCAGATCTGGAAATAGCGGACTACCGGGCTACCGGGGGCATCATCCACCCCATCACCGTTATACCGCTCGACCACAGCCCGTACAAAAGCCGCATAATCGGCAAGATCGTCGGGAGGGCCGGTCGAATTGCCATCCACCAGCAACCCGGCCTGAAAGACCGGATCAGCCTCGAACTGACTACGTGCCCATACGGGAGGACGTTCGAGCCGCCAGATCAACTCTATCCCGGCGTCACGAGCGGCATTGGCAATCCGATCATATTTGGCCCACGACGAAACCACGCCGACGGCCTCAACATTGCGCCGATCCTCAAAATCACCGCGCCCATGGATCTCAAGATCGTCCCAGGGTACCTGCATCCGCACAAAACGCGCCCCGAGCTTAGCCGTGAGTTCAAAGGAACGCTGTACCGCCACAGGGTCTGGTTCGAGATGCACATTAAACAGATTGATGCCCAGGGTTGGGCCATCAGCCTGGGGAATAGGCTCAGGGTCAGGGGTAAAGACAACACCCCGATGAAGCGCGTTATCGGCCCAGACAAAACCAGCAAAACTAACAAGCAGCAAGCCATTCAGCAGCAACAATATGACGAGCCTGAAGGAGTGGTGAATCTTCATGATGACATATTATAAAACACTCTTGATATGCAGGGCGTCGTCCTGCGCATCAAGCGTGTTTGGGTGGAACCAAAATAGTCACCATACCAGTAAAAAGAAACGTGACTGCCCCGGGGCACTAAACTTTTCCGTTCACCACGGCATCATCTTTTTTGCGCCAGATTTTGGCCGCCCGACGGAAGACGCGATAGGCCACAAACGCCAGCACAATCGCGAGAACCACCGCGAAAATTGGCACAAGAATTGCCAGGATGCTCAAGACTAAAGAGGTCACATCCTCAATGGTACTGATAATAGGATTCCCAGTCCCCCCGGTGGCCGCTGTCACGACCGGACGAACCGAGGCCCGCGCTGCGTGGGTGCTACCCGCCGCAAGTAGGCCAGCTGCACCAACAAGAATCGGGCTAACGGTCGCCAGATCACCCTGGCTCGCCAGGGCAAGAATCGCTCCGGCAATCGGATTGATCACGATCCCGGCTGCGTGGAAGAAACTATCAACAGCCGGAAGCTTGTCGCCAGCAAAATCAAGCACGGCCAGTACTGCGATTACCAGCAAGACAAAGACATTCGACAGAAGATCAAATGGCTCGGCCAGTTGAATCATCCCTAGGCGTGCAAAAATACCAATTGTCAACAACGGAAGATAGGCGTTCAACCCCGAAGCTGTCGCCAGACCCAGGCCCGTTGCCAGGGCAATGATCCACTCCATACGTTACCCCTTTTGCCATAGTGTCAGCGGAGTGACTCCTGACGGCGCAGCCCGCCACGAGTCACTCCGCTGTCGGTTGACGTCCCGTACCTACAAGACGGTGAAGTGCTGCAAAAGGTTGCACGCCTCCTCCACTTTTGTTCAGGTGGTTCCTCTGCGTATGCAGGGGGTGTATGATACCCACTAGGGGTATAATAGAATGGGGCACGCAGCCCCCAGGAATCTTGGGTGTGCTGGGGCCAAGACCAGCAAAGCTGGTCTTGGCCCCAGCACACGTATGGTTTGTTAGGGCGATAGCCCTAAAGAGGAGCCAGATCAAATCACGATGAGTCAAACATCTCCCTCACGCCGACGAGGCTCTGCCAGTACACAAGGTTCTCTTCCTGATGAACCTCGTAAAACCATGGCCGAGCGTTGGCAGATTCTCCGCTCGGCCCTCCGCAACATTCCCAGGGTCTTTGCCCTTGTCTGGCAGGCGCACAAAGGGGCAACCGTCACGATGGCCCTCGTGACGTTGATCAGCGGACTGCTACCGATTGCGCAAGCCTGGGTCGGCAAGTTGATCATTGATGAAGTGGTGTTGATTGTAACCACCGATATCAGTGCCGCAGACGGTCTGCGCGCCACTGTCCCCTTTCTGGTCATGGAGTTTCTCTTGATCACAACGGGCACAATCCTCGGGCAGTTACGTGCGCTGGCTGAGCATATTCTCAATGCGCGCCTGGGCAATACGATCAATACGGCGATCATCCGTAAATCACTGAGCCTCGATCTCCACTATTTTGAAGATGCTGAGTTTTACGACAAGCTCCAGAATGCCCGCCGCGAGTCCAACTGGCGTGCGATCAGCATTATTACGACCACCTTCAGTCTGATCCAAAATACGATCACACTCAGTTCGTTTGCTGCTGGTATTCTTGCTTTTAGCCCCCTGGTAGCGTTGATTCTCTTTGGGGCAACTTTGCCCTCGTTTGTTGTCCAGACGCGGTATAGCCACCTGACTTTTCGCTTGCTTACCTGGCGTGCGCCGGAGTCACGCCGCATGACCTACCTCGAACATCTGTTAACCGTTGATCAGAGTGCAAAAGAGATCAAGCTCTTTGCGCTCGGGGAACCATTGCTGGCACGGTATCAGGAGATGTTCTTGAAGATTATGCATGAGGATGAGGATCTGGCCCGGCGGCGCTCACTGATCAGTACGCTCTGGGGGTTGTTGGCAAGCATCAGTTATTACGGGGCCTATGCCTGGATTGTCTGGCAAACGTTTGTGGGGGCGATTACGATTGGCAGCCTGACCTTCTACCTCACCCTCTTTCGTCAGAGTCAGGGCACGTTTCAGGGCCTCTTTTACAATGTGAATCAACTCTTTGAAAGCGGCCTCTTTCTTGAGAATCTCTTTGGTTTTCTTGAATTGCGTCCCCAGATGATCACTGGCGAAGGGCAACCAATGCCACACCCGATCAGCCAGGGTATCGAGTTTCGCAATGTTGGTTTTCAGTACCCTGATCGCACCGAATGGGCGTTGCGCGGGATCAATCTGCATGTCAGGCCCGGTGAAAAGATCGCGCTTGTCGGGGCCAATGGTGCCGGTAAAACAACCCTGATCAAGCTGTTGACGCGCCTCTATGATCCAACCGAGGGTCAGATTCTTCTGGATGGCGTCGATTTGCGTGCCTACAATCTTGAAGAACTACGCGCCTCAATTGGGGTCATTTTCCAGGATTTTGTGCGCTATCAAGCCTCGGCGCGGGACAATATCGGGTTTGGTCAGATCGAAGAACTTGCCAACGATGCACGCATCCGTCTTGCTGCTGAGCGTGGCGGTGCTGATGAGGTGATCGAACCGTTACCTCAGGGCTATGATACGATTCTGGGGCGCTGGTTTGCCGGGGGGGCCGAACTCTCGGGGGGGCAATGGCAGAAGATCGCCCTGGGCAGGGCGTTTATGCGCAAGAGCGAAGTGCTTGTGCTCGATGAACCAACGGCGGCCCTGGATGCACAACGTGAATACGAAATCTTTCAGCGTTTTCGTGAATTGACGTCCGGGCGGATCGCCTTTTTGATCAGCCACCGGTTTTCAACCGTGCGGATGGCCGACCGCATCGCTGTCATTGAAGAGGGGAAGATTACGGAATGTGGTACCCACAGCGAACTTATCACCCTCGACGGAACCTATGCTCATCTCTTCAACCTGCAGGCTGAAGGCTATCGTTAACACCGACACGACCACCAGATAACGGTGGTCGTGTCACGTGCAAGCTCTTGCTTGGGCGTGCTTACTTTTTGGAGCCGTCGCCTGTTGCCGCTTTCATCATCATCTGGCTGAACTGGGTCTGAGCCTCAACCGCCTTCTGGGCGGCATCCTGCCACATCGCCATGATCTTCTGGGCCTGTGCCATATCAAACGTCTGCGCCATCATGCTCGGCTCAGCCTTCTTCAACATCTCAAACCAGTTCTCGGAAAAACGAACCTGGGTATCAGTCCAGGTCCGGGTCATCTCGAGCATCTGGCGTGTCCACTCAACCGAAGTTGCCGGCATACCAGGGATGGTTGGCATGCCAGGGATGGTTGGCATACCAGGCATGACAGGCATGTTTGGCATACCAGGCATGTTTGGCATGCTCACGGAAGAAGCGGCCACGCTCTCGGCCCACAACTTGGTCAGTTCAAGCTGCTGCTCAAGAGCATACTTTACGGTACCACGCCAGGTATCAACGGTCTTCTGCCAGGCCTCTGGGCTCTGGGGTGTTGCCATCATTTGCATTGAGGAGACCCAACTCTCCCAGACCTTCTGCTGTGTGGTTGTAAAGGTCTTGAGCATATCATTCGCCTGCTTCGTCCAGTCCATGCCGACCCTCCTTATATATTGCACTCGGTGTGCTGTTCCTAAAACCTTTGCGTCAATACATAGCTTATGTATGTTTTGAGCGTACCAGAAATGGTTACAGATGAGTTACGTAGTAACAAGAAAGATTATAACCACAGATTATGCACTTCGCAACCACCAGCATGATGAAATACCAGATCAAGCTCTTTCTGCTTGCAATTTATTTGACACTCTGATGTTTGACAAGCATCCTACGCTCATCTACCATGCATATGGAAGATCGTTTTTGATCAGCGTTTGGGGGCTTGCGGCCTCCAGGAGTCTTGCTTGGGTTGGCGACAACCCCAAGCTTTGCTTGCCGTTGTCGCCAACCCAAGCATAGGACGGCAACGAAACGTGTATGCATGCAGCAGAGCCGCTGCATGCAGTACCAAGAGGTCGTTGATGACAAGCATTGCTAGCCCGATGGCCCTGCCTTCGTATGCCGCGATTCGCGAAGTCGGACCACGTGATGGGCTCCAAAATGAGTCGGTGGTGCTCACCACTGCCGAGAAACTTGAACTGATTGCCGCACTTCGTGACGCCGGTCTGCGCCAGATCGAGGTCGGGGCCTTTGTCCGTCCTCAACAGGTGCCCCAGATGGCGAATACGGCCGAGGTGTTTGCTCAGTTGCCGCGCCATCCCGAGGTGATGTATTGTGCCATTGCTCCTAATTTGGTGGGGGCACAACGCGCGGTTGCGTCACGTGTTGATCTTGTGCAGGTCTTTCTCAGTGCGACGGAAAGTCACAATCAGAGCAATGTCAACATGGGTATTGCGCAATCGCTTGATCAGGTTGCCGAGATGAGCCTGTTGGTGCGTCAGGCCGGGATTGCTTTTGATGCGGTTCTCTCGGTGGCTTTTGGGTGCCCGTTTGAAGGCCATGTACCGGTTGAACGGGTGCTCGATCTTTGTGGTCAGTTGCTCGATCTTGGCGCGGGCGAGGTGACCCTTGGTGATACGACGGGAATGGCCCATCCGCTGCTGGTGCAACAGATCATCTGTGCCTTCCGTGAGCGCTTTCCCCGCCAGTCGCTGCGGCTCCATTTGCATAGCGCTCGCGGGGCCGGGCTTGCCAATGTGCTCGCAGCGTTGCAACTTGGTATTACGACCTTTGATAGCAGCATCGGGGGGATCGGCGGGTGCCCATTTGCCCCCGGCGCTCCGGGCAATCTCTGTACCGAGGATCTGACGCATATGTTGCACGAACTGGGGGTGACAACCGGGCTTGATCTGCCCGCGTTAATGCGTGCGGCCCGCCTCCTTGAACGCTTGCTGGGCCATGAAGTACCAGGCCAGACAATCAAGGCCGGGATCTGTAAACATTTGACAGGATGAGTATGCGTACACTTGCAGGAAATGTTGTGGTTGTGACCGGGGCTTCTGCGGGCATTGGCGCCGCAACAGCGCGGGCGTTTGCGCATGCCGGCGCACACCTAGTACTTGCTGCCCGTTCACCTGATCCCCTCGCCCGCCTGGCGGCGAGCCTGCCCGGAACGCATCTGGTTGTGCCAACCGATGTGGCTGATCCGGTGGCCTGTCAAAACTTGATTAGTCAGGCGGTCAACGGATATGGTACGGTCGATCTGTTGATCAATAATGCCGGCGTTGGTCTGTCTGGCCCGGTCAGCAGCCTCGATCACGATGATCTCACCCGTGCCCTCGCCGTCGATCTCTTTGGCCCCCTCGCCCTGATGCAGGCGGTGCTTCCGGTGATGCGCGCACGCGGTCGTGGGCATATCATCAATGTTTCAACGGTGCTGGCGGTGCAACCCCTGCCCTATCTGGGTGGTTACGCTGCGGCCAAGGCTGGCCTTGAACGCCTGAGCGATGCCCTCCGCATGGAATTACAGGGCAGTGGCATCAATGTCTCGGTCGTACGCCCAGGCACAACGCGCACTGGTTTCAGCCAGAATCGTCTGGGCAAAGGGGGGGAACAACGGCGCTTTTCACCCCCCGGCGTAGGCCCTGAGGTGGTGGCCCGTACCATTCTGCGGGTGGCCCGTCGCCCGGCGCGGGTTACCTATGTTACCGTTGGTGACCGTATCGGTGTGATCGCTGCGGCGCTCTTCCCGGGCTTGATCGAACGCATCCTTGGCAACGCGATTGGCTGGAAAGAAGCATGAGCACACAACCCTATTTTCGGACTCCTAGCATCGATCCCGATGGCTCCCAGATTGCTTTTGTTTATGCTGGTGATATCTGGCTTGTGGCAGCCTCAGGTGGCAGAGCCGAACGCTTGACGGCCCACGCGGCCAGTCACAAGAATCCTCGGTTTAGCCCCGATGGTGCCAGCCTCGCTTTTACGGCTGATCGCAATGGCAATGGCGAAATCTATGTGTTGCCCCTTGACGGTGGCGCGGTCCGCCAGTTGACGTTTCACGATGGCCGTTCAACCGTCGAAGCCTGGGCACATGATGGTCAGGCGATCTATTTTACGGCGAATCGTGAGCAGATGGGTGACAGTATCTATCGGGTCAAGCTCACTGGCGGTACTCCGGCGCTCATCTATAGTGAACCCTACGAAAACCTTGGTGCGGTGAGCATCGATCCGACGGGGACACGTCTGGCCTTCTGCAATATCCGTGATCGCTGGTGGCGGCGTGGGCCAGATCCCTTCTCACCTGGTGAGATCTGGCTTGGCCCGAGCGCTGAAACTGATGCATGGAAAACCGGGAATTATACGGCCTTGCAATTGCTTGCTGGCCCACAGCCCACTGGACCCGCAACCCCGCCTGTGACTGCTCTCCCTGGCGCCTATGCTGGCCGCAATGCCTGGCCGTTGTGGGCACCTGACGGGGCGGGGATCTATTTTGTCAGTGACCGCGATGGGGTCGAAAATCTCTGGTATCTCGCCCTTGATGGCACCGAGCCGCAACGCATAACGACCTTTGAAGATGGTCGTTTGCTTTTTCCTCAGATCGCCCGTAACGCTAGTTTGATCGTCTTTGAACGGAACTTCCAGATCTGGCATCTCGATCTTGCGACGCGTGAAGCCGCTCCGCTCGCCATTACCGCCCGTGGTGATAGCAAGGTCACACCGGTGCGCGAAGAGAGCTGGCCGCGCCATTTTAGTGAATTACGCCTCAGCCCCGATGGCAAAAAGATTGCTTTTATTGCCCGTGGTCAGGTCTTTGTTGATTTTGCCGATAAAGAGACGGAACGTGACGTGCGTCAGGGGCCTTCCTTCCGCGTCACCGATACCCGCGCTCGTGAACGCCAGGTCGCCTGGACGCCTGATAGCCGTAGTCTGATCTATCTCTCGGATCGTCACGGTGAAGATGAGATCTATCGCTACGATGTGGTTGTGCGCAAAGAGACGCGGCTTACCACCGATCTTACCCCCAAAGCGATGCCAAGGATTTCACCCGATGGCAAGTGGATCGCGTATCTCAGCCAGACCGAAGCCGTACGTCTGGTCAGTCTGAACGGTGAAGAGGCCCGTGAACTGTGTCGGGCACGCTTTGTTGTCTCCGCTGATCTCTGCTGGTCTCCCGATTCCCGCTGGCTTGCCTATCTAGCTCAGGACGAGCACTTTTTTAGCAACAGTTATGTGGTGTCGTTGGAGGGCGGTGAACCACGCCAGATTACCTTTTTGAGTAACCTTGGGGGCAGCAATTTGCTCTGGTCACCGAACGGGCAGCACTTGATCTTTACCACGCGACAATACCGCGCCGAGGCCCAGATTGTCTGCGTTGATCTGCGCCCCCAGAACCCGCTCTTTCGTGAAGCTGAATTTGAGAAACTCTTTGAAGAGAAGGACAAAGAGCCATCGAAAGAAGAGTATAAGCGGCCAATCGAAA
The DNA here is from genome assembly GCF_002532075.1 of Candidatus Chloroploca asiatica. Classification (GTDB taxonomy): domain Bacteria; phylum Chloroflexota; class Chloroflexia; order Chloroflexales; family Chloroflexaceae; genus Chloroploca; species Chloroploca asiatica. Next base: position 189,440 of record NZ_LYXE01000090.1, on the reverse strand, counting down.
AAATTGCGGTTGAGTTTGAGCCACCAACCGAGCCAGAAGATCCCGATGAAACGCCCGAAACAACGGCCCCATCGCAGCTTCCTGCTGATCGTGATCCTGTCACCCGAACTGAGACGGCAGCGCCGGCGACAAGCACGTCATCCCCTGAACAGCCTGAAGCTAGCCCGGTGATTGTTTTTGAAGGGATTGAGCGCCGCCTCCACTTTCTTACACCTATCCAGATGGACGCCAGTGCTGCCGCAATTAGCCCTGATAGCCGCGATCTGCTGTTGCTTGCCGTCGTCGCCGATAAGGTCAATATCTGGAGTATGCCGCTCGATGAACCACGTCGTGGGCATCCGCCACGTCAGTTGACGGCGAGTGAAAGTTCCAAAGCGGCTGTGCAGTTCACACCTGATGGCCGAGCCTTTTTTGCCCTCGAAGATGGTACGATCACGATTCGTAAATTTCCTGCCGGCAATGAACCGGTCAAAGTGCATGTTCGTGGCGACGTAACGGTCGACTTTCACCGTGACAAACAGCAGATCTTTCATGAGGCCTGGCGTGCGCTTCGTGACAACTTCTATGATCCGACCTTTCGTGGTCAGGATTGGGCCGTGTTGCGCGAGCGTTTTGCCCCCTTGATCGAAGGTGCCCAGACAACCGACGAGTTGCACACCTTGATCAATTTGATGACTGGCGAATTGCGGGCCTCGCATCTGGGTAGCAGTCCGGGTAGGTGGATGGGCAGTGATGGATATATTGGGGTGCTCTTTGATCCGGTTGAACTCATCACAAGCGGATGCTTGCGGGTGCAGCGCCTGATTCCTGATAGTCCGGTTGCCATGGGGCCTCTGCCACCGCGCCCCGGCGAATATCTCGTCGCAATTAATGGTACTCTGTTGACCACCGAGACGAGTCTGGATCGTCTGATGCGTCGCAGTGTTGGCCGGCGCATTCGTCTGACGCTTGCCGAAGATCCTGACCATGATGGGCCAACCCGTGAGGTTGATCTGCGCCCCCTGAATGGACACGACTACGCCTACCTGCGTTACCGTGACTGGGTCATGAGCAATGAGGCCTACGTCCACCGTATCAGTGGTGGACGGCTCGGGTATGTCCATATCGAGCGTATGAGTTACGATGCGTACCAGCAATTCCTGGCCGATCTTGATGCTGAAGCCCACGGCAAAGAGGGTGTCATTATTGATGTACGCTATAACTCTGGTGGACACACTGCCACCTTTATTCTTGATCTCTTAACCCGTCGTACCGTTGTGCTCAGTAGCTTCCGCCAACAAGCCACTATCGATGCGGCCCATATGTCTGGGAATCGTATTCTCAACAAACCAACGGTGCTCGTCACCAACGAACACTCGGCCAGCAATACCGAAATGCTGAGCGAGAGCTATCGTCGGCTCGGGCTGGGCAAGATTGTTGGCCGCCCAACCGCCGGAGCAGTTATCTGGACGCACAATATTCGCCTGCTCGACGGGGCTTTCTTCAGGCTCCCGAGTTTTGCGGTGTTGACGCCAGAAGGTGAGCACCTTGAAGGGCACGGGCGCCCAGTCGATGTTGATGTGACGCGGCCGCTTGGTGAATGGGCGCTCGGACGTGACCGTCAGCTCGACGCCGCCGTGGCGGTCTTGCTTGGGGAGAACAGGTGAGACTTAGGGCCAATACCTTGCATAGAAGGTTGACTCGTGTTGACGCAAAGGCGCAAAGGCGCAAAGCTGCACATGCAGCTCCCTCAAACCTTCGCGCCTCTGCGCCTTTGCGTCAAACAGCCTAATCGGCTGCTGACGCAGGCGCAGCCACTTCTCTGACGACACGCGGTGTCCCAGGCATTGCCAGTGCAAGCAGGGCCGCTGGCAAGCCCAACAACGTCGCCCAGACCATCACCGTCTGCATACCAACCTGATTTGCGAGTTGCCCCGCCACCCAGGTGCCGATGGCCCCGCTGGCAAAGGTAAACCCAAGGATCAGCCCGGCAGCAAAACCTCGTTGGACGGGCAACATCCGCTGGGCATGCACCACGAGCACACTATGCTGGCCACCAATCAGCAAACCTGCGCCTGCACACGCGATAAACGCAACCGCAATCGACGGGGTCAAGAGACAGAGCAGACCAACCGGCACACTCAAGAGCAACGGGCCAACAATCGCCACGCGCATCCCGTGACGATCCGCGAGCATCCCATTGAGGATCTGCCCGACGGCCCCGGCAGCCATAAAGACACCGGCCAGCAACCCAAACAGGGCTGGCTCCCAACCGCGCCCCTGGAAGAGTTGCGGCAGATAAGCCTGATAGACTGCCTGGATCGACGAGCGGACTGCGACCAGCAAGACAAACGCTGCAATTAGCACAACCCCAAGCAACGTCCAGGTTCGTGCCGTCTGCTGGGCGGAGGCCTTCCGCTTTTGGCGCGGTTCGCCCTTGGTTTGCGTACGGGCCGAAGCGAGCAAGAGGCCGATGGGGATAACTGCAATTGCGGTCAACGGGAGCAACCCGATCGCGCCAAAGCGACCGGCGAGAATACCGGCGAGAAAAGGCCCCACTGCGAGGCCGACCTGGCCTGAAAAGAAGAAGATTGACGTCGCACTGGCCGCACGGTCAGGCACCGCCACTGACGAAGCCGCTGTGCCAATCGGATGAAAGAGGCCACTCCCAAGGGCAGCCAGCAGAAAAACGGGCAGAAGCCATGTCCATGTTGGGGCAAGGGCGACCAGCGTAAAGAAGAAAGCCATCCAGGCGACACTGACGGCCGCGAGTAGCATCGTATGGCCCGGGGCCTTGTCGGAAAGCCAGCCAAACAATGGCTGTGACAATGAACCAATGAGCAGATAGATCGCCAGGGCTGTCCCGATCTGCGCATAACTCAACCCGAGTGGCTCTTTGAGCACCGCGAGCAACACGGCCCCCGTACTATTGAGCACATCAACCACAAAGTGGCCACTTGAAACAGCGATAAAGGCTTTATTCTTGTACATACCTACCGACGAAGATCAAGCCTTCGCCTGCTCCTTTCCTCATCCGCCTGATGACGAACGCTCAAACACCACCTGGCCATCAACAAGCGTCATCGCTGCCGTTATCGCTCCAAGTTCATCGGCACGGCACTGTAAGGGATCACCGGTCAACACAACAAGATCGGCCAACTTACCGGGTGTCAGTGTCCCTTTCAACGCGGTTTCAGCACTTGCCACTGCCGGCCCATAACAATAGGCACGCAGGGCTTCTTCGACCGTCAGGCATTGCTCGGCATACCAACCGTCTGCTGGTGTACCATCGGGGCGTTGGCGCGTCACCGCAGCGTGGATGCCCAACCACGGATTCATCGTCTCAACGGGCGCATCGGAACCAAAGGCGAGCGTCGCCCCACCGGCCTGGACACTGCGCCAGGCATACGCTGAGTGACAACGCTCTTCCCCCCAGAGCCGCGAAGCTGCGGTGATATCGCTGGTACAGTGGATCGGCTGCATCGAGGCAATGATCCCGAGTTGCCCGAGCCGAGGTATATCAGCGGGATGCAGCACCTGGACATGCTCAATCCGGTTTGGCAACGCCATGGCTGGGAAGGCCTCAGGCTGGGCCTGGCGGTCGTGGATTGCCCGTTCGATGGCATCAAGCACCTTGCGATTGGCGGCATCACCAATTGCATGCACAGCAACGCTGATTCCGTGGGCATTTGCCCGCCTGATCGTCGCCTCAAGCACCTCGGGTGGCATCATCGCCAGGCCCGTACTGCTCGTACCCTCATACGGCCTCAGCATCTCAGCACTCTGCGAGCCAAGTGAACCATCGGCAAAGAGCTTGAGTCCACCCAGGCGGAGCCAGGCATCGCCAAAGCCACTGCGCAACCCGAGGGCAATCGCGGCGTCGAGATCGGGCTGAGCCATATAAGCCAGACAGCGTACGCTCAACCTGCCCTGCTGGCGCATCGTCTGCAGATCACGTAACGTGGTCGATGCATCAGCAGGATCTGTGCCCGGAGGCACATGGATGCTGGTGATCCCATAGCTCAAAGCTTCATCGAAAGCCGCTTGCAGCGCAGCGAGCCGGTCTTGCTCAGTGGGAGGCGGCTCAACCGCACGTACGAGATCCATCGCTGTGTCAACCAGAATACCGGTTGGTTCACCATCGCGGTCACGCATAATCTGGCCGCCCGCAGGATCTGGCGTTGCGGCACCAACGCCTGCGAGTTCGAGCGCGCGACGATTGACCCAGGCCGAATGGCAATCTTTGCGCAGCAGGATCACCGGGCGGTGCGGGCAAACCCGGTCGAGATCCTCTCGGGTTGGCCAACGCCCCCCCCAGAGCACGTGATCCCACCCACCGCCGCGCAGCCAGGCCCCCTGAGGCAACTGTGTATCCCGCTGGGCCACCACCTCCAAGGCCATCTCAAGCGTAGCAACGCCAGCCAGATTGGCTTCGCGCCTAGTAAAGCCCTGCCAGGTAATATGGACATGGGCATCGGTAAGCCCAGGCACAACCGCCCGACCGGCGAGGTCAATCAATTCGTGGGTTCTGCCAGCTGTCGCCACCATCTCCTGAACCTGACGTTCGGTGCCAAGCGCAACGACTCGCCCGTCACGCACCGCAAGCGCCTGAGCCACTGGCACAGCCGGGTCAAGCGTGTAAATCGGACCATTGTAGAGGATCAGCGTTGTCATACCATCAAGTTCCTGCACAAGTGAGCAATTGTTGTACTAATCAAATAACGGGCAGTGCGAATTATACACCTTTTGCAAAGATCTTGCGCTCACCTGATGCACACAGGTCACAGCCGTCAAACATACGTAAGGGACGGTTCATCAACCAGCTTCGCTGGTTGATGAACTGTCCCTTACGCACATGCACAAAACGCCCCTCGGGAACCGAGGGGCGTTTTACATTACGTTGATAGCAAAGATTAGGTTATACCTTGAGGCCGCTATCAATGGTTGAGAAGACCTGCGAAACCTTGTTGCCGAGTACTGTCAAAATACCAATAACAACAATAGCAATAAGCACAAGAATAAGTGCGTACTCAACGAGGCCCTGGCCCTCTTCTTTAGCGAAAAAGCTGCGTAGCATGTCTGTCACCTCCCCCCTGTTTGAAATATTCCCTTGTGGGTTGTTATCACATACTCAGTATAAGTTTACCCGGTCTCATCTGCAATAGTCTGAAAGTCCTGTCAACTCAGGGTACTGCCAGCAGTGATGAGATAGTCCAATAGACTACGTCATCGGTAAGGGTATATTAGCCGCCACTCTGGTGCCTCGGTTTATCGCGCTCTCAAGGCCAAACTCGCCGCGCAGCAACACTTCGGCCTGCTGGCGCATATTGGCAATGCCCATGCAGCGACGTGCACGGGCATTTTCCAGCGTATCACTCACGTGAAAGCCCTGACCATCATCTTCGATGATGATCTGCAACGTATGCCCAGAGCCATCGAGCAAGACGCGCACCTGATTGGCATTGGCGTGACGGGCCACATTATTGAGGGCCTCCTGGATGAAGCGAAAGATCATCACTTCATAGTGATTCGGCAAGCGTTGTTCAAGGTTCTGGATCATCAGATTTACCTCGAGCTTATTCTTTTCACCGAACTGGGTTGTATAACGTCGCACCGTCGGTACCAGGCCAAGGTCATCGAGGGTCATTGGGCGCAAATCAAAGATGAGCTTCCGGGTATCTTGCAGCGTTGTATTGATCGCGTTCTTGAGGGCGTTGAGTTCAGAACGAGCCTGTTCGAGATCATGATCAATCAGGCGATAGCAAATTTCAGCGCGCAATACCAGGTTGCTCATTGATTGGGCTGGCCCGTCGTGCATCTGTAGGGAAAGGCGCAGACGTTCACTCTCTTGTGATTGAATGATATTGGCAATCATCGCTTCGGTGTCGAGCCCGTTCTGGTTCTGTGCTTCAGTCGAGAAGCCGCCGGTCTGCATCGCTTCGAGGAGATCGCTGAGCAATCCAACGACATTTGCGATTTGACCCTGTTGCGTCCGTAGCATATCACGCCGACTCTGGATCTGTTCCAGTTGCCCCCGCATGATCTGCAAACGCATTTGTACTTCCTGAGAGGTGGTGTAAAAGTTCTTGATCTCGTCTTTGCTGTAACGTTCAAGGTTGACTTCGAGATCACGTACGCGATTGGAGACTGACAACTCGCGCTGGGCAAGTTTTTCGACTTCAATCGCGCTCTGGCGTACCAGAACTTCAACTTCGCTGAGTTCGCGCCGCGAGCGTTCCTGGTCTTCGCGATAAGTTGTCAGCGTGCCTTCGAGTTTCTGAATAAGCTCTTCGATTGACATAGATCTTCCTTAGATGCGCCCAAAGCGTAACTTCCAGACATTGATCAATGCTTCAAGGACGATGCGGCGCGACATTTTGGATCGCCCGACCCTGCGATCGGGGAAGATGATCGGCACTTCGCGGATGGTAAAACCGGCCTGCAAGACACGGTAGACCATCTCAATTTGGAAGCCATAGCCATTCGAGCGAATCCGGCTCAGATCAAGGCGTTCGAGCACATGACGCCGGTAACAGCGAAAGCCCCCAGTTGCGTCAGCCACCGGCAAGCCGAGAATCAAACCAGCGTAGAGGTTGCCCCCACGGCTAATCAGTTGACGCCCGGGCCCCCAATCGGTTGTGCCACCCCCGGCAACATAGCGCGAACCAAGCACCAGGTCGGCTCCTGCTTCGGCTGCCGCCAGTAGGCCTGGCAAATACCCGGGATCATGTGAAAAATCGGCGTCCATCTCAAAGATGAACTCGGCACCTTCAGCGAGTGCCCGTTGGAAACCCGCAATGTACGCACTGCCGAGGCCAAGTTTGCCAGGGCGCCTCAAAAGCCCGATGCGTGGTTCGTCTTGCGCCATCTCGGCAACCAGTTCACCGGTGCCATCTGGCGAACCATCATCAACCACGAGTACACGGAAGCGGTCGTGCTCAAGGATGCGTGGAATAAGTTGTCCGATGTTCTCGGCTTCATTGTAGGTTGGCACAATGACCGTACAGTCGGTGACAAGCACAAAATGAGGCAGGACAACTGGTTTTGTGGGTGAAATTGTGGTGAGCATAACAGGCCCATCCCTCTATGTATTGGTTCAACGCGCGCTGGCTATGCGCCCGTTATCGTCTAATGGTATTATAACGATTGAGCGAACCAATAGCGATAGCCTGAGAGTATTGGTTTCTTACCTGACTGGATCACCCTCGTGTCCCCTACGTCATCTGATCATACACGGCAGTTGCCCCTCGTGCGGCTGGATCACCTCTGGGTGCTGTTGGCGCTCAGTGTGATTGCGGTCTTCATCAGCCTTGCCCCGACGAGCCCCAACGATTTCTGGTGGCACCTCAAAGCTGGTGAATTGACCGCGACCTCTGGCTTGCCCACGACGAATCTTTTTGCCTGGGGGGTACCTCCCGAAACCCCGTATATCTATCAGAGTTGGCTTGGCGAGAGGCTCTTTTTTCAAATCTATACGTTTGGTGGCTTTCCGCTCGTGATCTTTGTGCGCAATCTTCTGGGCATAACCGCCTATACGCTGGTTGCGTATGAAACCCATGCTCGTAGTGGGTCGTGGCGCCTGGCCGCCCTGGCCACCCTCTTTGCTGCGGCGATGACGATCAATAATCTGACCACGCGAACGCAGAACTGGTCATGGGTGCCGTTTCTCGTGACCTTGTTTGTGCTGGGACGCTATGTTGATGGCCGCATGGGGCCACGCTGGTTGATCGGTCTGCCCCTGGTGATGATCTTCTGGGTAAATGCGCACGGTGCGTTCGTGATGGGTCTGTTGCTCGCCGGGGCTTTTGTGGTTGGCGAAACGTTGCGCCGCCTCTTGCGGCAACCTCGTGCGCTGGCCTGGTATCGCCTTCGTCCCCTCTATCTGGTCACTGGCGCAATGCTACTTGCCACGCTGATCAATCCATTGGGCTTTGGGATTTTCAGGTATGTGCAGACCTTGTTGAACGATCCGGCCAGTCAGGCGTTGATCATTGAGTGGCAATCGCCTACACCACGGAATCTCGCCGGAGCCGCTTTTTACCTCGGGGTGCTCGCCTTGTTTGCGGCGTTTGGGCTTGGACGTCGTCGCCCGACTATCACCGAGGTGCTTCTGGTGTGTGGCCTTGCCTGGCAGAGCTTTCTTGGGGTACGCTATGTTGTCTGGTTCGGGTTTGCGGCTATGCCGATTATGGCCCAGAGCCTGGCGGCCGCCCGGCCAATGGTTGGAACCACAGGGTTGCCAGCACGCAAAGAACGCGGTGGTGGCTCGGTCGCAAATCTGGCGGTGGCCCTCTTTTTGTTGATCGCCGTGCTCGCCGTTCAACCCTGGACAAAACCATATCTGGGCTTGCCTGCGCCCTATCAAGCGCTTTTTGCTGATCTGCCCGGGGCACCCCTGCTGTTTACCGTTGATACGCCCGTGGCTGCAACTGAACATCTGCGCACCGAGCCGTGCGATGGTCGGCTTTTCAACGAAATGGGCTATGGTTCATATTTGGCCTGGGCACACTATCCCCAGGATCTCCATTTTATCGATCCCCGGATTGAACTGTTTCCCTTTGAGCTCTGGCAAACCTATATCGAGGTGAGTGCCGGGCGTGGGGTGGCGGCGTTTCTTGATGACCACGACGTCAGGTGTGTGCTCCTGCACCAGACCCGTCAGGCAGGGTTGGCGGCAACACTTGCGACGTTGTCGACATGGGAACGCAGTTTTCAGGACGACACAAGTGAAGTCTGGCGCCGCCGTTGATTGATCAGGGTGGTTGATGTAGTGGTGGATATGGTGAAGAGCATGCAGAGAGGACAAACTGGTCAGCGTGGTGTGAGCCTTGATCACGTCTGGCTCTTTGCTGGCGTCGCGTTTATTGCGCTTAGGGTTTTGTTGACGCCAATCCAACCCCACGATTTCTGGTGGCATATGGCGACCGGGCGCGTGATCGTCGCCACTGGGACGATTCCAACGGTCGATGGTTTTTCGTATACCCAGGCTGGGCAACCTTTTTATAATCAGAGCTGGCTGGCTCAAGTTGGGATGTATCTGCTCTTTTCGGTCGGGGGCGCTCCGCTGATCATTTTCGTGCAGGCACTGCTGCTTGCGTTTGCCTACGGGCTCTTGCTGCGTCTAGCGATCAGGCAGAGCGGACGGCTTCGCTTGAGTGTGGGGGTACTGTTGCTCGGGACATTGCCTGCTTCATTTGACAACTGGCTGGTACGTCCGCAGAGTTATGCCCTGGTCATCTTTATCATCTATCTCTATCTATTGACGGTCTGGCGTGACCCTCACGAGCCACGACGACAACAGTGGCTCTGGCCGCCGCTGCTGCTCTTGCCCCTACTGGGGATCATCTGGGTGAATATCCACGGTTCATTTGTGCTCGGTGGTGCATTGATCGGGCTTATCTTTGTGGGGGAAGTTTTGCGCCGCTGGATCGAGCGACGGCGGGCACGGCGTGAGCGTAGCACCGCACCTTTGCGTCCACCCCTCGTGCAACTGATCATCATCGGGGTCTTGACCGGGCTGAGTTGGCTGATCAATCCTGGCGGCTTCCAGGTGCTCGGGTATGTAGGCAATCTGCTGAGCAGTTCACAGGTGACGCAACTGGTCACTGAATGGGCACCACCAACCACACGCGAGCTCAATGGGGCGATCTTTTTTCTCTTTGTGATGGCGGGCATTGTCATTCTTGCGTATGCGCATACCCGGCCTGATCCAGTGGATATGTTGCTCGCGGGGGCCTTTCTCTGGCTGGCATTGGGGGCGGGGCGCAATAATATCTGGTTTGTTGCCGTTGTGACCCCCTTGTTGGCACGACAACTGGCGGCCTGGCGAGATGCCGAGACCCCGGTGCGCCGGGTGTATCAAGGGTTGCCGATGGTCAATGCCATGCTCGTTGGTTTGATCAGCCTCTTGCTCGTGCTTGCTTTGCCCTGGGTCAAGCCCTGGCTTGATCTTCCTCCCGAAGTGGGCTCATTGCTTGCGCCTGAGACACCAGTTGACGCGGTTGCTTTCCTCCGCCAGGATTCCCAGCGTCCTGAGCGGCTCTTCCATGATATGGGCTATGGGAGCTACCTGATCTGGGCTGCACCCAAACAGAAAGTGTGGGCCGATCCACGGATCGAACTGTACCCTCTTGAGCAATGGCTTGACTATCAACGTCTTGTCGCGGGAACGAAGGTTGATCAACTGATCGAAGCGTACCAGATTGATGGTCTCTTGCTCAGTAACGAACAGCAGGCAGCCCTGGTTGCGTGGGCCGAGGAACAGCCAGCCTGGGAGTTGCGTTTTCGCGATGAGGTGAGTAGTTATTTTGTGCATAGGCGCTAAATGGAGTTCATTGCAGCATCATGAGGGGCGCTGTATACTGTAGAAAGTCTGGAGAGGAGGAAGGTGATGGGCCAGATGCTTGAGCGGGCGAGCGAACTAGTTGCTCAGGCGCAACGGATTGTTGTGTTGACTGGGGCCGGATATAGTCGCCCTTCTGGGATTCCTGATTTTCGCAGTGATGATGGAGTCTGGGCCTCGTATGATCCCGTGGAAGTGGCGTCGCTGCGGGCGTTTCGGCGTAATCCCAATCACTTTTACGCGTGGCTCGAAGGCTTGCTTGAGCTCATGCTTACGGCTCAGCCGAATCCTGCCCATCTTGCGCTTGCCGAACTCGAACGTGCGGGCAAGATTCATGCGGTGATTACCCAGAATATTGATGGCCTACACCAGGCAGGCGGCTCGCGCAAGGTCTATGAATTGCACGGTCATCTGCGTCAGGCAACGTGTCAGGGCTGTGATCGTCAGGTGCCGATGACTTCTTTGCTCGGCGATGTGCGGCGTGGTACTGCCCCGCGATGCGGGTGCGGGGGGGCTTTCAAGCCCGATGTTGTGCTCTTTGATGAGCCACTACCGCAGGGTATTTTCTGGTTGGCCCAGAAAGCACTGGAAGAATGCGATCTTGTCCTGGTCGCCGGAACATCGCTTGAGGTCGCGCCTGCGTGCGATCTTCCGTTCATTGCGCTGCGGCGCAAGGCGCGTCTGGTGATAGTGAATCTTGAGGCCACGTATCTCGATGACATGGCTGATGCTGTGCTGCGCGGCGATGTAGCAACAATCATGCCCATCCTGGCCAAGCAAGTATCAAGAGTAATTGGTGGGTAGAGGGAGAAGATTTTGGAGATTCGTGACGCGATTGTGGCGGTCGTTGCGGGCCGGGATTTGAGCCAGCATCAGGCGGCTGAGGTGATGGAGACGATCATGGCTGGCTCGGCGACCCCGGCGCAAATTGGGGCGCTGTTGACGGCCCTCCATTTGAAGGGTGAAACCGATGCGGAACTGGCCGGCATGGCTGAGGTGATGCGGCGTAAGGCGACGGTGGTGGTTGCCGAAGGCCCTGTGGTTGATACATGTGGCACCGGAGGGGATGGGTCGCTCAGTTTCAATATCAGTACAACCGCTGCGTTTGTCGTGGCTGGTGCCGGACTGACCGTCGCCAAGCATGGCAACCGGGCAATGTCGAGCGTCTGTGGGAGCGCTGATGTGCTAGAGGGTCTGGGGGTGCGCATTGAGATGAGTGCATCGGCAGTCGCCCGTTGTTTGCGTGAAGCAGGCATTGGCTTTATGTTTGCGCCATCCTTTCATCCCGCAATGCGCTTTGCCGGGCCCGTCCGTCGTGAGATTGGGATTCGGACGGCCTTTAACATTCTTGGCCCGTTGACAAATCCGGCTCAGGCCCGCCATCAGGTGCTCGGCGCAGCTTCGGTTCCCCTCGCTGAGAAATTGGCGCGTACCCTCGACCGGCTTGATACCGTCCATGCCCTTGTTGTGCATGGTGATGGTGGGATGGACGAACTAACCCTCAGTGGTACCAATCTGATTGTCGAAGTCCGCCATGGACATCCAATTAGTTCATACGAGTTTACCCCCGAAGACGTGGGCCTTGCCCGTGCGCCCCAGGCGGCTCTGCGTGGGGGTGATGTCCTGGTCAATACGGCGATTGTACGTGGCATTCTAGAGGGCAGCGATACCGGCCCGCGACGCGATGTGGTCTTGCTCAACGCAGCGGCAGCCTTGATCGCAGGTGATAAAGCTACCTCGCTCAAAGAGGGGATCGCCCTGGCCCGTGCCAGCATTGACGAGGGCTACGCCCTCGAACGCCTTGAGCGGTTGATTGCCGTCAGCCACGCGACGCTTCATGACTGAGTTACACGAGTCGGCCTACCATACGCTGCACAACCCTGATGAACGCCAGCGTCGCTTGCGGCGGCGACGCCGCCCGTTCTGGCGGGTCGCGCTCGCGGGGCTGTATGATTTCATTCAGTTGGTACGCGAGGCTCGTATTGCGCTGCTTGGCTTTACGCTGCTGGCGGTAGTGAATGCGAGCTATTTGCTCGTCTTCTATGATTATGCTGCGGCAGGTGTGCCCCCCTTTACGCTGATCTCGGCCTTCTACGAAACAATGAAGATGATGACGCTGGAGACGGATCTCCCGATTCCAGAGAATGACCTTTTTGGTGATCTGCTCTTTTTTGTGACGCCGATCCTGGGCCTGGCCCTGGTCTTTCAGGGCATTCTCAATTTCGGGCGCTTTCTGCTTGACAAAGGCAGTCGCCGCGAAGGTTGGCAGGTTTCGCTAGCGCGTACCTATCGCGATCATGTCATTGTTTGTGGTCTCGGCAGTGTCACCTATCGGGTGATTATCGATCTGCTTGAAGAGGGCTATGGGGTGGTCGCGATCGAACGTAATTGGCAGAGTGAGTTTGTTGAGCCAACCCTGGCTGTGGGTGTGCCGGTGATCCTCGGCGATGCGCGGTCACGTGAAGTGCTTCAGGCAGCCGGCCTCTTTCGCGCACGTAGCTTGATCTCGGGGCTTGGTGACGACCTGGGCAATATTGAAATCGGTCTGGCTGCCCGGCGACGACGCCCTGATTTGCCGATTATTTTGCGGATCTTTGATGAGGATCTTGATCTTAATTTAGAGCAAACATTTGGCCGTAATGCCGTTTTTAGTACATCAACCCTTGCTTCACCGACGCTTGCTGCGGCTGCTCTGGGCCGTTCGATTGCCCATGTCTTGCCCCTCCCGCAATCGTTTCGGCATAGTGATGGTGCCACACGGTATAAAGGGGTTCTCTCGCTGACGATTACCCCTGGAAGTGAGCTTACCGGTTCATTGCGTCACATCGAAGAGCAGATGGGGGTCTGGGCGCTGCTGCATCTTAAACGAAACCAGACGCCCAGGCGTAAACGGGTATCCAACGAGCATGCACACCTTGAACCGGGCGATACCGTGGCGTTGCTTGGGCCACTTGAGCGCCTCGAACAGGCTCGTGTGCTCAATCACGGATATGGACAGGGCAGCGAGTTGGAGGTGCGGAGTTTCAGTCAGACTTATGATACCGTGATTGTCTGTGGGATGGGCAAGATCGGGGCACGGGTCATCCGTGATCTCGACTCGATGCGTCCGCGTCCACGGATTGTGCTGATTTGCCAGCCCGAGGTAACCCGCGAAGAACTCCTTGAAGAAGCGAATCCCTTGTTGGCCGACCGCGTGACAGGCGATGCACGACGGGCGACTGTTCTGCAAACCGCCGGGATTGAGCGGGCGTGTGCGCTCGTCGCTGCAACCAGCGATGATCTGACGAATCTCCAGATTGGCCTGGCCGCACGCAAACTCGTCCCGGATATTGATCTGGTCTTGCGTGTCTTTAACGAAGACCTGGCCGGACGCCTCGAGTTGATGTTTGGGGCGCATACGACCTTTAGTGTCGCTGGACTTGCCGCACCAACGTTTGCCGCCGCCGCAGTGGTACGAGGGATCAGTTACGCCATTGAATTGGACGAACAACTCCTTTCGACGACGACCCTTCGTGTACAGGCAGGCGATGAGTTTGATCAGCGTACCGTTGAACAGGTACGTAAGCACATGGGTATAATCCCGCTCGCTCTCAAACGGAATGGACAGGATGTCCTCATTATCTCGACAACAGGGTTTGTTCCTGGCGATGAAGTCGCAGTGCTGATTGATGTCGGTATGCTCGAACGCCTACGAATGAAGAGCCAGCGTTTGATCGAGACTGCACTTGTTGATCCGGTCACATAATACCAATTGGACTTGAGTAATTCGCATCGGTGTTGCTGCCACAGTCTATTGGGACGCCATGCGCGGCAATCTGCAATCCAAAATCCGCAATCTAACATGGTATCAGTAAGGAGGGAGGGAGGGATGGACAACAAGACAATTCTGGATACGATCCTGGCTCATAAGGAAGTCGAGGTGGCCCGCCAGCAGGCCAAAGTATCGTTGACCGCACTGAGCGGACGCATTGCGCGCGCACCGAAACCCCGTGACTTTGCCCTGGCGCTGCGTCGTGCCCATGGGACGGCCTTGATCGCCGAGGTTAAAAAAGCCTCGCCCAGCCGGGGTGTCTTGCTTGAACCGTTTGATCACCTTGCACTGGCGCAGATCTACCGCGATGCTGGCGCTGCCGCGATCTCGGTGCTAACCGATAGTCGGTTTTTTCAAGGGAGCCTGCAATTTCTTCAGGGTATCCGGAAACTCCCTGGCATTCCGCCGCTCTTGCGCAAAGACTTCATCATTGACCCTTATCAGGTCTACGAGGCACGCGCATATGGGGCCGATGCGCTGCTCTTGATCGCCGGGGCGCTCGACGATGCCATGCTGCTTGAGCTCCACGCGTTGACAGCAACTCTTGGCATGACGTCCCTGGTGGAAGTTCATACCGAACAAGAACTCAAGCGAGCGCTGGCCGTTGGTGCAAAGGTGATCGGGGTCAACAACCGGAACCTGCACACCTTTGTCATCGACCTGGGCACGACTGAAAGCCTAGCCCAGCATCTGCCCGGGGGCCCTGACCGCCCAATCCTGGTGAGTGAAAGCGGCATCTTTACCCCCGAACATGTTCGCCAGGTGCAGAGCTACGGAGTTGATGCCGTTCTCGTCGGCGAAGCCCTTGTGACCGCCGCTGATATTGGCTTGCTGGCGCGTACCCTCGTCAATGCGTAGGGGTCTCGTGCAACTGTTCCCCCCAGCGTAGCGTATAATCCCTAGCATAATTGCTGAAGATGTTCTGGAGAATGCGATGATTTGTTCACAGTGTGGAGCAGAAAGTGCCGAGGGACAGCGCTTTTGTTATAACTGTGGCGCACAGTTGCCCCAGCAACAACTGCAGGTGGATCAGCCTTCGCGGGTCACCCCGATCACAACGCCATACCAGCCGACTCAGCCTGATCCATACCCATATCAACAACAACCACCTGCACCATATCAACCCCAGGTTTCTGAGGGGTATGCGCCTGCGGTCATTCCCAATAGTCAGTTAGCCGTGATCAGTGTCATCATGGGGGTGATCAGTTGGATCATCTTGCCGGTGATTGGCTCGATTGCCGCGATCATCTTTGGGCATCTAGGCCGCAGCGAGATCCGTCAGTCGGGCGGGCGTATTGGTGGCGACGGGCTAGCCGTGGTTGGCCTGGTGCTTGGTTATGCCCAGTTGATCATTCTCGTCCTTGGCTTTTGCGCCTTTATGGCCTTGATCGTCGCTGTCGCGTAGCCATAGGTTGAAGATGATAAAACGGCCAGCTCTGCTGGCCGTTTTGTCATCTTCAACCACCTGAAAGCTTAGACAGGATCGGGTACGATCATGCCATAGTTGCCATCACGCCGACGATACAGCACACTCAGTCGCTGCGAATCGGCGTCGTGGAAGACAAAGAAATTGTGGCCCAGCAACTCCATCTGTTCAATCGCGTCGTCCGTAAACATTGGACGA
Source organism: Candidatus Chloroploca asiatica (assembly GCF_002532075.1). Classification (GTDB taxonomy): domain Bacteria; phylum Chloroflexota; class Chloroflexia; order Chloroflexales; family Chloroflexaceae; genus Chloroploca; species Chloroploca asiatica. The sequence continues at coordinate 173,684 of NZ_LYXE01000090.1, read as the reverse complement.
AGCGTGAGTTGTTTCGTGCGGATCACTTCGTGTTGCGGCGGAACATCGTCTTGATCGGTATCGAGTTCAGCCACCAGAATGTCAGCCTCAAGCTCGGATGGAAAGACACTGGGTTGACGTGTACGTTCACGCCTCCAGTACTTCTCTTTATACCGTTTGATCTGACGTTGAAGTACCTGTTGAACCTTATCCACTGCGGTGTAGAGATCACTTGCTTCTTCTTCGGCCCGCAGGATAACCCCGTGCTCACCTACGAGTGTTACCTGCACCCGACTGACTTCGCCGGCATTGCGGTGCTGTTCAGTATGAACCTCAACCGTGGCGCTCGTAATTGCGCCCATATAGCGTCCTAGCTTGGATAGTTTCTCTTCGATGTGTCTGTGCTGACGCTCGGTGATCTTGCCGCTGCGACTCTTGACTGTCAGTTCCATCGGGGCCTCCATCCTAACTCAAGGGGGCGAACAATTCCAGCCTGTTCGCAGGGTGCGAACAGAAAAGCCCCCGGTACCATACCATGGTACCCAGGGACTCGGTCACACATTAGAGGATTACGGAAAACGGGTTGTTGTTGCGATTGACGATCATCGCTCGTCACTTCCTGAAAATACACACCACACCATTGTGGTGTGACAGCACGGTGAACAACCAAACCGCTGTTGTTCAAAGATGCTGTTAAAGGGTATTGTACTACGGTGTGTGCCCTGTTTCAAGAGGAAAAGCCGAAACTTTACGTCACAACAGCTTGATGATACAATGCATTGGTATGCCATGTGAGGCGCTTTGATGGATGTCTTGCAAAACAAAAACATTATTCTGGGGGTCTGTGGCAGTATTGCAGCCTATAAGGTGGTGCAACTCGCCCGTGATCTGACCCTCGCTGGGGCGCATGTCCATGTGATCATGACCCCCGCTGCACAGCGTTTTGTTGGTACAGCGACGTTTCAGGCCTTGACAGGCCATCCTGTCCTGACTGATATGTGGGCCTTGCCAGAAGATGGTGTGATCGGTCATATTACCCTCGGTGCTCAGGCCGATCTGGTGGTGATTGCTCCGGCTACGGCCCATACGATCGCTCGTCTTGCGGCGGGCTTGAGTGATGATTTGTTAACCACAACAGTGCTCGCAACGAGTGCCCCTATCTTGCTCGCGCCCGCGATGAATCCGTTGATGCTTGCCAACCCAGCGACCCAAGCGAATCTCGCGACGCTGCGGGCGCGGGGCTTTATCATCATCGAGCCTGAAGTTGGGCGGATGGCTGAGGATGTCAGTGGCAAAGGCCGTTTGCCTGAACCGCATACCCTCGAAGGTGCGATTCGTGCCACTCTTGGTCAGCACACTGGTCCCCTCCGTGGCCGACACGTGGTCGTGACGGCTGGTGGCACCCGTGAACCAATTGATCCGGTACGCTATCTGGCGAATCGCGCTTCGGGACAGATGGGCTATGCTCTCGCGATCCAAGCGCGCGATCTCGGGGCAACCGTTACGCTGATCAGTGGCCCGACGGCGCTGCCAACCCCTGCCGCTCTAACGACTGTCCAGATTGAAACAGCCCTCGAGATGCAAGCCGCGCTGCACGAGGTCATCGGCCAGGCCGATATCCTGATTATGAATGCTGCCGTTGCTGATTTCCGTCCCGCCGTCGCAGCGGAGCATAAACTCAAAAAGCAACCCGATATAGCCGGGATGCACCTGGATCTCGTCACCAATCCTGACTTGCTTGCTGGCCTCGCCGATCAGCACCATGTTTTTAAGGTCGGGTTTGCCGCCGAGACGGATGACCTCCTGACTAATGCCCAGAGCAAGCTTGAACGCAAACGCCTTGATCTCATTGTTGCCAATGATGCGGTGACGAGCATTGGACAGGAAACAATCGCTTTGACGTTGATTGATCATCACGGGATGGTTGCGCTTGAGCGTCGCCCCAAGCATGAGGCCGCAGCCGAGTTGCTCGCGGCTATCGTTCCTCGTTATGAATGTTGGGTAAAGGATAAAACTTCACTATGACCAGTGAGCGTGAAGAGCCGACAGAGAAGCCTGTGCAGCGTGATCCTGGCCGATCCCCAAAAGCTTCCGCTGCAAAGGAACCCCCTGAGCGCACGACTCGCCGCTCACCAGCGCCGACCAGCGCCAAGCCACGTGCCTCGCACGATGGGCGTTCCACCGTGCCTCGGGAAGAACTTGCCAAGCTGATTGTGGCCCTCGGGGATACGAGCCATCCGCGCCACGCTAGTGCCGTCAATGATCTGGTCGCCCTCGGGCCTGCTGCGGTTACCGCGATCTGTGAGGCCCTTGGCCCTAGCAAACCCTGGCTGACGGTCTATCGCGCTGCCGAGGCCGCTGGTCGTCTTGGCGATGGTCGTGCCACTGGCCCGTTGATCCAGGCTCTCCAGCATCCCAATAGCAATGTTCGCTGGAGTATTGTGCAGGCACTTGGGCAGGTCAGTGATATGCGGGCGATGATCGCGTTGCGTCGCGTGGCGCGTACCGATCAGGGGCGTACGACCTGGGGTGAGTCGGTCGCCGAAACAGCCCAGAGTGTGCTCGATGAACTGGGACGCCGCAGCGTCTGGGGCCAGGGTTTTGAATTGATCAAGACGGCGGTCGTCGCCGGCCTGATGATTGTTGCGCTGATTCTGAGTTTCAGTGTGGTCACTTCACTCCGCGCTGAGTTGGGACGCTTCGGGCGGTTTATTCCTGGTGAGACGGAGTTGCCCCAATTTACGGTGCCTACGGCTCTGCCTACGACCACCACTGGCAGCACCGGTGGGGATATTGGATCGGTGTTGCCACAACCGACGACGCTTGCCCAACCAACCGTCGAGCCGGTGCTTGGCCCTACGGCTCTCCCCGATCTTTCTACTGAATTGACCGGTACCGTCCTGCAGGAGGCGAATGTGCGCCCTGTGCCCAGTACCGATAATCAGCCTATCGGTCGCGTGCGGCCCGGTGAAGAGATTGTCTTTCTGGCCCGTACCGCGAATAGTCAGTGGTTTCTGATTCGCCTCGCTGACGAGGCTGCTTCGGGCTCGACCATCAATAGTCTGGATGGCACGGGCTGGATCAGTCAGGCCCTCGTTTCGCCTCCGCCCGGTGAATTAGAAGTGCGTGAGGTCGATCTGACCAATGTCAGCCCCTGATGCAAAGCCCTGAGATGTCATTTCGTCTCGTGCGTGCCGCCATCGTTGCCGCCCTCGCTGGTGCCCTGCTGATTGCGGCACTTAGCCAGTTGCCTGCTCGCCATCTGGTTGATGTGGGTGGTTTTGATGCTGCTTATGTTCAGGGTTTCCACGAGGCGCAACGGGTGACCGATACCCGTGATGCGCCAGCCTATCTTGAGGGTAGCAGTGGCGCGGCCCGCTGGTCGCGTGCCTCGTCAGCACTGCGCTTTCCTCAGGCCGGTTTGCCCGCTACGGTGACGGTGCGCTTCCGTGGCCCACCGGGGCGCGATGTTCCGCTGGAACTCTGGCTCAATGGTGGCGGTGAACCAGTGCAATATTTCGCCGACGCTTCCTGGCAAGAGGTGACACTTCCGGTTGCTGGCGGGTTGCTCAAGGCAACCGATTTTTTTGTCGAACTGCGTGCGCCGGTTACACGCTTGCCCGATGGTCGTGAGGTTGGCGTGCTGGTTGATACGGTCCACTACGAGGTCGGCCCACCTCCAATCACGCCCTATCCGGCCCAGGTGCTCTATGGCGCGATCGTTGGGGCGCTGCTCGTGCTGGTGACCAGGGCTTGCGCGACGCCAACGCAATCGATGGAGAAACGCTGGTGGCACCATCATTCCCGACTGGTCGCTGCCGGCATCATTGGCTATGGGTTGCTCTGGTTCTTCTTCACCCGTCTTCAGCCGCCCTTCTATCCCTATCCTCTGCGCGATCTGCCGCTGGTCATCATCGGTGCGCTCAGTGCGGTGTTAGTGATCCGCGATGGCCCGACGCTTGTTGAGCGCTGGCCGTGGCTGCTCAAGGTGGCTGCCCCCGCGCTGGTGATCGCCATCTGGACAGGCGCAACCCTGCTGGCTGCGCAACAGCATCTTACGCTCTCGCGGCCCGGCGTCGAAAACGATTTTCGTTCGTTTGCGACCCGTGAGACGCTTGAGCAGGTTTTTCGTGCCGATGGTTTTTATAACCTGGGCTATCCGCTCTTGCTCTGGTTGGTACGACCATTAACCCACGACAATGCGTTTCTTGCCGGTCGCCTGATCAGTGCGGTCAGCGGGGCACTGCTCTTGATGAGTGGCTACTGGCTTGCACGGAACATCCTGGCGTCAGGGCCGGCTTTGGTCGCCCTGATGATGCTCGCACTTAGTGGCACCGTGGCGCAGTATGGACTCTATGTCGGCACCGATATGCCTTTTGCGGCGTGCTTCGTGGTGTCTGTGGCTGCACTGATCGCGGGCCTGCAGGAGTTGCGCCCTCCGCGGCAGGCCACGGTGCTGCTTGTGCTGGCGGGGGTTGCGGGCGGTCTCGCCTTTCTCATGCGCCATCCGGGGCTGATCCTCTTGCCCTGGGGGTTGCTGCTGCTGAGCATTGTGGCCCTAACTAGGTCCCAACAAGCCCGTCGCTTCCGTGGCCTGGTCGTTTTTCTCGTTGCGTTCCTTCTTACCATCAGTCCTCAGCTTATCATCAACACCATCCAGACCGGCCAACCGCTCTACAATCAGCAGGCCAAGAATGTCTGGTTGGCCGTCTATGGCAATATTGATTGGGGCCGCTGGGACGAAGCGCCGAATGAGATCGGGTTGGCTGAGTTGATTTTGCGCGATCCACCACGCTTTTTTGGCAACTGGGCCAACAATATCATCGGCTATCTGGGCAGTGGGGCCGAGGATACGAGCGAATTTGGCCGTGCGATCCAGTTACGCCTACTCGGCTTCCCCGCCAACTGGCTTGCCCTCAGCGGCCTGCTCGTCTGGCTTGCCCTGGTCGCGGGGGCCCTCTGGCCGTTCCTTGCCCCTGTTTGGTTCCGGATCACTGGTGTGTCGGACTCGCCTGATGTGCCTCAGGATGGGGGGAAAGTTGGTGGCCTTCTGATCCTGATTGGGCTCTACGTCGTCACCGTTAGCACGGGTTTCCTCTTGCCGCGCTTCTTTCTGCCGCTGACCGCACTCTATGCTGTCGCCGCCGGATGGTTCCTCGGGCGTGTGGTGGGCAATGGTCGCCTACTCGTTGGTGCAGCGCTGTTTCTGAGTATGGTACTATGGGGAGGGTATGGAGCCGGCGTGCGTTATGTGCTGGATCTTCAGCCTGCCGATGAGATCGCAGCGATCAGGATGGTACAGGCTCACGTCTCTGATGATCAACTGCTGGCCGGCAATGTGCCAGCGCGTTTGCCAATAGCCAAGTATTCGGCGATCGCGCATCAGGTGATAGAATGGCCGTCGGCAGAAGCCATCCAGACCGGTATTACGTCCGCAGAACTTGACGCAGCGCGTGCTGCCGGTGCGGTCTATTTGCTCTGGGATGCCGCACAGGGTCCCCCGCCCTTAGACAACCCGGAAGCCGCCCTGATTGCACAGACCGAACGCTATCGTCTCTATCGGTTGTGACGGCTGCCAGGGTGAATGGTGTTGTGCCGACTTCAGTCGGCTTCCGGCTCAGCCGACTGAAGTCGGCACTACCTGGTTTCATTCTTGAAAACCATAAGCACCTGGGCTTCAGAGTGTAAACATGTGCGCTTTCGTCAAGGGTCAGGGTTCAGAGAGATATGCAGAGTTCGTCGACAACAGTTTCATCAGAGAATACCCGGTCTACCCAGCAAGCGCGTGCGCGTGGTCTGACGATTCCTCGCATTGAACCGGTGACGATCGCTTTGATCGTGATGGTCTTGATCGGGTTGGCCTTGCGGATCTGGTTTATCAATCTCAGTCCGCTCGATCCCCGCTTTTCGGCCTCGGACGATGGCGACTATTACCAACGGGCCTTGCGCCTCGCGACAACCGGCGAGTATTTGGATAATTCATGGCTGATTCGTCCGCCGGGGCATATTTTCTTTTTTGCGGCAGTCATGAAGTTGTCCCTCTGGATGGGCGATCTTTCCCTGACGACGCAACTGATTCGTGTGGTTCACGTCGGATTCTCGTTACTCTTGATTCCCCTGGGCTATGACCTGGCGCGTCGACTCTTTCACCGTCCGGCCGGGCTCATCTTTGCCGGGATCTTGACGGTCTGGTGGCCCCTGGTTGAACTTCCCTCACTGATCCAGAGCGAGCCGCTCTTTTTCTTTACCCTGACGATGCACTGTTGGATGCTGGTACGCTGGCGCGACGCGTATCATGCAGGTGCGCGGCGAGCCTGGTTCTGGCTGGTTGGTGCGGGATTCGTGCTCGGCTATTGTGCGCTCACCCGTTCACCGGCGCTCTACAGTGTTGTCTTTAGTCTGCTCTTTCTTGCCGTCGAAATCTGGCGGAGCAAGGGCGGCCCGCTGCAGCTCTGGGCAAGTCGGCTGGCGGTGGCAGCCCTGGCGCTGCTCATTCCCTTTGCGAGTCTGATTATCCCGTGGACGGCGAGAAACTATCTGACCTATGGGCAGATGATCATGATTGATACGACTGGGCCGATCAATCTGTGGCTCTCGTTGCAAGACGAACGCATTGATGGCGGCAAGAGCGTCCTGGCCGGTATGGCGCAGGGCGAACGGCAGCCCTTTGCCAGCGCAGAGATCAGGGAGATCTTGCGCGATGATCCGCTGCGCCTGGTGCGCAATGCCTGGCCCCATTTCACCCATATCTGGAAGGCGCAGTTTGTTGAGGATTTTTTTGTCAAGGTCAGCTTCTTCTCGCGCCCTGTCCGTGAAATGGCGCTGCTTGGCCTGGTCGGCGACCTCATCTGGTTGACGTTTTGTGCGGCGAGCCTCTTTGCCGTCACGAGTCGCCCACACGAAGGCGGCTTTCGCTTGATTGCGCTGGGATGGGCCGCCTACTCCTGCCTAACCGTCATGCTGATCCACGTTGAACCGCGCTACCTCTTGCCGCTCTGGCTCTTTATGGCATTGTATGGAGCGGCAGCCCTGGGCACGCTCACCCTGTGGCTCGCACGGCTCCGGCGTGATGCGCCGGCGGCGCGTACCGAAGCGCGTGCCTACCTGCGTACACCCTGGTTTGGCGCGGGAGCATTGCTCTGCCTGAGTTTTCTCGTGCTCGTGGTGACCTATCGCGACTATCCGCAGATTATCAGTCGTGGGCTCGAGCGTGAACGCCATCGGGCGTCTGCGGTGCGCGCCCAGGCAGACAGCGATTATGGCGCAGCGATTGCGGCCTACGAGCAGATGATCGCAACTGACCCGAATTTTGTGGATGGACGCCTTGAGTTAGCGCGGCTCTATCTTGCACTCGGCGACTACGAGCAAGGGTGGAACGTGCTGAGTGAGCGCCACACCCATCGCGGCGACGTTGTCCGTGCGGCGCTGGCGCGGGCGCGGGGCGACCTTGAATTGGCGGCGGAACTCTTTACAGATGCAGAAGTACGTGCTGGCGAGGATGTGCAAAAACTCGGCCTGGCATGGCTAGAACCGGCCCCCTTGACCAGTCTGCGCCTGGGGAACGGGCTTGACATCGGCTATCTTGAGGGCTTTTCGTTTGGCGAAACCCTCCCTTCGACCGACACAAGCCCGCCCCAGACCTATCGCTGGCTTGAAGCCGAGGGACGCCTTATCCTGCCCCTGCCTGAGCCATTGCAAGAGGGTGATGTCGTACGGCTGCGGATGGCTGGAGGCATCGAGGGGGTTACGCCACTGCGCGTGCAACTTGGCAGTACCGAGGTGACCATTCCGGTCGAGGCCGGGATCTGGCGTATCTATCGCCTGGCCGTGCCCGCCGAACTGCTTGGCGCGCACGAGCTTGAAATCCAGTTCTCAGCCCCGACCTTTATTCCGCTCCAGGTAAACCCAACGAGCTACGATGCCCGCCGACTGAGTGTGAAGGTGAGTGATGCAGGTCTTGAATAGCACGGGGCAAAGCTACCCCTTTACGGTGACGGTCGTAATGCCGGCTTATAACGAAGCGCACGGCATCGCGGCGGTCGTCGAGCGCGTACGCGATGCGTTGCCCGACGCCGAAATCCTGGTCGTCGACGACGCTTCCACTGATGCGACCGGCGCGGCGGCGGCAGCGGCGGGTGCCCGGGTCGAGCGGCACCCGGCCAACCGGGGCAACGGCGCGGCGGTGAAAACAGGCATCCGGCGAGCCACCGGCGACGTTGTGCTCTTGATGGATGCCGACGGTCAGATGGACCCGCGCTATATCCCGGCGATCCTCGACGGCATTGCCGATGGCTACGATATGGTTGTCGGCGCACGTACCCGCGACACGCAGGGCGACAGCCTGCCGCGGCGACTGGGCAATCGGGCGCTTGATGCACTCGGCGGCTATCTCGTTGAGACCGAAGTGCGCGACCTGACCAGCGGCTATCGAGCGATGCGCCGCGAAATCATCATGGAATACATCCACCTCTTGCCCAATCGCTACTCGTACCCCACGACAAGCACCCTCGCTTTGCTCAAAGGCGGGCACGGCGTTGGCTTCGTCACCATCGAAGGCAAACGACGGGGCGGTGGTCAGAGCGGGCAAAAACTCATGCGCAACGGCATCCGCTTTGGCCTGATCATTCTGCGCATCATCTCACTCTTCGCCCCCTTGCGAGTCTACTTTCCGGTGGCCGTGCTCATGTTTAGTCTTGGCCTTCTTTCGTGGCTGCTCAACATGTTTCTTTTGGAGCCAGCGCGCGGTCTCTACATTCCCAACTCAGCCCTGTTGCTCTTTGTCGGCAGCATCATCATCTTTCTCTTTGGCCTGTTAGCAGAACAACTTGCTGCTTTGCGTTTTCAACGTCACGAACGGTAATCTTCATACACATATGAAAAAAAACCTATCATTGCTTTTACGCTTGCTTGGACCAGCCCTGTTGATCATTTTTCTCATCAATGCGGATCTTGGCAAGCTCTGGTTGACCCTACGTGAAGCGCAACTCTGGCCGATCTTGCTCTCGCTTGCCTTGATGCCACCCTTTGTCATCATCAAATCGTGGCGATGGGTACGGCTCTTGCGCGAGATGGGGCTGACACTCAAGCTCTCCGAGGCATGCCTGGTCTACACCGTCGGCCTCTTTTACGGCGCAACAACGCCAGGGCAAGCAGGCGATCTGCTCAAGGCCGTCTATCTTGGCGAGCGCGGGCAACCGGTCGCCCCGGCGATGTTGAGCGTCGTGCTCGACCGACTCTTTGACCTACTGATCATGGCCGCACTCGCCACACTCGGCATCTTTGCCCTGGGACAACTGCTGCCGAGTCGCGAACTGCAACTCGCGCTCGTCATCCTCATGGGCCTCGGGCTCGTCACCCTGACGATCTTTCTGCTGGCCCGCAAACCACGCGAATGGGTCTTGACAAGCGTCTTGCCGCGCATTGCACCGCGTTTGACGGCCAGCCTCGAACGCTGGAACGACCAATTACAGCACCTCTCACTGAGCCCACAACTGATCGTCGCCGTCACCATCGCCAGCCTCATCTCAGCGACCTTCACCTTTATCCGGCTCTGGCTGCTTTTTCTCGCGCTTGGCCTTGATCGTGTTCCCCTCTACGTCGTCGTCGGCGCTTCCGCCCTCGTCGCCGTCTTGCAAGTCCTGCCCATCTCAATTGCGGGCGTCGGCGTCCGCGACGCCGTCCTGATCGCCATCCTGCTCCCCTACGGCTACACCGCCGAACAAGCCCTGACGCTCTCGGGACTCTTTCTGCTGCTCAACCTACAGCACATCCTGGTGGGCTTCCTCTTCTCACTGCGCGTCCCGCTGGTGAGCGGGAAGGTGAAGGAGAGTGAGGTCGTGCGTGGGGATGAGGGGTGAAAGGACAACTACCTCTTCTCTGATCCATTCTTTGGTAACGGTGGCGAGCCGAGTTCTAAAGAGATCAATGCTCTGAACTTTATAACCGACACGTTCAGCAATCTCGGCCAGGATGGTACCGGTACGGAAGGAGAACCTCGACGGTGACTCAAGATTATGCTACACCTGGAACCCTAAAGTCCTTCGGTGCTTCGCTGTTGATCAGCGCTACCTCATTTTCGTGTATGCGAATGTGCTCATTGACCAGTTACCTTGCTTCCTCAACGATGAATGCACCCGCACTCCCAACAAGCTCAAACCACTGGGAAAGATCGAGAGACATAGCGACCACCTCCGTGAATCTTCATTATCGATCATCGTAGGTGGCTTCCCACCGCCGCACACTGTGCGCGTATCCACCTACCCACTCATCCGCCAAGGTGCGTAAAGAAAGCGCTCACCTCAGCCGCGTCCATCTCGCGGGGGTGGCGCACCTGGTGAAAAGGGTCTAGACTCAATACGTTTCAAAGAAGCTCACGCGAAGTCGCGAAGGCGCGAAGGGTTGCGCACCTTCGCGAAAAACGTTGCGCCGTTGGGTCAAAACAACCGCCTTACTTTGCAAGGTATTGGGTCTAGACTGCGGAGAAGCGGCGTAGCACCGACCAGGATCGTGGATAGGCCGCGAACATGTTGAAAAGTCCCAAAGGGATCGTGATGTATTTTCTTATATTTTTTCTCGTGTTGTTGCTTGCCCTTGCGACATATCTCGTTCTTGGTGGGCCGAAACTGCCGTCCGATACGGATGCGATCATTGAGAATGTTTTGAAAAGTGAATTGCCGCAGGTTATCCGGGGCGAGGCAGGCTTTGTTACGTCAGACGGATTGCAGATTTGGTATGAATGTATTGCTCCCGCAGGTGAACCTCAAGGAGTGGTTCTCCTCAACACGGGGATGGCGGGCGATGCGATCGCGTGGCCTCCCATGTTCGTGCGAGCTTTTGTGGATGCCGGATATCGTGTCATCCGCTATGACTTTCGCGGAACGGGCATGTCCGATTGGGTGGAGCATTGGAACAGCAAGCATCCGTACTCGCTTGCGGATATGGCGAAAGATGCTGTCGCGGTACTTGATGCGCTCAATGTGGATCAAGCACACCTGGTCGGCTTGTCGCTCGGCGGCATGGTCGCCCAGGAAATCGCCGTCCATAATCCCGAACGGGTTTCCTCGCTCACGCTTATGTCAACATCTGGATGCGCGGGAGACCCGCAGCTCCCGATTCTCTCATCGCGGCATTTCTTCATGTCGATTGCGCAGGGCTTGCCGATCTTAAAGTACCGCCTCATGGGAGGAGAGAAGAATCTTATCAAGGAACGAATCGCGAAAATGGTCATGGCTGGAATCGAAGTAGATATACAAGAGACAGCGGAAGTCGTCTTATACGAACTGCGAGAGAGAAAAGGATTTAACATCAAGGCCTTATTGCAACACCGGGCGGCGAGCGATGTCAGCGGCTCACGCTACGAGAGTTTGAGAATGCTTGAGGTGCCGACGCTCGTCATTCACGGAACGGACGACAAGGTATTTCCTATCGATCACGGTAAAAGGGTGGCCGAACTGATACCGGGAGCAGAAGCGCTGTGGCTTGAAGGCGTGGGGCATGTGTTTCCGTATCCGAATATGGGCAGCATACATGCAAGGATTCTTTCTCATTTAGCAAAGTAAGGAATAGCAATACCGCCTGACGCAACCGAGCGTAACGAGAGTTGCTCCGCGCCTGCGCCTAACACCGCATGCAGGCGACCGGCGGAAGCGGGGCGATTTTGGAAACCAGGAGCACACCAACACTGTACCACTCCAGAAAGCTGTTCCACCGGCGCCTGATGCATGGTCGTTGGGCCGCACTCAACCCGAGCACCAATGCCAAGCATCGAAACAACACATGTGTGCTTGCATTTCCTTGTGCAATCTGATATGATCACGTATATCGTTGTGCTTCGCAGAAGATATGATCACTGAAGACGAAGGATGGGATAAATGACTGCCCAACCACGGCCATATCTTACCGAAACAGAATACCTTGAGCGTGAACGTGTGAGCACGATCAAGCATGAATATTATGCCGGTGAGCTTTTTGCCATGTCAGGCGCAAGTGAGGCGCATAATTTGATCGCGAGTAGCGTAAATGCGAGCATATACGCCCAAATTCGGGGACGAGGCTGTCGAATATATCCAAGTGATATGCGGATTAAAATAGTTAAAACTGGCTTATATACCTATCCTGATATAACGATTGTTTGTGGAACGCCTGAGTTTACTGACATGACGAAAAGAGATACGCTGCTTAACCCTACGATCATTCTTGAAATCCTTTCCCCATCGACAGAACGGTATGACCGTGGGGTTAAATTTCAAAATTATCGTACGATCGCATCCCTGAAAGAGTATATTCTCATTGCTCAGAATAAACATCATATCGAACGATATACACGTTATGAAGAGAATACATGGATTTTGACTGAAGCAGTAGGTGTTGATTCCGTAATTACCCTTGAGTCCATCCAGTGTGCGCTTGCTCTTGCGGATGTCTATGAACTTGTCGATCTTCCTCCCGAATCGCCTTCGGAAGACCGAACGTAGCGTAAGGTGCCCCTTGTCATCGCCGGTTCCCGCAAGGGGCCAGACCCAGAAGCGCTCGCGCACGCAATCGCCGCCCCGGCGGACTTGGCGCGGGTGCAAAGCGAACTGCAAAGAGCCCTCTTCGCGCACTACGAGCCGTATGGCGAGGCGGTACGGCTCAGTCCACAATCATACGCGTATGTTCGGGGCTTGAATTTACAGAACATGCGCGCTATGATTGAGGTATCTCTGGTACGCAGACCGCATGGAGGCAGCGATGACGGCACAGCCAAAACGATATATGACGGAAGAAGAGTATATCGAGTTTGAGGTGGCAAGCTCCCGCAAGCACGAATATTATCAGGGTGATATTTTTGCCATGACGGGCGGAACCGAGCCGCACAATTTGTTGGCAGGAAATGCCTATGCGTCACTGCATGCACAACTGCGTCGCCGTCCATGCCGTGTCTATCCTAGTGATCAGCGGATTAAAGTTTTGACCACTGGGTTGCACACGTATCCGGATGTAACGGTTGTGTGCGGACAGCCACAGTTTATTGAAGCATCACGCCTTACGATCACGAATCCAACCGTTATTATTGAAGTCCTCTCACCATCAACGGAACGGTACGATCGTGGCATGAAGTTTCAACAGTATCGAACGATCCCATCGTTCCAGGATTATATCCTGATAGCGCAAGATGATCATCGGATTGAGCACTTCACACGCCAGGAACATGGAATATGGCTTTTGTATGAGGCCATTGGCATAACGGCACACGTCAGCATTCGCTCAATTGATTGTGTCTTGACCATTGAGGATGTCTATGAGAAAGTTGAATTAGCACCCAACAAAATGGGGATAACCCGCGAAGCAGCCAACGAAGAGTGCGACGAATGAACGGGAGCGGCGGCAGCGCCGCACTGCAGTCAGAAGTCTCCCATCGGCGTCGACCTGTGACCATCGAGATGATAAGGGTAGCTAACAGCTGTGCGTTGGATCCGTCGAAGGATTGAGAAACATGGACACGTGGAAATTCTACGACATTACACACCGCGAACACGTGGTGTGTAATCCCACAAGCAACGAAAAACTGGCGCGACTTGTCGGTCTCTTGCGGCTTCCAGCGGAAGCGCACGTGGTCGACATCGCCTGTGGAAAAGGTGAGTTCCTGATTCGCTTGGCTGAAGCGTATGGCATCCGTGGAATCGGAATTGATATTTCACCATTCTGCATCGCCGACGCACAGAGGCAGCTGCAGATGCGAGTGCAGGGGGCAAAGGTCGTCTTCAGTCAGATGAACGGCTCCGACTTCAGGCCCGAAGAGCCGCGCAGCTTGACGCTGGCCTCCTGCATCGGCGCCAGCTGGGTGTTCGGTGGTCACGCAGCGACTCTGGACGCGCTCTCGGGCATGGTTGCGCCCGGTGGTTGGGTGATTGTCGGGGAGCCCTACTGGCTTCAGCAGCCCTCAGAGGAATATCTTGCGGCATCGGGGGCCAGCAGAGACAGCTTTGGGACACATGTTGGCAACGCAGAGGCCGGTGAACTACGGGGGCTCGAGCTGGTTCACACGTTTGTGAGCAGCAAGGATGACTGGGACAAGTACGAAGGCCTGCAATGGTATGCGGCGGCTGAATACGCCCGCTGTCACCCAGACGATCCCGATCTGCCCGAGCTCTTGGAGCGCGTAGCCAAAGGCAAGGCTGAGTATCTTCGCTGGGGGCGAGACACCTTGGGCTGGGCGATATACGTCTTCAGACATCGTCCGTCATAGTGCGCCACCTCGGCTGCCTAACGCTCGGCTTGCTAGTGGACGCCTCCCAAGAGCGGCGCAACTGACGCTATCCGTTAGGCGGCGCGGCGCAACCCGAGGGCTAAGCACATGTTCGGCCTCTTCAAGACCTCTGACATCGAGCATCCGACGCTCGGCACGCTCAAGTGGAGCCGCGGCTGTTGAGCGTATCTATACGTAAACCGTTTTTCGCTGAACGGAGAAAGACAACCGGCGTGTTTTATTGCGTAACGTCGGCCCTGTTGCTACAATAGACGTATCGTCCCGAGCCTAAGGAGAGCCTCATGGCCTACAGTGATTTCAAACTCGTCGATCTGAAGCAGCGCTTTCATCTTATCATTGATGAAAATGTCGCTTTATTCTCAGAGACCCCAAGTGTTCCCGTCAGTGCCTGGCTGACCGAAACGTTGCATGAAACGCTGTCTCTTGCCCTTGCCATCAACACAGAAAAAGTACGGTCAGAACTCCTTATTGCGCCTATTTTGGTCGAATTGCGGAAGCAGACCGGGCGAACAACGAGTTTATTCTCTGGCGTCGATTTTTCGGTTGATGCTACGCAAGGACTCAATGGAATTTGTGATTACATTATTTCACAATCATCGCAACAACTCTTTATCAGCGCACCAGTACTCATTATTTTTGAAGCAAAAAATGAGAATATCAAAGGAGGATTTGCGCAGTGCATTGCCGCAATGATTGCAGCACAACGCTTTAATGAGCGGGAACAAAATAGCATTCCCATTATTTATGGAGCCGTTACCACAGGAACAAACTGGCGATTTCTCCAACTTGAAACCGATGTTATTCGTATTGATGACCGAGAATATTATATTGACAACGTGGAAAAGATTATGGGCATCCTTACGTCAATGACAGGTCTTCCTATTGCCTCATCAATCATAGAATGAAGCAAAAAGTATTTACGATTCCTTAGAGCCAACGGCATCCCCAGGACGGAGTGTGCGGTAGCGGCAACGGCTGCGTCGCCGCCGTGATTCGGCGCAACGGGGTGCTCACCGCATCGCGCTACATCGCCGCGCAAGGGCGAGTCTTGGGCCGCGATGGTAGGATCGAAGTGGAGTTCGATTCCGACGGCACGATCTGGCTGGGAGGCACCGCCGCTATCCGGGTAGCGGGTTCAATTGCACTCGGGCGGTAAGCCGCAGCCCTTCACGGCCATCAACTGAGCGCCTGCCCAACAAGCCGCAGGGCACAGCTTGCCCTCGCGAAAGCCGCGATCCCGCGGTTGATTGCCCAGGCGCATGCACGCGTGGTCATGATTACTTCGAATCGCACGCGCTTACCGCTTTCTGGCGGCGCAATCCCCGATATTGCCCGGGCGGGATTGAACGCATTGGTCAAATCACTCAGCCTTGAGCTCGCATCGCCTCGCGCCCCCAATCAGTACCTCACCCACATAATATATATGCTATACTATATCTACCCTGAGTATGAAATCTGTGCGAGCACATGTGACACACCTTGCCAGCGTGTCCTTTTGGCCTAGTCGTGCGCTCCGAAGCAGCACGGCCTGGGCCGCATCGTGGTTGCGTTGCCACCTGAACAGCGTTGTTCAAGCCTGGTGCGAGCCTGAATCATCGTAGTCTCAGGGAGAGTGCTACGTCAATGATGATGTGACAAGGAGTAGAGTATGAGCGAGGCGACACGTATGCCGACCGAACGAGTCGTGAAGTGGCTGGATGCTTTCGGAACCAGCCTTGAGCAGGGGGATATAGCGGGAGCAACGGCGCTCTTTGATGCCGATAGTTACTGGCGTGATCTGGTCTCTTTTACCTGGAATATCAAGACCATAGAGGGTCGTGACGCGATTCAGGCCATGCTTGAAACCACGCTCAATCAGGTGCAACCCCATGCGTGGCGTATTGAAGGTGAAGCGACCGAGGCCGGTGGAGTCACTGAGAGTTGGTTTACGTTTGAAACTAGGCTTGCCCGTGGCAAAGGCCATCTTCGCCTCAAAGGTGATCATTGCTGGACTCTTCTGACCACAATGATCGAGCTCAAAGGTTACGAAGAACCACACGGACGAACACGCCCTCGCGGCGTTGAGCACGGTATTGTCCCGAATCGTCAGATCTGGCTCGAGCGCAAGCAACAGGAAGAGGCCGAACTCGGCTACACCAAACAGCCCTATGTCTTGATTATTGGCGGTGGACAGGGTGGCATTGCCCTCGGTGCGCGCCTCAAGCGCCTCAATGTCCCTACAATCATCCTCGAAAAACACGAACGCCCCGGCGACTCGTGGCGCAAGCGCTATCGCTCACTCTGCCTCCACGACCCGGTCTGGTACGATCACCTCCCCTATATCCCCTTCCCCGATCACTGGCCCGTCTTTGCTCCCAAAGATAAAATCGGTGACTGGCTCGAAATGTATACCAAGGTGATGGAACTCAATTACTGGACCTCGACCGAGGCGAAGTCGGCCCACTATGACGAGGCCACTGGCGAATGGGAGGTTGTGGTTGAGCGTAAGGGTGAGCAGGTCGTGTTACGTCCCAAACAACTCGTGCTTGCTACCGGCATGTCTGGTGTACCTAACGTCCCCAGTATTCCCGGAGCTGACAAGTTCAAGGGTGTCCAGCACCACTCCAGCAAGCATCCGGGTGGCGAAGAATTTCGTGGCAAAAAGTGTGTCGTGATCGGGTCGAATAATTCCGCGCACGACATCTGCGCTGCTCTGTGGGAACATGGGGCCGATGTGACCATGGTGCAGCGTTCGTCAACGCACATTGCCCGTTCAGATACGCTGATGGAACTGGCCCTCGGTGGCCTCTATTCCGAACAAGCTGTCGCGAATGGCATCACCACCGATATAGCCGACCTCATCTTTGCCTCGATCCCCTACAAAATTATGCACGAGTTCCAGATTCCGATCTATCAGGAGATGGCCCGGCGGGATGCGGATTTTTATGAAAAATTGAGCGCCGCAGGTTTTATGCTCGATTGGGGCGATGATGGCTCCGGCCTCTTTATGAAGTACCTCCGCCGCGGCTCGGGCTACTATATTGATGTAGGCGCTTCGCAATTGATCATTGATGGCAAGATCAAGCTCAAGAGCGGCCACGATGTTGCCTATCTCACCGAAGATGCGGTGGTGCTCACCGATGGAACCGAACTTCCTGCCGATCTTGTTGTCTACGCCACTGGCTATGGCTCAATGAATGGCTGGGCCGCCCGCCTGATCTCCCAGGAGGTCGCCGACAAAGTCGGTAAATGTTGGGGCCTCGGTTCGGATACTACCAAAGATCCCGGCCCCTGGGAAGGCGAGCAACGCAATATGTGGAAACCAACCCGCCAGGAAGGACTCTGGTTTCACGGTGGCAACCTCCACCAGTCCCGTCACTACTCCCAATTTCTTGCCCTGCAACTCAAAGCTCGCTTCGAAGGCCTTCCAACCCCTGTCTATGGCCTCGCCGAAGTCTATCATACGGCGTGATCCAGGCCAAAGTTGAAGCCTGCCACCCTAAACGGCGTGGGCAGTGTTCTGGGGCTACGCTCCAGAACGCTGCCCACGCTCTATCAATCCCCCCAACGCTTGACGGTCAGTCAGCATCCACGTATAATCGCCTCGGTCTGATAGGAACCACCTAGATGCATAGATGTCCTGGTTTGCGCCGCCTGACCGATCCATTCCACCTCCACATTTCGCCTACCTGAATAGCCCTGGTCGGAACCGCACACCGGTCTTCACCACATTCAGCAACCAGTATCGATACAGACAGTGAAACCTAATTTTCCATTCAGCACACCATCAGACAGATATCAGGCTTCTATGCTACAATTGTTAGCAAAAGGTTCAGGCGTAAAGACCTTTGCTGACACAACATGAGGAGAAAATGCATGGCCAGACGGATCATCGTCGCCCTGGTGCTGGTCGCAATGATGGCTACCATGCTTGCATGGCCCCGCCCTACCGTTGCCCAGCCAAGTGTCCCCGATACCTTCCCTCCCTTCCAGGCTCGTTATTTTAGCGAAACGGGCCAGGCCGCTGTCAATGGTTTCCTTGAGAAATGGCGGAATACGCCGAATGCCCTCTTCGTACTCGGGTTCCCCATCTCGGCACCCTTCATCGAAGAGAGTTTTACTAATCCTGGTCAGTACTATCGTGTGCAATATTTCGAGCGCGCGGTACTCGAAGAGCATCCTCAGAATTTTGGTCAGCAGGGTAACCGGTTTTATGTGCTTGGTCGCTTGATGGGCCAGCAACTCGCTCGTGGTCGTGAGAATGAGCCCGCCTTCCAGCGCGTCGGTAACCCCGGTGATGGTACCTGGTTTGCCGAAAGCGGCCATACGCTGCGCAATAGCCCTGCGCCGTTCCGTGATTTCTGGCAGCGCAATGGTGGCCTAGAGGTCTTTGGCTATCCCCTCAGTGAGCAGTTCCAGGAGGTCAATCAGGCCGATGGGCAGACCTACTGGGTGCAGTACTTTGAGCGCCAGCGTATGGAGTGGCATCCCAATCAGCCTGATCCTCGTTATCGCATTCTGCTCGGTCTTCTTGGCAACGAGTATCGTGACAAGTTCCATCGCAACAATCCTGCCTTTAACCCACGCAGTGCGGCGGATTCACTGCCCCAGCCGTTCATCTACGGTTTCAACGCCCATCTCTATGGGCAGGGTACGGCGTGGCAGGATCGCAATCGTGCGCTAACCCTCGCCAAAAATGCCGGCATGCCCTGGATTCGGCAGCAGATCCGCTGGCGTGACCTGCATGACCGCTCTGGCGCGATCTACTGGGCCGAACTTGATGATATCGTGGCCGATGCGAGCAACCAGGGGGTCAAGCTCTTGATCAGTGTGGTCTCGGCCCCTGATTGGGCCGGTGGTCCCGGGATGCCACGACGCGAGAACTTCCGCGATTTTGGTAACTTTATGGGCCAGATGGCCGCTCGCTACCGCGGTCGCGTTCAGGCCTATCAGATCTGGAATGAACAGAATCGCGCCTGTGAAAACGGTGGTGATTGTGCTACCGATGGTGGTATTGGCGGGCGTGTTGCGAGTGCCGACTATTATGTTGATATGCTCGCCGCTGCTTATGGCCCGATCAAGGCCGCTGACCCCAATGCGATTGTCGTCAGTGGTGCCCCGACGAGCACCGAAACGAACCGCGCCGATATCGCTATTAGCGATACCGAATTTGTTCGCCAGATGGCCATCAATCCGCGCTTCCGCGCAAGCGTTGATGCTATCGGTCTGCATCCCGGTGGTCAGTACAATCCCCCTGATACGATGTGGCCTGACAATCCCGGCCCTGGCCCCAACTGGCGCAATAGCCGCGAGTTCTACTTCCGCCGTATTGAGGATACCCGCAATGTCCTCGTTGCGAACGGGATGGGTGATTATCAGATCTGGATCACCGAGTTCGGTTGGGCTACGGCCAATAATACTCCTGGCTACGAGTATGGTAATCGGATTTCGTTCCAACAGCAGGCCGAATGGACCGTGCGTGCCCTCGAAATTGGGCGCAATAACTGGGCACCATGGGTTGGCGCAATGTTCGTTTGGAACCTGAACTTTGCGATCCCTTGGGCCTATGAAGGCAATCCGTTGCATGAACAGGCTGCCTTTGGGGTGCTCAATCCTGATTGGAGCCCACGGCCTGTCTATAATGCTCTTCAGGCGTTTCCGAAACGCTGATAGCGTAGATGTCTAGGTATGGTGGCTCAGGAAGCAATGTCTTCCTGAGCCATTTTCCAGTCTTAGACAAGCTTTCAGGCTACTTTACAGTCCTGAGGGTGCATCGCATCCTGATGTGCTCGACCTAGTTCCTGTTCTCTATCTCCTAAATCCTTGTCTTAGAAGGAGTTGTGCGATGTCTTACCGGCAATCCAGGTTCAGTGCTCTGCTGATCTTGATGATGCTCGTGCCACTCATTGCGGCCTGTGGCAGCGCGCCAACGGTTGATCCAGGGCCGACCTCGGCCGTATCTGTTCCGACTACCGTTCCTGATCCTGCAACACCCGCAGATACTCCGGTGCTACCGACGCCTCCCACTAGTGGCTCGTCGGATGCTCCAACCGCAGAACCGACCGCGATCTCTCTCGATCCCGACGATCTGCAATTCGGGGTTGTCGCCCACCTCTACTATACCGACCGCGAGCGCGTCCTCCAATTGACCCGCAATGCTGGGTTTGATTGGGTGCGCCAGCAGATCTATTGGCGCGATATCGAAGATCCAGTCAATGGGATCTGGGCCTGGGACGAGATTGATCCGATTGTCGCTACCGCCAATGCCTATGGGGTGCGCTTGCTCGTCAATGTTGTGCGCTCACCTACCGCGTATAGCGCAACCAATGGTCTCCCTGATGACCCGGCCACTTTTGCCAATTTTATGGCTGTGCTCGCCGAACGCTATAAGGGCCAGATCCACGCCTACGAGATCTGGAATGAACCGAATCTTGCCCACGAGACGGGTGGCACAATTACGACGGCTGATGTTGGCCGCTATGTCGAAATGCTGAAGCTTGCTTACGAGCGCATCAAGGCCATTGATCCCGATGCCCTCGTGCTTGCCGCAGCTTCTTCGTCAAGTGCAGTGACCAATCCTTCGGTTGCGCTCTCTGACCGAGAGTTCTACCAGGCAATGTATACTTACAATGGCGGCGAGGTGCGGAACTACTTCGACATCCAGGCCGTCCATCCCGGTGGCGCTGCTAACCCCCCTGATACGCTCTGGCCTGATAATCCCAGTTTTATCGAGGGGTGCGAACCAGCCCCTGATCGCTGTTGGAACGATGATTCCACCCACTATTTCCGCCATATCGAAAAGGTGCGTGGCTGGATGGAAGAGTATGGTATGGCCGATAAGCGTATCTGGATTACCGAGTATGGCTGGGCTACCCCTAATGTCACTCCCGGCTATGAATTTGGCAACTTTGTCTCCCTCGAACAACAGGCCGAATATATTACCGGGGCAATGCGCCGTACCTTCGAGCTCTATCCCTTCGTCGGCAATATGTTCCTCTGGAATATGAACTTTGCTGTCACCAAAGCTGAAAATGGGCTTGACCCCAATCACGAACAGGGTTCTTTCGGTATCCTCAACCCCGATTGGAGTCCGCGACCTTCATTCCTGGCTGTGCAAAGCACGATCGCTGAGTTAAAGGCCAAACAGGGACGCTAGCGTTGGGTTCAAACAATCCTGATGGTCTCACCTCTCTTGCCAGCGAAACTGGCAAGAGAGGTGAGACCGCCAGTGGTTATCCCTCAAGGTCAAGCTCAATCCCCAGCGTCCCCAGCAATACCTCGATCAAGCCCAGTGCCTCAGGCCCAAAAGCGTAATCCTCACCCTGCTTGCCAACAATCAAGCGTCCAAGCAGGGTACGATGGGCATTTGGCAGCAAGAGATCCGGTATCTGGTACTGCCCATCATGCCCTTGATAGGCAACCACGACCTGTGTCTGAGTATGGGCAGTTATTGCATAGCCATACCTCAGGGCCTCATCTTCATCAAGGGTGACCAGTTTACCCTTGCGTACGTGGTAGTAGTGACCGGGGCCGCGCCCTCTACGCCGTCGGATAACCGATCCATCAACCAGATGATATGCTCCCGGTGCATCGAGCGCCTCCGCAGCAGGTTGCCACCCGATCACGCCGGCAAAATAACTCACCCGTTGCCCTTGTCCGGGTGTATAGAGAATGGGCGCACCCGATGTCGTCACGCGGGGCAATGGAGGAAGCAGCGTAATCTGATCGGCGAGGGTCAGCACGACAAATGTTTTCCCACGGACACGTGCCAGGAAGCCCTCGCGTCGCCATGACGTCAGGACAAAACGATCGCCCTCACGATCACCCTCGCCACGCAGGCTTGGACCAACCGCAGGATTATGCACTATAAAGCGATCGGGGTACACCTCTTCAAGATCTGCGGGTGCCCCCGTACGTCGTTTTGACATTATTGTTCGTTTATGCCTCACCGAGGCGACGCAACATCGGATTACTATAGACATGACAAATAGCAATCGCAAGCGCATCAGCTGCATCATCGGGTTTGGGCACGAGGTTTAAATCAAGTGTCATCCGCACCATCTCTTGCATCTGCTTTTTATCTGCCCCGCCATAACCAGCTACAGCCTGCTTGACGACCGTAGGCTTATATTCAAAGACAGGCACATGCGCCTGCACCAGTGCGAGCAGGGCAACCCCGCGTGCCTGCCCGACGGTCAGTGCAGTGTTGACATTTTTGCCAAAAAAGAGCTCTTCAATCGCAGCTGACTGTGGGCGATGCTCGGCGATCAGCCTGCACAGTTCATTGTACAGGTAGTGCAACCGTTCAGGAAGCGGCGTGCCCGCTGGTGTGGTCAGTGCGCCAACTGCTATCAGGCGTAACTGACCACCTTGTTCCTCAACAATTCCCCAACCCATTGTTGCCAGCCCGGGATCAATGCCTAGCGTTCGCATGATACTAACTTACTCAAATCTGGCAGCCAGTTCCTCGGTAATGTCGAGATTCGAGTAGACCTTCTGTACATCGTCAAGATCTTCGAGTTTCTCCATCAAACGCATGGCGGCAAGGGCATCTTTTTCATCGGGTTGCACCAGCGTCTTTGGGCGCATGGTCTTTTCTGCACCGGTCAGCGGGAGTTGGTGCTCAAGCAGTGTCTGGCGTACGGCATTGAGTTGGGTCCATTCACAATAGATCTCAAGTGCTTCACCATCAACCTCGACATCGTCAGCCCCGGCGTCAATCACCATCAACTGCACTTCATCAATATCAAGGCTACTCCCGGTCAGATCGACGGTGAGCAAGCCCTTCTGCTCAAACATCCAGCTCACTGAACCTGGCTCACCAGGATTGCCCCCAGCTTTGTTGATCGCTGAGCGTACATCAGAATTGGTGCGGTTACGATTATCGGTTGCCGTCTCAATCAGTAGCGCGATCCCTCCAGGGGCATACCCTTCATAGAAAACCTCTTCGATTGCCGCCTCGTTGTTTTTACCCAGGCCACGATCAATCGAACGCTGAATGCTATCATTGGGCATATTATTCGCTTTTGCCTTGTCAATCGCAAGACGCAAGCGAAAATTCATATCAGGATCACCACTCCCACCCTCACGTACGGCAAGCGTGACATCACGCGCAAGTTTGGTGAACAGTTGCCCGCGACGCTGATCCGCAACGCCTTTGGATCGCCGAATCGTATGCCATTTCGAGTGGCCGGACATGCGCTCGTACCTCCGTCAATGCTTCTATGTGCTCGTTTGCACGACTGCCTCTGTGTCCCGGATGACAGGGACTCAACGCTCTGGTTGCTCATCAACAGAAGATGCAGCTATGGGCATATCTGAGGGACGATGTGCAATACGGGTGCCTTTCGGGATGTTCATAATCTCGGCGACCTCACCATCATCATCGTGCTCATCATGGTGATGATGGCTAACCCCATATTCCGTTACGAGACTCGCCGCACGAATACGACGCTCGTATTCCCGATCAATTGCAGCTATTGCCCGCTGCCACCAGTGCTGTTGAGCCATCCTGACCTCGCTCTGGCACAGATGTGACGCTTCACACGAGCGCCACTGCTCTCAGCATTATAACGGATTCTGTGCGCACGGCAACAATGCAAGCTCAGGCTGCCTCTCGCACATACCCATTCCGCAACAGTTCGTAGACCAGTTCGTCCAGTGTGCTCTCGGCTTCATGATAGGTGCGGGCAAACCCAACGAGGTCTCCATCAAGGTACATCGCAAAGTCACGGGTTTCGGGATCGTACACTATCTCTTTCACGTACATAGGTGTCACCTTTCCAGCCTCTACCTGAGTCAGGTCATGACACCATTATAGCATTTTTGTTCTACTCTGTCAAGAGTCGCATGTTAACGATTCAATTCCCAGTTATACGGGGTAAAGACCAGATCAATTTCTTGCCTGGTCTCTAGCCATGCACGCCGCTCATCGTTCGGGAGATAGCGTCGTACAAAGGCGACGACCCCGTCCAGGCCACCAAAATCGTCCCGAAACCAGTTGAATATGCTCGAGAGTTGCAGCGTTTCTTCCGCCGGATCCACGCTGGTCTCGGCATCAACAAAGTTGCGCACGGCTAGTTCCAGTTGCGCATCGATCTGATCGGCACGGTATGCGGCAATTGGTGGGCACGAGCGGCTCGCGCAGTTGAGCGCAAAATGGATCCGTGGGTCGCGGCGCTCCATTATCCAAGCCAATCGTGGATCGCCTTGGGCGAACTGTTGTCCTGGCAAGAAGGGGTGTGAGGCATTGCTACGCAAGATGCCATGTTCAATATCGTCGGCACTGAAGCGTAGGCCGCCTACATTGTACGCTGCGCGCCGAAAGAAACCTAGCCCCCCCAGGCGCTCGTTCACACTGCGCTCGATGTCATAGCTGATTACAGCATCTAGTACAAGTGTGTTGTAGAGGTTGATCCAAAAAGCTAGGCGCTCGGTTTGGCTTGGGAGATCCTCTGGGGTGAGCCGCCGCAATTGCGGCGTCAGGCGGCGCAATTCGCGGTATGCCTCGCTCGCACGCAATGTCTCGTATGCCACTTTCGCGCCATCTTCGCTAATTGCAGCCGTTTTGAGCATGAGCAAAGCTTGCACCATGGCACCCGGGATGGCGTGAATGGGGATTGTTCCCGGGTCAAAGCCCCCCTCATTTAACACGTCCCTCCCACGCCCCACATTCACGAGCCCGAGGGCCGCCTCGCGCAACCGGATCAATTCGTTCATGACCGCTCTCCTTGCGTTAGCGCGGTCGTGCAATAAGGCTCGCACAGTTGATGCCGCTCATGGTGACACTCACGACCCCGATACCAGGGTGGGTGTCGGCCCCTACCAGCAACAGACGGTCAATGTCGGTTTTGTGCTGGAAGCGCTGAAAAGCGAACTGATCAACGCTCATTCTGACTCCCCAGCCGCCGCCCCATTTTGCCAGGTAATCTTCGTAGGTCAGCGGTGTCCCGACTTCCAACCGCTCAATGCCTGCTCTGATGCCAGGAAAGACCTGCTCGGCCATCGTCAGCGCACGCTCGGTTGCTTCCGCTTTGCGTGCAGCGTAGTCTTCATTCCGTTGCCACACATCATATCGGCAATAGTCAGGGTCAAAATAGACGATCTGCAGCGCATGTTTTCCGGGCGGAGCCAGGCTCGGATCCTTGAAGGACGAGTTGCAGAAACAGATCATGCGCAGATCATTGCCTGTTTGTGCATAGTGATCAATATAGAGGGTATGCGGGTCGGTTCCCTCAGGAAAGACGCTTGCATCAACACCTGCAAAGAGCGTGATAAATGAATCGGTGATTTTCAACTGGTCAACCCGTGCGCGGGTCGCCGGTCTCAGCCAGCGCTGATCAACGAGGGGCGTAACCGGGGTTCCAGTACGTCCAAAAGTATTGACCACCCCGGCATTACTGATCACCCAGTCGGCTTTGATCCGGGTTCCATCACCAAGCACGACCCCACGTGCGCGTCCATCTTCGACACCGATCCGTATCACAGGGCTGCGATAACTGATCCGCCCGCCATGCTTTTCAAGCCCCCGGATCAATAGTTTTGCTAGTTCACCGCTCCCACCTTTGGTAAAGGTGCCGCCTCCCTTATGCCGCTCGATCAAGACCAAAGCCCCCAGAACCGCCGGGGTCTCGTCAAGATCCGAGTAACAGAAGGCGATCATCTCGGCATTGATGATCGAGCGCACCTCGGGCGACGTGATGTAACGGTCAAAGAGCTCCCCGAGCGTTACTTGACTCCAGTGGTTCAGTTCAACTAGTCGTTCAAGCGGTACACGCCACAGCAGGGTTGCATACGTCCAGGGATCATCCAGGGGTAGGTTGGGCATTGCCACAAACAACTCATGCAGTTGATCGAGGCGGCGATAAAAAGCGCGGATTCCTGCCGCTTCCTCAGGAAAACACGTGATCAACTCGTGAAGATACTCCTCGGTTGATCCAGCGATCCGCAAGGTGCCTCGGGGGTGCCGAAAGGTGTAGTAACTCTCGTACGAGCTTAATTCAGGCCATTCATCAAGTTCGGCAAAAACCTCTTGATGATAGCGCATATTGCCGCGACCGTGATCCATCCCAAAGAAGAGCTTTGGGCCAACATCAAACCGATAGCGCCCACTGGGAAAGGTCTGTGCCGAACCACCCGGCAGATAGTGTTGCTCGAGCACGAGCACATCTTTGCCCCGTGCGGCAAGCAGTGCCCCTGCGGTCAACCCCCCAATGCCTGCCCCGATCACCACCACTTCATACCGCTCACGCAGCGGACTCCGGTCACGCATACTTAATCCTTTGGCCGGCGACCCTGCCGCGGTTCAGTCTCACGCGGACGCGATGGTGGCCCATCGCGTCGCGACCGGCACCGCGGGCAGCGGGTCGGCTCATGCAGAAAACCCTTATCGGCATAAAATTCCTGTTCGCCTGCTGTGAAGATAAATTGCTCGCCACAGCTGCGACAGATCAAATCCATATCTTTATAGAATGGCATAATGTTCCCACATCCTGCCCGACAAAAAAAACCGGGCAGTCCCTCCTGCCCGGCACGGGGCGTCAATTGTTCCCACCAGGCGCTTACATCCCAAGTTTGCGCTTCAGTTCTTCCAGTTCTGAGTCAACTTCTGTTCGTTTCGAGAGATCCTCGAAGCGTGCCTCGAGTGAACCCTGCTCGAGTTTTGCCATTGCATCAGCCTTCGCCAACTGGTCATCAACCCGCTCTTCCAACTGACTCAGCTTGTCCATCGTCCCGAACTGGCTCATACTCTGTGCCGTGCGTTGCAGGGCTTCCTGAGTTTGCGCCCGATTCTTCTTGGCAATGATCAGTTCTTTCTTGGCCTTCACCTCGGCAATGCGGGTCTCGAGTTGCACCAGGCCATCCTGCATCGCGTTGACCTGCTCTTCCTGGGCCTGTTCCTGGGTGAGGAACTGCTCGGCGAGTTTTTGGCTCTGTACCTTGCGCGAAAGGGCCGCACGGGCTAGTTCTTCATCCCCAGCACGGAGCGCCGCTTCGGCCCGCGCCGTCCATTGCTCAGCTTCGGCAAAGGCCGAAATCCGTCGCTGCTCAAGCCGTGTCTCATCGGCCATTGCCGTTGCCACCCCCGTACGAACCTCGTAGAGCTCGTTGGTGAGTTGGCGCAGGTACTCGTTGGCCATCTTCTCGGGATCTTCAGCACGATCAAGCATCGAGTTGACATTCGCGCTGACCAGATCTTTGATACGCGTAAGAATTGACATGGTCGAAGTTTCCTCCCTTAACTGGTACGCTTGGTTTCCGGCATCATTGTACGGAACCCCTATTCCCACCAGATTGTTCTACTCTATCATTCTAGCATGGCAGTCAGGTTTTGCCCAATTGTGACGAGCCTATTGACATGAGATAGCGAGTATGCTAACCTTTCTCTAACTAATCCCGGCCCTTGGTGGGTCCTATTCCGCTCATATCTCCGTCTGAGATGAGCCAGCAGGATGTTTGCCCAGATTTTGCCACATAGCGTAGCTCCCTTCCTTCTACCTACGCTCGACAGCCTCTTCTTGTAGCCGTGCGATCAGCCACGTCATCGAAAGAAGTTCAACAACTGTGGTATCATAATCTGGATGTAACATTGACGTTAACGGTACAGAGCCTTTCCACCAACGGTTCTTCTCTTACCGTAGCAAGCGAACGACTGTGGTCAGCCATCAGCGTAAGGGAACCTTAATCTGCCGACAATCAGGCGGAGTACCTTCATTTCGATGTTGGCTTCGTTTGTTTTTTTTAACCTGCAGTATCTTTCTGCTGTCGGGTTGCATGACTGTGTTGCAAACAAGCCAGATGCCGCCGGTGGAACGTCCCTCAGTGTTGCCAAGGCCCACGAGCCCAACGGTGACGATAGCGATAGATCCGACTTCACCCGGCAGTCTCGCGCCTGATCCAGCGACTGCTGTACCCCCACCAGAAGCGTCTGCTGTCCTCGATCCAACCTTCACCCCACTTCCTTCGCTTGACCCTCCACATGCTCCAGAAATCTTGCCAACTCTCGCAGTCCCTCCACCACCTCAATTGACATACGAGGAACGCTGGCGGCTCCAACAGCTTGATCGACAGGTTTTTGCTGCGCCTCTTGCTTTCACGACAACTGGGAGTGAACTCTGGTGGTACGATCCTGTACAACAACAATCAGTGATCCTTGGACGCATAAATGGGCCGTTTGTGGGGCAGGCGCGCTTTATTTTGCGGGGTCAGGGGGTCGAGGCCCTTGAAGTACCGTATCAAGTCAATGTAAGCTATGGTTTGACTGCCCTTTCGCCAGCCTTGCTCGAACGTATTCGGGTGGCTGGCTTTTCGGATTGGATCGAAACGTACGTTTTTGTTGGCTCTAACATTACACCTTTGTAAGCAAAAACCACCTTGTCTGATGAGAACACAAGTGCTATAATGGCATGGTGAGCGTAAACCTGGAAGTGAGAGATGATGTGAGTAGCCGATATCTTGACATGGTTCGAGGACAGCGGCGGCGTGGCAATGGAGGGTGGCAGTTTACCGCAAAATCGCTCCTGGCGCTTCTGGCGGTCGTAGCGATGATTGGTTCCGCCGTCTATTGGTGGGGTGTCCAGAGTCAACTGACGAATAACTGGGTTGTCGCAACCGCCTTTACCGCTATTCTTGTCCTGGCCCCGCCGAGTCTGACCTCTTTTTTGATTCCTTGGTCTCCCGGTGGGATGTTGCTCCAGAAGATCAATGCCCGTACCTGGGGCTATGCCGTCATTATCGGCGCTTCGCTCTATTTGCTTTACTATTCGTTTGAAATCCAGTATTCCTGGTGGGCGTCTCAGCCGGTGGTTGCCGGAACAGGCTTGATCCTCCAGCAGGTTATTATTGGCATTATTGGCTTTATTATTATCCCAGCTTTGCTCTGGACGCCTGTCACCAGCGAAGAATTGGTAGAACAGGTGCGTCAGGCGCATTTGGTGCGTCGCTACGAGTTGCAAACCCAGGCTGATATTGCGATTCTCCGTGCGACCTTGTTACGCGCACAGGAAAAAGCCTTGATCGGTTTCGCGAATTTGACGGTTCAAGAAAAAGAAGAACTGGCTGGTGTCATGCGCGGTCTGGTCAAAGGGATTGATCATACCCTGCGTGATATTGGTGAAAGTGTCAAAACAGTGAGTGGCGCGACGGTGCCTTTTTCTAGTCTTGATGATAATGATGATATCCGTAGTTATCTCGATTATATACACGAGAGCCTGACTGATAATGCGTTAATCCCCGGTCGTAACCGCACCCAGGAACGCGTTCCTGTCGCCGTGCAATCGCAACAAGCCCACGGTGAAGCCTATTATGATGATGCTGGCCGCTATGTGGAAGGGCGCCATCGGCCAACGGGTCGTTATTAGTTTACAGGGCTGTTCCTATGCAAGGCTATCGTTTTTCCACTGATCGGCATCTCCCCGAACGTGATATGCTCGATCTCGCTGATATTCTCGCCCTCCAGATCCACGAGTCGCTTGGGCCACGTGTCTATCTGTTGCCCCGTAGTGATGTGCTCGAATTGATCGCGCCTTACGTTGATGATCTGTCGCCTGATGATCAGCACGCACTCTCGTGGGTCGTCTGGCATCTCTTTCAGTCTGCTCGTGAATTTGACCTTGCTGCAGCCTGAGGAGCCTCTGCCAGTGCCGCACGCCAGGCGCATCGGGGTGTATGGAGGGAGTTTCGATCCCATTCATCTTGGCCATCTGGTGATCGCTGAAGAAGCTCGTGACGCGCTCGGGCTCGATCAGGTGCTCTTTGTCCCTGCCGCCCGGCAACCGTTTAAGGAAGAGGTGGTCGCCACACCCCACCAGCGCCTTGCAATGGTGCGCTTGGCCTGCGAAGATCATCCAGCTTTTCTTCCTGAACCCTTTGAGGTCGAGCGGCCACCTCCTTCATATACGATCACGACCCTTGAATTTCTTGCCCAACGCTATGGCGCAACCGCAACCTTCTGGTTTATTCTCGGTGTTGATGCGGCTCTGGCATTGCCACGCTGGCATCGCTTCTCCGAGATTACCCGCTTAACGCGCTTTGCGCTTATGCTGCGGCCTGGCTATCCTCATACTCCCCAACTCCTTGCCCATCATTTGCCAGCCGAAGTCATCAAGACAGCACGCCTGATCGAGGGGCCTCAATTGAGCATTTCAAGCCGCGATCTTCGTCAACGGATCAGCACAGGACGCTCGGTACGCTATCAGGTACCAGAGCCAGTGCGCCACTATATCGAGACCTATCAACTCTATCGTGATGCAAGCCAAGTAAAAGGTGAGCCTGACCATGACTGATGATGTTGCTGAAAAGATGCTTGTGACCCAGGCTGATGCGTGGGGCCTGTGCCTTGATCGGAAGCAGTTGATGCTCTTTCGTCTCTATGCCGAGACCCTGGCCCAGTGGAATACCCATACCAACGTCACTGCGATCACTGATCGCCAGCAGATCTATTTGCGCCATTTCCTCGATGCCTTGGCCCTTGCTCGTTTCTGCGGTACGGCACCATCGGCACTGATCGATATCGGCAGTGGGGCAGGTTTACCAGGTGTGCCCCTCAAGATCCTGTTTCCTGAACTTGAGCTTGTCTTGATCGACTCAGTTGCCAAAAAGACCAATTTTTTGAAACATCTGATCATGCAACTTGGACTTGAACAGGTGCGCATTGTCACCGAACGGGTCGAGGCGTTTGCCCGTATTCCCTACGAGCGCGAACGCTATCCTGTTGTGACCGCACGCGCTGTCGCCGATGTACGCGTGCTCGCCGAGTATGCATTGCCCCTACTGACCATCGGTGGACGCTTGCTCGCGCCGAAAGGGGCCGATCCTCGAGTTGAGGTTGAGGCTGCTTTACCGGTCTTCGCCATGCTCGGTGGTCGTTTGCACAGCATTGAGCCAGTGCTGCTTCCCGGACTTGAACCACGTAGCGTCGTTCTTATCGACAAAATTGCCCCTACCGATCGCCGCTACCCACGGCCAGTCGGCACCCCTACGCGTAAGCCGCTCACCGGATAAACAAAGCGTATAGTATAGTAAACGCCGAAGGGCAGGTCAGCTAGGCTGACCTGCCCTTCGGCATTCCCCAAGCGCTTCCTTAGAGCGAAGCGCGGCGGCGCAGCATCAGCGCACCAGCAACCATCGCCAGAGCGACAGCGGCGAACAGGGCAAGCGGAGCCGACGAGCCACTCGTGGTCGGCAGCGTGGTCGGTGCCTCAGGGGCAGGAGCAGGCAGCGGAACGGCGACCTGAAGGCCCTGGGTCACGGCGAGCTGCGGAGTAATCGAGGCAACCACATCGGTGGCGAAGACCGAGTAGATCTGGCCAGCTTGAAGCGTCGTACCAGGCAGGTCAATGACAACTGCGCTAGCACCGGCAGGCGTCACCTGAAGGTCATAGGTACCGGCAGGAACCTCAAGGTAGTCAGTTGCATTGGGGAAAGCCAGGCCCGAAACCAGGGTGTCGCCACTGGCAAGCTTGATATCAACCGCAGGCGCATCAGGCGAGAAGTGGTAGACGCGCACCTTGGCGTTGCCGCTCGCCGGAGCAGCAAGGTTGTCAACGATAATCGTCGGCTGGATCGAAGCAACCAGGCCGGTGGCCGCAATCGTATACGCCTGACCAGCGCTGACGGTTGCATTGGCATCAATCACCGCAGCGCTTGCAGGCTGACCGGTGGGGCTTACCTGAATGCGATACGTCCCCGCGGGCAGCGAAAGATAATCACTCGCAGTAAAGAAAGGGACATTCGAAAGCACTCGATCGCCGTCAACAAAGACATCAACCGCAGGCGCATCAGGCGACGCGTGAATAACCCGAACCTGAGCATTGCCTTCCTGAGCAAAGGTGGCGGGGACAAACGAAAGCGAGGCGAGAACCGCAACTAGGGCAAATACGAACAGCTTTGACAACTTCACAGACGTCCTCCTCAAAACAGCTTTTTGCGTTAAGCCCCTATGCAAACATTATGCATAGGATATGCACAGTCATTGTTACATATAGCATTACGCAGCAGCTGAGAGGATGGATGTATGAAGTGAGAGCAATTATGCACGGGATTTTCAAAGTGAGCGCACATCGATCGCGCAAACCGAAACCGCCAGCAAAGCTGGCGGTTTCGGTTTGCGCGATCATCAAAGGTCAACTGGCTGGCACAGGGCTTGGGCGCGCCCCAAAGATGGGAGGACGAACCAGCACCATCAGACCAATATCCACCAGAATATGGAAGAAGATCACCGTCCAGATATCGCGGGTCCACCACAAGCAGAGACTCCACCCGAGTACCAGGACAATCTCGGCGATGGGGCGGTTTTTACGAATCGCCTGCGAACGCGGTGAGTCATCAAGATGGGGGGGCAAAATGCGCAGCCAGAAGAGGCCATGAATCAGGCCACCGTAGATGGTAAAGAAGATAATGCCCACCATCAACCCACCTAGGGCTGCAAAGGAAGGAGCAACGAGACCAATCAGCCATGTCCCGATCACTTCACCTAACCGGTAGATCAAGGCAAATGCGAGCGTTTCGGCGACACCATTGCCAATTGCAAAGATCGCCGTTGCCCCCCAGTGCAATGGGCGTCCATCGTGACGCGCTACCAGCAGATAGAGAACCTGGGTCAGCCCAAACGAGAAGATCAGGTAGAGCACGAACCAAGGATGGCTGAATGTCACCGGAACATTCCAGGCCGTCAGCCAGTCCCAGAGAAAGATTACCCCGAGCACCCCGGAAATAAGCCAATAAAACAAGATCAGACGTTCCGCATTGCGTATCGTCACACTGCTTGGTTCTTCACCCGCTTTGGGGAAGTTTTTGTTTAATTGTACATTCACGAGTGACTCCGCTGTGGTGGTATCAGGCTGAGTGTAGCATACTTGCACAGCATATGCAAGCGTTAAACAATCCTTTTGCACATACACAGAACCGAAACGAGTGCCAACTTTTTCTCAGGGCAGCAGGAGCAATTTAAGTATGAAATGACAGTTCACATAGAGCATAATTTTGTTTATATGCAACTTGAGTATAGCATACCCCTATCTTTTCTGCAAGCAGTTGTATCTACGTAAGCGCTCGTTAGCTTTTGTGCTGGCCTAATTCTTCGTCGTCGCGCCAGATCATCGAGGCAAAGACCCCTAGGACAGCGCCAAAGAAGAGGGCACCCCCGCCCCATGCCAACGATGAACGCAACAGCAAGAGGACCCAGAAGCCTATGCCTGGCTCAGGTGGAAGGTTGTGTCCAGCCAGTGTAATCAAGACGTTGAAGAGTCCCCCGAGCACAATGGATAGGGCGGCAAGGATCAGGGCTCCTCGCAGCGCCCAACGCTTGCGGCGCTTGAGACGATGCTCTGAAATATTCATGGCAAATCTTTCGCTTGTTTGAGCAACGATCGTAACTTTTTGGCGTGCTCCACGGTATAACGTGCGAGACGATTATAAACGCATTGTCTACAGGAGGTTCGCTATGAGTGATCGTGTTCTTTCGACGGCTACCGCTCGTGAAGCTATCGTTGCCTTTCAAGGGATCGTCAACGGCCCACTGCTTGACCAGATCAACCAGCTCAACAGCAAAGGCCAGCTTCTCTCGCAGCCCGACAACTGGGATGGACGACTTGCCACCGAATTTCGTGCCCATTGGAGTGATACGCATCAGAAGCTAATCGCGATTCAGCATGCCCTCGAAGAATTGCGCCTGCAGATCCATCAGATCAATCAGAACATCATGCAGGCTGGCGGCAATATGTGAGGCTGAAGCTGGTGCCCTGGCAAGGGGTGTTCCGCCGACAACACATACTTTGCCAGGCACGCTACGAAACCGAGGTAGACCATGGATGCCCACTCGTTCCAACTTAGTCACGAGGAACTGCTCCTCCTCCTCGGTCTGCTGGGTTTGCCTACCCCGCTCGCCCTGGGCCCTCGTCCAACCGAAGGGTACGACCAGATCGGGCTGGGTATTGCGCTCGCCGCAGCAACCGGGAGTCTCCTTGCACGCGAACTCGTACAATTGGATACTGAAGCCCTCTATCCTCCCGAACCTGTTCGTGCGCTCGCCGAGCTTGCCCGCTCAGTCGCGCTGGCTGATAGCTGTCTCGTCCTGGTGGAGCGTCGCGCCAACGAGCGACAGGTTGCGCATCTCACGTCGTGTGAGGGCCTTGTTGTCCTCCATACCAGTCCCTTGCCTCGTACGCATCGCCTCATGCTCCTGGGGAGCCACGCTGAGGCGACAGCCTGGCTGGTCGCTACGCTTGATGCTCATCCTGAACAGCCCAGGCCGGTTGTGACGGTCGAAGTGGATGTGCTCGCTACTACGCTTGATGCCATCGATCGGGGTGACGTTGCGATCGCTCATCGCTCACTGATGACCAGTGGGCTTGAATCTGATCTGGCTAGCCAGTTTTTGTACGCGGTTGGGCCACAACCCGCTCGTTTTGCCTTTGGGGCTATGCGCGGTATGACCACTGGCCTCCCCCCGCAGGTCTGTGGTGCCGTTGCGCTTGTTGGCACATCTGGTACCTGGTGGAGTCCATCAGACGGCTCATCCACGACGCTGACCTTGCATCCCGTTGATGGAACCAGGCTCCGCAATGAACTTGCCACCATGACTGCATGGCTTCAAGCTGTTGCTTAGGGAGATTCTTCGATGCTCACGACTAGTTCAGCTCGTCCTCCGTTGCTCACCATCTACGCTCGTGGCGGCAATGATGCGGCTGCACGTCTCGAAGATGAGGCACGTCGGCTTGATGCAGCCCTTGGCCCATGCCTGGCTCGTTGCACCGAGTTCCCTGCGCCTGGTGGCATGCCAGATCTCCCGGCTCGCCTCTTCCAACTCGCCCGCCGCGAAGCTGAACTTGCGTCGTGGACAGGGCAGATCGCCCATGGCTTTGCTATGGCTGATACGACCCTGGGCGGAGGTCGCTCACTCGTCGAGACGATGCACAATGGTTTGCGAGTGCTCAGTCATCACTACGATCAGCATGGTTTCGACGGTGCCCTGATGTTGATAGCCCAGACCCTTTGGGAGCAGGGAGCCGACCAACCGGTCTTCTTTGGGGTTGATTTTACCCTTGGTGAGATTGTCGCTACCTACGAAGCTATACATTGGAATTGGATTGGCGTGCGCTTGTTGCTGCTTGTGACAAGCCTCAATCTGTCGCTAGAGTGGGTCGGCCCCGCTTTTCCTCTGCTCGCACCTGCCTTGACCCAGTTCCTGGCCTTGGGACTGGTTCATTGTGGCCTCGAGACCATCTTCCTTGCGACCTTTGGCAATGGCCCACGCTGGGCCTACGAAGATGTGCAAGAGACCGGAGATATGCTTGATCTGTTGCACCAGGGCTTCTGGTACGAGAGTCAAGCCCACCTGCATCCTCAACTCTTTCTCTTGATCGCCACCCAGCTTGATCAACTTTCGCTCAATCTGAGTCGGCAACTCGGTAAGACGATTGAGGCCCGTGACGAAACCACCGCTGAATACCTGATTGATGCCGAAGAGGGCGTCCTCAATGTCAGTGTGACCCAGGCCTTCCAACTCAGCGCCGGCGGTGTTCCCGAAGCACACTTTCACCCGCTGATCGCTGATGCTCGTTTTGGCGATCACTGTGGGATTAGCTACTGGCCGTATGAACAGGTTCGTCTCGAACGGCTCAATGACGCCACGGGTGACTATCGCATCAGTTTTGCCGGGCTTGATCCACATAAGCCCGGTGCCGCCAATAATCTCACCGCTGTCATCCAGACCTCTATGAACCTGACCGAAACGAACGCCTACTATCTGCAGGTCAAGGCAAGGTTCCTTGCTGCCCTCGAACGTATCCCTCCTGGGAGCAGACTGCATCTCGAAGGCCACAGCATGGGTGGTGGCATGTGTCTGCTCTTACGCAACGATCCCGAAGTACGCCAACGGATGCAAGAAGCGGGCATTGTCTGTGCGTCGCTCATTACCCTGGGCATGGTACGACCGAATGGCCCCGCCGGTGCTGATAAGCAACCCGACGAAGATGATGATCCGTTTGCGCACACCATCGAACGTCATTATGTTGACTCTGACGATGTGCTAGCCCTAAGCGTCGGGGCTGGTCATAGTGGATACGAGAATATCATCATGCTCAACAATTATTCTATTGATGATCCCATCCAGGCCCATACCAGCTATGAGGATATCCGCAAATATCAGGATCTGCCCTACGAGCTCCAGATCGCGCCTTACGAGGTTGCGAGCATCAGTTATCGCGCCTATAGCGATCTGCTCGAACTTGCCCCGTTGCCGGCGCCTGCACCACCGCCGCCGCCTGGCCCTGGCCCCAGGCCCACGCCAGTGCCCTTCAACCTCGAAGCTTCCGAAAACCTGATGCCAACGCCAGAGTCGTTTGCCTGGAACGTTGTTGTGCCAACACCGATACCCGTGCCAGTGCCAACACCCGTGCCGCCTTCACCCGGCCCATCAAGGTAAGTGCCTGTCGGCCTCCCTATGCGTATGTAAGGGAAGCCTCTGACTGGGTCTTTGGGGCTTATGGTGCGCAAGAGTCTTGCCTTCGCTGGAATAAGCTAACATTGCTAGCTTGTTCCAGCGAAGGAGCTAGGTAGAGGCAGCGCGCTTGGCGTCACCGCGCTTATGCTGGCGAACTCCAACCTAGCTAGACATAGAGAGCAAACAACCATGGAACAACCCAATTATGAAGATGTACGTTGGGATCACGGCGCTGCCGGGGCCGCTATCTTTGCCCTGCGCTATGCTGCTGACACGATCGAACGCACGATTGGTGATTGCACAAAGCTGGGGATCGATGCTTGCCAGGTCTGGCTAGGAAGCCATCGCAGCTTCTTTGACCATCAACGCCATACCCAGAACCTCGATGCGGGTCAGCTTGCAGGCGATTGCCGCGATGCGGCCAATCGTCTTGCTCGCGCTGATGCCGAAGCTTACGATGAACAGGTTCGCCGTGTACGCGATCGCGCCGAGTGGGAACGTCAGGAACGTGAACGTGAAGAGGAAGAAGCGCGTGAGCGCGAACGTGAGCGTCAACGCCAATTGGCAAAGAAACCTTGAGCAGGAACCTATGCGTATGACATACCAGATCTTTAATCGTCCTCCCCGGATTCGCCCTCACTGGCCCTGCGAAAGCGTTGATTTGCCCGAGCCGCCTGATCCGCCGCAAAGCGGACAGCCTGATCTGTTGCCGATGCTGTTGCCACTTGCCGGGGCTGGTGTGTTTGCCGGTACCGCGAGCCTCGCTGGTGGCAATCCGTTGCTGGTTGCTTTGCCAACCGGAACAATGGCCCTGCTCGGGCTTGGCCTGGGCTTCCATCAGCATCGCGTTAAGGCGCATCGTGCGGTGGCTGCTCATCGCAGTCGCACGGATCTTTTTGAAGATCAGTTGGAAACAGGGCGGACACGCCTGCGTCGCCTCTATGACCAGGAACGCACTGCGCGATCCTACTTGCATCCCGAGGCCAATGAGCTCTTGCTCATTGCTGGTAGCGGCGAGGCGAGGCCTGAGCCACGCTTGTGGGAGCGTCGTATCAGCGATGATGATTTTCTCGATCTGCGGGTGGGGATTGGCAGCATACCAGCCTCTAGTCAGGCCTGTGTTCCTTCCCCCACGCGTGATGGTATGGTCGATCAGCGGCTCTACCGGATTGCCACTGAATATGCAACCCTGCGCCAGGTGCCTATCACGGTGCCGCTTGGCACGCTCGGTTCGCTTGGTGTGGCAGGTTCACGTGTTGCTGCCAGTGCCCTCATCCGTGCTCTCCTCTGGCAAGCAGTGGTGTTGCATGCTCCGGGTGATCTCCGCGTCGCTCTGTTTTGCCCGACTGCTACCGCCGATGAATGGGAATGGCTCCGTTGGCTCCCCCATACGATCCCGTTGGGCAATGATTCTGCCCCTGGCAAGCGCATGCTTGCCACTTCACCAGGCGCTATCGGTGCTCTGGGAAGCGAGTTGCTCGATCAACTCAGTCGGCGCCGTGAGCAGAGTCCCGGGGCAAATGCGTCATCACCGCAAGAACCGCGTATCCTTTTGTTGATTGATGGCGCCGATTTGCCTCAGACCTACCCTGCGCTGGCCGAGGTTATTCGCCATGGTGCGTCTCTCGGTATGGTCTGTCTCTTGCTGGTCGCGGCGTGGCATCAGATTCCTGAAGATTGTGCTGCGATGCTGGAACTCGATGCCTATGGTGGTCGCTGGGTTCGCAGCGGCGAACAGTGGCCCCGTGGGCGTTTTACGCCCGATCAGGTTGTGCTTGCGCTAAGTGATCAGCTCGCACGCCGCCTTGCAGGCATTCGTTTGCTCGAACGTGGTGGCGCACAGGATCTTCCGCGTAGTGTCAGACTCTTTGATTTGCTTGGTATACGCAATGAGCTGAGTCTGACGCCACCCGCAGCTTGGTCAAAACCATTGCCTCTGGCGTGGCATCCCGATGTTCCGATCGGTGCCGGTGCGGATGGCGTGCCGGTCTGTCTCGATCTCAATGAAGGCCGTCATGGGCCGCACGGTATTATCGCCGGGGCAACCGGGGCAGGCAAGAGTGTGTTGCTGCAAACAATGGTTGCTGCGCTGTGTGCCACCCATAGCCCCGAACGCTTGCAGTTGCTCTTGATTGATTTCAAGGGCGGGGCAGGGCTGATGATGTTTGAACCCCTTCCGCATACCGCAGGTCTTGTCACCGATCTCGAGGGCCGTATGGCCGAACGCGCCGTGACGTCGATCAAGAGTGAGTTACGACGCCGCAAAAGTTTGCTCAAAGCCCTGGCTACCACCCACGAGGTCAAGGTTGAAAATATCCGCGATTATCGGGGGCTCGCCGCTAGCCAGGGTCTGCCACCTTTGCCCAACCTGCTGATTGTCGTTGATGAGTTTGATGAATTAGCGCGCACGTATCCCGACTTTGTGGCCGAGTTAATCCGGGTCGTCAAACAGGGTCGCAGTCTCGGCGTGCATCTGCTGCTCGCAACACAGCAACCTTCGCGTGCCGTTACTGATGAGATTCGCAGCCAATTGAGTTTCTTTGTTGCTCTGCGCTTGGGCAATGCGGAAGATAGTCGTACGATGTTGCTCAAGCCTGATGCCGCCTTCTTGACAACTGATGTGCCTGGCCGGGCCTATATGCGCTCAGGCGGCGAAGTGAGGCCCCTCCAGGTCGCCGTCGTTACTGGAGTCTATCAGCCCACTGAACCTGGGACACAAGGCCCCCGTGTGAGTTTCTTGCGCAACGGCCAGGAACAACCGGTTGCGCCAGGGCATCCCGGTTCTTCAACTGAACGCGAAACAGACCTCGATCTGCTCGTCCGTGCCCTCCGCACGGCTGGCAGCACCATGGAACCTGCCTACCCTGGCTGGCTACCACAGCCCATCTGGCAACCACCGCTCCCACTCCGCCTGACCCTCAGAACACTGGTTGCTGAGCCAACGTCTCGTTCATCAAGCGAAGCATCTGGACAAGCACAATGGCTTGCGGCGCCTATTGGCTTGCTTGATGTGCCCCAGGAGTGTCGCCGCCAACCTTTTGCCTTTGACTTTGCGACCGGACATGTGGCTCTGGTTGGTGCTCCCGGCAGTGGTAAAACAACGCTACTGCGTACGCTCGTGCTGAGTCTGGCCCAGACTTTTTCGCCCCAGACGCTCTGGTGTTACCTGGTTGACGCAGGTGGCCAGGGTCTCGGTTCACTCATTGGTCTGCCGCATGTTGGTGACCATTTGCAAGCTCGTGAGGTTGAACGGGTGCGTCGCCTTTTGCGTATGCTGGACACCACGCTTCGTGAACGGCAAGAGCTTTTGCGCGCTGCCGATGCGGCTGATCTCGCGGCCTACCGGCTGCGGACAGGTATCGTTCTCCCAGAACTTCTGGTTGTCATTGATAAGCTCGCGGTTCTCCGTGAAGAATTTGGCGAACAGGGTGGCGACGATGAGTTGTTGGCAACCCTGATCCGTCTGGCACGCCTCGGACGATCCTGTGGTATGCATCTCGTCATAAGTGCTGATCGCGCCACGGATCTGAGCTATCGTTTGTTAGCTTTGATCGAGCATCGCCTTACGCTCCGTCAGCCCGATCTTCACGACTATAGCGAACTGCTCGGCACGCGGGTGACAACGCCGCTGCCTGCAGGTCAGCCTGGACGTGCTCTGGTTGCGCATCCCGATTATGGAGCGCTTGATCTCCAGGTTGCCCTTCCTTCTATGGCGTTGGCCCCAACCGGTGTCGCCGAACGCGAGGCAAGTCCATTCGAGCCTGATCTCACCAGTGAGGTGCGCGATTATGTGACCTATCTGGCTGCGTTCTGGGGCGAAAGAGGAAGCTCTGATCCCGAACCAATGCGTGTTGAGTTGCTCCCCGAGCGCATCACGGTGGCTACCCTTGCCACGCCTATGCCACCCGCACATACGCACGGTGGGCTGGTGCTCCCTATTGGTCGCGAAAGCCGTAATCTTCATACTGCGTGGCTGGCGCTGGATAGTGAAACGCCGCATGCGCTTGTTATTGGTCCCCGACGTAGTGGTAAAACGAGCCTGCTCCACATGATCGTGCATCAACTGACTGCCCATCACAATCCCGCTGAACTGGGCCTCTACATTCTCGATGGCCCGCGGAGCAACCTGTCTGCGCTGCGTGAACTGGCCCATACCCGTTTCTATGCGGATGATGAACATGGGGCGGGTGCGTTGAGGATCGATCTCGTCGCGGCAAGGATGGCCGCTTCACCGCCCCGACGACTTGTCCTCATTGATGACTACAACCTTTGCCGTGAGCGTATGCGCGCCCAGTTTGCGCAGAGTTATGGTGGCAGCCCCAATCTGCTCGATACGCTGGGCGAAATGATCCAGGTTGGTGGTCGTTATGGTGAGCATCTACTGCTCGCCGCCAGCGTGGCCTATGCTGATGATAACCTTCTACGTGCGCTGGATGCGGGGCGTTCCGGCCTTATTCTCTGGCCTGGCCGGTATGATCCCGGCACCCGCCTGCTGGGGGTCGCCCTCCCCCTGAGCGATCAACGCAGTGCCGAGCAACCTCCAGGACGCGCGCTTCTGGTCAGAGAAGATGAGCATCAGCTTCTCCAGCTTGCCCGGGTTTGACCGAAAGGAAGTGAGATGCAAGCACGGCGTGAAAGCCTTACCGTTACGCTGCACTGGCTCGTTGAAGGGCAAGAGCAGACAACGACTGTTGTCTGTGAAGACAGCCCCCCGGTGCAACTGATCCCTCTCTTGGCGCACGGGTGCGGCCTTCCCACCCATGATCGTACGGGTCACATGCATCGATACCAACTCCGCAACAGTGCCATTGATGGACAAGTCTTGCCGAGCAAGACGCCTCTGAGCATCCACGGCATACGCAGTGGCACTCATCTCTGGTTAACCGAGCAAGCGCTGACCCGTCAAATCGCCTGTCTGCTCAGTTTGCCTGATGGAAGCACCATTACCCTGCCGCAGCATCGTCTTGCCTTGACCCGAGCCTGGTGCTTCCATATGATGGCACTTCTGAACCCTGGATCATATCAGGCGGAACTGGCACGCCTCGCCCAGCGTACCTCAGCGTATGCCTATGTATCACGGGAAGCCCACTGCGATATCGGTCCTGAGGCCC
The DNA here is from genome assembly GCF_002532075.1 of Candidatus Chloroploca asiatica. Lineage (GTDB taxonomy): Bacteria > Chloroflexota > Chloroflexia > Chloroflexales > Chloroflexaceae > Chloroploca > Chloroploca asiatica. Next base: position 131,926 of record NZ_LYXE01000090.1, on the reverse strand, counting down.
ATGGGGGATGGTCAATCGCTACCCGGCGTACCGATCTGGCCACCTTTCTCAACCAAGAACGCTTGCCGCCAGCGACGATGGTGCCGCTTCGCGACGGTGATCGCATTATTCCTGGCGATGCCGGGCCGACCTTGCGCATCCAGATGGTCACTGGTCACGTCGACAGCGGGGAAGAGGCCTAACACAAAACGCTCAGAGTTTACTCTGAGCGTTTTGCTACCTGGTTGGCGGACCCGACGGGATTCGAACCCGCGCTCTTGGCCTTGACAGGGCCACATGTTAACCGCTACACCACGGGTCCAGGATTTATTTGTTGGTGACCCCAGCGGGATTCGAACCCGCGATCTCCACCTTGAGAGGGTGGCGTCCTAGGCCGCTAGACGATGGGGCCACAACCTCATCACAGCGAGGAGTATATCATATCCTGCCCAAAGATGCAAATCGTACAAAGCCATTGTTCGCAATGAACATCAGAGCCATGCTATAATTTCTTCAGTCTTGTCCTTCTCTATCTACCCAGCCCAGGAGGCTCACTATGGAGCGTAAGATCCGTGTGCTTGTCGCGAAACCAGGTCTCGATGGTCACGATCGAGGGGCCAAAGTCATTGCCCGCTCACTCCGTGATGCAGGCATGGAAGTTATTTACACGGGGCTGCAACAGACCCCTCAGATGATTGTCGAAGCTGCACTCCAGGAAGATGTGGATGTCATTGGTCTTTCCATCCTCTCTGGCGCACATATGACCCTGTTACCCAAAGTGATGCATCTGCTGGCTGAACAGGGTATGGATGATGTGCTGGTTGTGGCTGGTGGCATTATCTCAGATAACGAAGCAGCGGTGCTCAAGGCAGACCATGGCATCGCCGAGATTTTTGGCCCCGGTGCTTCAACACACGATATTGTCAGGTTTATACAGGCTCATGCACTAGCAAGCCGAGATTGATGTGACGAATAGCAAACCTTCTTCCATGATGCGTGCTGACGACTTGATCCCCCGCCTACGCGCTGGGGATCGTCGGGCTCTGGCACGAGCGATTTCACTGGTCGAGCAGGGTGGTTCACGTGCCCGTACCCTGCTTGCCGAGGCCTACCCCTATACGGGCCATGCTCATGTGGTTGGGATCACAGGGGCACCTGGGGCCGGCAAGTCAACCATGGTTACGGTACTTGCTCAGGTATGGCGCCGCCGTGGTATGACGGTGGGCATTATTGCCGTTGATCCGAGTTCGCCTTTTAGTGGTGGGGCCGTCCTCGGTGATCGCATTCGGATGCAGGTGCTCGGTGGTGACCCCGGCGTCTTCATCCGTTCGATGGCGAGCCGCGGTCGTCTTGGGGGGCTTGCACGGGCCACTGCCGATGCAGTCGTGCTACTTGATGCCGCAGGCTTTGATGTGGTTCTGATCGAAACGGTCGGGGCTGGTCAGTCCGAGGTGGATATTGCCCGTACCGCCCAGACGACGATTGTCGTTGAGGTGCCCGGGATGGGCGATGATGTGCAGAGCATCAAGGCCGGTATGCTCGAAATTGCCGATCTCTTTGTGGTCAATAAGGCCGATCATGATGGGGCCGACCGGGTGGTTCAACACCTCAAGGCGATGCTCCATCTCGGTACGTATCAGCCTGATGCCTGGCAACCGCCGGTGCTCAAGGCTGTCGCACTCCAGGCTCAGGGCAGTGAGGCAATTGTTGATGCCGCTGCTCACCATCTGGCGTATCTCCGCGAAACAGGGACAACCAGCCAACGTGCCCTTGACGCTGCCGAGCGTGAGTTGATTGCGGCTGTTCAGGAGTTGGCCGTGGAGCGGCTACGTGGCCCCGCTTGGCAAGATCTCGTGGCAATGATTGCTTCACGCGAACGCGATCCCTATACGGCTGCTGAGTTGCTCTTGCAATCATGAGTATCTACATCGGGCCTTGCTGTTGCAGATGATGCAGGCGCAAGGCCCATCGAGTTGCTATGTCATTTCGTGCACGCCTGACTCTTATCTATACCGTCTTTTTTGCCCTCGCTCTACTGCTCCTCGGATGCGGTACCTATTTTGCTGTCCGCCAGGCGCTTTATGCCGGGGTGCAGCGTGAGCTCTCGGCTGCCACCAGTCAGGTGCGGGCCATTTTTAATGCCGGTGGACTCGAGCCGATTCGTACGCCCACGGGCGAACTCCGCCTTTTTTTGCGGGTTGAGTTTATCCAGATTTTTAATAATCCCAATCTCGTTGCGCAGATCTTTCGTACCGATGGCGAGTTGCTCGATAGTACTCCCAATCTTGGCAATCGTGAACTTCCCCTTCCTCCCGAGGCCTTATTGCTCGGCCCCGAAGATGTTGGAACTGGCTATAGTGTTGTGCGTGAGGTCGGCGGTCTCCGCATCGAGTCACTTGTGACCCCACTTGTCTTATCGGGTAATGAACAGGTGGTTGGCCTCGTTCAGATCTCGCGTCCTCTGCGCGATGTCGATCTGACCCTGGGGGTTCTGACGGCAATGTTGATCAGTGGCAGCGCTATTGCCCTGCTACTCACCGGTCTCGGTGCGACGCTCATTGCAGGACGGGTCTTGCGCCCGATTGATGAATTGACACGGACGGCGCAGGGCATTGTCAATGCCGAAGATCTTGCTCAGCGCGTGCCAGTGCCACCTCATCAGGATGAGTTCCAGCGTTTGACCATCACGATTAACGATCTGCTTGCCCGCCTGGAAGATCTTTTTACGACCCAACGACGCTTTGTTGCCGATGTAAGCCATGAACTGCGCACCCCACTCGCCGCGATGCAAGGCAATCTTGAGGTGCTCGATCGCGGAGGCTTGCGTGATGCTGAGCTTGCGACCGAGGCAGTTATTGATATGCGCCGCGAGACCGGACGATTGATTCGCATGGTGAATGATCTGTTGCTCTTGGCCCAGAGTGATGCCCACGTGGAACTACGCTGTGAACTGGTGGAACTTGATACCCTCGTGCTCGAAGTCTACCGTGAGTTGCGCCCCCTTGCTCAGGGTGTCCACCTCCGCATTGGGAACGAAGATCAGGTTACCGTCAAAGGTGACCGCGATCGTCTCAAACAGGCCTTGCTCAACCTGGGTGTCAATGCGTTGCAGTATACGCCGCAGGGTGGCTCGGTGACGTTGAGTCTTGAACAACGAGATGGCTTTGCTTGCCTGAGTGTCGCCGATACTGGCATTGGCATCGAAGAGACCGAACTCGCGCATGTTTTTGCCCGTTTCTACCGCGCCGACCAGTCGCGCTCGCGGCATAGTGGCGGTGCGGGGCTCGGTCTCTCGATTGTTAAGCGTGTTGCCGAAGCCCATCAAGGGTATGCGACGGTGGCAAGTCAGCCAGGACGCGGCAGCACCTTTGCTATCTGGCTCCCCCTTGCGATGCAGCATGATCTGGTGGAAGCCCGCCCCGTTGACGAAACTGTCCAGGTCTAAACTGAGCACCTTCGCTGATTGCAGTGCTGTGGACTTCTCACCCTTGTAATTCGTCAATCGTCTCTTCAATCAACGTGACTGCGGCTTGCAGCGTTCCCTGATCAAAGGCAAAACGGGCCCCTGCAGCGGCAAAGAGTTCAGGCAGGGTGACTGTTCCGCCAAGTGCCAGCGCCTCACGATAGCGCTTGACGGCAGTTGGTTGATCGTGCAGTGCATTGCGCCAGACTTGCACGGCACCGAGTTGCGCCATACCATACTCAACATAATAAAAGGGGTAACGATAGATATGCTGCTTGCGATGCCAGCCAGTCATCCGGTCACTTTCAAACCCTGACCAGTCAAGGGCACCCATAAAACGCGACCAGAGGCCATCCCAGGCCGTATCGCATGCTGATGGATCATCGGCTGCTTCAGGATTGGTGTATGCCCAATGCTGAAACGCATCAACTACAGCCATATAGGGCCAGAAGAGCAGAATACCCTCAAGATGCTCGATCCGTGCGCGTGCATACGCCGCTTCGTCGGCATAGTAGCCACCATCGCCACGGCGCAAATATGGTGCGGCCAGCAACTCCATCGCCATCGAGGCAACTTCGGCAAACTCAATTGGCACTGAGCGCTGTTGATGGTAGGGCAACGCATCGGTGGCAAAGACATGGAAGGCATGCCCGGCCTCGTGCAGCAGGGTACGGACATCCGTTGCCATCCCGACGGCATTCATAAAAATAAATGGACGCCCGGCTGCCGCAAACGTCGTGCAGTACCCACCCGGTGCCTTGCCCTTACGGTTCTCAAGATCAAGCAACTGTTCACGCCGCATCGTCCCAAAATGCGTACCGAGCACCGGATCAACCTGGCTCAAGACGGCTTCGCCACGGGCAGCCAGTTCTTCGCCATTGGCAAATGGGCGTAACGGGTTATCCTCAGGGGCACGGGCAATGATATCCCAGGGCCGCAGGCGGTCAAGCCCCAGACGTGCCGCACGGCGGGCATAGACACGCTCGGCAGCCGGCACTGCCACCTCTTCAATGGCTTCGTGGAAGCGCAGACAATCGTCAGGCGTATAGTCAAAGCGCTGCCGTGCGTGCCACGCATAGGTACGGTAATCAGGCAGATCGGCGTTTGCCGCGAGTTGCAAACGTAAGGCGAGCAGTTGACGCCAGAGATCGTTGATGACTTCACGATCAGCCAGTTGACGGGTGGAGGCCAGTTGCCAGACCTGTTCGCGCACCTTGCGGTCAGGATCTTCAAAATAGGGGGCCAACTGCGCAATCGTCAACTCACGTTCATCCCAATGCACCGTCTGGGCACCGATTACCCGATTATATTCATTGCCAAGCCGTCGTTCTTCGGTTTGCAACGGCAGATTCGCCTCGCGGAACAAGGCTGCTTCAGCACGCAAATGACGTAACGGCACCGCAAACCCTTCTGGCTCAAGACCGCTTGCCAGCAAACGTTGCTTCAACACCTGATCAGCCGCCATCGCTTGTGGGTAGACATCGTTCAAAAACGCGTGAAAACGCCGCTCGGCAACGGGGTCGGTTGTATCACACGTTGTTGCGACCGAAAGACGCGCATAGGTCTCACTGATCAAATTGCTCAAAGTTGTCCACGTTGCCAGCCATGTTGCAACGGTGCTTGCATCAAGTGGTGCCTCACGGAGCAGATCAAACCCCGGGCGCCATGCATTCCAGTCCCATTCAAGCGTCTCGAGCGCTGATGTGGGTAGTGACAATTGCATAGAATAACCTCATTCTCTCTCTATCTCTTCTGTTAGAATGAATTATACTGCAATGTAACCCTGTCGTAACTATCTACGGTACCCTTGGGGTAATACTAAAACAGAAGGAATGCGTGTTTATTGCGCACTGTCAAAGGAGACTCTTATGAGCCAGAACGCGACCGGCGGGTTTGACCCTAACGATCCGCTCGGCACCTGGCGCACCATTCGCGACGCCAACCTCGATGCCTGGGCGAAAGGTATGACTTCGCTGGTCAACACGGAAGTCTTTTCCAAAGCCATTGGCATGCAGCTCGACACGCTGCTCGCGGCTTCTGCTCCGGCACAGAAGGCTGTTCAACAGTACATGGAAACCTACCTTGCTCAGGTCAACATGCCTTCGCGTGCTGAAGTTGTAAGCCTTGCAGCCCGTATGACCAACATTGAACTTCGTCTTGATGACATGCAGGCACAACTCGACGATGTGCTGTCTGCTATTCGTGCGCTTGGTTCGGTGCAAGCTGCTCAGCCTGTTGATGCATCCGCTGAAGAGGCCAAGCCAGCCAACCGTCGTAGCCGGAAGCAAACAACTGAGAGTTAGGCCGCGCCGCGCAGACATGCAAGTGGGTGCTGTTGTCACGGCATGATGTTGTTGCATGCCATGATCATTCTTCGTCTATATTAGGGAGTTGCCCATGACTACACCGAGCACCGCAACCTTCGATGTTGAGGTGATGACGGCAAAATTGTATGAAGAGATGGAGCGCCTTGGTAAGAGCAGCGACACCTTCTCAAAGATTGCCGCCAGTCGTATGAATGTCCAGATCGGGCAAACGCCCCGTGAAACAATCTGGACACTCAACAAGATGAAGCTGTATCACTTCTATCCGCAGACCCCCCCCGAGCAGCGTAAAGGCACTCCGCTGCTGCTTGTGTTTGCTTTGATTAACCGGCCTGATATTTATGATCTGCGGCCTGGCAACAGTTTCATTGAATACATGGTGCGGCAGGGCTATGACATCTATCTGCTTGATTGGGGACGGCCTGGTCTCGAAGATGCGAACTATGATTTCGAGGACTTCTCGCTCAAGTTTCTTCCCCGGGCTGTCAGGGCAGTGCAACGTCATTCAGGCTCGCGCGAGTTCAGTTTGTGTGGCTGGTGTATCGGGGCAACGATTACTGCACTCTATGCGGCAATGCGTCCTGATGATGGCCTGCGCAATCTGATCTTGTTGACCGCGCCCCTCGATTTTGCCAACAAAGAAGCCGGCCCGTACAACAAGTGGCTTAATACCGAGTTCTACAATGTTGACGAACTCGTGCGTCAATATGGCAACGTTCCTGGTGCAGTGATCGACTATGGGAGCAAAATGCTCAAGCCAGTCGAAAACTATGTCATGAACTATCTCAAGCTCTGGGATAATCTCGATAATCCTAATGTCGTCGAGTCATGGCTCTCGATGAATACCTGGGTTACCGATAATGTCGATTTTCCTGGGGCTGCATTCCGTCAGTGGGTCAAGGAGTTCTTCCGTGAGAACCGCTTGATGGAAGGTACGTTGATCATGGAGGGCCGTCCGGTCGAGCTCCAGAATATCAAGGCCAGTGTGCTGAATGTGATCGCCGACAAAGACCATATCGTTCCTAATTGCCAGTCGACGGCAGCTATGGATAAGTTCGGCACGCAAGATAAGCTCTTGCTCGAGATGAAGGGCGGTCATATTGGTCTGATGGTGGGCAGTGGCGCGAGTAAGCGTACATGGCCTCAGATTGATAACTGGCTTGCCAAGCGTAGTGCGTAGGGGTCGATTGTAGATGATGGTAGGCCGCATCAGCGATGTAGGGCGCGGCCTATGTTCTGGTTACGTCTGTCTAACACGGTTCGTTGTAGCATTCAACTAATTATTCAAGCCAGGTTACAGGGTCGGCCCACCGATGCCCACCAGCGGTGTCTCTGTCGACGATCCAGTATCCTCGCCATGAGGAACACTATGCGCCTCAAAGACAAGGTCGCCTTGGTCACAGGGGGTGGTCAGGGTATTGGTAAATTGACCGCAATGACGTTCGCTCGCGAAGGTGCCAAAGTTGTTGTTGCTGATATTAACATGAGCGCCGCTCAGGCCGCTGCTGAAGAAATTGAGCAGGCTGATGGGCAGGCCAAGGCTGTTTTCCTCGATGTGAGCCGGGCTGACTCGGTCGAGGCAGCGTTTCAGTCGTTGATGAACTGGGCCGGTGGCGTTGATATCCTGGTCAATAATGCCGGTATTACCCGCGACTCGCGGATGCAGAAGATGACCGAGGCTCAGTTTGATTCGGTTATCGCGGTGAACCTGAAGGGTGTCTGGCTCTGCGCTAAAACCGCTGTGCCAAGCATGATTAGCCGTGGCGGTGGCTCGATTATTAATGCTGCTTCGGTCGTCGGCCTCTATGGTAATTTTGGGCAGACCAATTATGTCGCCGCTAAAGCCGGTGTCATTGGGATGACCAAGACCTGGGCCCGTGAGCTTGGCCCCAATGGGATTCGTGTCAATGCCATTGCCCCGGGCTTTACGGCAACCGAGATGATTGCCACGGTGCCCGAAAAGGTTCTCGAAAGTGTTCGTGAGCGGACACCCCTCCGCCGCCTCGGTCTCCCCGAGGATATTGCGAATGCCTATCTCTTCCTTGCATCAGAAGAGTCGAGCTTTATCACTGGTGTTACGCTTTCGGTCGACGGTGGGTTGCTCTTCTAGTCCATCGTGTGCGTACGGTTTCGTCCAAGCAGGTGTTCACATCGGTCTTGCGACTGTGTGACACCTGCTCACTCTTGCTCACCCTTCCTCCTTTGTGTTTGAGCAACGCACGCTGATCTATTCGTATATCCAACGCTACCTCGCGTTATTCGTTGGTCTCGGCCAGCGCCTTCGCTGTACGCCGTTGCGCGCATGGCCCACCCTTGAGTTTGAGGTGCGTGAGGCCACGGCACTCTATGTCGTGACGTTTCTGATCTCGGCGTCGCTCGGGGTGATCCGACAGATCCTGCTCAATGCCCGCTTTGGCCTCGGTCCCGAGGCCGCCGCGTATTATGCGGCCTTTCGTTTGCCCGAGACGGTGGCGATGCTGGTCGCCGGTGGTGCCCTCACCAATGCGTTGATTCCGGTCTTGCTGCGTGTGGCAAACCGTGATGACGAACAGTCAGCCCTTCGCCTTGTTAATGCGACCCTGACGATGATGCTCGTCTTCATCGCTCCGCTTGCGCTCGTGGCCGCCCTGGTTGCACCGCTTTTTGTGCGTACCCTGCTTGCCCCGGGTTTTGATGCTCCAACCCAGGCCCTTACGGTGAGCCTTTCGCGCCTGATGTTGATGGAGGTGCTGCTCGTTGTGACTGAGGCAGCCCTCGCTGCTATTTTGATTAGCCGTAATCAGGTGTTGCTCCCCGCACTCGCGATTGCCGCCCGCAATGTGACGCTGATCGGGGGTGTCCTGCTTGCCATTCTGATCCCCGAGGTAGGGATCTATGGGCCGACTATCGGCGCTCTTATTGATGCTCTGATCCAGCTTGGGTTGCTGGTGCCCGGTCTCCGCCAGCGCGGGTATCGCCCAGCGGTTGTTTGGGAACCCAAGAATGCTGATGTACATACCGTTGGACGCTTGATGGTGCCCAATGCGCTGGGCGCGGTTTCGAATTATGCGGGCAATATTGTTGATACGGCCATTGCCAGTCTCACGGGCATTGCAGCGGCTATCGGGGCGCTCTTCAATGCGTGGCTCCTGATTGGGTTGCCCACTCGCTTACTCGGGGTTGCCGTCGGCCAGGCAGCTTTGCCCCACCTCGCCTTGCTCGGTATTCGCAACGATCTGGTTGGCTTTCGTCGGCTCCTTCTTCGTACCCTTGTTACGGCCTCGCTTCTCGCCTTATTTGCTGCTGCACTCTTGATTGTGCTCGGACGCCCCTTGCTGATGTTGCTTTTTCAACGCGGAGCGTTCGATGCTGCGGCGGTTGCGCTGACCTATCAGGTACTCGCAATCTATGCGCTCGGGCTGCCCAGTTATGTTGCTACTGAAGTCGCGACTCGTGCACTCGTTGCACGTTATGACACCCTGACCGCGATGCTCGCCAATATGTTCCAGCTTGGCTTACGCATCATCATCGCGATGCTCTTGCTTGAACCGTTTGGGGTGGCCGCTGTGCCGATAGCCCATGTCGTGAGTGCGTTCGGCGAGACGTTGATCTTGCTCGTGGTGCTCTGGTACAAGGTTCGCGATCCGTTGCGCTCGCCGTGAATCCTACAAGGGCAGATAGCGCCCAGTTGCTTGTGTCGCTCCCTGGCGTTCATCACTTCGCCATGTGTCAGCCACAAGCTTAATCTCGTAACGCTCGGCCAGGGCGTGCGCAAACGCATCTATGATGGTGCGTTTGTCGGGAATAGGTGTAAGTAGTTCATCGAGGCCCACAACGCGCTCGGCCAGCCTGGCAACCAGGTGCGTCTGGCTCGCGATGGGAAGACCGAGTAACCGCACCAGTTCTGCTCCGGGCCAATGGCGGTACAGCCCAACCTGAAAGAGCGCCCCAGGGCGGCGACGGATCTGCGAAAAACCGACCAGTTTGCGCCCATCGGCGAGCAGTTCGTAGGGCGAGCGCCCGCCAAAACAGGCTCGCCGCACCAGTTCATCAAGGCTGCGCGCATCGGCGCGTGCTTCAGCCACACTGACCAGTGTTGTCGCCAGCCCCAGGTGGCCCAGCGCACTCCCCCAGACTTCACCAAGCCAGCGGTACGCTTCGGTCACGTCAGTACGGTAGAGCGGCGAGGTCGGTGGCAAGGCAATATCCTGCATCAGAAAGCCAGGTGTAAAGAGCACGGCGCCCCCGCCCGATCCGCGACGATGCACTGTCACCCCGGTTTGCCTGGCGGCTTCGCGGTCAATCTCGCTGAGCCGTTGCCCCGAACCAAGCACCAGGGCCTCGCCAGGCGCACCATACCAGCGCACCACAGGCTGCGCCACCTCCGCAAGCCCTGCCAATAAACTATCACTCGCCGCGAGCTCGCTCGCAACATCAGTCGCTTGATAGGGCAGTACACGCCACTCGTGCAAGGTCATCGTGCTCCATCGTTCCTGCTATGCAAGGGCATCGTGCTGTGGCTGAAACCCAGCTATGCTCGCTTTCACTCAAAGCGGTTTTAGATCCAGTTCAATGTTACCAGAGGAAGCCCAAAGTGTGTGGCGACACCTTCCGCCTGAGCTTCAATGCTTTGGCGTATCCTTGCGGAAAGAGGCTGAAAGGGCGCAAGGGTCAAGACCAGGCCACCATGGCGACGCTCATAACGCCATGTACCAACAAGACGCCCGGCCACCAGTATGGTCGCCTCGATATGTCCGGCGGGACGCCAGACCCGCTGGTAATGTTCAGGCGCAATCAACTGACTTTTGTCTTTGATGCCTAGCAAGAGCGGATCAAAGCGTCCGAGGAGCTTGACCGGCCATGCTTCAGCTTCGGGTGGAACAAGATCAAGCTCAGGCAAGGCTGTCCGCAACGCTAGCATTGTTTGCGCTTCAACCTGCACATGCACCAGTTCCTCAGCCAGTAAGACCGCCCAACGACGAACTTCGGTCAAGGTCCGCCCGCGCCAGTAGGCAAAATCCTGAAGGGTCGCTGGCCCATACGTGCCGAAGTATCGCTTCATCAGAGTCAGATTGGCTTCCTCCAGGTCTGGTGGCTCCCAGGCCATTTCTGGTAGCCAGCGTGTTCGGTGGGCCATCCGTGCTTCGCCTGCCTGCGGTTGCGCATGGCACGCACGACCACGCCGCGCCAGGATCGAAAAGATACCTCCCCAACCCGAAAGGTGTGTCTCATCAAGCGCTAATTCCGTCGCACGCAAGTCGCTTCGCCCCAGATTATCCCGCTCACGCAAGAGGGCTTCTACTGCATTGATCAGTCCTTCAAGTTCCGTCAGATCTACCCCTGTCTTGCGCGCCTCACGCTCCCAGTAACTTTTGAGATCCGCCTGTGCCGCATAGAGCAGCGCCCAATCCTCGCGACGATAGAGGTGCAGTGTATGGCGTTGCCCCCAGAGCTTGACCAGGCTTCGCTGCACATACATGCGCTCGGCTAACTCAGTTGCGGTAAATGCCGCGAGCCGGTTCCAGAGGGCCAAACCTGCTGCGGGCACAATCTGAGCCTGCACGCCAATCAGTCGAGCTGCGACCGCTTCGGGGTTCGCCAGTGGCGAGACTAATCCCTGACAAATCAACTGATGCCAGCGTAGTTGGGTGCGGGTCCATGTCCGTGTGTTCATGTATAGTTCTCAGCGCAGTATCCGATCAGCGGCTTGTCCACGGCCAAAAGCAAGTACCAGTGGTGCGCCATTCGGTGTTGTTGCCACCACACCAAGGGCGCGGCCTTCAGCCCCGAGGGCTGCCATGGCCGCTGCCTGCTCGGCCTCATCGGCACTGGCAGGCAACAAAAGCACTGCCGACCCCTCAGCCTCAAGGGGACGACCATCATAACGTCCTAGCTCGATTCCCCAGGTCAGGAAGCGAACGGTGTCGGTCGTGCGCAGGGGTTCAGGCAAATAGATTGTCAGGTCTTCACTTGCCAGATTGTTCTGGCGATGCTGCTGCTGAATCAGCCGACCCACGGCGGTTTCGACCAGATCAAATTCGCCATAGACGCGGGGTTCGAGACGCATCACCCCAAAATAGAGCCAGAGGTTGAAGAGCAGGCTCACCCCAAGTAACATCAAAGGAACAGTGCGTACCAGTGGGAGCCCTGGCGCATTCTTTGGGTGAACCCGTGCAACAGTGGCCGTAAGGGGGCTTGGTGAAGGCTCATCAGTCTGGTCAGGCGAACTTCCCAGGCCATAACGCAGACCGACAAACCCAATCCCGGCCAGCATGCAAGCCGGGGCAAGCGTACCAAGGGCACGCATTGCGTGAGGTGCGTCGTTACTCAAGACGGCTGGCACAAGATAGATTACGCCCAGGGCTACAACCACAAGGAATCCCGGCTGTTGCCGAAGGCGAGGGAGCGCTGCTCCAAGCCCAAGCGCGAGCAACAGACCTGTCACAGGATCAAGGAGCGGGACATCGGGGAGATGATGTCGGCCATTGCGCTCACCAACAGCATGGTAGGCGAGGGCATAACGCTGCAGATTATCGAGTGCAAGCGCGAGCGGCGCACGGCTATCAGGGTTATTGGCATCAAGCCACGAAACCGTTCCGACGCGTCGGTTATACCCTTCAAGATCACCCAGGATCGCCAGACCAAGTGGCGTGATCGTGAGTGCCCCGACAACGAGCGCGATGGCAAGACCCGGTGCCGCCTTCCGCCATAGGTGCGGATTTAGCCCAAGGCGTATCACCACAGCGGCACCGAGGGCGATTGGGGCCAGCCGACCCGTGTGGTAGGTATACATTGCCAGGCCACCGAGCAAGCCTGCCAGCGCCATGCCAATCACGCAAGAGGCTACGCTCCCGCGATACTGATCCACCTCTGGCTTTGTTCGTGGCACATCTAGCAGGCTCAGTCGGGACGCCTCAACGGGCAGTGTACGCCAGACCAGACCAAGTGCTGTCAGGACAAGCAGATGATCAAGGGTTGCCGGAAACGCCCATCGACTCATGCTCAAGGCCCACGAGGCACTTGCAAGCAACCCTGCGGCCACGAGCGCGGCGCGACGACCGATAAGGGGCGCAGAAGCCCAATAAAGTGCCAGCGGTGTCAGCGCACCAGCCAACGCACTCACCAAGCGCACGCTCCACGGGTGTGGGCCAGCGCTGCCGATGACCGGCGCCATCAGGTAGAAGAGCATGGCAGGCAGATCGGCCCCTTCTACGACATAGACCGGACGATACGCTGGATCTTCCCAGATACGCAGGGCCTGCAAACCGTGACGCGATTCGTCACGCCAGAGGCCAGCGGGCTGTGTGTCAAGGTTTACGAGGCGTGTACCAAGTGCAAGGAGTCCAAAAAGCGCGAGAATGAGCACAGCATTGCGCGTGCTGAGAAGCCCCTGACGTGATGCAGCACGCTTGAGCCAGGCCTGGCCAAGCCACGTACCCACCACGAGCAGCAGCATCCCAGGTGCAACAGCAAAGCCCAGGCGCAGCGCGAGCAAGGCCCCCAGTGCTAGGCCAATGCCTGCCAGACTGAGTGCCTGGTGGGTGACAAGATACGAGCGCACGCCAGCAAGCAATACGCCGAGTTGCGGGGCTGCCATCAGCAGCGCAAGCGGCAGCAGCGGCCACCAAGGCCAGCCAAGGGTCGGCCACCAATAGCCTGCCTCAACCGGAAAAGCGGCAGCCCAGCCAACCCCGAGCGCCATCACCAGACCGCCCGCCACCGCCAGCCTGGGCGAGGCACGCAAGCGCACCAGCACAAGCCAGACAAGCAACGGCCAGCCGAGCAGATAGACTAGGCGCACAGGATGGAGCATCAAGCCCGGCGTCGCGGTGATCGTCACGTCACTCAGCGCCACCCCGAGTTCACGTGGATCAGCGGGCGGTTGATAGGCTTCTGTCGTGAAGTGGAGCGGTGTTTCACCAGTAGGGCGCATCGGCATCAGCAGATGATAGGTTCGCCAGACAGAGTCGACCGGAAATGAGCCTGGATCAATCGTGTCGCCGCGCAGATGAACCAGGGCAACCGGCTGATCGGCCGGTCGAAACGCCGCCAGGCGCAGACTCGTCACGACGGCACGTCCATCATAGCCATAGAGAAAGAGCGTCGCCTCGGGGCGTGACCAGCGATAGATCCCTGTTTCACTCACTTCGAGTGGATAAAAACGGAACAACGATCGCCCGAGTAGCGGATCATCGCCCCTCATCTGGTGAGAAGCGCGTGCTAGCGACGAACCAAGCACCAGAAGTGCCATGGTGAAGAGCGCCAGCAGGGTTGGAGTCACAACCATGGCTACAACCTGCCGTGAGAGGCGCGCAGATCGTGTAGAAACCACAGACACGGTCGGACTCACAACACAGACCTTCTGTTACGCAGCGCGGTCGGCAGAGGGCTGGACGACAGCACGAAGCCCACGCATAAGGCGCTCGGTTAATTCGGCAAGGCTCCGTCGTCCAAAGAGGCGGACATAGTCTTCAATGGCAACGAGTGGGCCAGGGTCAGCCCCACCATTGCGTTCGCGCAGATACCAGCGATGATCCATAATCCAGCGATAGAGGTCAGCCTCGGTACGACCTGGGAATGAACGCAAGGACCCACTCTCACGGATTACACTGACAACCGGCATGTAGACCGTATCGTACCACCTTGTAACAGCTTCGTCGCGGGTAACTTCACTGCCTTGTTCCTGACTTAGATAGTAGCGATGGGCATTGATATGCTGGATCAAGGCCAGGTAGCCCCCCGGTTCACTAAACTCGATCCGCTGGTCTGGACGCAAGCTTGCCAGTTCAGTCCATTCAAGAAAATCGCTATACTCCTCCTTCAGCAAGAGATCGCGCATACTCAAATCTGAACCAAGCGGCACATCAACGACCAGTTCGGTCACCAACGCATCAATGTCTACCTGACCCTGCAAACGGGCTACTGAGACACGATGATTGCCATCCTTGACAAAATAAATATCACCGATCTTGTAAAGTTCGACCGCCGGCAGCGTCACGGCCTCGTGGAAGGCACGGTCAACCGACAGCCAGCGTGACATCGTAGCCTGATGTCGTGGTGCAAACTGACGGTCAAAATCGGCGTAGCGGCCTTCGCTGCCAATAATGTGCGCGACCGGCACACTCTGGAGGCCCAGATCGCGCTGGCTCCGCACATTCAGGCGTGAGCGTACCTCTTCAAACGCGAGCAGTTCACTCGAAGAACGATCAACCAGCGAAAGCAACTGAGTGAACAGAGCTTTGCGTCGGGCTCGACTAAAATCTTCACGGGTCGTCTGCTGAATCCAGGACATCGATCTTATCTCCTGGCTACGTCGCACGACGCCGTGTGATTGTCTGTCTACCTTCGACGTGACCTGCGCAGCCGCTAGGGTTGCGTCACTCTAAGCTTAGGGTAGCACGAACAGTCTTTCATTGCAAGAGGTTTAATCTGATAGATGGCTGTGAGGGTGCTAGCAAAGCCAGCACCCTCACAGCCAGTTCTTAGCTTTTGGGGGGACAGTAGACCTGCGGACGCTCAGAGTTCAAGCAGGCCGTATCCGGCAGTATTGATCACCATAGTATCGCCATAACGGGTTTCGGTCGTGCTCGTATAGCCATACGAGAGGTGAATATGACCGTGAATGAGATAGCGCGGACGAAAGCGATCCATCAGCCAGAGAAAAGTCTGGAAGCCACGATGTGGGTAATCCGGGCCGTTGTGGATATCAAGAGGTGGGGCATGGGTGATCAGAATATCAAGATAACTGCCATAACGATAGTTATTAAGCAGCATCCACGGTACCAGACGCCAGGCACGCCGCATCATCTCGGCATCAGTATACATATGATACCCATCAAGTTTGTAGCGTAAACTTCCACCGAGCCCGGCGATACTGAGCCCCCCATGGCGCATGCCGCGCCCTTCAACCGAAATAGCTCCACGAGGTGCCGTTAACTCCTCCCCGGTCTCCAGAAACTGTGAACCATCGTGGTTGCCATAGACATAGAAACATGGCACGCTAAGCATGGTCATGACAAATTCGATATAGTAATAGGGCAGATCGCCGCAACTTAAGACAAAATCAATCGCGGGAAAGCGCTGTTTGATATTCAAGCTGTAGATTGTGGGGACAACCTCATCACTGATCGTAAGAATCTGCATGATATTACACACTATCAGCAAGACGTTGACGAAAGCCAACGTTGACGCCAGGAATAGGAAGAGTAAAAGTAAAGGTCGAACCAGTTCCAAGTTCGCTTTCAGCCCAGATTCGCCCTCCATGCAATTCGACAAGCGCACGGGTAATGCTCAAACCTAAACCCGTTCCGCCAATCCTGCGCGTATTCGTATTATCCACGCGATAGAAACGTTCCCAGATACGTGGCAGATCCTCGGGGGCAATGCCAAGTCCCTTGTCACTAATGGCAATCCGGATCCACCTCCCTGGTGGATGATCAAGCGGCAGGTCTGCTTCGTCAGTCTCCTTGATGGCCAACACAATCTGCCCACCATTAGGGCTATACTTGATCGCATTGGTTAAAAGATTGAAGATAATTTGCTTCACTTTGTCACGATCAATATAGACTGGTGGTAAGTTATGGGCCACATCGAGCAACATACGATGACGCGCCAGTTGGGTGTTGAGTTGCGTTGTCAACTCGGCCACAATGCTATGGAGTGAGGTGAGCCACCGATTGAGCTGAACTTTGCCCGCTTCAATCCGCGAAATGCTCAGCAAGTCTTCAACAAGTTGCGAGAGACGACTCGCTTCATCAAAGACTGTTTGCATAAACTGCATCCGGTCAGGTGCCGTGAATTCACGGTTCAACAAGAGTTCAGTATAACCGAGGATGGAGGTTAATGGTGTGCGCAGTTCGTGGCTGACCATCGAAACAAATTCGTGTTTGAGGCGATCGGCTTCGCCTTCGCGGGTGACATCAGTCACTGCCCAGAGCCGTCCGGTGATCCGGTGCTGGCTGTCAGAGGTTGGCACCGAGAGGATTTGTAGGTTTTGATTCGGATTGACCAGGCGCACACGGGTTGTCTGTAGTTCGGCAGGGTTGCGCTGACACCGGGTGAAAAATTCGGTCAGGCGCATCGGATCCTGCAGGCGCGGTAAGAGTAGTTCGACGAGATCAAAACTGACGTGAAAGGGCGAACGGGTCAGTGCCCCGCGAAAGCCCCAGATTTCACTCCAGGCAGGGTTCGCCCGCAATACCTTGCCACTTGCATCAATCAATGCCAACCCCGTTGGCAAACTGGCAAAGACTTGACCAAGATAATTGGCACTCTCAAGCGCTTCCTGGTAATGAATGGCCCGGTTGAGCGGGTTGGCGACCCGGCGGCAGAGGGCACGCATAAAACTCAGTTCATCTTCACCAAAGGCATTTGCCCGCGTACTGTGCAATAAAATGATGGCGGCAGGACGATCACCAAGCAACACTGGTGCCGCAAGTTCGGTTCGTGCGCCTGCCCAGGTCGGCTGTAGCCCGGTCTGCGTTGTGTGATCCCGTACAAGTACGACCTGCCCAGTGTGGGCCGCCTGACCCGCCGAGCCTGCTTCCCAGTTAAACCGCTGTCGGCCCTGGTTGGTCAGCCCCTGCTGCAAAGATGTTGGATAGCCTTCGGCCAGTTGCAGGATCAACTGACGCCGTTGGTGATCGACAAGCACAATCGCTCCGGCGTCAGCCCCGGTTGCCTCGATGGTACGTCGTAACAGTAAACTCAATAATTCATGCAGATCGAGCATCTGTTCTAGATTTGTATCGAGTTCACTCAATTGCTGGCGACGTTGTGGTTCAAGGGTGAGACCAGTTGGTGTCTCACTCACGGGCACAAGACCAGCAGGGACTGGCTCACGCCGCCCTTCCCGGGCAATCGCAATGGCTAACTGAGGCAGCAAGCCTGTGAGCATTTCACGTCCGAGGTTGACTAGGTTGGTACCGGTGGGGGCGCGTAACTCGATGACACCCCATAAACGCCCGCCCCAGAAGATCGGTGTGCCAAGGTAGGCTGCCTGCATGACTGGCAAATCACCATCTCCAGCCGCCTCGTTGCTCAGTACAATTGTCCGACTCTCAAAAACTCCGTTCAGAGCCACCCGCCGTGTGAGTGCTTCATCCCACGGATAGGGCCAACCACGGGCAGAATAGTATTGCTGGCGAGCTGTGCCAGGTTGAGCTGACTGGAGCCAACATGTTAAGCGCGCATCACGAAAACTGACTGGCCCGCGCAAGAGTTCAAACACACGATGAACACGCTGTTGGAGCGGCTGATCTTCGTACAGCAACCGGGTTGCTTCGGCCAGCAGCATTAGGGCCTCTGTAGCTTGCTCAGGCTGTACACTCAGCATAAAGGAAGACCGTACAATAATGTAGGGCAGTGAAAACTCTACAACGTGTCCACCATATCATTGTTTGCATTGTACTCTCTCATGGGCACTGACGCTATGGTTTAGTTTACAAAAAAGTGACGTAGACCCAGATTCATCTGCCAGATTTGGCGAGACAGGGTATAATAGCCTGTATCTGAGCGTTGGTTACTATGCACAAAGGAGTACATATGTTCACGGTTATTGATCACATTGGCTTTGCTGTTCATAATGTCGAAGAGGCGATTGCTTTTTACAGTCAGGCCTACGGCATCACCGAGTGGGAGCGCATCAGTCTGGACGATCGCCATATGGCCGTTGGGGTTGCCCGCCTTGGTGAAACTTTGATCGAATTGATTGCCCCGACCTCAGATCAAGCGGCCTTCTCCAAGTTTCTACGTGAGAAAGGTCCTGGCATTCACCATATTGCCTATCGCGTTGATGATATCGCTGCCTCGCTCGCTGAACTTCAGGCACGCGGTGTTCCGCTGATCGACAAACAGGCACGTCCAGGTATCCATAATACACTGGTCGCCTTCGTGCATCCCAAAGCCGGTTCTCAGGGTGTCCTGACGGAACTGGTACAACATCAGCATTAAAGCAAGTGAGCCATGAATTCTGATCAAGAAGATTATCGGAAGTTGCTCTGCAGTACCAGCATGGGCTACACAGCCTATTATGTCTGGTCACTCCAGGCTCGCCGTGAGCGCAAATACAATGTCTCTCGCTTACTCGCCGCCCTCAGCAGTATGAAGCGGGTGCGGGCCGAACAAGCCTTTCGTGCGCTCGGCGAAGTGGGCAAAACACGCCTTAATGTGGCCCACGCACTAGCAGGTTTTGAGCCTGATATGATCGCCTCCGGGCCAGTGACCGGGATCAGCACCCTCCCACGGGAATTGCTCGAACGGGCGGCCCAGGCTCTTGGCGAAGGCCGTGATCTTGTTGCCGAAGAGATGGGCGATCTTTTTGTCTGTGGGAGTTGTGGCGAGCTTATGGAAGGAGCCCCGGCCACCTGTGATGTCTGTGGTACGGTGCGCGAGGGCTTTCTTAGTTTCCGTGCCACCGAGTCAATGGGGACGCTTGGCCCGCACACTATTGTCCGGCAACTTGAACAGACCTGGGGAACCCTCCAGGCTCTGGTGGCTGATCTCAGCGAAGAGCAACTGGCTACCCCGGCTGTGGGCGCAGCTTCGATCAAAGAGCAGGTCGGTCATCTGACGGATATGGATGTGGTTTTTCGCGAACGGGCCTGGTTGATCCTTGAAACAGATACCCCTCAGTTGCCCAATGCCCATCCGCCAACCCTGGTTCAGGCTGCTCGTTATCGTAACCACCCGATGATCGATCTCATGGAGGCTTTCTATACCAGTCGTGAGCAGACCATCGATCTGCTCCGTGGTCTGACCGTGGCTGCCTGGCGTCGTACCGGGCACCACACGATCTTTGGCACAATCCCCCTGACCCATCAAGGCAACTGGATTGTTGATCACGAAAAAGGCCACCTCATCGAGATGGCCCAGATCCGTCATGACCTGCTTGATCACCGTACTCTCTCGCTCCCCCACAGCCTGGTCTTTGAAATTCTCGAGGGCGAGTAAGCCTTCAGTATGCGCTCTTCGTTTGTCCTTTTCACGACCTTCCCAGATGCTTCGCAAAGAAGTCGAGTACCACTTGGAAGTTGGCGGCATCAAAGAACTGTTCGCCGCCGTGACCAGCACCTTCAATCGATATAAAGGTCACGTTCTCATCACCCTGTGCCGCCACAAGCGCATCATAGAGCAAGACACTCTGTTGCGGTGGCACATTGCAATCAGCCGTTCCATGCTGGATCAGGAATGGCGCATCATTGGCATCAATGTAAGTAAGCGGGTTAACCAGCTGCGCTTGCTCTGGTACGCTTTGAATAGGAGCACCAAGCAATTGCGACTCGGGTGAGTTGGCTTCATCATGGGTTTGCGGACAACTTGTCCCAGCAAATTGAGTGTCCATCTGGAGAAAATCAGTTGGGCCAAACCAGTCCACCACGGCCTGCACACAACTCGACTGATCTGCGTTGCCTAACTCAGCACCTTCTAATGCAGCAGCATCACACGATGTACCCAAAAGCGCAGCCAGATTTCCACCTGCTGAAGCGCCCCACGCACCAACACGCTCGGGATCTAATTGGTACGTTACCGCATTCGCACGAAGCCAGCGAACAGCAGCTTTGGCATCCTGGATTTGCGCAGGTGCTAATGCTTCACTGCTCAAACGGTAGTTGATACTCGCAACGGCATAGCCCGCTTCAAGCAATTGATCAATGCCCGTCGTAGCCATCGCATCCGCTTTATCACCGAGCATAAAGCCACCGCCGTGAATAGTCACGATGACAGGAAACGGGCCTTCACCCTCAGGAACATACAGGTCAAGTTGCTGTGCGGTAGAGATGTTTGCATAGGCGGCATCTTTCACGATGGGGGTGGCTGTGGTGGCAGGCATACTGCTACCCGGCCCACCAGGCATTACACCTGCGGGGCGTCCACCAGATGGCATCTGTGCAGCAGGAGTAGAACTTGGCTGCTCGGTAGTCGCTACGGAAACCTCCGCCGTTGGGGCGATCATGGTGCCCTCAACTGGAACGGCTGAAGGCGCCGTTGGCGAAGCAGGGGTTGCACCGCACCCGGCAAGCGCAACTACGGCAAGGGTAAAAACCAGACTCAGCATGGCCAACCGACGTTTGAGCATAATCCTATCATTCATGGTGATCGCATCCTCCCGTCATATAGAGCACTCGTACACCAGCATAACAAGCGAATCTCAAGAAAATCCGTAGATTGTCTCGAAGCTTTCTAAAGAAATGGCCCCATTTCTTCGGAGTTTCTTCAGCATGATGTGCTACGATATGCCTATGAAGCAGCGCATTCTAGTCGTTGACGATGACCAATCAATCGCCCATATCTTGCAGAGCTATCTCGAGCAGGCTGGCTATCATGTGCTGACGGCACACGATGGCAACGCAGCCTTGCAAGCAATGCGCTACGATCAGGTTGATCTCGTTATCCTTGATCTCATGCTGCCAGGCCGCGATGGCTGGTCGCTCATTCGTGTCGCACGTTCTGATGCGATCCTTGGTGCCCTACCAATCATTCTGGTGACCGCACGTATTGATGAAGGGGATAAGATCCTAGGCCTCGAACTTGGTGCTGATGACTACATTACCAAACCATTCAACGGGCGCGAGGTGGTTGCTCGTGTTGGCGCTCTCCTTCGCCGCCGATCCCTTGATCTGCACGGCTCTGTCACGCCCCGTACGCTCAGCGCTGGGGAACTTTGTCTCGATTTGGATCAGCATAGCCTGACCATTCAGGGGCAGTCGGTTGAACTCACGCGTACCGAGTTCAAACTGCTTGAGGCACTGCTCGAACATCCTGGCTATACCCTCACCCGTGATGATCTGCTGGAACGAGCGATGGGGTATGCCTACGAAGGTATGGGCCGCGTGCTTGATACACACATCCGCAATCTGCGCCGTAAAATCGAACCCGATCCCAATAATCCGCGTTATATCTGTACGGTCTATGGCGTCGGTTACCGCTTCACTAAACAGTAGGAACAGTCTATGAATCGCCTCTGGGTACGCTTTAGCGTGCTGATCGGAGGGGTGCTTTTTGCGGTCTTTTTCCTCCAGTTCCTCTCCATCATCATCCCACATACCGCTGGTTGGGAAGAACCCCGTGGCGATCCGCCTGATGCAGAGATTGCCAGCCGTTTACTCGAGTTTATGGCACTCTCTGCGTTGGTAGGTCTCGCTAGTGGTATCGTTATTGCTCGCGTGGTTAGTGCTCCGGTAAGTGCCATAGCCCAGGCTGCTCGGCAAATCGGCTCAGGCAACTTGGCGGTGACTGTCCCAGTCTGTGGCAGTGAGGAATTGCAAGATCTGGCCCGGACGTTTAATAAGATGGCAGATGAATTGCATCAAGGCGAGATCGTACGCCGCAATCTGATGAATGATATTTCGCACGAGTTACGCACACCATTGGCCGTTCTCGAAGGCAATCTTCGCATTGCGTTAGACGAACTCACCCCGCTCGATGGAGCTGCCATCGCTCACCTCTATGGTCAGACACGCCACCTAACCCGCCTTGTAACTGACCTTGGTGAACTCGCGCTCGCTGAAAGCCATCAGTTGCCACTTACACGCCAATGGACTGACCTGAGCGATCTTGTAACCGAGAGTCTCCAAGCTCTTACGCCACTTGCCGACGAAGCAGGTGTGCGCTTGACCAGTCAGCTTGTAAGCTTGCCTCGCTTGTGGATCGACCCACTCCGCATACGGCAAGTGCTCTTTAATCTGCTCACGAACGCACTACGACACACACCTTTCGGGGGAAGTGTTACGGTGGTGACGAGCGTTGATGAGCTATGGATCCGTCTTGAAATACGGGATACCGGTGAAGGGTTGACCCCAGAACAGCTCGATGCGATTTTTGAGCGCTTTTACCGCGCCGATAGCTCGCGGAGTCGAGGCACGGGAGGAACCGGTCTCGGCCTGGCAATCGTGAAAGCCATCAGTGAAATGCATGGCGGCAACGTGAGCGCCTCGAGCGCGGGCAAAGGCCATGGCACGACATGTACCGTAACCCTGCCGATCAATGATCCTGCGCAACCCCTCCAGATGCCGGCACACCAGGCTCAGACGTAGCTCCGCCCAACAGCCTTACGCAAGAGGCGGCGTGCGCGAGTACGCAGGCTCCGCGCCCCAAGGGCGGCAAAAAAGAGGCCGATCAGCACCAGGGGGTTACGGCGCGGGCGAACAAGTTCACGCAGTGCAACCGGATCACGGAGTGGTAACGGTGACGTTTCGCGTACCTCTACCTGCAAATTGTCACCGTGCCATTCACGCTCAACCCAGAAGAGGTCGGGCATGCTGCGCTGGAAAAAATAGTAGGCTGGATTATACTCATAGAGATAATCAAACAACTCGCCAAAGGGTTCGGCAGGTTCTTTGGGGTGCAATACGAGCGTGTCGCCAACGAGGTTGACATACCAGCGGTGAAAGGACCAGTGAAAGAGGCGCTCGGCAATTTCTGACGGACTCTGGATATAACCGGCGGCACTGGTACGTTGCAACTCACGCGCAAATTGCTTGGGGTCGTCCATATGTTCAAGGATATGCGAACAGATCGCATAAGCAAAAGCCCCATCCTTGAACGGCAAAAAGTGCGCATCAGCTACCACAAACGGGCGATCGACCACCAGATCGCCGCCGCGTTCGCGATTATCTGACCCCAAAAAACGATCCACCAGGACATTCGACCGTGGATTCGGATTATCCCCACTCCCAATTTCAAGCACAAGCCCATCGCTGGGCGGGTTACACGACTGTTTCATATTGCTACCGCCAAAGCCCGCATCGATGGGCCAGGGTCAGAGCCCCTTGCCCGTCAATTCAAATCATCCCCACTGAGACTATCACGCAGAATATCGAGGTTTTCGAGAGCCAGGCCTGTGCCAATTGCCACACAGGAAGCCGGCTGATCAGCGACGTAACATGGCACACCGGTGACTTCGGTGAGCAGTTCATTGATGCGGCGCAGCATCGCACCACCGCCGGTCATCACCATGCCTTTATCAATGATATCCGACGACAGTTCCGGCGGGGTTTCGACCAGTACCGCCCGCACCGCATTGACAATCGCCTCGAGGGGTTCCTGGATCGCTTCGGTGATCTCATTCGAGTCAATTTCGATGGTTCGCGGCAAACCAGCGACCTGGTCACGACCGCGCACCTGGGTGGTCAAAGGTCGTTCGAGGGGGAGCGCCGAACCAATCTCGATCTTGATACTCTCGGCCGTACGTTCGCCAATGAGGACATTATATTTTCGTTTGACATAAGCTGCGATCGCTTCGTCAAATTTATTACCGCCGACCCGCACCGAAGTACTGACCACAATATCATTGAGGGAAATAACGGCCACCTCGGTTGTCCCTCCACCGATATCGATAATCAGATTGCCCGAGGGTTGGGCAACTGGAATATTCGCCCCGATGGCGGCGGCCAGTGGTTCACGGATCAGAAAAGCGCGCCCAGCCCCGGCCTCGAGCGCGGCATCACGAACCGCACGCATCTCGACGCTTGTCACACCGGCTGGAATACAGATCATTACCTCTGGCTTGGCTACCCGAAAGCGCCCTGCCGCTCGCATGATGAAATATTTCAGCATAGCTTCAGTGACAACATAGTCGGCAATGACACCATTGCGCATCGGGCGCACCACTTCAATGCTCTCGGGTTCACGCCCAAGCATAGCCAGGGCCTCGGCCCCAACAGCGCGCACACGGCCATCGCGGGTGCTCAGCGCCACCACCGACGGCTCAGAGAGCACAATGCCTTTGCCTTTGACATACACGAGGACATTTGCGGTTCCGAGATCAATGCCAATTTTGCGGGCCATAATTTCCCCTGGTATCTACCAACATACACCCAGTAGGTACAGAAAGAGAGCCAAAACATCCCCTATTATAACGTATCTTTAGCTCTCCAAGAACCTTTTCAGTGTATCTGTAGCTGACAAAAAGCTGATGTAACGAGACCAATGATGCGCAAAAGCGAAGGTCAGGGCGTGCCAAACGCTCACCCTGACCCTCTCGCAACACTGTCGAAGGCGAACCTTACTGGCGCCGCCCGATTTCGCGCATACGCATCACCTGGAGGCGTACCATCTCTTTGCGCAACTTGGCTTCGGCGAGCGCCATTTCTTGATCGGTCTGAGCCGACTGACGCAGTTCTTCGGCTCGTTTAATTGCCGCTTCAACCCGAGTGGCATCAATATCATCAGCGCGTTCTACCGTATCAGCCAGAATCGTGACGCGATCGGGTAAAACCTCCATAAAGCCACCCGAAACGGCAAACGGGGTGCGGGTGCCGTCCTTGACAATAGTCAACTCACCAGGCTGTAAGATGGTCAGCAATGGTGCATGGCGGGGCAGGATACCGACGCGCCCATCACGTGTTGGGGCACTGATCAGATCTACCTCATCGGAATATATCTGACGCTCGGCAGTGACAATCTCAAGATGGACTGGCATGGCCTATCCCTTCTTGTTACTCGCTTCATAGGCAGCCACAACTTCCTCGAAATCACCCTTCATATAGAAGAATTGTTCAGGAATATGGTCGCCATCGCCGTTCATCACCCGACGGAAGCTTTCAACCGTCTTCTTGACGGGCACATACTTGCCTGCGAGACCGGTAAATTGCTGGGCCACCGTGAAGGGCTGTGAGAAAAAGAGCTCGATTTTGCGTGCGCGGGAAACCGTCAACTTATCATCATCGCCGAGTTCTTCCATCCCAAGGATGGCAATGATGTCCTTGAGGTCTTTATAGCGCTGCAATACCCGCTTGACATCCTGGGCTACCCGGTAGTGCTCATCGCCAACCACATTTGGATCAAGGATGCGGCTCGTTGAGGCGAGCGGATCAACCGCCGGGAAGATGGCACGTTCGGCAATACTACGCTCAAGTGAAATCGTCGCGTCGAGGTGCGCAAACACCGTTGCAGGAGCCGGATCAGTGTAGTCATCGGCAGGCACATAGACGGCCTGCATTGAGGTGACTGAGCCGCGGCGGGTTGACGTAATACGCTCTTGAAGTTCACCCATCTCGGTGCTGAGGGTCGGCTGGTAGCCCACCTGTGAAGGCATACGCCCGAGCAGTGACGAGACCTCAGAGCCAGCCTGCACAAAGCGGAAAATATTATCCACAAAGAGCAGAATATCACGGCCCTCATCGCGGAAATATTCTGCCATCGTCAGCGCCGTCAGGCCAACGCGCAGACGCGCCCCAGGGGGCTCATTCATCTGCCCAAAGACCATCACTGTCTTGTCAAACACGGTCGAGTTTTCATCAATCCGTGCTTCTTTCATTTCGTGCATGAGGTCATTGCCTTCACGGGAGCGTTCACCCACACCGGCAAAGACCGAATAGCCAGACTGCTCTTTGGCGATATTCGCAATCAATTCCTGAATGACGACGGTTTTGCCCACCCCGGCACCACCGAAAATCGCTGTCTTGCCACCGCGGGTAAACGGAGCCATCAAATCAATAACCTTGATCCCCGTCTCGAAGACCTGGGCCTCGGTGCTCTGCTCTTCAAATGAAGGCGGGGGGCGATGGATCGGACGGCGTTCAACCGAAGCAGCAATCGGTTCACCCCCATCAATCGGATCACCGAGCACGTTCATCACTCGTCCGAGGGTCGCCGGGCCAACCGGCACAGAAATAGCTGCGCCTGTATTATACACGGGCACACCACGCTGCAAGCCATCAGTCGAACCCATAGCAACTGCCTTGACCAGACCATTGCCAAGCTGTTGTTGAACCTCACAGGCCAGGTTCGTTCCATCCTCAAGGGGAATCAACAGTGCGTTATAAATTTCAGGAACGTGATTCTCAAAGCGGCAAGTCACCACCACGCCAAGGATCGCAACCACAGTGCCTTGCTCGCCGGTCGCGTTGGTCATAACATTCACTCCATCTCAGTGTTGCAGTTACAGCGGCATCCACCGCGATTGCTCAGGGGCCTGCCAGCCAGTGCTGACAGCACTATCCATCGGCCAGGGCATTGGCTCCCGAAGAGATCTCACTCACCTCTTTGGTAATTGCCGCCTGGCGAGCCTTATTAAAGGTCAGGGTCAACTCACGTGCGAGATCCTTGGCACTCTTGGTTGCATTGCGCATCGCCACCATGCGTGCCGAATGTTCGCTGGCAATGCTTTCGAGCACGGCCTGATAGATCTGGGTTTCGACATAGCGCGGCAACAATTCTTCGAGCAACTCTTCCTGGCTTGGCTCATAGGTGAAGTCGAGGCGTGGTGCCCCACCTGCTTCAGGTGTTTCCACCGGAACCAGGCGTTTCAGGGCAGGTCGCTGGACAAGCGTATTGACAAACTCACTATAGACAATATACACTTCGCTATACTCGCCTGTCTGCACACGGGCCAACGCTGCCTGTGCCACTCCAAGCACCTGTTCGAGGGACGGAGCATCACCGAGTTTCATGGTCTCAGCGATCACCTTCTGACCGCTGCGCACAAGAAAATCGCGCCCTTTTTTGCCATACGTAAAGCTCTCGACCTGATTGCCTGCCTTATTCTGCTCAAGAATAAAGCGCCCGGTTTGGCGCTGCACATTCGAGATAAGGCTCCCACACAGACCACGGTCAGGGGTCACGACGATCAACCCCACTTTCCCGCTTTCAGGTTGGACTTCCAGCAACGTGCCTTTACGCCCGGTACCAACAATACGGCCGGTCAACTCAGCAATCAATTGACGCATACTCTCAGCGTAGGGACGGGTAGCGACCACATTCCGCTGCGCACGGCGCATCTTCGAAGCCGAGACCATCTCCATTGCGCGAGTGATCTGGGCAACATTCTTGACTGAGCGGATCCGCCGCTTGATTTCACGGCTACTCGCCATGGGATACTCCGAATTGCAGTTTGCTCATGGACGTTACCCTGTCAGGGGCAACGTCCATGCACAAACATCAAGCATAGTTACTCGTGGCGTTAAACTCTTTAATCGCCGACGTAAGCGCATTCTTGACCTCATCCGAGGGGAACTTGCGATCCAGGCGATTATCGCGGATCAGGGTACGCACCTCGGGATGGGCTGTCTTGAGAAAGTTCAAGAAATCATCGCGCCACGTTGTAATAAAGGCAACGGGAATTTCCTCGAGGAAGCCATTGTTGGCTGCATACAGGATGGCGACCTGATCTTCAATGGGCAGTGGATTATACTGGGGTTGCTTGAGCAACTCCTGCATCCGCTGACCTCGCTCGATCTGGGCGCGGGTCGTTGCATCAAGATCCGAGGCAAACTGAGCAAACGCTGCCAGATCGCGGAACTGTGCCAGCTCACCCTTGAGCTTACCGGCAACCGAGCGCATCGCCCGGGTTTGTGCGGAAGAACCGACGCGGCTCACCGAGATACCAACGTTCAAGGCTGGGCGCTGGCCTGCATTGAAGAGGTCGGTCTCGAGATAGATCTGACCATCGGTAATCGAAATGACATTGGTCGGGATATAGGCCGACACGTCATTCGCCTGGGTCTCAATCACTGGCAGGGCCGTAATCGAGCCACCACCATAATCGTCATTGAGACGTGCAGCGCGTTCAAGCAAGCGCGAGTGGAGGTAGAAGACATCGCCGGGATAGGCTTCGCGGCCAGGGGGCCGACGGAGCAGCAACGACACCTGGCGATACGCCACCGCGTGCTTGCTCAGATCGTCATACACAATCAGGGCATCCTTGACGAGTTTCCCATCCAGCGTGACCCCGTTTTCCATGACCTCTTCGGCCATTGAACAGCCAGCATAGGGGGCAATATACTGCAGTGCTGCTGACTCAGATGCGGTTGCTGACACAACAATCGTGTAATCAAGCGCACCATACTTTTCGAGAATACCCACGACCTGGGCAACCTGGGCACGGCGCTGGCCAATTGCCACATAGATACAGACCATCCCCTGACCCTTCTGGTTCAGGATGGTATCAATAGCAACGGCCGTCTTGCCAGTCTGCCGGTCACCGATAATCAACTCACGCTGGCCGCGACCAACCGGAATAAGGGCGTCAATCGCCACAATTCCTGTTTGCACTGGCGTATCAACCGACTGGCGGGTAATTACACCAGGGGCAATGCGCTCGACCTCGCGATAGGCCTTAACCTCAACTGGTCCTTTGCCATCCATCGGCTGACCGAGCGGATTAACCACTCGTCCAAGCAAACTCTGGCCAACAGGAACCGAGATCACCCGTCCTGTCGATGTGACGATATCGCCTTCCTCGATGGACTGATAATCACCGAGGATGATCGCACCAACGCTATTTTCTTCAAGGTTGAGGGCATAGGCAAAGATCGACTCGACACGTCCTGCCTTCGGCGGAAACTCGATCAACTCGGAAGCACGCACCTGGTCAAGGCCGCTAATGCGGGCCACACCATCACCAATTGAGGTGACAGTGCCAACATTAACCTGACGCGGCTCAAATTCAACCCCGCTCGCAATGCCTTGCTTCAAGCGGGCAAGCAATTCATCAGTCATCGTGGTCATCTAGACGCTCCATCAGCAGATGAAAAGCCGGAGCCTGCGGGCGCATACACGTCCTGAAGCCGCCGGCCTTGTCGCCCCTGGATATTGAAACTACCCTGCAAGCATACTGCGCTGCAACACGCTGAGGCGTGTACGCAGACTATTATCAAGCACCTGATCACCGACACGAATAATCAGGCCACCAATCAAGGTCGGATCGACCGCAAAACTCACCACCACGCCTGTGCCATAGCGTTCTTTCAGTTCAGCAAGGATTTTCGCTTGCTGGGCCGACGATAACTCTACGGCGCTTGTCACCACAGCATCAAGGGCCGCTTCGGGTGCCCCACTCGCAAATGCGGTGAAAGCGGTCACAATATCATCCAACTGGCCGAGCAAGCCTTCGCGGGCGAGACCGAGCAAGAAATTACGCACCTGAGGCAGAGCCTGGGGTGGCAACGCTGCATCGATCTGTTTGGCCAACTCACCGTCGGAAACTTTGGCAAGCTTGGGGGCAGCCAACTGCAACTGCTCAACGGCTGTGCCGATCAGTGCATCATAGAGTGTACTTGCGATTGCCCTGGCGTCAACTGTCGTTGCCATAATCTTCTCATTCGTGCGCGGCCTGAGGCCACACGAGCTTGTGAAATACGTTATGTCGCTACGGTCTTCACAGAACGTTCAGGCCACAGCGACAGAACGTGCATTAGTTACGACGACCGAGGGCCGACAACGACTCAGCGATCAGCTTATCGTGCCCACTCGCCTTCAATTCTGCATCGAGAACCCGACTAGCCGTCAACGTGACCAACTCGGCAATCTGATCTTTCGCCTCACGCAACAACTGTTCACGCTCTTGAACCGCCTGGGTGCGGGCCTCATCGCGCACGCGCTCGGCCTCGCGGCGGGCCTGTGCGACAATCTCGGCCTCTTGTGCCCGAGCACGTTCCTGGGCCTGAGCCACAATTGTCGCAGCCTCTTGACGGGCCTTGGCAATCTCGGCATCATAATCCCGTCTGGCGTTAGCCAGTTGCAACTTCACCTGTTCGGCGTCCTTCAAGCTCTGCTCAATCCGCTGTCGGCGCTCTGCAAGCATCGCCAGCACCCGCTGATAGAGCAGCGCGTAGAGGATGACCATCAACAGAACAAAGTTGATGATCTGATAGATCAGCTTGGGCAGATTCAATCCCAGCGCTTCCATGAAGACCCCCTACGTGACGCGACGTTACAGAACACGGAAACCGATCAGGAACGCGATAACCAGACCAAAGATGGCAAGCGCTTCAGCAAACACGATGCCAATGAACATATTGGTAACGATCGTGCCTTGTGCCTCAGGGTTCCGTCCAATCGCCTGCAGCGCACCCGAAACGAGAAAGCCAATCCCGATGCCAGGGCCAATGGCGGCCAGACCAATTGCAAGTGCCGTTGCGAGCAAGCGAGCAGCCTCTACGTCCATTGTGTGTGTACTCCTACGCTATCCTCTATACCTTGTCGTACAGTCTTGTATGGAACAGGGCCGAAAGACCCGGAACCGCTTAGTGATGGGCTCCCTCGGCGTGACCATGATCGTCGCCGTGGTGTTCGGTTGCCAGACCAATGAAGGCAATGGTCAGTACCGAGAAGATAAAGGCCTGAATGAAGCCAACGAAGACTTCAAAGATGTAAAACGGAATAGGCAGAGCAAGGGGCAACAGGAAAATCATCACGATCAGCAGCACTTCGCCCGCAAAGATGTTGCCAAAGAGACGAAACATAAACGCTGGGATACGGGCAATCTCGGAAATGAATTCAAAGATGCCTACAATAAACCCAACTGGCCCGCCCTTTACATTGAAGAATTTCCCGAGGTAGCCGACTCCCAGGGCTCGGAAGCCAAAGTATTCGATGGCGAAGACCGCAATCAGGGCCAGAGCGAGGGTAAGATTCAGATCAGCTGTGGGGGCACGGAACAGCGCAACCAGGCTCTCATTGGGTTGACACCCGAGGTATTTGCTTTCGCCCTCGGCAGCAGCAAACGGTGACGGAACCAGGCCTGCATACGGATCCTTCACATTGAGCGCGAGCGTTGCCTGCTTCTCGCCAGCGTGGCAGAAACCAATGGAACCAAAACCAGGGAGCAACCCCGTCCAATTCGAGACCAGAACCATCAAAAAGATGGTGGCGAGCAGTGGAAAGGCCGCTGGTGTCCACTTCTTGTTGATCGAACTGAAGAAGTTGAACATCATCTCGATCACCCACTCCATAAAGTTCTGGAGCCCTTTGGGTACCATCTGCATATTGCGCGTCGCCAGGAAGGCGATCACAATCAAGAAGATGTCGACCAGAAGCAGGACGAACATGGAGTTGGTGAAATTGGGGATACCGAAGATGTCCTCAGCCTTGACCGAGATGGCAGGCTGACCCATGGGGAAAAGTAACCGTGCGGCAATTCCGGCAATGATCGCGCCAACCACGATCAGGATGTTGCGATTACGTGACGACAACGCACTACCTCCTCGACACTGCCAAACCGCACCCTGGCGGCCAACCTAACTCTGTCACGCGTTATGGTTAGAACGCTTAAGCCAGTTCCCTTGACAGTTGCACCGGCTATTCGTTCCGTCCTTCACAAACAAGAATAACACAGGACGATAAAAAGCACAAGTTGCAACGTGGCTAACGAGACAGGGCTTTTCGGGTGCCAAGGGCGAGTATACCACACCCTTTTTCGTGCGGCAAATGAGGCGAGAATTTGTTTCAGGTGGGAGTGTACAGCGTCGCTGTTCACCCCCACCTGAAACGTGGAATGCTGAACACGTACCCTACGGTGTATGGAGGAAGTGGCGGTAATCAACCATCAGGCAGCGGCTTTGTACGACCTGAATGCCGGCGCGAGCGAGTTGTTCTGCAACCTCATGATGATAAATGCCCGACTGGAACCAGACAGCCTGCGGACGAGCGGCCAGCATATCATCAAGATGGGCTGGCAGGTCTTGCGAGCGACGAAAGACATCAACCAGATCAAGTGGGCCAGGAATGGCGGCAAGCGTTGGATAGACCTGGCGGCCCAGGATGGTCGGAACATCCTGGTCGAGCACTGGGACAGGGACAATCTCGAGCCCCATCTCGACCAGAGCCGCCGGGACATAATGGGCTGGTTTATGTGCCATACGTTCGGGACGAATACCAAGCACCGCCACGCGACGCAACTGACTCAGTAACTGCCTGATCGCATCAGACGTATGCAGCAAATTAGTTTGCCAGTTCTCCATTGGCCCCACCTTTTCTGGTCAACGAACGCTTTAGGCCTCGCTCTCAGATGATCCAAGGATTTTGTTCGTTAGATAGGTTGCGAGCCATGCTGCGGCAAGGCCCAGGGCGAGATTAATCAGACCGTATACCATTCGTCGTCGTAGATCCTGATCCATTGTTTAGTCCCTCCGTCGCATAAGGATGGTGATGAAGTAGAGAAGTTGTGCAATTGATTGAGCTGCCGCAGCAACATAGGTCAGGGCTGCTGCCTGCAAGACCGCATTGACACCTGCAGCTTCGTTGGCTGAGACAAGCCCATTCCGCTCGAGCATTGCTTTGGCACGAGCACTCGCATTGAACTCGACGGGCAACGTCACTAGCGTAAAGGCGACTGCCGCCGAGAACAGGACAACCCCAGCAACCGCGATACTATAACCAAGCTGGCCCTGCCCAACTAGGGAAGCCAGTAAGAGACCAACAAAAAAGAGGATCGTCCCAAGGTTTGAGCCAAGATTGGCAATGCCAACAATGCTGGCCCGGGCACGCAACCAGAAGTACCCCTCTTTGTCTTGAGCGGCATGCCCAAGTTCGTGGGCCACGATCGCCATGGCTGCCACCGAAGGCTGAATGGATCCCTCAGAGAGACGAATAACTTTGTCGCGTGGATCGTAATGATCAGTCAACATGCCATCGATGCGTTCGACCTTGACATGTTGCAGGCCTTCATTGTCCATCAAGGTACGGGCAACGTCGAAACCATTCAGACTGCGCGCACTGCGCACCTGTGACCATTTGTTGTAAGCAGACTTGACCCGGAACTGTGCCCACATGGCGAATAACATCGCAGGGACAGCAAAGAGAAAATAAAGTGGATCAAAAACAAACATTTTTTACTCCGTCGAGATAGGCCATTTTCAGGCTGACGGTGCAGGCGGGGTAGGGTTGGCCGCTGCCCGTCGTTGTTTGATTGTCCGTGCAACCAGCACGACCGTCACGATTGTCGCCCCAATTGCGACACCGATCAAGACACCGCGCAGGAGCGGTTGTTCATCTTCGGCAGGAATGAGGCGAGCGATATCACGCTTCAGGCTCGGCTTCGTGATTGTGTCACTACTCATGAGACGGCATACCTTACGTCAATGCAGAAGCGATGGATTATGAACGAGCATATTGTAGCATGAGGGGCGCAGCTACGCCATAGCAACCTTGCGCTTTTGCAGCGAGACGTGCTCTGTGCTACACTACTATATATCCAGGTGGCCGTCAAAGAAGACGTTGTGTGTCAACTCTGTTTCGCACGAGTGCCAACCGGCGCACACTTTTCAATGCACCCCGTGCCACACGGTTACGGGGTTTTTTGCTGCGTAGCTATTGTGCGTAAGCGCAGATTGAGGAGAGCCTGATGACTGTATCCATTGCTGATCTTGTCCCTGGTGCCTCCGAGTCGGGAGGGGATCTATCGGCAGCGACATTGCGCGAGATGTTTCGGTTTATGTTGCTGGCACGGGTGCTCGATGAGCGGATGTGGTTGCTGAACCGGGCTGGCAAAGCGCCCTTTGTTATTTCGTGCCAGGGTCACGAGGCCGCACAGGTGGGTGCGGCCTTTGCGCTGACCCGTGGCAAGGATTTCACGTTGCCCTATTACCGGGGGCTCGCAACCGTGCTTGTGATGGGGATGACTCCAACCGAAGTGATGCTCGGACTCTTTGCCCGCGCCACTGACCCCAGTTCCGGTGGGCGACAGATGCCAGCCCACTATTCGCATCGCCGCCTCAAGATTATTACGCAGTCGTCACCGGTGGGAACCCAGATTGCCCACGCAGCTGGTGTTGGTCTCGCGGAACGAATTAAAGGTGGTGATGCCGTGGTCTGGACAAGCTTTGGTGAAGGGACAACCAGTCAGGGTGATTTTCATGAGGGCATTAATCTGGCTGCGGTACAGCAGTTGCCGGTCATTTTCCAGTGTGAAAATAATGAATACGCGATCAGTGTTCCTCAGAAGCAGCAGATGGCCGTGACGAGTGTAGCTGACCGTGGGCCAGCCTATGGCATTCCTGGCATCAGTGTGGATGGCACCGATGTGCTCTCGGTCTACGAGGTGACCCGCCGTGCGGTTGAACGAGCCCGGCGTGGCGATGGGTCTACCTTGATTGAGGCGCGGGTCGTTCGTCTCACCGCCCATAGTTCTGATGATAATGATCGTACCTATCGCTCACAGCGTGAACTGAAGAGTATGCGCCTCAGCGATCCTCTGGCCCGTTTTGCGGCCTATCTGCACGACCAGGATATGGTGAGTGAGGCCGAAGAACGCGATCTGCGTGCTGACGTCGCCGCTGAAGTTGATGCGGCAACTGAAGCGGCCGAACAGGCGCCTATGCCCGATCCCGAGACGCTCCATAACCATGTTTATGCACTGTGAGAAACGATTATGCCAGAGATAAACCTGCTGGAGGCCATCCGTCAGGGCCTCGATGAGATGATGGCTCAGGATGAGCGGATCTTTATTTTTGGGGAGGATGTCGGACGCCGTGGCGGGGTCTTTCGCGTGACCGAGGGTTTGATTGATAAATATGGGCCCTTGCGGGTGCTTGACTCACCCCTCGCCGAGAGTGTGATTGTTGGTGCCTGCATCGGGGCCGCGATGAATGATACGCGCCCGATTGCTGAGATTCAGTTTGCGGACTTCATTGCCCCCGCCTTTAACCAGATTGTCCAGGAGGCCGCCCGCATCCATTATCGCTCGAATGGTGACTGGTCGGTGCCGATGGTGATCCGTGCCCCCTATGGCGGCGGGATTCACGGCGCACTCTACCATAGTCAGAGTATCGAGGCTTTTTTTGCGCACGTGCCCGGGCTCAAGGTGGTTGCGCCTGCGACCCCCTATGATGCCAAGGGTCTGTTGAAGAGTGCGATTGAAGATAATAACCCCGTGCTCTTTCTTGAACATAAAAAGACCTATCGTTTGATCAAAGGTCAGGTGCCCGAGCATGATTATCGCGTGCCGATCGGGCCTGCGGAGATCAAACGCCCTGGCGAGGATCTCTCTGTTTTTGCTTACGGCTTGATGATCCATTACTGTCTTGAGGCAGCGCAGAGTCTTGCTGCCAGTGGGGTGAGCGTTGAAGTCGTTGATCTGCGTACGCTGCGCCCGCTGGATGTGCCGACGATCCTGGCGAGTAGCCGACGGACTGGCAAGGTGTTGATTGTTCACGAGGATAACCTGACCGGAGGTTTCGGGGGGGAAATCGCGGCCCTGATCGCCGAGCATGCCTTCGAGCATCTGGATGCCCCAATTGTGCGGCTTGGTGGGCCTGATGTGCCTGCGATGCCATTTGCGCGGTCGCTCGAAGATGCCTTTATGCCGAATCCGCAGAAGATTGCCGAGGCGATGCGCCGCCTCGCCGCCTATTAGTGTGCAGATGGAACGCAACAACCTATGACTACCGAGCTTACGATGCCCCAACTGGGCGAGAGTGTTACTGAGGGAACCATCGGGCGCTGGTTGAAACAACCGGGCGAGACTGTTGCGAAATATGAGCCTCTGCTTGAGGTGATTACCGATAAAGTTGATAGTGAGGTGCCGGCCCCTGTTGCTGGGACGTTGCTGGAGATTTTGGTGCCAGAGGGTGAAACCGTCCGGGTGGGTACGGTCATTGCCCGGCTGGGTAGCCCTGCTGACGCGGTAGCGCCAGTGCCGCCCGAGATGGCGGCGCAACCAGCGCCCACCGAGGCCGGGGCACTTCCTCGTGCCGAGGTTGGGTCTGCTCTGGCAGCTACGCCGACACCCTCTGCATCAGGACACAATACCTTTCTTTCGCCGGTTGTTGCGCGCCTGATCGCTGAACATGGGCTTGATCCAGCGGGTATTCCTGGAACGGGTCAGGGGGGCCGGATTACCAAGCAAGATGTCCTTCGCTTTGTTGCGGCGCGTGATGCTGCCCCCACGAGCGATCCAGTTCAGTTGGCGGCACCTGTCTCAGCCCCGATGCCACCGATGGTGCCCCCGGTTGCGCAGGCGGGGCCAGCAATGCCGGCATCGCACGCACGCCCAGTGGAACGGCTTGCCTTGCCTGAAGACGCTGAATTGGTACCGCTTTCGCCGATGCGTCGCAGGATCGCCGAACACATGGAACGCTCGGTGCGCATCTCGCCCCATGTAACCACGGTGATGGAAGTTGACCTGAGCAGCGTTATGGCGCATCGTGAGGCGCACCGGGCGAGCTTTGAGCAACAGGGCGTACGCCTGACGGTCACACCGTATGTCGTCCAAGCGGTAGCGACGGCGCTAGGCAAAACGCCGGTCTTTAATGGCAGTTTCACCGCCGAAGGCATTGTGATCCATCGGCGCATCCACATTGGGGTGGCCGTTGCGCTTGATGAAGGTCTGCTGGTACCGGTGGTTCGCGATGCCGACGAAAAGAACCTCCTTGGCTTGGCCCGGGCTGTGGGTGACCTGGCAAGCCGCGCACGCACACGGCGGCTCCAACCTGACGAGACCCAGGGCGGCACCTTTACCATCACCAATCACGGGGTCGGAGGTAGCCTCTTTGCCACGCCGATCATCAATCAGCCACAGGCAGCCATCCTCGGTGTCGGGGCGGTCGTCAAACGACCGATCGTCATCACCCAGCATGGGGTAGATGCGATTGCGATCAAGCCTATGGCATATCTGTCACTTACCTTTGATCACCGCATTGCTGACGGGGCAACGGCAGATACGTTGTTGCTGGATATCAAGCGTGCGCTTGAAGCTGTATAGGTGAGGGATGGCGCATAGGTTGGTAGGGCGTTCGCCCTACCAACCTATGCTGATACGGGTGAGGGCGGCATAGCGTTCATCGGTGGCTTGGCGCTCAGGGTGTTCGTTCCGCCCGTATGCTGATACGGGTGAGGGTGGCTTGGCGCTCAGGGTGTTCGTTCCGCCCGTATGCTGATACGGGTGAGGGTGGCATAGCGTCAGCCCTAGATACGCGGCGTCATGATCCAGCCAGTAGCACGATCACCAAAGACCTGGCAACGTGCCTCGCCCCACCGATGGGCATAGAGACCAATGTAGGCACAGAAGAGGGCATCGATCTGGTCTTCGTAGGCTTTGAGGCGCTGTCCGCGTAGAGTGGCGACATCAGGCTCGAGCATAGCGAGGTGGCCATTGAGGCTCGGATCGGTGTTGGTGAGCAAGCGCAGATGCTGTTGATAGATGTGCCATGCTGCGACTCGCTGGTTGTGGTCACGCCCGGGGCGGCTTTTGTATTTCAAGGTTTTGTTGAGTCCGAAGAGGGCGATCATGGCGGGATGCGGATAGACCTCGGTCACCAAACGACCGCTGGCGGTGGGTTCAGGGCAGGTGACAGGCAGAAAACCGTAGGGGGCCAGGCGTTCGAGTAGTTGTTCGCCGCGTACACCAGTGCCATCACGATTGAGCAAGCGGCGATTCGCAGGATGGGCTGCAGCTTCATACGCACGAAAGGCGCGTGCGAGGGCAGTTTCAGCAGGACGCTGACCAGTCACATTGGGCACCCAGAGGGGTGCATCAACGGCAAGGATCGCCGGGCCATCGCCGACCTGAGCCAGCATATAGGCAACAAGATCATCAAGCGCCGTTATCAGGCGTGGTGGTTCAACGAGCGTTGCGCCATGCGGCCCACCACGGAGAACAGCAAGACCACTCGGATTGCGGGCTGACCAAGCCAGATCAAGCCCAAGATAGCTCCAGGGGCCTATCGGAGGGTCGCATACCACTCGTTTTGCAACTCCTGAAACGACTTACCATAGATCTCGACATAATTGGCTGAGCCTGCGGCGCGCCCACGACCATTGGCATAGAGCGTATTGAACTTATCCCAGCCATAGGTACGGGTCAGATAATCAACAAAGCCGGCCCACATATCGTAGGCAACATTCTGATTGCGGCGATCCATGGTCGCAAGACTGCTCGTATAGCCAGCCCGATAGTGCTTTTGGGCGAGTTCTTGGAATGACATGGCACCTGACAGACTCAACCAGTATTCGCCAGCGATCCAACTCGCGAGGCCCTCGAGTAAAACCAGATCGGAACGGGACTGCGCATCTTTGCCATAAGCTTCGGCCTGAAGTGCATGCGCAAACTCGTGCGCCAGAATAACGAGCGCATTATGCATATCTTCGTTGGCACGGTAATAAATACGGACATTTGTATGACCGTAGGTATACGCAATACCACGTGTCCCTCGACCAGGCGCGAGGCTCGTATGGTAGACACCAGCTGAAATGCGCTCATTCAGGGTTACCGCAAAACGGCGTTGCATGTACGAGAGGGCGTGCTCGGACTTGAGAGCAAGCTGGATGACCTGCTCAGGAGAAAAAGTCCCCCGACCTACATAAAAATCGGCTCGGCGACTAGCATAGACAAACTCACCCGGGAGCGCAGGCCCACGTCCGGGGAGGAAACTCGTGGGGGCAACCTTGACTGCCGTCGTCTCATTAAAATCGCGGCGGGCAAGGGTTGCGGTTGGATGCAACGGAATTGGTGTAGCCGTCGCAGTTGGCACAACAGCCACTGCTGAAGGGGTCAGTTGCTGGGGGGCAACAATAACCGCAGCTGAGTACATCGAAGGTGAAGGCTCAGGCACACCAGCTCCTAACAGCACAAAGAGGGTGAGCAAGCCAACAACCGATGCAAGCGCTGTCATTGCGCGTTGAATAGGCGACAAAATAGTTTACTCCTCCAGCACTAACAGGGTGCCGGAAAAAGGCTACGACGCAGATGAAGTTGGGGTAACATGTACCATGAAGAAGAAGCGATGTCAACCAGAGCAACCGACCTGAGACTTTCCACGACCGCATCAACGTGCTATAATGGCACAGGATAGCGTCTCGCAGCGGCGCGTGCTGCTGTGCCTTGTGGTACAGCGATTGTTCGTGCAGTGTAGCTTTGAGTACGGAGAGATGTCAGCGTGAAGGTTACCACCGAAAAATTACCCAAGAGCCGGATGTCTTTGCAGATTGAGCTTGATGCAGCACGCTTCGAGCACGGGCTCGACCAGGCTGCTCGTCGTTTTTCTCAGAAGTATCAGATTCATGGCTTTCGCCGAGGCAAAGCACCGCGTTTTATCATTGAGCGTACCTTTGGGCGCGAAGCACTGATTCAAGATGCGCAGAATGATCTGATCTCAAAAGCCTTTCAGGATGCAATCATCCAGGAAGAGCTCGAACCAATCGGCCCTGCCGAACTTGATGTCATTACCTCGGTTGACCCCTTTGTTTTCACCATTACGGTGCCCTTGCCCCCCACCGTCAAAGTTGGTGATTACCAAGCGATCCAGGTGCCGTTCGAGCCTGATGAAATCACCGACGAACAGCTTGAAGGCATGATGGATGCAATGCGTGATCGTCATGTGGTACTCAAGGAACTGGACGAGCCACGGCCAACCCAGGAGGGAGATAGCCTCAAAGTTCACCTTGAGACCTTTGTCGATGGTGAAACACTTGATGAGCGCGAAGAAGGCGAGGAGCGTGGTGAACATACCCTCGATCTGGTCAAAGGTCGTCTGCTAGACGAACTCTACAATGCACTCATCGGGGTCAACGTTGGTGATACCGTTGACGTTGTTTCGCAGATGGCTGAGGATCACGAAGATGAGCGTGTGCGTGGCAAGGAAGTCACGTTCAAGGTTGAAGTGCTGAGCATGCAACAACGGGTCTTGCCGTTGTGGGAAGAGTTGCCTCAGTTGCAGGAATTCGAGGGAACCCTCGAAGAACTCCGCGCCAAGACGCGTAGTGATCTTGAAACAACGGCGCGTCATGTTGCCGAGCGCAAAGTGCTTGATACATTCATCGACCATGTGCTCGAGATAACCGAGTTTGATATCCCTGACGTCATGATCGAGAACATGGCGGATGATATGCTGAAAGATCAGGGCCGCGAATTTGCTCGCTACGGCATTACGCTCGAGCAGATGCTCCAGTTTCGTGGTGAAACCAGAGAGCAGGCGATTGCAGCCCTCTTGCCCGAGGCCGAGAAGCGCACGAGAGTGACGCTTGCGTTGGCCGAGGTCGTGGAACGTGAAGAATTGAATGTCTCGGAAGAAGAGATCGAGGCCGAGATTATCCGTGCGGTCGCTGATTACAGTGAAGAGCAGCGCGCTCAGGTCATGCATGCCTTTCAGGGGGAGATGCGTGGCATGATTTTCAATGCGTTGATTGACCGTAAATTGCGTGAGCGGGTACTCAAGCTTGCAGCCGGGATTGAACCTAGCGTGGAAGAAGAACCAGTCGATGCGGCAGGGTCTGACGTAGAAGCGCTTGAGGGTGAGGCTGAGGACGCTGAGGCACCCAGCGTGAGCGAAACAGCACCGGTGACACGTGATGAGCCTGTGACAAGTGAGGAACGAACCCTATGAAATGGATTTCGCCCAAGAGCATGGAATGGTCATCACAAGGCCCCGAAGCTCTGATTCCAATGGTTGTTGAGAGTACGAGTCGTGGTGAGCGGGCCTTTGATATTTATTCACGGCTGCTCAAGGAACGGATCATCATTCTTGGGACGCCGGTGGAAGATCAGATTGCTAATCTGATTGTCGCTCAGTTGCTCTTCCTTGAAAGTGAAGATCCCGATCGCGATATCTGGCTCTATATCAATAGCCCTGGCGGTTCGGTTACAGCCGGGTTGGGGATCTATGATACGATGCGCCACATTCGCCCGGATGTTGCCACAGTCTGTGTTGGGATGGCAGGAAGTATGGCAACACCGATCCTTGCGGGTGGAGCGCGCGGCAAACGCTATAGTCTGCCGCACTCGACGATCCATATGCATCCTGCTGGTGGTGGGGCGCGGGGCTATGCGCCTGATGTCGAGATTATGGCGCGTGAGTTGCTGCGTATGCAGCAGGTGGTGCGCGAATTGCTTTCAAAGGATACGGGTCAGACAGTTGAGCGCATTGCCAAAGATTTTGACCGTGATCTCTTTATGACGCCTGAACAGGCCAAAGAGTACGGCATTATTGATGAAATTCTGAGCCGCGAAGATTTGACTGACAAGAAGTGACATGACCGGGTGAGGTCGATCAACGGGCCTGAAAGGGTTAGACCAGAGGTTGCCATGGCAATCTGGGCTTGATGATCGGCCTTGACCTGGGGATTAGCGGAGAAGTTCATGTCCCGTTCTCGTAATAGTGGTAGTAACAATCGTGGAGCGTATGTCTGCTCGTTTTGTGGTCGCGGTCAGGACGAGGTGCAACGCCTGATTGCCGGGCCAGGCACGGTCTTTATCTGTGATGAGTGTGTGGCGCTCTGTAGCGCGATCATTGCCGAAGAGACCGAGCAGCAGATGGCGGCCCCGCGTCGCAATACACCGCCCGGTCCGGCACGTTTGCCTGCGCCGCGTAAGTTGCGTGAGAAACTTGACCAGTATGTGATTGGGCAGGATCGAGCGAAGATCGTGCTTTCAGTTGCCGTCTACAACCACTACAAGCGAGTTCGCGCCGGGGCAAAAATTGATGATGTCGAGATTAGTAAGAGCAATATCCTCTTGCTTGGGCCAACGGGCAGTGGCAAGACCTTGCTTGCACAGACGCTCGCCCGTATTCTTGATGTCCCCTTTGCGATCGCCGACGCAACAGCGCTGACGGAGGCCGGGTATGTTGGTGAGGATGTAGAAAATATCCTCTTGCGTCTGATCCAGGCGGCCGATGGCGATGTTGAGCGTGCGCAGACCGGCATCATCTATCTTGATGAGATTGATAAGATTGCCCGTAAGGCTGATAATCCTTCGATTACGCGCGACGTCTCGGGGGAAGGTGTGCAGCAGGCCCTTTTGAAGATTCTTGAGGGCGGCGTGGCGCATGTGCCACCTTTGCCAGGACGTAAACACCCACAGCAAGAGTATATTTCGTTTGACACGACGAACGTGCTCTTTATCTGTGGTGGTGCCTTCGAAGGCATCGAAACGGTGGTGACGCAGCGCTTGCGGGGTCGGCAAATGATCGGGTTTGGCGGCCAGGCGACAGGGAACACAGTCGATGATCACGCGGCCCTGGTGGCGCAGATCAGTCCTGATGATCTGATGCACTACGGCTTCATCCCTGAATTCATTGGGCGTCTGCCGGTGGTTGTGGCCCTTGAGCCGCTGTCACATAGCGCGATGTCACGGATTCTGACCGAACCGCGCAATGCCGTGATCAAGCAGTATCAGAAGTTGCTGGCACTTGATCATTGTGAGTTAGAATTCACTGCGGATGGGATCGAGGCAATTGTTGAGCGGGCCATGCAGGCGCGTACCGGGGCGCGAGCCTTGCGGAGCATTGTCGAAGAAGTGCTGCTTGATGTGATGTATGAGGTACCGGCCCAGGAACATATTGGACGATGCATTATCAATGCCGAAGTTGTTTACGGGCGCGGCTTGCCGATCTTGATGCCCCGCACCGAACGCAGTGAGTACCGGCGGCGTCTTGATGAAGCCGTCTGATCAGGTTCTATACGGATGCCTTTCCTTCGTACAAATGACCGGGCCGTTGAAGATCCACGCCCCCCCCGGCGTATTTTGATTGCCGACGATGACCCGTCAATCGCCCATCTGATCAAAGTCACCCTCAGTGATCCGCGCTATGAACTGACGGCGGTTAGTAATGGGCTTGAGGCGGTCGAGGCGTTTCGCAAACAGCCGTTTGATGTGGTCATCCTTGACGTCATGATGCCCTTTGCTGATGGCTTTGAAGTATGTCGGCACATCCGGGCTGAAAGCGATGTCCCTATTGTGATGCTGACGAGCCGCGATGGGACTGATGATGTCATTCAAGGCTTTGAACTCGGGGCTGACGATTATATTCGCAAACCATTCAAGACAGTGGAACTGATTGCCCGTGTCGAGTCGATCCTGCGTCGGGTCGAGGGCTATAAGTCGCGACGAGCCCCCCCCACACTGCGGATCGGGCCGCTCTTTATTGATGGTCCACGCCATTACGTGACCGTCCGCGAGCAGAGTGTCAACTTGACGCCAATGGAGTTTGAATTGCTCTATTTTCTGGCGGCGAATCCTGGTCAGGTCTTTGACCGTGAGACACTTTTTCGTGAGGTATGGGGCTACGAGTATGCGGGCGAGACGAATCTGGTAGATGTCTGTATACGACGCCTGCGCGAGAAGGTGGAGGAAGTACCCTCACGCCCGGTGTTGATTGTGACGGTTCGAGGTGTAGGGTATAAACTCACTGAAGCTTAAAGGTGTCTTGCTATGGGCGATCAGGTTTTTGTTTCCACCCATCCGCTTGTTCAACATAAACTA
The DNA here is from genome assembly GCF_002532075.1 of Candidatus Chloroploca asiatica. Taxonomy (GTDB): domain Bacteria; phylum Chloroflexota; class Chloroflexia; order Chloroflexales; family Chloroflexaceae; genus Chloroploca; species Chloroploca asiatica. Next base: position 88,266 of record NZ_LYXE01000090.1, on the reverse strand, counting down.
GCCTTGCTCAGGAGCAATCTGACTGAACCGAAGAAATTCCGCGAACTGGTGCGCGAGATTGCCCAGTTGCTCTTTTATGAAGCGACGGAAGATCTTAGTCTTGCCCCGCTGACGGTGCAGACACCGCTGGCCCCGTGTGAAGGCTTTGAAGTCGCTGATCGCATCGGCGTCATTCCGATTCTGCGGGCGGGCCTGGGAATGTCTGAGGCCATTATTGATATTTTGCCTACCGTGCATGTGTGGCATCTCGGGCTCTACCGTGATCACGAGACGCTTCAGCCGGTCACGTATTACAATAAACTGCCTTCAGAACCGAATATTGATCTGTCGTTGATCGTTGATCCAATGCTGGCCACGGGTGGCTCAGCCGTAGCGGCAGTCGATATTCTCAAGCAGTGGGGGTCGCGCCGGATCAAATTTCTCGGGTTGATTGCTGCCCCCGAGGGTGTGCAGGCATTGACGGCTGCGCATCCGGATGTTGATATTCATCTGGCCGCGATTGACAGCTTTCTCAATGAGCTTGGCTACATTGTGCCAGGCCTCGGTGATGCCGGCGACCGTCAGTTTGGGACGGGTTGATTGGGCACCGTGACATGGTAATCCTTGCCCTGGCGCTCACCTTTGGGGTTGCCCTGGTGCTCACCGCCTTGCTTACGCCACCGCTGATCCGGTTGAGCAAGCGCGAGGGATGGGTTGCGCAGCCAGGGCCGCGCCATGTGCATCGGATCGCGACACCAACAGTCGGTGGCCTGGCGATGATTGCTGGTTTTGCCATCGCCTTGCTCGCCAGTTTTGCCTTTGAGCAGCTTGATCCTGTGTTGCAACGCACCTCAGCCGAACGCACGCGGCTCGGGTTGTTGCTGGCGGGGTTGAGCGTCGTGGCGTGCGTCAGCCTCATTGACGACCTGCGCAATCTGCCCGCCGGACGTCGTCTTGTGCTGCATATCGTGGCGGCTTTGATCGCGGTTGGCCCCTACCTCTGGGATCAGACACTCTATCCTGATGCGATGGGGCAAGCCACCGAGGCACGGGGCATTATTCTGACAGCCTTTAATTTCCCCTTTCTCCAACAGATCCATCTGCATAACCTGAGTCCGTGGCTTGCGATTGGGGCCACGGTCTTCTGGATTGTCGGGATGCAGAATATGGTCAACTGGACAGATGGATTGGATGGATTGGCGGGGGGCATCACGCTCATTGCCGGGGTTATTCTCGCCTTGCACACCCTGAGTCTTGAGCCGCCACAATACACGGTTGCGTTTCTACCGCTTGCGCTGGCGGGGGCATGTGCGGGCTTTTTACCCTTTAACCTGCACCCGGCACGCACGTTTATGGGTGATGTGGGCGCGATGTCACTGGGGTACATTCTAGGGGTCAGTGCCATCATTGGTGGGGCCAAACTAGCCACCGCGTTACTCGTGATGGGGGTGCCCTTGATTGACATGGCCTGGCTGATTCTGAGCCGTACGGTGCGGGGCGACTCGGCTGCACATGCGGGACGTGATCACCTGCACCATCGCCTGCTGGATCTAGGCCTCTCACAGCGGCAAGTCGTTATGATCTACTACACGCTCAGCACCGTTTTTGGAGTGATCGCCCTGCTTGCCATCCCAGCGAGTGCAAAACTGGTGGCCTTGCTCTGTCTCGGCCTGATTGTCCTGGGCATGATGCTCTATGCGATGCGGCGGAGCGCGGTACAGGTATAGATTAGAGATACTCGCGCTGATTGACCCGTCGTTTCCATTCCTCCTTGATCTCCACCGGTTGCTGTTCAGCGATGAGAAAATCGAGCAACAGGCGTGAAAAGGTTGTCGTTTGCTCAAGGAAGGGGAAGTGGTTAGCTCTGGGCAGAATCAGCAACTGCACCGGGCGATCATGGAGTTGATTGAGAAACATAACGTGGTCAAGATTGATAATCTTATCTTGGGCGCCATAGACCGCCAGGAGGGGGCGCTCAAGCACATTGACGGTTGAGCGGAGATCGGTATCAAAGAGGGATTCTTGCACACTGGCGAGCACTGTTTCACTGAGGCCCTCGGTATCTTCGAGCAGTTCGTGTTGCACTTCAGGATCAGTGATCGGGATGCTGCGGAGCAACTTCGACCAGACATTGCTTGGATTCGATTTACCGAGGAGGCGCGAAAAAGTACCTGGCTTGACCAGATCGGCGAGGGTATGGCCTTGCATCGGGGTCGAGACCGTCATCAGGCGTAAAAAGCGATCTGGTTGCTCGCGTGCAGCCCGTATCGCCACCATGCCACCGAGGCCGTGACCGACCAGATTAGCTTTGGCAATCCCCATCTGATCCATAAATTGGCCGAGCATATGCACATAATCAGTAATCGTGAAATGACTACCGTGCCGATCGCTCTCACCGAAGCCCCAGAAATCGAGGGCATAGGCACGGTAGCGCTCGGAGACAAGATCCATCGTTGAGACCCAGTAACGCCACGAGCCGAGCCAGCTATGGAGGAAAATAATTGGCTGGCCACGTCCTACGACCTCGTAGTGAACCAGACGATTGTCAAGATGAATGGCACTCACGTGGCGTCCTCGTCAGTCTGCTCAGCTTCAGGCTGGTCAAGGGGCAGAATAAAACTAAAGACACTGCCGCGTCCCGGTTCGCTATAAGGTACCCACATTTCGCCCCCGTGTTGTTCCACAATCTGTTTGGCAATCGCCAGGCCGAGACCGGTGCCTCCGGTGATATCACGGAGGGGATTATCCGCACGGTAGAAGGGACGGAAGAGTTTCTTGAGTTGGGCGGGGGTCATGCCGACGCCAGTATCTTCGACTTCGATCTGGAGCATGCCACCTGGATTCATAAAAGCCCGGACGTGGATGTGCCCGCCTTCAAAGGTATACTTGACGGCATTCGAGAAGAGATTGAAGAAGACCTGGCTAATGCGGCGTTGATCGCCCATCACGAGCGGCAGATCGTCGGGGACATCAAGCGAGACATGCATCTGCTTATGCTCGGCCTCGAGCAGCAACGACTGCACGGCCTCTTTAATCAAAGATGGAATATCAATGTCACTAATCTGAAGTTTACGCTTGGAGTCGGGGCGCGAGAATTCTAGAATATCGTCAATCAGCGCCCGGAGGCGATTGGTATTATTTTTGATAATCTGGAGAAACCCAATCTGATCCTCATTCAGGCTATCCGCAGCGGTCAACAGCAGAACATCGACATAGCCTTTAACTGCCGTGAGGGGCGTCCGCAGTTCGTGGCTCACATCCGAGATAAACTGGCGTTTCGCCTGATCGGCCTCGATTTCACCGGTCACATCACGTAACACAGCGACATTGCCATAATGGTCGCCACTAGGACCAATGACGGGGGCCAGATTAGCCGCAATAAACTGGGTCGGATCGGTGAGATCAATCGAAGTTGAGTAGATCTGCTGATGCAACTCCACCTGTTTGAGGCCATTGGCGAGCGCCTGGAAGATCGCCCGTGCACGCCGTTGCACGGCCATATCATCGGTGTTGAGGTGTTCGAGGATACTCAGCGGATGACCAAGCACCATGTCCGAAGCAACCTCGACGACCTGTTCAGCTGCGGGATTGAAGAGGGTAATGCACTGGTCGGGATCGAGCACGATAATGCCCTCACTGACCGAGCTAAAGACAGCGGCGCGTTTGGAGCTCTCTTCGCGTTGGGCTTCGAGGAGTAAGCCATTGCTATTCGCGAGATCATTAATATAGCTATAGAGTTGGGCATTCGAGACGGCAGCTGCAACGACGCTGGCAATCGTGCCAAGGAGATTCATCTGCGAGTCGGTAAAATAGTTCACCTGGGTACTCGAGAGCACGAGCACCCCAAGGGCCTGGTCGCTGGTTTGCAAAGGTACAGCAGCAGCAGAGCGTACATCATCAGCGCGTCCGGGTTCTTGTTGCCAGCGCGGATCCTGGAGGACATCAGGGATATTGACCGACTCGTGGTATTGCATCACCCAGCCGGCGAGTCCCTCACCGCCGCCCAGGCTGAGGGGGATATTCGCGGTACGGGCATCACCAAGGCCAAAGAGCACAGCACGGCAGATAAGCACCTGGGTTTCGGGGTCGCGGAGCATAATTGACCCGCGTGTGACGCCAAGATTCAGCGAGATCGACTCGAGGGATTCGCGCAGAATGATCGACGTATCAAGCTGGGTTGTCAATTCAAGCGTAATGGTATGGACAGCTTCGAGGCGTTCTTTTTCCTCAGAGAGTTGCTGATTCGCGAGTTCAACCTCAGCGGTTCGTTCTTTCACGCGATGCTCAAGATCGGCGGCGAGATTCGAGACCTCGGCGAAGAGGCGGGCACTCTTGAGGGCCTGACCGGCCTGATTTGCGAGAATGCCAAGCAGAGAAATCTGTTGAGACGACCATTCGTGAGGTTGATACAATCCGATCCAAATCACACCAAGGCGTTCATCGTGCAGACCAATCGCGGTACCGACGACACTACGAATACCGAGACGGAGCGCATCGGGATTTGAATCTTCGAGTACATGGAGATCGGCGATGGCGAGAGGGGCATTCCGTTCGAGCAGCGCGTGGGTCATCCCGTGGAAGCGGAAGTCGATATGAAGATCGTCACGGAGGCCAGAGGCATCAACGAGCACCTGCTGTTCGATGGTTCCGTGAGCATCAAGGCGTAGCACGGCGCACAACTCGGCATTGAGCAACCCAAGCGCACCGGACGCAATGAGGCGCTGGGTCTCATCGAGATCAAGGGAACCTGCGAGGCTACGCGTCACATCGAGGAGCGTCTGCATCTCGTCGGCATTGCGCGTCATTTCGCTAAAGAGGCGGGCATTATTGATGGCGGCTGCGGCCTGATTCGCCACTGTCATCAAGAAACGCTCGTCGCCCTCGGTAAAAGCACGTGGTTCATAGCTCTGCACATTGATCACGCCGAGGGGTTGATTGCCAAACAGGATGGGCACAACCAGCAGCGATTCGACCGGATACTCGACCAGCGCGGGATCAAATGGTTCCGGGAGCAAGCCAGCGGTCAGGATATCATCGCGGCTCGTGAACAGGAGCGACTGATGAGACTGGACAACCCTGGCATTCACCGCATCACGGAGCATCTGGGCGGTAGGCTGCACACGAAGGCCCTGATGATAGGCGAGGGGGCAGGTAAAGGTATTGGTGGGGACATCATAGAGAGTCACCATTGAAGTACGGACATCAAGAACCTTGCCAATGCCCTCGTGGAGATGGGAAATGAGGTCATCAAGTTGGAGGGTGGCATTGACATCAGCGCTAATCGTATTGATGGTCGAGAGCTCGTGAATGTTCTGTTCGCGTTCCTGAAAGAGGCGGGCGGTCTGAAGGGCCGTCGCCGCTTGGTCAGCGAGACCTAACAAGAGCGCCTGTTCGTCCTGACTAAAATGACGTTCGGCGTTCGTCATCACACTGAGGACACCGATCGTTTCGCCCTGATAGATGACGGGCACACCCATATAGGAGATGAGGTGATTTTCGCGCTGGTAGGTTGGATAGAGTGACGTGCCAGAGAGTTCCACATTATCAATAATGAGCGGTTTGCGAGTGGAGGCGACGCGTCCGGTCATACCTTCACCGACGGGAACGCGCATACTCTGGCGTTGGTCAATGGGAATGCCCGCAATGGCGATTGGTACCAGGACATCCTCACCATTGATAATCCAGAGTGCCACCGTAGCCACACCGAGGCTTCGGCTCACCAGATCCATCAGTTTATTCAGCACCTCATCGGCGCGCAAGAGTGAGGAGAGGATCCCGGCGGCATCAAGCACCGTCGAGAGGTCTTTCACCTTTTGTTCAAGGGCCTCGGCACTCGCACTTGCGGCGGCAAACGCTTGAGCGCGGCTAATCGCGGTCGAGGTTTGATTCGCGATCGTATGGCACAGCTTGACGCGCTGGGTACTGAACTCACCGACTCGGCCAACAAAATCGAGGCCCACGGCACCGATTACCTCTTCCGCGACAACAAGCGGTACGAGGGCAATCGAGCGAATATCAAGCTCACGGAAGGTAGCATGAGAAAGGACAAAGAGTGGATCATGCTGCGCATCAAGGGCAACCAGCGGCTCGCGGTGTTGATCGAGCCAATCAACGGACGGGCTATCGCGCAGCGGAATGCGGATCTGATCAAGAACGCCACTGGCTCGATGTTCAGCGACAGCATAGGCAACCCCAGCCTCGCGGTCATAGATGACCAGTCGGGCCTGATCGACGCGCGTGGCCTGTGCCATCGCATCGACCACGAGTTGATAGATCGCCTGGACATCAGTTTCGGCACTCGCCATGAACGATACCTGATTGACGAGTTGCAAATGGTCAACCTGGGCCTCGGCCTGTTCGAGCAAGCGTGCATTCTGGACACCGAGGGCCAGTTGATTTGCTACCGTCGTCAAGAAGGAGCGTTCACGCGGGCCATACAACCCGGGGCTATAACTCATGACGGCAATGACACCGACAACACTGCTCTCGCCAACGAGCAACGGCACCCCCAGCCATGAGGCCGAGACGCGTTCGGTACCAAAGGTAACCGGGTTGAAGTTCTCGTCCATCTCTTCCTGACGGAGATCGTGGAAGAGCAGGGGGCTACGGGTCTGAATAATCCGTGCGGTCAAACTCGTTGGACTGGGGGTACGCCAATGATCATCGAACGTCAAGATCTCATCATCAACTTCAATCGAGAGAGTGATCCGATTCTCTTCTTCATAGTAGATAAAGACAAAGAAGGAATCGAGTGACAGGAAACTCTTCAGGTGATCATAGACCTGTTCAAGCATCATCTGGAGATCGAGGGTTGAACTGGTAACGTGGCCAATCTGATTGATCACATCAAGCTCAGTGAGGCGGCGTTCGCGCTCATCGAAGAGACTTGCCCGTTCGATTGCAATAGCAAGCTGGCTGGCGACCGTTGACAGGAACTGAACCTCAGGTTGGGCAAAGGCATGGGGTTGCACATCTTGCAGACAGAGCAGACCGATAGCGCGGCCCTGACTGATGAGCGGCACCCCCAGCCAGGAACGAATGGATGCTGCTTCATCGGCATAATGCACAGCCTGAGCCTGATAGGCTGGTTGAGCCCAGAGATCCGCGATCAACAGTGGTTCGCCATTGTGGAGTACCAGTTCAATCAGGCCCGATCTTGGCACCACGGTCTTATGCATGGCATAGGCCAATTCGTTGCCTTGCATAAACAGATTGAAATAGATATCATCGGTCTCGTGGTGATAGCTTGCCACAAAGAAGAAACTTGGCACCCCAAGGAAGGAGGTAAGCTCGGCATAGACACGGTTGAGCAGGGTATCGAGATCAGTGGTTGAGGTTGCGGCCGTACCAACCTGAAAGAGGGCAGTCATCTCGTCGGCGCGGGCATCGGCATCACGCAAAAGCCAGGCATTCTCGATCGCGATAGCGGCTTGGTCAGCAAAGATTGCGAGTGGCTCAACGGTACGTTCAGTTGGACGGCGATGATCGAGCGGATCGGCGACCAGCATGACCCCGAGCAGATCGCCGTCAGTGGCATAGAGGGGCACACAGAGGCGGTCGCTCATTTGCCACTCGGAGGACAAGGGCTCGTCATCACCTTGCAGATACGCAAAAATGTTGGTCTCAAACTCGCTTTCGATCACACGAGCTTCTTGAGCGGGAATGAAATAGCAGCGTCCGAGCCGAAAACGAGGTTCGAGATAACGAGTTACGAGGCGATCATCAAGCGTCAGTTGTTTCATTGAGGCAAGCACATCGCGTGGAATACCCGCAGCGGCGAACGGCGTGAGCAGACGAGGTTGCTGGGGGCTGGTCAGGCAGAAGAGCGCCTTACGATAATTGGCCGACTCGACGGCACTATACGCGACCTGTTCGAGCAGATTCTCAAGCGAACGCTCACCGCGCAGGGCCTGACCAATTTCGAGCACATTATTCAGGATCTCGGCTTTTGTCTCCTGGGTACGGTAGAGGTGTTCCAACTCGGCGTAACGCTGGGCATTGCCAATCCCAACCGCGGCCTGGTGGGTCAGGGCACGCAAAAACTCAACGGCATCATAATCAAACGCACGCAAACGAGGTGCAAAAAGGATCAAGACCCCATAGACCCCAGCCTGATAGAAGATAGGGGCTGCGAGGGCTGACTGCTTATCGGCAAGGTGTTCAGGAACCCACTCATCAGCAGACAACCGATCGTTGAACTCGGGCTCACGTCGTTCGAGGGCGCGCCAGGCCGTGGTTGCGGTGAAGGGCAAAGGAGTGCCGATCAATTGATCATGGCGTGCCGTTTCAAACCCAACTGCCTCAGCAATAAAATAGACCGAACGAACCTGTGGTACAGCGGTATCGAGGGCATCGCGATAGATGGCGGGGGTTTGCTGGTCACCCAACCCGAGCGTATCGAGCAGCAGTGCGTGTTCAGCCGTCTCATCATCAGCGGTGTTACGGAGAGCGATCAAGCCATGGCTCGCCCCGGTCACCTTGAGGGCCTGATCGAGCACATACCGCAGGATCTCTTTCTGGTCGAGCGTGGAGGCAAGCTGACTCGAGACGCGCTGGAGTGCGCGCAACTGTTCAATACGAGCCTGAAGACTGGTGTCCGCCTGTTCATAGCGACTGGCATTGGCAATGGCCTGCGCGGCATAGCCAGCGACAATCGTGAGCAAACGGGCATCATCTTCGGTAAAAGCGCCAGGTTGTACTGCAAACAACTCACAGGTTCCAAGCAATTCTTCGCGGAGGCGCAACGGAACCCCCAGATAGGATCGTGCAGGCCCCTGATCAGTGAGTTTGACAGCACCTGAAAGATGCAGATCGCGGAGTTGAGGTGGAAGGTGTGCGAGGTCACTAATGCGCAGGGTACGCTGATGACGTGAAAGCCAGGTGGTCAACTCAGCCGCAGCGAGTGCCTCGTCGAGACCCCACTGGGCACCGAGGCGCAACGCTTGCGCACGTTGATCAACAAGGGTAATGCGGGCACCGTTAAAACGAGCGAGTTCCTTGGCCCCGGCGAGGATCGCCTCGATCGTCTCTTCAAGCGAGAGTTCTGCCGTCAGTTTTTGACTAATGCTCTGCAGCAACTCAAGCTCGGTGGCGCGTTGCTGGGCCGCGAGATAGAGGCGGCGATTAAGAATAGCCGTTGCAACCTGAGCGGCGAGCACCTGTGCGAGGTTGCGGTCAGTTGGCGAGACAGGGTGACGGGGGCGGTTGAAGCCAAGCGTCATCAACCCGAGGATCTGATCCTGACCGCGCAGCGTCAAAACGAGCGCACTCTGGCAGCCTGCGGCAGCGAGGATCGCGGCGAAATCATTATGGCTGGCGATCGCCTGCGTATCCTCGATCAGCATCGTCTCGTCGCGACCCACTTGCGCGAGGATAAACCTGGCCCCTTTCAGGGTCGAAGGAAAGCGTCCATTGCGCTCGGCATGGTGGGTCGAGTCGTCGCTGTAGACACTGATAGTATGCAGCGTATCGGGCGGTGATTGTTCGACCAGATGCACAGCACAGATATCAGCTTTGAGGGTAAGGGCAATATTCTCGGTTGCGCGGGCGAGCATACCGTCAAGTTGACCAGTGCCGGTAATCTGTTGACTATTTTCATAGAGGACGAAGAGCTCACGGGCACGCTGTTGTTGATGGCTCAAGAGGCGTGCATTGCGCACCAGCAGCATCACCTGGGAGGCACATACGTCAGCGGCCTGCAAGAGCCAGGCCGCAACGTGCGCATGCTTCAAGAGGAAGACGAGGGTACCGACAGGTTCGTCCTGATGCTTGAGCGGCACCGCCAGCGCGGGTCGGGCAAGGTCTTGTGGGGGGGGCTGGGTCGTGCGACCTAGGTCAAGCGTCAGTGTGCCAACTTGCATGCCCTGGAGGGCCTGAACAATCAGGTTTTCACTTGACAGGGGCAAGCTCGTGGTGAGGCGCAGATCACGCGTACCGAGGGCGAGCAAATTGAGGCGGCCTTCATCGGGGTCAACGGTATAGATCGCGCCCGCCTCAACCTGCAGAAGGGAGGCAACACTGGCCAGAAACGACTGAAGCAGGGTCACGAGATCGCGATCACCGACCAGTTTGAGCCTAGCGGCGGCGATTTCATAGATCTGCTCGATCTGATTTGAGGCAAGTAAGCGCTGCTGGGAGGCGATCAAGAAGGCAAGTTGCGCCGCGAGGGCGGCACGAAACGCAGGTTCGAGGAGAACACCGTAGGGCTCATGGAGGAACAACTGCCCGACCAACTCAGCATCTGCACGACACTCGAGGAGGGCCGAGGCTTCAGGCGGTGCAAACTCCGCACCCCAGGCTGCGGTAGCCACGACATATCCTTGCTCACAGAGTTCAAGGCGACCTGCTGAGCAAGGAAGATAGCGAGTCAGTAACGCAACGAGCCGACCGGCATAGTCGGCTGAGGGTACTGGTGTTTGATGTTGCATGCTCTGGGCAAGCTGTGCGAGCAATTCCCAGCCTGTTGCAGAGGTCAGGGCAAGTGTGGTATCCATAGTGCAGTCGTGGTGCTCCTCCACAGCGACGTTCTGCTCATATAAACGGAGATGAAGCAGCTTTCTGAAGAGCCTGAACGGACAACTTCTGTTTAGGCATGACCCCGACCATAGGCAATCCAACTCTTACGGCCCTGCTCACGCGCCTGATGGGTGGCGCGCTGGCGTGTTTCGGCAGCCGTCTCGCTGAGTTCACGAATATCGTAAAACGGGCCATCTTGACTGGTCAGGACACCGATAGCGAGCGACATCAACGGCACCTGGCGCATCGTTCCGTTTTCATCCGTGATCTCCAGGAAGCCCTGTTTACGATGGCGGAAATTGTAGTGCAACCCAATTTCTTCGTCAAAACGATTTAGCAAATGTTCACAGATCAGTTTGATCCGTTCAGGGGTTGAGGTCACAACAAAATCAGGTCCGACCACCATCTGGCCGACAAACTCATCAGAATTACCTATGCCAACTTCACTGACCCCCTCGTTGAGGAGCAATGCGGTAAACTTCAGCACATCCTCACCCACAACCGAGCCATAACTCTGGGTAAAGGTCTCGAAGCCATTGATATGGATTTGGGCCATTGCCCAGCCCTGGGTCGTCAAGAGATTGCGGAGTTGCTCATTGATCAACTCGGCGGTAGGGAGATTGGTGACGGGGTGCAATTGATTTTTGCGCCGGGCCTCATCGAGCTGGTTCTTGACAATCGTATGAACTTCTTCGATATCAAAGGGTTTGACGATATAGTACTGAGCCTGCACTTCACCAAGGCCGATCAGACGGTCACGGCGTTCACCGCGTGCCGTCAAAAAGATGATCGGAATATGGCGTGTACGGGGGTTGGCCCGTAACACCCGCCCGATTTCATAGCCTTCCATATCGGGAAGATTGACATCGAGGAGGGCGAGATTGGGTGGTGTTTTGCTACAGATCTCCAGTGCATGGGAACCACGCATCGCGGTGAAGACCTCGTAACCGCGCGATGTGAAATAGATCTTGAGCAGGTTGGAAATATCAGGCTGGTCTTCAACGACTAGAATACGTTCTTTGCTCACCGGATTGACCTCCTCGCACTGGTGGGAGAAACACCGACGCGCTGGTGCTGCTGGCTGACAGAGCCAGTCGATTGACTAATTGATCGGGCTGGGGTTGGCAACGACTGATGCTCATGCAAAGTGGAGGCATCGTGGTGATCGCCATTGGAACGGCAGCTTCCGTTGGAATAGGCTGGTTGGATCTGATCAAGGGAGGCCCCAGGTGGTTCAGGCTGGTCTGGTTGGGCTGGGTCGTGGTAGACATTGGGCCAGTGATAGATAATCCGGCGTGGTTCACTGGTATCAACGTCGACATCGTCGACATCGTGCCCCCTGACCGTCTTGCTAATCAAGCCCTGATCATGATCAAAGATTATAACGGTATTCGACTCGATCATTCGTCCAGGGTAGACGACAAAGCCACTGCCGATTTTTACATTATGGCCCACAGCTGACCCCAAGACGGGGAGATGTACTTCAACGGCTTCGCCGCGGTGCATCACTTTGATTGGTTCATTTTGTAGATTGAAATCGGTAAAACAATTATTGGCCCCGATAAACGTATTGCGCCCAACGACGGTCAACTGCAGGGTGGAATTCTGGGCGACCATACTATTTTCCATCAAGGTGGTCATAAAGAGACCTGCATTGAAGGGGAGGAAACAGCGATCACTCACCACACTGAGCATTACCTGGCTTCCCTGCATCACATTGACATTATTGCCAATGATGCTATTGGCAATCACAACGCCTGGCCCGATATAGACATTATCCCCGATCACGGTTGGCCCGTGGATGGTTGCCGAGGGATCAATCGAGCAATTCTTGCCCACTTTGACCAGGGCATGCGAGGCGAGGAAATGGTTGCGCCACATCTCTTCAAAGGGATTGAGGCGTTGCCAGATCGCCGCCGCAGAGAAGCCGGCCTTATCAACAAAGATGCGCCAATCTTCGCGTTTCCAGTGGAGCACATCTTTGAGGCGAGCGCGGCTCATTTTGACATCTTGCGCTGCCGCATCGGTGAAGACACCCATCAAGATATTGGCGATAAAGACATGCACCCAGCTTTCAAGGGAAAGAAAAGCGCGCAGCGGGATCTGATAGGTGAGATCGCCCTTATGCGCCATATAGCTTGGGATATGATAATAGCCCATCTCGTGGCTCTGGGTTTCGATAATAAGCGGGGTGGGGTCTTGAACGGGGCCGTGAGGGAAATAGTAGAGTTCGGCAAGATAGACATCGGCCCACGCGTCGCGACCGTCATCGAGGCAGGGTTGCGCGGCGCGGGCAACAAAACCACGGGTCAACTGCAACGCATGGCGTTCGATCGTGGGGTCACCCCGTACGCCGGTGGCAGGATTGCTGGCACGAAACGCGATCTGGCAGGCACGCCCCGAAGCGCGTGCGGCACTGATGAATGCATCGATAAGATTTGCATTAAAAAAAAGATTATCGCGATAAACTAATAATTCATTTGAGTTGCTATTTTGCTCAGTAAAAAGATCTTCAATTGAATTTATTTCAAGACTACCTTTGCAGTGATGTTTGAGCAGATCGCGTTGGAGCAACCAAAGGGGCTTATTCAGAATACGTAATTCGCGTGCGGGTTCAGCAAACGGAGCGATCGGTTGATGATCGCGGATGATGATGCGCTCCATCGAGATCCCCTTTCTTGCACGACAACATGAGAGATAGTAACTACCCACCTTGATGGCATACATCCCCTACGAAGTACTATAGGATGTAGCGACTGGGATCACAAGTAGGCGAGGTTACAGTCGCATTACGAGAACCATGCGTGGTTTCGCAGTAGGGGTGAGTATTGGTATTGTACACGATGGCTTGCCCTATCGTCAATAGATTATGTTAACCTTGAGTAGCCAGTGAAGCATGATGTCTGGCAAGGTATGTCCCCGTGGGTGAGGCGGCGACTTGCATCACCGTTTCAGGAGGGCCAGCGGCGACGAGATGCCCGCCGCCGCTGCCACCCTCGGGCCCCAGGTCAAACACCCAGTCGGCGTGCAGGATGACATCGAGGTTATGCTCGATCACCATAACGGTATTGCCTGCATCAACGAGGCGATGCAGGATGCTCAAGAGGCGTTCGATATCGGCAATGTGCAGGCCGCTGGTTGGCTCGTCAAGGATATAGAGGGTGCGTCCAGTGGCGCGACGGGCCAGTTCGGTTGCCAGTTTGATGCGTTGCGCTTCACCCCCCGAGAGGGTATTGGCCGGCTGGCCGAGGCGAATATAGCCGACGCCAACATCGAGCAGAGTTTGCAGCCGTTCGGCAATCGCGGGAACACGGGCAAAAAACTCGGCACCTTCGGCGACGGTCATGGCGAGCACATCGGCAATGGTCTGGTCGCGATAGCGTATATCGAGGGTTTCACGGTTGTAGCGGGTGCCACCACAGCGGTCACAGGGCACAAAGAGATCAGGGAGAAACTGCATTTCGACGCGGATCAGGCCCTCGCCACGACAGGCTTCACAGCGTCCACCCCGGGCATTGAAGCTAAAGCGTGAGGCATCGTACCCGCGGGCGCGGGCCTCGATGGTGGCGGCAAAGAGGTTGCGAATTGGGTCAAAGACGCGACTGTAGGTGGCTGGATTTGAGCGTGGGGTGCGCCCGATCGGATGCTGGTCAATCGCGACAACTTTGTCAATGGCGGCGAGTCCTTCGAGGCTCGTATGGAGTCCGACGCGCCCCTGGGCGCCATGCAATTCCTGGGCGAGGCGAGGATAGAGCGTATCCATGACGAGGCTGCTTTTGCCACTCCCTGAAACACCGGTGACGACCACGAGGCATCCGAGCGGAAACGTCACGTCGAGATTGTGGAGATTGTTTTCACGGCAACCACGGAGGGTCAGGAAGTGACCATTGCCGGGGCGTCGCTGCGTTGGGCGCGGGACTCGTCGCTTGCCACTGAGGTACTGCCCAGTGAGTGAGCGCGGCTCGGCGAGCACGGTTGCGAGGGTGCCACTGACGATCAATTCGCCGCCTTGTGGGCCAGCGCCGGGGCCAATATCAACAATCCAATCAGCGGCACGGATCGTCGCTTCATCGTGTTCAACCACCAGCACACTATTGCCGAGGTCGCGCAGGCGGATGAGCGTCCGCAACAGACGCTCGTGGTCGCGGGGATGGAGACCGGTGCTTGGTTCGTCAAGCACATAGATCACCCCCGAGAGGCCTGCACCAACCTGGGTTGCCAGACGGATGCGTTGACTCTCGCCACCGCTGAGGGTCGTGGCTGCCCGGTCGAGGGTGAGGTAGCCGAGGCCAACATCAACAAGGAAGGCAAGTCGTTCGACGACGTCTTTGAGTAGCGGGGCGGCGATCAAGCGTTGGCGTGTGGTGAGGGTTGTGGGTGTCGTGCCCGCTTCTGTGGAGGCGAGGCCGGCGTCGGTTGAGGGATGGTCTGGTGGTGGCGTAGGCGGTTTTTCCTCCACCAGCATTAAGATCCTTTGGGTCCATGCCAACGCCTCGGTAATCGGCATTCGATTGATGTTGGGCAGAGTCTGGTCGGCAAAGGTGACGGCCCGCACTTCAGCCCGCAGGCGATCGCCGTGGCACGCAGGGCAGATCTGGAACGCCCCATTGACGAACGCGGCTTCATCGGCCTCTTCTTCATCAGCGGGGGCGTCATCAGATAACGCAGACGCAAGCAACTCGCGGTCACGATGCGCGCCGCGATCGCGTTCAGCGACCTGGCCCAGACCATCACAGGTTGGGCAGGCACCGTGCGGGCTATTGAACGAAAAATGACGTGGTTCGAGGCTGAAGAGGTTAATTGCCCCGTGGTCAGGGCAGGCATAGGCCTGTGAAAAGCTCAGGGTTGCGCCATTGAGTGTATGCACAAGCAAACGTCCTGCGGTAAGCTTGAGGGCCGTCTCGACCGAGTCGGTGATCCGCACGCGATCGGGGTGTTCGGCGAGTTGATCAGCGCGGGGGCGAGCGACGTTGGTTGGAGGATGGCGGACAATCAAGCGATCGACCACCACCTCGATCGTATGGCTGTGTAGAGGATCGAGGGTAATGACCTCATCAAGGTCGCGGACATCGCCATTGACACGCACGCGGACAAAGCCACGGCGGCGCATTTCCTCAAAGACAAGCACGTGATCGCCGGTACGCTGGGCAATTAGCGGCGCGAGCAAGAGCAGGCGACTACCTTCGGGGAGGGTCAGGATCGCATCAACCATTTCTTGCACCGAGTGGCGAATGAGGGGCAGGCCGCACTGCGGGCAGTGGGGTTGACCAGCGCGGGCAAAGAGGAGGCGCAAAAAATCATAGATCTCGGTGACGGTTCCGACCGTTGAGCGCGGATGACGGCTCCCGCTATGCTGATCAATGGCAATCGCTGGCGAAAGACCCTCGATGGCATCAACATCTGGTTTCGCGAGTTGGCCGAGAAACTGACGAGCGGCGACCGAAAGACTTTCGACATAACGACGCTGGCCTTCGGCAAAGATCGTATCGAACGCCAGTGTACTCTTGCCCGAGCCTGAGAGGCCGGTGATGACCACCAGTTGATGGCGGGGCAAGCGCACATCAATGTTTTTGAGATTGTGCTCGCGGGCACCACGGACAATAATCCAACTCACATCAGCACCATGTCATCACGATGAACGACGGCGGGGCCATACTCATACCCAAGGGTCTCGGCGATCTGCGTTGAACGGAGGCCCTTGATTGTCCGGACATCGGCAGCGCGATACTGGGTCAGACCGCGGGCAATCTCGTGGCCTTCCTGGTCAAAGATACGCACCGTCTGGCCGCGGTCAAATTCGCCCTCGACGGCCACAATGCCAGCGGGCAAGAGGCTGCGACCCTGATAGCGGAGAGCCTGGACGGCACCTGCATCAACGACGAGGCGGCTCTGGCGGGCTGTTTCGGCAATGATCCAGCGCTTACGCGAGTCGAGGTGGCTCGCCGCCGCCGGGAAGCGGGTACCGAGGCGTTCACCGTGGGCAACGCGGAGTACCACATCGGGTTGCATACCCGAGGTAATCACGACGGTGGTACCGGCGCGGGTCGCCAATTCAGCGGCCTGGATCTTTGTTTGCATGCCACCGGTACCACGATGGGTTCCAGCGGCACCGGCAATGCTCCAGATTCGCTCATCGATCACCTCGACTTCACTGATCAATTCAGCGCTGGGATCATTGCGTGGGTCAGCGGTATAGAGACCAGTGATATCGGTGAGGATCAGCAAAAGATCGGCGTCAACGAGGCCAGCGACCATAGCTGAGAGATTATCGTTATCACCGACACGAATCTCGGCGGTAACCACGGCATCATTTTCATTAATAATCGGCACAATGCCACGCTCGATGCAGAGCAAGAGCGTATTACGGGCATTGAGGTAGCGCCGACGATCGCGGAGGTCATCGCGGGTCAAGAGGGCCTGCGCGACCTGGAGGCCATATAACTCGAAGAGTTGCTCGTAGAGGTGCATCAGGCGGCTCTGCCCAACGGCGGCATAGACCTGTTTGAGGGGCACATTGGCGCGCGAGCGGTGATCGGGCGCATCATTGAGGCGTTCGCGGCCAGCGGCGACGGCCCCAGACGAGACAAGGAGCACCTGGACACCCTGAGCGCGCAGGTCGGCGACCTGGCGAGCGAGGCTAACGAGGTACGGGCGATTGAGGCGATCGGTACCGGCGGTAAGGACACTGGTACCAAGCTTGATCACAAAGCGTGAAGGAAGGTTTGTCATACTAAGCACTACTCGTTGGACGTTTAATGCCAAGCTCATCCAGGCGTTCGGGGGTCGGATCGCCCGCAGGCGACCACCCGTGGCGCTGATAATATGCGGCGAGCATTGAAGCAAGGGGCGGCAGTTGATCGGCGGCGGGTCCATCTTCAAGCGGCTCACGCAGCCAGCGGGATGGGAGCGTATCAAGGCCACCATTATCGGCATACCGACGGGCAAAGAGGCGTTCGACCGTCAGAATACGTTCACCGAGACGGGACATATCAGCGCCGGTCAAGACCACCCCAGTTGCCCCGGCGATCAACGCGAGCAATTCGCCTGGTGAAAGCTGATAGCCCATCAACCCGAGGCGGCGGCAGATTCCGGCGGCATCGAGGATGGCGGCGAAGCGCTCGTGCCAGATGAGGCGGGCAACCTTACCATAAGCGTCGTGGGGCATCCCGGACTGTTCAGGAATCCAGGGAGGCGGCGCGAGATGGAAGGGTTCGTAGGTCATCGCATAGCGATAATCGCCGCCAATGGGGGCGGTCGCGGTCGCGAGGGCCAGCAGATAGGAAGCGCGTACATCGAGAGCGGGCATCGCCTGGCCCTTGACCTGAGGTGCAAACGTTTCACTACCCCAGAAGACGCCTTGCATCTCACCAACACCAAGCGAGAGCAGGTCACGTTTCTCGTGCTTGCGACCGAGGTTTTCGACAGCAGTGAGGACGGCCTCGCCATCGCCCCAGACGAGCGACTGCTGCTGAGTCAGCCCTTGCTCTTGGCATTCCATCAGAAAACTGACGGCAGCACTGGTCGCAACGGGATCAAGTCCGAGGCGGAGGCAGCGGTCAGCGAGGAGGGTGAGGCAATCAAGGTCAGTAATGCCACACCAGGCCCCAAACCCGGCGACACATTCAAGTTCGGGCACAGGGCGGCGCACCTCGGGGTTCTGGAAGAGATCGAAATAACAGGGCATCGGGCAATCCTGGCAGCCACGCGACTCACGGGGATGGGCCGTGAGGCTAGCCCGAAGGGTGAGCATGTGCTCACCGACGTACCCACGTTGCCCATTGTGTTCAGTGAACGCGCCAGCCTCAACGGCACGCGTGAGGAGATGGCTACTGCCAACTTCACTGAGGCCGGCGGCAACGTGGCTGCTTTCAACGCGGCGGCGGATGACATCGAGGGCGGCCTGCATACGCTGCGGATCGTGGGCGGTCAAGGGCGGGCCACCGCGAACGACGATCGCCTTGAGGCGTTTCGCCCCCATCACAACGCCGGTACCGGCGGGTTCGGCAGGGTAGCGACCCTCGGCAACGATGCTGGCATAAGCAACCTCGGCCTCACCGGCGGGGCCAAGTGCGACCACAGTGGCCTCATGGCCGTGGCGGGCTTGAAGCATCGCGGCGGTTGCTACCGTATCAGCACCGAGCAGGTGCGTTGCCGAATGCAGTTGCACCTGGTTATCCTCGATCGCGAGGTAGACCCAATTGGTAGCCTGACCACGGATCACGAGCACATCATAGCCAGCGCGACGCAACTGTGCCCCCCAGTGACCCTGGGCCCAGCTATAGGCAATTGCGCCGGTCAGGGGCGAGCGAGTCCCAACCACAAAGCCACCCGAGGCAAATGCGGAGGTACCAGCGAGGGAACCTGCGGCAAAGACCAGTACATTTTCGGGGGCCAGCGGAGCCGTAGCGGGCGGCAGGTGATGCCAGAGCAGCCAGGCAATTGCGCCACGACCACCAAGATAATCGCGTTCGACCGTAGCCGGCAAAAACTGGCGAGCGTGACCGCGTGCCAGGTCAATAGTCAGAGTACGGAGAGCCATAAGGTATATTGCTCACAATGCTACATCATCTTCTTTTCCTATTATACCTTGCTCGCGCAATCTGGTATGCTATAGTAAGGCATAGGCTTGTGAGTAGTTCGTCATATGTATGCTGGTGAGAACGGCCAGTGGCGCTGGCCGTTCTCACCAGCATACATATGGGTTCTTAGGGCTAGCGCCCTAAAGTTCATGCATATGAGACCTAAGGTAGTCAGTAATGGCGGTAAAAAAATCTTCACCAGCCCGTTCGTCTGTCGCGCAGGTGCGGGCTGATCGTGAGAGTATGCGGCGTAAAGAAGCGCTGGCGGTGCTGGCGTGCCTTGATTGCTTCCAAGATGTGCCGCCGGGTGAATTGAGCCGCCTGCTGGCGATGAGCACGTTTCGCGCTTTCCCTGCCGGGGCGACGCTCTTAGGACAACAGAAACAGGATCGCTTCCTCTTCATTATGTTGCAGGGGAGCCTGTTTTTGCGCTTGCGTGACAAAGATAGCCGCGATGTGTTGATGGGCGCATTGTCACGTGGCGATTGTTTTGGCGAAGGGCCGCTGTTTGGTGATTTCTTTCGGCGGATGAGTGCGCTGACGCAAACCGACTGCCATCTGTTACAGATACCGATTGCCGAACTCCGCGATGCGCTGAGCAGCATGCCCATGCTGGCTGCGGCTTTGCGCCGCGTCTACAAGCAGCGCATGGTTGACTGTACCCTGGCGCGTGTTCCCTTGTTGAGTCAACTCTTCCCGATGGAGCGCCTGGCTCTGTCGGGGTTGCTGGAACCAATGCATATTGCGCGGGGTACCCCCATTATCCGTCAGGGCGAACCGGCGAGTGCGCTCTATTTGGTTGAGAATGGTCAGGTGATGGTCGAACAAGATGGTGTGACCATTGCCACATTGGGCGAGGGTGATTTCTTTGGTGAGATGGCGTTGCTGACCAGCAAGCCTCATCGGGCGAATGTGCGTGCCCTAACCCCTACCGATGTGCTTGCCCTGCCAGGGGCTGAATTTTACCGCCTGATTGAAGAGCGTCCAGAACTTGAAGCGCAACTCCGCCAGGTCATTGAAGCCCGTCTCAGCAACTCGGAGAAGGTGAGCAATGATGAAGAGCGGAAGCACCAGGTTGAACTGGCGGTCACGAAGGGCCTGTTGCGAGGCACCCATCTGCTCGTGCGCACCCCGGAACTCTGCCCACCAGATTGTCGTATCTGTGAACAGGCGTGTGCCGATCGGCATGGGCGTGCTCGCTTGAGTCTGAACGGGGCCAAAATCGATCAGTTTGATGTTGTCGATACCTGTCGGCAATGCAGTGTCGGCGCTGAATGTGTGGAAGTCTGCCCTGATGACGCCTTTGAGCGCACCGAAAACGGTGTGTTGATCATCACCGACGCTTGCACCGGCTGTGGCAAATGCATTGAAGCGTGCCCCTACGATGCCGTTGCGAGTGTCCCGTTGCCCCACCAACGCCCTCAGCGCGGGCCGCTGGTGACAATGCTACGGGCAGCGAGTGATCGCCTGCGGCGGAGCCCGATGATCCCGCTGGAGCCGGCGAGGCCGACGCATCGCGCTGACAAATGCGACCTGTGCCCTGGGTACAACGACCTGACGTGTGTCAGCAGGTGCCCCACGGGGTCGTTACGGCTGGTTCCGGTGGAAGAGGTTTTTCCGTTGTAACCAACCGCGCTAGCGCGGTTGGTTACAACGAGGTGAGGACTGGGCTTTGGCTACCACGACGTGGAGGGGCCGCTCCATCGCTCAGATCTGTTCCAGTAACGCGACCGGGAACTGGGCAAGCACATCGCGCATCCAGAAGCCGGTATGGTCGTCGTGGGTATCGATCGTCATGATGGCCCCAGTAAACAGGTCGCGGTAGTGGGTGCCATCGCCTGCGTGGGGAACGATCAGGCGCGTTTCGCCCCAGCGCTCACCAGTTGGGGGCAGACGGTCGCCATTGGCGAGGCGCAACGGCAACCGTGGGACAACGGTGAGCAACTCGCCCGCATCGCTCTGGCGGGCAAAGGCGACCACGTGGTCGGCGCGGTCACCGGCGGCGGCGAGCGGCAGATAGCCTGCCTCAGCAAAGAGTTCTGGTTTGGCACGACGTAGTTGCAAGACAGTATAGGTCAGATAGAGCTTGATGCGACCATCGGTGATCTGTGCGAACAACTCGTGCGCAAAGCCTGCCTGATCACCTGCCTCAACGCGGGTAATCATCTCGTCGAGCAAGCGCTCACGTAACGCATAATCCACAGGACGGCGGTTATCGGGGTCAACGAGGCTCAAATTCCAGAACTCGCAGCCCTGGTAAATATCAGGCACCCCTGGTGCCGTCAGTTTGATCAGGGTCTGGGCCAGGCTATTAAAAAAGCCAAAGAAAGCGACGCGCTCGGCGAAGGTTGCGAGGCTATCGAGAAAGCGCCCGCTGCGGCGTGGGTCAAGGACACCCTCGACAAAGCGGCGGACAGCGGCATCATAGTTGGCATTGGGGTTAACCCAACTCGTATGCACCTTGGCCTCACGGGTCGCCTTTTCCATATACTGGACAATGCGCTCGCGGAAACCTTCAAGGGCCTCACCGCGATAGACCTCGGGATCAGGGGTTCCGCCATTGACAAAAGGCCATGCGCCAACGAGGGTCTGATAGAGCAGATACTCATCGTTGCGCGAGGGCATCGTCGTGTCATCAAGCGTCTTCTTTTTGCGCAGATTGAGGCGGGTCCAGCGGCTGACGATCTGACGCCATTCCTGAGGAAGCTCTGAGAGCACATTGATCCTGGCGCGCACATCTTCGCCCCGTTTGGTATCGTGAGTCGAACTACCGAGCATCGAAGAGGGCCAGCGGGTACTACGATGACCGGCATGTTTATGCATGTACTCAACGCTATGCCCATAGTTCTCGGGATGCCCACCGACCTCATTGAGTGAGACCAGGCGGTTATAGACATAGAACGTCGTATCTTCAACGCCTTTGGCCATCACCGGCCCGCTGATCTGCTGAAACTTCATCACAAAGCGGATCACCTCGGGGCGAGCATCTTCGGCGAAGCTGTCGAGATTGCGGAGCAAGAGCGTATCGCAGAGGAAATTGAAGATCGTCTCGGCGGTACGAGGATTACGGCGCTTGGCCTCGCGCACCGCGGCTTCAACATAGCGCTCGTCCCAGGGCGTGACAGTGTCAAGACCACTGATATAGGTGCGATAGACGGGCAGACAGGCAATCACCTCACGGATAATGAAGGTCAGGCTATTGAGGGTAAAGTCACGATAGTGGCGATTGCGCTCGGTGAGCCGGTCGAGCATATGGCTTAGGGTATTGATCTCACTCGCCAGCGAGACGAGCATGATCTCCTTCTTTTTGCTATTGACGAGATTGGCAAAGCGCGGCTGCACACCAGCCACATCGGTATACAGGCGATCAAGTTGTTTGCGTGCCGCCTGATCAACAAAAATCCCATTGACTTCATTCAGAAAATCGTAGCCAGTTGTCCCAGCTACGGCCCAATCAGCGGGCAAATCCTCACCAGCCGACAGGATCTTCTCGGCGACCACATAGAGCGGCCACGCAGCCCCCTCGCGTTCACTCTGCGCAAGAGTCTGAGCGATCCAATCAGCAACGTGGGCGAAGATAGCCGAGTCTGCCGCATCCTCACCGGGTTCCAGGCCAGCGGCCTTGAGGGTTGTGGCGGCCCAATATTCAAGATAGCTCACCTGCAACTGGCGGAAATAGGCCGACGGGTGCCAGAGGCCATCGGGATGATCGATCCGCAGGCCAGTCGCACGTCCTTCGGCAAGAAGGCCAAAGACCAGTTGATGGGTCGCCTGCAACACCTCGGGCAACTCGACACGGATCGCGGCGAGATCGTTAATATCAAAAAAGCGACGATAATTGATCTCTTCAGTGGCAACCCGCCAGAACGCGAGACGATACGGTTGATCTGCGATCAACGTCTCGAGGCGATCAAAACTCTCGGGTTGACCTGGCGTGCCATTGTAGAAGGCCAGGGTCGCTTCGATGGACGTCTGCACGGGTTCGCTCTGCTCATAGAGATTGGCCAGACGTCGTTTGATGACTTCTTTTTCGCGATTCCGTTCCAACACCTTTTCCGGGGCAACCTCGGTATGGGCGGGCAGATACGAGAGGGCGGTCAGGATACTCTGCAACTCGACCACATCGACGTGATCGCTGCCAAGCTCGCCGATCAAGGCATCAAGTTTATTGCCAAGCACTTCGGCATAACTACATGGATCCAGCGGAAAAAGATGCTCGTAGTAGGCAAGGAAGAACGCACCGCCATTATAGCGAAGTTTCAGTTCACCAGCATCGAGCACATCGCCATACTGCGCCCCAAGAATCGGGAGCAAGACCTTATCCCGCAACTGAGGGCGCACAGGATCCCAATCAATATCAAAATAGTGTGCGTAGATCGAAGAGGGTCCATTCTCGAGGACATCCGACCACCATGTATTGCGCAGATCACCAATACCCATATGGTTAGGCACCACATCAAGGATCAGGCCAAGTTGATGCCGCAACAGGGTGTCACTGAACCGCTCGAAGGCCTCATTGCCACCTAGATCGGGATTGATCTGGCCATGGTCAGTAATGTCATACCCATGGGGACTACCAACACGGGCCGTCAAGATTGGTGAAGCATAGACATCACTAATGCCAAGGCGTTGCAGATACCCGGCAAGTTGGCTCCCCTGGTCAAGGTTGAAATCAGCATGCAACTGAAGCCGGTACGTTGCCCGAGGAAGGTGGCATGGTAACTGGTGCAACAGTTGCTCGATACGCTCTTTATCTTGGAGAGGGAGTGATGTTGTCATAGATTTCTTTCGCTATGCAAAGGGGCATGCAGACCGGGACAACCAGCAGAGCAAGAAGTGCTGCTACATACTGACGACGCGCACTTGAAACCCAAGGCGCTGCCCCAACGACGTAAAGGCAATGATCCACTGACGTGCCTCGCTATAACCCTGCGCGGCCTCGGCACGCACATCAAGGTAGGTACTCTGGAGCAACTGATAATAGACATTCTGCGTTTGCCAGACATCCACTTCAAACGGCAGCCCGCGGGCCAAACCGACTGCATCATCGAGTTGCTGCAGCAAGGCGAGATCGCGAGGTTGCGCCTGAAATGCGTCGGTGATCAGTTCGATGGTCTGCGAGAGGCTATAACCGAGACCAGCGTTATCAAGTGTTACCCCGGCGCGTGAAGCTTCACGGCGCAAGGCATGAATGCGGTCAAGATCGAGGGTGTCAGCTTCGAGCAGTTGGCGAAACTCGGTATTGAGGGCGAATTCAGCTGCAATCTGAAATTCGTTGGGTACCGGCGTCCCAAGGCTCGCCAGAAAACGCATCAAAGGAGCGTACTGCTCATAAATCCGCCGATACGAAGCCGCCGCATCAGCGAGGCTCGAATCGAGCACAATCTTCAAGATCTTGCGCTGCTCGTCGCCAAAGAGCAACTTGAGTGACGACGCATCGCGACCAAACGTATGATCAATCATGCGAATCACACCAGGAAGATCTGCGCGCAGAAAGAGCTCGCTCAACTCTTCGATCATCAGGTGATAGGCCGTCTCGCCCTGATACTCGCGCACACCACCCGAGATATTGTGGTCACCCATATGCAAGACCCCAAAACTCAGGCGGGCCGCTTCGCCGGTGATTACCGAACGAATGTGCATCCGACCCATGGCGAGGCGGGCCTTGCCCGAGGGGAGCAGATGATAATCTTCGTGTTCAACAATATAACTATAGACCTGGGCGCGCTCTTCGTAACCAGTAAAGAGCGAAGACATCGCATAGTGAGCCCCGACCTTGCGCAAATCGACGATCGCTGGGCGCACCTTGCGCTCATAGATCTGGCGGCCATCGCCCTCGGCGGGATCATTGCTCTGGGCCTGCGCGAGCCGTGAGAGAAAACTGGGCTCATAATCTTCACCAAAGAGCTCATGGGCAAGCTGAATTGCCCGTCCCGCATACATGATCACCTGCACTGTCTCGATCCCCGCGAGATCGTCAAAGAACCAGCCGCACGAGGTATACATCAACATCAGGTGACGCTGAAGTTCCATCAATTTCAGCACCGCGATGCGCTGGCTCTCGTCAAGCGAGGGGCGGGCATGCCGTTGAAGGAAGGCCTCGATGCGTTCAGGGGTTCGTTCGAGTACCACCTGGATATAGTCATCACGGGCGGCCCAGGGATCATGCAACAAATGCCGACCAAGCCCCTCGAAGCGTGGGGCAACCGTATCGCGCACCCAATCAAGCGCGGCACGTAGTGGTGCGCGCCACGTCTGACGCCAACCCGGATTGCCGCCGCTATTGCAGCCACAATCGGTACTCCAGCGACCAACGCCATGCACACAACTCCACGCTGTCTGCTCGACAAGTTGCACTTCGTCGGTAGGCGGATAGGCCGCAAGGTAGGCGGCATAGTTGGTCAGACGTGCGAGGCCACGTTCTTCGATATACTGCAGGGCATAGGCAAGGGCCATATCTCCATGGCGATGATGATGACCATACGTTTCGCCATCTGTCGCGATATTGGCAAGCTCGGGCCAGGGGCGATACTCACTAAAGGTTCCGGCGATGCGGGCAGCAAAGGTTGAACCATTGACGAGGAGGCGTTCAAACGCAACGGCGCGCGAGACCGGGCCATCATAAAAGAAAACGGCGATCGTACGGCCACTCGGCAGTTGCACACGATAGGGGCGGGTCGGATCAATGCGACCGCCACGCACATCGTTCCAGACCAAATCGCCAAGTTTCCGACAATGGCTGACCTGATGCGGCTCAAGGATCGTAAAGGTAATCCCGTGCTCAGCCATCATATCGAGGGTTTCAAGATCGACAGCCGTCTCGGGTAGCCACATCCCCTCGGGATGACGACCAAAGCGATAGATAAAATCAGCAATCCCCCAGCGCACCTGAGTCAGCTTATCGCGTCGCGAGGCGAGCGGCATAATGATATGGTTGTAACACTGGGCCATCGCCGAGCCACGCCCAAAATAGCGAATGCTCTCGGCATCGCCATCAAGGATCGCCTGGTAGACACGGGGGGATTTTTCGGCAAGCCAACTTAGCAGAGTAGGGCCAACATTGAAACTAATGCGGCTGTAGTTGTTGACAATGCGAACAATCTGATCCTGGGCATCAAGAATCCGCGAAGCCGCGTTCTCTTCATAGCACTCAGCCGTAATGCGTTCGTTCCAGTCGTGGTAGGGGTAGGCCGAATCTTGCCGCTCGATCGACTCGATCCATGGATTTTCGCGTGGTGGTTGATAGAAGTGGCCGTGTATACAGATATATCGCTCAGGCATAAGCATGTGGTGTAGGCCAATGGCCCTATGTCGCTTAAATGTAGCGCTGTCGCCCTACAAACCTTCCACCAGAACAAGCAAACTTCTTGGGGGCGGTATCCCCAACTCAACTTTTTTGCGCGAAAGAAAGATGTTGAGGGCCATCGGACCCTTCAAGCCCCGCCGAAGGGCGTAGGTTGAGGCCAGGCACCCTGGCCTCAACCCTCACTACCCGCGACTCTTGAAGAAGATGGCACCAAGCGGGGGCAGGTCGATGTTGAGCGAGAAGGGACGATTGTGACTTGGCTGGTCATCGGCCATGACACCGCCAGCATTGCCAACGCCACTGCCCCAGTACTCCTTGGCATCGCTATTGAAGAGCTCTTCCCACCAACCACCACGTGGCACCCCGACACGGTAGTTTTCACGGATAATCGGGGTTGCATTCATCACGACCAGGATCTGATCGCCATTCGAGCGGGCCTTGCGCAAGAAGCTGTAGGTGCTATTATCAGCATCATTCGCATCGATCCACTCGTAGCCATCCGGATCGGCATCGAGTTCAGCCAGGGCTGGCTCGCTCACATAGAGGCGATTGAGATCGGCGAGTGTATCAGTGATCCCGCGATGCGAGGGGAACATCATCAGATGCCAATCAAGGCTCTCGTCGTGTTTCCACTCACGCCACTGACCAAACTCACTCCCCATAAAAATAAGCTTCTTGCCTGGCTGACCATACATATAGCTATAGAGGAGGCGCAGGTTCGCAAACTTCTGCCAGACATCACCTGACATCTTGTCGAGCAATGAACCCTTGCCATGCACTACTTCATCGTGCGAGATCGAGAGCACGTAGTTCTCGGTGAACATATAGAGCCCGCGGAAGGTCAATTCGTTGTGGTGGAACCGCCGGAAGATCGGATCGCGCTGGAAATACGAGAGCGTATCGTGCATCCAGCCCATGTCCCACTTGAACCCAAAGCCGAGTCCCCCCACATAGGTCGGGCGTGAAACCATCGGCCATGCCGTGCTCTCTTCGGCGATTGTCTGCGTACCAGGGACGTTCTTGTAGACTTCGGTATTGAACTGACGCAAGAACATGATCGCATCGATATTCTCGTTCCCACCATACTGGTTGGGAATCCACTCGCCCGGCTGCCGCGAATAGTCGAGATAGAGCATACTGGCGACGGCGTCAACCCGCAACCCATCAAGATGGAACGTATCGAGCCAACAGAGGGCTGAACTGATCAGGAAACTCCGCACTTCGTTGCGCCCATAGTTAAAGATGTAGCTTCCCCAATCGGGATGAAAGCCCTTACGGGGGTCGGCATGTTCATACAGATGGGTCCCATCAAAGTAACTCAGGCCAAAGCCATCAGTAGGAAAGTGTGAAGGCACCCAGTCGAGAATAATCCCGATCCCGTGCTGATGGAGATAATCCACAAAGTACATGAAATCCTGGGGCGTTCCGTAGCGACTGGTCGGAGCAAAAAAGCCCGTCGTCTGATAGCCCCACGAGCCAAAGAAGGGATGCTCGGTGATGGGGAGCAGCTCGATATGGGTAAAGCCACAGCGCTTGACGTGTTCGGCAAGCCTGGGCGCAATCTCGCGATACGACAAAGAGCGTCCGCCTTCTTCGGGCACACGCATCCACGATCCGAGGTGAACCTCATAGATCGACATTGGCGTATTCAAGTTCTGACGCTGTGCGCGGCTCTCGATCCAGGCCTCATCATTCCAGGTGTACTCACGATCCCAGACAATCGCGGCGGTACCAGGCGAGACCTCATACATAATCCCTAGCGGATCGGTCTTATCTTCTTTGTAGGCGTGAAAGCGCGACGAGACGTGGAACTTATAACTCGCCCCTTTGACAACCCCAGGCACAAAGGCTTCCCAGATCCCCGAGTCACCGCGAACCTTGAGCGGATTGTGACCCGGCTGCCAGTTATTCCAGGCACCAATGACCGCAACATACTCGGCATTCGGGGCCCAGACGGCAAAATAAGTGCCTTCCTGACCATCCACTGTCGTGATATGCGCTCCCAGTTTCTCGTACAAGCGAAAGTGGTTGCCTTCATTGAAGATGTAGATATCATCATCAGTCAGAATCGGCGATCCGGGATAGAAAGGCGCTGGCACAGAGATCGGGATCGACGGCGGAACTGAGGGCACAGGTTCCGCCACAGGTTCTGGCGCACCCGAATCTTCGGTTGTGGTAACGACTGCTTCGTCAGCCTGACTCGCTGCCTCAACTGGCGGCTCGGTAAGCGTAACTGGCGTATCCGCTTCAGGGGCGGTTGTCGTTTCAAGCACTGATTCGGGTGACGGTGTCGTTTTTTTTGCACGACTACGACGTGGTTTTTTAGACTCTTCTGACATATATTCCTCGTCAAATGGGCAGAACTTCTATCTAGAGAAGTTTACCCTGTAATCTGGCGCAAAATTCCACTAAGCGGAATACTGAGCCAGGTGGGGCGGTTATTCATTTCATAGGCAACCTCATAGACTGCCTTTTCGAGGTAAAAGACCTCAAGGAGGGTCTCAAGATCGCCCCGTGCAGCGGGCACAAACGAAGCCCCTTCAGTATGTTCACGATAGCTGCGCAGGAACGCGGCACCAACCCAGAAGGCCCAGAAATCGGCCCATTGGCGCAGACGTGCCGTCTCTTCGGGCGACAGCGCAGTCGATTGGAGGCGCCCGAAATAGCTGGAATAGGCTGCATACTGATACGACCGCAGCATCCCTGCGATATCACGTAGCGGTGAACGCTTAATCCGGCGCTCGCTAATCGGACGGATCGGCTCACCTTCAAAGTCAATAATCATAAAATCAAGGCCAGTGTAAAGCACCTGTTCGAGGTGGTAATCACCGTGAATCCGGGTTCGCGTGGCCTCGATCTTCGTCGCACTAATCCGGCGGAAGCGCGCCATCAACTCTGACTCAAGCGTCAGCAACTGACTGGCATCTTCGCGGATATTTTCGGGCAAGCCTGGCAGCACCTTGCGCAAGCCTTGGAGGGTTTCGGCGGTCAAACTGCGCACCGACTGGTAGAGCGAGCGTTGATAGAGCAGGGAGAAGGGTTCAGGCGCAAACGCCGATGATTTACCGCGTGCGAGGGCCAGGTGCAATTCGGCGGTACGTTTGCCCAACAACTGAGCCGAGTCGAGATAGGCACTGAGCAACTCACCCCCGGGGGCTGGTGGTTCAACGTCGGCATCAAGCAGCGCCGCAATCGTCACCTCGGTCTTTGGTGCGACGAGTTCGGGCTCAACCAGCACATGGTCAAAATAGCCATTGAGGACATCAATCGCAAAATCGAAGGCATCGCCCTCATTGGGCACAAAGCCTTGCAACAGGGCCAGCGTGATCGCTTCTTCGCCAGGCCGTGTATACTCGATCGCCCCAGCCAGTGGCGGGGTATGGACATAGCCAGCCTCATCGGTGAGGTAGCGTCCAATTTCGAGATCGGGATTGACGCCGGTATCAACTTTGCGGAAGAGCTTCATAATCATCCGTCCACCAAAGTTGATCGAGGTATTGCTCTGCTCACCACGCATCACGGAAGCTTCAAGGCCCGCCCCATCACCAACGAGGCCACGTAGCGCTCGGGTTGTTGCTGCCGTCAATTCGGCCCCATGTTCACTGCGCAAGCGGCGTCGACCAACGATGAGATCGAGCAGCATCGCACAGAACGCACGGTCAATCAAGGGTTCATAGAGAATACCAGGTTCTTCCTGCTGATCGTTGACCCGCAGACGCGCAATGACCGCGTGGTGTGCATCGGCGAGAATATCGCGGCTCCGTTCGCCTTCGGCATACGCCATCGGCAAGAGATAGGTTTCAGCGCTTCCTTCGGTGTACTGAACCGTTACCAGGACAAGGTAGGAGAGCGTATCATCATGAGGCACCATCACCACATCGGTAATATGCACATGCTTCATCCGACGTGCCTTGGCCCCAAACCAGCGACGTGGCCGCAAATAATCAGGCAAGACCCGTTCCAGTTGTGCCTGGCGGCCATCATAAAAGATTGCGTCCCAACCACCGGCTTCAATGGTGAGTAACGGCACATCCGCAGTCTCAACCAGTCCGCTTCCATCGCTGCGCACACCTTCGGCACGCTGGGGCACCAGGCTAAACCAGTAGAAACTATGCGGACCAACGGTGATGAAATAGGGATGGTCGCCCACCGGTGGAAACTCGACCTGGCCGAACATCTCGACCAGCATCATCCCCCGGAAGGCCGCAAGATCCAGTTCAACCCCTTGCACAAACCGCGAGAGATTGGCAATAACAAGGATTGTCTCTTCTTCATAGCGCCGAATAAAGCAGAGCACCTTGCGGTTTTCGGGATGGAGAAATTCGAGTGTACCTCGGCCAAACGCCTTATAGCGTTTCCGCAGCGCGATCAGCCGTCGCGTCCACCAGAGCAACGAGTGCTGATTGGCAAGTTGGTTTTCAACATTGACCATCTCGTAGTGATACTCGGGGTCGGTGATGACCGGCAGAAAGAGGCGTTGTGGATTCGTGCGTGAAAAGCCAGCATTGCGATCCCCGGCCCACTGCATGGGGGTACGCACCCCATTGCGATCGCCGAGATAGATGTTGTCACCCATGCCAATCTCGTCGCCATAATAGAGCACCGGCGTGCCGGGCAACGAAAAGAGCAAGCCATTCATCAGTTCGATCTTGCGCCGATGATTGCCGAGCAACGGGGCGAGGCGGCGACGAATGCCAAGATTGATCCGGGCCTGCGGATCTTTGGCATAGAAACGATACATATAGTCGCGCTCTTCATCGGTCACCATCTCGAGGGTCAACTCATCGTGGTTACGGAGGAAGATCGCCCACTGGCATGCCTCAGGAATCGTCGGCGTCTGATGCATAATATCAATGATCGGGAAGCGATTCTCTTGATGTACCGCCATATAGAGGCGGGGCATCACCGAGAAATGGAACGCCATATGGCACTCATCGCCATCCCCGAAATAGGAAATCAGATCTTCCGGCCACTGGTTTGCCTCGGCGAGGAACATACGTCCCGGATATTTGGCATCGAGTTGCTGGCGCAACTTCTTCAGAAAGACATGCGTCTGGGGCAGATTTTCGCAATTTGTCCCCTCTTCTTCATAGAGATAGGGGATGGCATCAAGGCGAAGACCATCCACCCCCATATCAAGCCAGAACTCCATCGCCTTAAAGATCGCCCGATGCACGGCCGGATTCTCGAAGTTCAGGTCAGGTTGGTGGCTGTAGAAGCGATGCCAATAGTAGGCCCCGGCAACCGGATCCCAGGTCCAGTTTGAGGTCTCGAAATCTTTGAAAATAATGCGCGCATCGCTATACTTCTGGGACGTATCACTCCAGACATAGAAATCCCGCTGGGAGGTACCGGGACGGGCACGGCGCGCACGCTGGAACCAGGGATGTTGATCAGAGGTATGATTGCACACCAATTCGGTGATGACCCGCAGGCCACGCCGATGCGCCTCACGAATAAAGAGGCGTACATCGGCGATATCGCCATATGATGGGTGAACATCGGTGTAATCCGCGATATCATAGCCATCATCTTTGAGGGGCGAAGGATAAAAGGGCAACAACCAGATGGCGGTCACGCCTAGTTCCTGCAGATAATCGAGCTTGCTCGTCAGCCCCTTGAAATCGCCAATCCCGTCGCCATCACTATCAGCGAAGGCTCGAACGTGTACCTCGTAAATAATCGCGTCTTTATACCAGAGCGGATCATGCGCAAAAACCTGCGGCGTCCGGCTCGGTCGGGTCTGCTTTACTGTCGCCATGTTCTCCTAAAGGGCATCAAAAACGGTCAGCACGCTATCTAGGCAGTTCCTCCTGGCGTTCTAGCCGGAAGATATGGACGGGCATCGTCGCAGGATCAAGTGAGACATAATTATATTCTCCCTGCCACACATACCGTTCGTTGCGCAACAGATCGTGAGCAAGATAAGTTGCTCCGAGGTGCCACTCATCGACTGGTACCTGCACCCAGCCACTCTGTACCTGCTCGGGGTCAAGATTGACCACAACGAGAATGATGTGAGTGGCATTATCGGTTGTTTTGCTATAGGCAAAGAGTTGTTCGTTCAGCGCAAAGTTGCGATCGACCGGATGCACGCGCACGTTCGCATTGCGCTGAAGCGGCAAATTCGTTTTACGGATCTGGTTCAGGCGTGCAATGAAGGTACGCAGACTGTTTGGGTCGTCGAGATCCCAGTGGCGGATCTCATACTTCTCGTTATTGAGATACTCTTCCCGGCCCTGTGCAGGCACGTGTTGCATCAGTTCATAGACGGGGCCATACATGCCCCAGCTTGCCATCATTGTCGCTGCCATGGCCACGCGGGTCAGAAAGACCGAGCGGTGCCCGGGATAGAACTGAGGCGTCAGAATATCAGGCGTATTGGGCCAGAAATTCGGGCCAAAATAATCTTTGATCTCGGTCTGGGTCAACTCGAGCAGATACTCGGCCAGTTCCCAACGCTGGGTGCGCCACGTAAAATAAGTATAGCTTTGGGTAAAACCAAGCTTGGCAAGATTATATGTCACTCGGGGGCGGGTAAACGCCTCAGAGAGAAAGATTAACTCAGGATGGTCGCGCTTCAGGCTACCAATGCACCACTCCCAGAAACGAAAACTCTTGGTGTGGGGGTTGTCAACGCGAAAGACCGTTACGCCCTGGGCAATCCAGTACTCAAAAACACTCTTGAGCTCATACCAGAGACCCTGCCAATCACTGGTTTCAAAGTCGAAGGGATAGATATCCTGATACTTTTTCGGTGGATTCTCGGCATACTGGATGGTACCATCGGGTCGTGCGCGGAACCATTCGGGATGTTCACGCACATAGGGATGGTCAGGCGAACACTGAAAGGCAATATCGAGGGCAAGCTCGAGGCCATAGCTTCGTGCTGCAGCGACAAGTTCGTGAAAATCCTCAAGGGTACCCAGTTCAGGATGGATCGCCTTATGGCCGCCTTCAGGTCCGCCGATCGCCCAGGGGCTACCAGGTTCACCAGGCAGCGCCGTGACACTATTATTTTTGCCCTTACGGAACTGGCGGCCAATCGGGTGAATCGGGGGCAGATAGAGGATATCAAAGCCCAACTCGGCCACATAGGGCAAGCGAGCAATTACATCCATAAATGTCCCATGCTTCCCTGGCTCAAGCGCAGCCGAACGGGGAAAGAGTTCATACCATGCCGAAAAGCGTGCCAGCGGGCGATCAACTGTGACATGCAATTCGCGCTCAAAGGCTGTCGCAAATTGGCGTGGCAGGTGTAGGCTCATCAGGCGGGCCAGTTCAGGGGTAAAGGCAGCTTCGGCGTCACCCGCACGCAAGGCTGCGGCGAAACCGTGCAGCGTTGCGGCCACCGGATCAGGTGCATGTGCTGCTGCCTCATCGACCAGGGCTGCGCCGATCAACAGATCGACCTGCACCTCTTGCCCCGCCTCAACGCGTTTGTGCAACTGATGTTCCCAGGTGGCAAAACGATCAATCCAGGCGACCAGGGTATAGGTATAGGTACCTATCGTCTCAACACTGAAGACACCGCGCCAGTGGTCATTGCCGAGAAGCGTCATCGGCATCTCGTGCCAGGACTGATCAGCGGGGCCGCGCACGCGCAACACAGCAGCGAGCACATCGTGCCCATCGGCAAAGATATCAGCTTCGACCGTCACGAGATCACCGACAACTCGTTTGATCGGATAATGCCCTGCATCAACCTGGGGGGTAACGTGTTCAATCAAGACGCGCTGCCGTCCCTCACCAAAGGCGGCCAACCCATTATGTGTG
Organism: Candidatus Chloroploca asiatica; assembly: GCF_002532075.1. Classification (GTDB taxonomy): domain Bacteria; phylum Chloroflexota; class Chloroflexia; order Chloroflexales; family Chloroflexaceae; genus Chloroploca; species Chloroploca asiatica. The sequence continues at coordinate 54,111 of NZ_LYXE01000090.1, read as the reverse complement.
GCGGCTTCGGCCACCGTTGTGCCCTTCGTGGGCGTTTTTAGCTTCGCTGGCATCTCCAGCTCCCCTCATTCCGCCTCTTCCCCGCATTGGGTAGGGGCGAAAACAACGGAATGAGTCGGGCGCATGACTGGCGCCATGCGCCCGGCTCATTCAAAATATTCAGGATCACTTTCAGGTTTATGTAATACTGCTATTCTACAGGAGCGTTCTTTGCATGTCAAACATATTACCCAATATCAAGCCCAATATCCAGCGCGCGCGCTGCATGGGTCAGCGCACCGACACTAATATAATCGACTCCGCTCTCGGCAATTGCCCGTACTCGTTCCAGCGTAACACCTCCACTGGCTTCAAGCAAGGCGCGTCCTTGCACGAGGCTCACGGCGGCACGCATCGCTTCAGGGGGCATATTATCAAGCATAATGAGATCGGCACCCGCCTCGGCGGCTTCGCCAGCCTGAGCCACCGTTTCAACTTCGACCTCGACACGCACCATTGGCCCAACCGCTGCACGCGCTTGCTGCACTGCTGCCCCCAGACCAATGCCCTGAGCGGCGAGGATGGCGAGGTGATTATCTTTGAGCATCACGCCATCATACAACCCGAAGCGGTGATTTGTCGCGCCACCAAGCCGCACAGCATACTTTTCGAGGAGGCGCAGGCCGGGTGTTGTCTTGCGTGTATCGAGAATCCGAGCTTTCGTTCCAGCGACTGCAGCGACATAGCGTGCTGCGAGGGTTGCAATGCCACTCATGCGTTGAAAAAGATTGAGCGCGACGCGCTCTCCGGTCAGCACCCCACGGGCTGAGCCGCTCACGGTTGCCACCACGGTACCGGGGGCAACCTGGGCGCCTTCTTGCACCAGGGGCATCACAACGAGTGTGGGATCAACGAGCGTAAAGGTGGCGGCGACGACGTCGAGGCCACAGACAAGGCCGGCCTCGCGGAAGACAAAGGCTGCTTCCACGTGTGCCGACGCAGGAATCACGGCCTGCGTTGTCAGATCACCACTTCCAAGATCCTCGGTCAGCGCACGCGTAAGCAATTCGCGGACCAGGGTGGTGGGCAGTTCCATAGAGAGCTCCACAAGCGAGAGGACTGGGGACTGCGCCCCATGCGCATGAACTTTCGGGCTAGCGCCCTCAAAACCTATGCTTGTGCTGGCTGTTTGCGCCAGCACAAGCGTGATACTTGGGGGTTGCGCCCTCACACCCCCAAGCGACGGGCGTTTATGTTGTGAGCAGGCCGTGATCTTTTGGTTTCAGATCGAGATCATCACGACTCCCGCGACCGACGCCCCAATACGTAAAGCCACGGCTTGCCATCTCCTGAGGATCATAGAGATTGCGTCCATCAACGACAATAGGTTGGCGCATAAAGCTGCGGATCTTATCCCAGTTGATCTGCTTGAACTCATTCCACTCGGTCACAAGCAGGAGTGCGTCGGCCTCTTTGGCGACATCATAGGCCGTGGCGCAGAAGGTCACTTCGGGCATGACCTCGCCAGCATTTTCCATTGCAACCGGATCATAGGCCTTGACGCGGGCACCCTTCGCCTGGAGAGCCCGAATGATATCAATGCTCGGAGCTTCACGGATATCATCGGTATTCGGCTTGAACGACAGGCCGAGCACCCCGATATACTTGCCGTCCAGATCACCAAGCAACGTCTCGACCTTCTGGACAAACCGTTCACGCGCCGACTGATTAATCTCCATCACGGCCTGAAGTAACTGCGGATGGCAGCCAGCGGAAGCCGCCATATGGTGAAGCGCGAGGACATCTTTGGGGAAACAGGAGCCCCCATAGCCAATACCCGCATCGAGGAAATGGGGCCCAATGCGTTTATCGGCCCCCATGCCACGGGCCACCTCGCGGACATCGGCCCCGAGGCGCTCACAGATCTGGGCGATCTCATTGATAAACGAGATACGGGTTGCGAGGAACGCATTCGACGCATACTTAATCATCTCGGCGGTACGGAGGTCAGTGATAATGATCGGTGCGCCAAGGGGTGCATGCAACTCGGCGACCTCTTCGGCGGCCTTCTGATCCGTTGAGCCAAGGACAATCCGGTCGGGCTTGAAGAAATCGGTCAGTGCGCTGCCCTCGCGCAGAAACTCGGGATTCGAAACAACCGAGAAGTGGATGCCCGGGGCGGCATGTTCAGCGATAATCGAAAAGACCATATCACCGGTACCAACGGGCACCGTACTCTTATCAATGATAATGGCATCGCGGGTCAGATGCTGCCCAATGCCCAGTGCTGCCGCTTTGACATAGGAGAGATCGGCCGCGCCATCGTCACCCATTGGTGTCCCAACCGTAATAAAGATCAACCGGGCATCAGCGAGGCCAAGCGCGTAATTATCGGTAAAGCGGAGCCGTCCGGCGCGCATATTGCGTTCTTGCAATTCTTCCAGGCCCGGCTCATAAATCGGGGACTTTCCGCTCCGCAACAATTCCAGCTTAGCGGGATCGATCTCGATACAGTTCACGGTATTGCCGAGGTCAGCGAAACAGACTCCCGTGGTCAAGCCGACATAGCCCGTGCCCACCACACAGATATTGCTCAAGGGACTCCTCCTTATTCCATCAACGCAACTTCAACGCCAAGATTTAATTCACAGGCACGCTGCCAAGCAAGATGCGCAACAGCAAGATCCTGAACGGCATTGCCAACCGACTTAAAGAGCGTTACTTCCTCGTCAGTCGTACGTCCAACAACGATCCCGGCGGCCACTGCGCCGAGTTCACCAACAATATGTTCAGGCGTGATCAGACCCGCATCACGGGCACGCACCAGTTCACCAGCCTCGGCCCATGCGGCCTGATGCTGATCAACCACAACCCGGGCGCGGGCCACCGTGGCGAGGGGGATTTCGGCCATTGTCGGGCGATAGGCCCCGATGGCATTGATATGCACACCTTTGCGTAAGGCCGTATCAGCAAAGAGTGGATCGGTCGCCGAAGTCGCGGTACACACAAGCTCAGCCTCGGCGAGGGCCTCGTCAGCAGTTGAGGCAAGCTGGAGCTCACAGGTGATCCCAGCCTCATGCATCAGTCTTGCCAGTGCTTCGCCGCGTTCACGACGGCGATTGACCAGCCAGATCCGCTCAAGTGGGCGTTCATTCCAGACGGCGAGTGCCTGGGGGAGGGCCTGCGCACCGGCCCCAAAGAGGGCGAGCACGTGTGCATCAGCACGTGCCAGATGCCGGGTCGCCACGCCTGACGCCGCCCCGGTACGCAGCGCGGTGAGATACGTACCATCAAGCAGGGCCACCGGACGCCCAGTAGCGGGATCAAGCAAGGTTACCAGCGCATAAATCGTCGGCGCACTATGGTTTGCATTCTGGGGGAAGATCGAGACCACTTTCATGCCCAGGGCTGCGTGGGTGGCATGGTCAAGTCGAGCGGGCATAAAGAGGCTGGTTGCCTGATATGCAGGCGTATCAACATGGGTACGGATGGGAACCTCGGCGTGCCCAGCTGAAAGCTGCACAAAAGCTGACTCGACGGCATTGATCGCCTCGGGCATCGAAACAGCGGCCTGGACATCAGCAGCAGAAAGGATGCGCATCGTAGTGTAGTACCTTTGCTCAACACAGACAACCGCACTCTATGATACAACAGAAACGGGTGAGAAGCGATCAATCCATCGCTTCTCACCCGTTTCTGTTCTGGCTCGCATAGAGCTATTCAGTTGCAGTTGCTTCGGCGGTCGCATTGACCTCAGCCGGAGCCTCGGTCTCTGACGCAGGCTGGGCCTCAACTGGCTCAGGCTCAGCGGCTTCTTCGCCTTCTTTATCATTTTCAGCGATGCGGCGGAGTGACAGACCCATCCGCTGGCGCTGACGATCAAGGCTAATCACCTTTGCCGTCACTTCCTGGCCGGGCTGCAACACATCACGTGGCTGGGTCTGGGGGTCAACATCAAGTTCACTAGCGTGAATGAGCCCCTCGACGGCCTCTTCGACCTGCACAAACGCCCCAAAGGGGGTAACATTGGTAACGGGGCCAGTGACCAGTTGACCGAGGGTATAGCGCTGATCAATCGTATCCCAGGGATTAGCCTGGAGTTGACGGATCGAGAGCCCGATGCGCTCGCGGTCACGGTCAATTTCGACCACAACCACCTTGACTTCCTGGCCGGGCTGGAGCACCTCGCGGGGATGGTTGACGCGCTGCCAGCTCAACTCAGAAATATGAGCCAGCCCATCGGCACCCCCGAGGTCAATAAAGGCCCCGAAGTTCGTCAACTGATTGACGCGCCCGCTCAACACATCACCGGGCTGGAGTTCGGTCAAGAGCCGGATCTTCTGCGCCTTGCGCCACTCTTGAGTTGCGCTACGCTCGGAGAGCACGAGCCGATTGCGCTCGCGGTCAACCTCAATCACCTTGAGCGGGATCTCTTGATTGACCATCTTTTGCAGCGCCTGCTGGCGTTCCTCGGCAGCAGTACGTCCGTGTAACTGTGCAACCTGTGAGGCAGGCACAAAACCACGGATGCGGTTGAACTGCACCAGAAGGCCACCCTTATTAAACCCGATTACCTTGCAACGGGTAATACCGCCATCCTTAAAGAGTTGCTCGGCATATTCCCAGTCTTTTGCCACCTGAACCATCGTCAGGGAGAGGATAAGATCACCATCTCGGTTTTCAGGTTCCTGGACATAGACCTGAATTGTTTCGCCAACCTGAAGCGTACTCAGGAATTCATCGCCCATCTGGCGCAGGTCTTGCGAAGGGATAACACCTTCACGCTTCGTCCCGATCGAAACAAGCACGCCGTTATCTTCAATTTGCATCACCATACCCTCACGCAACTCACCACGCTGCGGACGGGCATAATCATACTCATCTAATAACAACGTCCAGTCAAGATCCTCCTGATCCTCTAATGTGATCTGATCCGATTGCACCGACATGCTTCAAAGCCTCCTCGAAGAGATTTACACAGCTGTGTGCATTCCGCACGCCATGACCAAAAAAAAACGCCATCCTGATGTAGGCAGGCGCGAAATGTATATCGCGTGAGATGAGCATGGATACGCTAGGAAGCTGTTAGCAACAGCTTTGCGCTCTCCACGCCAGTGCCTTTATGCAGGCTTTACCAGGTGGCTGGTTCTCCGTCCTCATCATGTAGAAAGATGATGTATTATACTGGAAGGTCAAACCAGAGCGGATGTCACAACTATGTTTTACAATACGGACAATTATAGGGGAGATATTCCCGGTTGTCAAATATCTTGCAGGAGTCAACGATGAGTTCAGAGCAGCCTGTGCGGGTTTTATTTGTTTGTATGGGCAATATTTGTCGTTCGCCAATGGCCGAAGCGCTCTTTCGCCACCTTGTTCTTGAAGCAGGGTTAGAGGATGCTTTTGTGATTGACTCGGCGGGAACAGGTGGATGGCATGCTGGTGAGGCCCCGCATTATGCAACGAGTGCGGTCTTGAAGCGACACGGGATTGACGTTGGCGATCAGCGCGCACGTCGTCTGAAGAACGAAGATAGCACGACCTTTGATTATATTGTTGCAATGGATCGTGAAAATATTGCCACGATCACACAAAGTCAGCCTGCAGCGCGCGAACGAACCCGTCTTTTGCTCGATTATGTTACCGATAGCCCTGATATTTCTGGGGGTGAAGTGCCCGATCCATACTATAGTGGTGCTTTTGAGCACGTGTATGAACTTGTTGAAAAAGGCTGTCGCGCCCTGCTCGTCCATATTCGTGCTGAACGAGGGTTTTGAGGGTGTCTATGCATATGCCTGATCAACTTCAGGCGGTAATCGAGCAACGGCTCGGGGCACCGCTGATAACCGTGACCCCAATGGGAGGAAGTTTTGGTGCGCAGCTCACACGAGTGCATACGCAGGGTGTGAGTTATGCATTGAAGTGGGCGACCCGTGGGCCTGCGCGGGCAATGGTTGCTGCCGAGGCGGATGGGTTGCGTCGCCTCGCGGACGCAGGTTGTGTCCGTGTGCCGCAGGTTGTTGCCGCTGATGATGGCACATGCGGCATTGCCTTTGTGTTGAGTGAATGGATCACGAGCAACGGCATGGAACCTGATCAGGCCGTGCTTGGAACCAACCTGGCCCAACTGCACCGTACGACCCAGGCGGCATTTGGGCTGGAACAGGACAATTTTCTTGGGGGTACGCCGCAGGTAAATAGCTGGACGCCTTCGTGGCCAACGTTTTTTCGCGAATGCCGTCTGTTACCCCAAATCAAACTGGCGGTAGCCAATGGTTTCTTGACCACGTCGCGTCATGCTGCGCTCGAACGCCTTGTCTCGCGCATCGAAGAATGGCTTGCGATTCCTGGCGAACCGGCGCTGATCCATGGTGATCTTTGGAGTGGCAACCTCGTGGGCCTGGCTGACGGCACCCCGATTTTGATCGATCCTGCGGTTTCGTTTAGTCACCGTGAAGCGGAACTGGCGTATACCGAGTTGTTTGGTGGTTTTGGGCCGCGCTTTTATGCGGCGTATCAGGCTGCGTGGCCGCTCGAACCAGGCTACGCCGAACGCCGGGATCTCTATAATCTCTATCATTTGCTCAACCACTTGAACCTGTTTGGGCTGGGGTATGCAACTCAGGTTGATCAGATTGTACGGCGTTATGTCGGCTAACTACCACGCCCCCTTCTTTTTTCAGGCGGATCTGGCTGGCACGATGGTCGAGGTGGCAAGCAAGCCAGGGCTTGCGGCGGCCCATTTGCTGCTTGAGGCCTCGGAGCTTGCGGCAAACCTGATTCGTCCAGCCGCGACGGAACGTGTCTTGCTGATGGGGGCAGGCCATGGCGCGCTTGGTGTTGTGCTGGCCCGTCACCTCACCCGAGGGCACCTGGTACTCATCGAGAACGATCTGATTGCGCTACGGATGGCGCAGCTGACCTTTGCAGCTAATCAAGTCAGCGGAGTTGAGCTACGTGGTGCGAACAATGCGCTCCCTGCTGTGACTGAGGCGTTTGACCGGGTCATTCTGTTCAGCCCGAAGAGTCGCGCCCTGGGGCGGCGCTGGTTGCTCGAAGCGCAAGCCTACCTGCGGCCCGAGGGCATACTGAATATCGTCGGGGCTCAGGCGAGCGGCGTGCGCTCACTGATTGCCGACGCGCAGGCCTTAACCGGGAAGATGCATGTTCTTGGTTATGGGAAAGGGTGTCGTGTCGCTGAGGCACATCGCATGCAGCCTCTTGCCGCGCCACCGGCCTGGACGACGTTGCCAGGGATTATGCCGGGAAGTTGGATGCCGCTCACGGTCGATCTCCCAGGAGGGACCTGCGAACTGGTCAGCTTGCCAGGCGTCTTCAGTGCTGAGCACCTCGATGCAGGGACGGCCTTTTTGTTGAGCCAGCTCGGATCACGGTGTACCGGCAAGCGCGTGCTTGATGTCGGATGCGGCTACGGAGTGATCGGCATCGCGGCGGCACAACTTGGCGCGAAACAGGTCGATCTCGTTGACGTGAATCTGCTGGCGCTTGCGGCGGCCCATGAGAATGTGGAACGCCTTGCGTTGAGTCAGATAGCGGTGCGTCCAAGTGATGGGCTTGAAGCGGTCTTGGGGAACGCATACGATCTCATTCTCAGCAATCCGCCCTTTCACACGGGCAAAACGATTGACACCGCGATGGCCGAGGCATTTCTGCGTGAGGCACGGAGCGTCCTGCTCCCAGGGGGCACCTTGTTGATTGTTGCCAATCGTTTTTTACCCTACGAGCGCGTGATGCAGGCGCATTTTGACACGGTAACGGTTGCGGCAGCGTGCGAAGGGTATCGAGTTTTGGCGGGATCGTAGGGGCACGGCAGCGCCGTGCCCCGACCGCCGCCGTGCCCCGACCGGTTAATATGCGCGGGCAAAGATGACCTGGCGTGTAGTTGGTCGCCCGGTATAGACACAGATGCCTGGGGCATCAGACTGGTCGAGGGGGATGCAGCGAATCGTTGCCCGGGTTTCGTCCTGGATGCGTTTCTCGTCTTCGGTGGTGCCATCCCAGTAGGCGAGGGCAAACCCACGTTCAATCTGGGCTTTGAGCTCGTCATAGGTGGTAACCGTGGCGGTACGGTCACTGCGGAAGGCAAGGGCTCGCTCGAAGAGGGCTACCTGGATTGCTTCGAGCAGCGTGAGCAGATAGTCGGTCAGGCCAACTTGGGGCACAAACTGCTTGCCGGCTTTGCCGGGCATATCACGGCGTGCGACCGCGACACTCCCCTTTTCGACATCTTTCGGGCCAACCTCAACCCGGATCGGCACGCCCTTGAGTTCCCACTCATTGAACTTATAGCCAGGGGTGAAATTATCGCGGTCGTCAACCTTAAAGCGGAGGCGGCCCTTCCAGTCGGCGGTCAGGCGGTCAACCGCCTCCATCACCTTGGCCCGTTCGTCCTCATTCTTATAGATCGGCACCAGCACGACCTGGATTGGGGCGAGGCGAGGCGGCAAGACCAGTCCCTCGTCGTCGGAGTGGGTCATAATAAGCGCCCCGATGAGACGGGTCGAAACGCCCCAGCTTGTTGTCCAGCAATGTTGGATCGTATTATGCTGATCGGTAAAGGTAATATCAAAGGCCCGTGCAAAGTTCTGGCCGAGGTTATGCGAGGTACCGGACTGCAGGGCGCGGCCATCCTGCATCATCGCCTCGATGCAATACGAACGCAGAGCACCGGGGAACTTCTCTTTTTCGGTTTTGAGGCCACGGATGACGGGCACCGCCATCACCTGCTCGGCGAAATCGGCATAGACATCGAAGAGAATACGGAGCGTCTCGGCCTCGGCCTCGGCCTCATCAACGTGGGCGGTATGGCCTTCTTGCCAGAGGAACTCGGCGGTACGTAAAAAGGGACGGGTGCGCATCTCCCAGCGCATCACATTGCACCACTGATTGTAAAGCAGAGGCAGATCGCGGTACGAGCGCACCCATTTGCTATAGAAATAGCCAATGATCGTCTCGCTCGTCGGACGAATCACATAGGGTTCAGCCAATTCTTCACCGCCGGCGCGGGTCACCTCAGCGACCTCGGGGGCAAAGCCATCAACGTGCTCAGCCTCCTTCATAATAAAACTCTTGGGAATCAGCAATGGAAAATAGATATTCTCGTGACCGGTGGCCTTGATCCGGTTATCGAGTTCACGTTGCATCATTTCCCAGATCGCGTACCCTGTCGCCTTAAAGACGATGCAGCCACGCACGACTTCGGCTGCCTCAGCGAGATCGGCTTCACGGACAATATCAAGGTACCACTGGTTATAATCAAGGGCACGGGTTGTAATTGTCTCTTTGGGCATAGGTTTGGATTCCTTCAACTGGCTACGTCTTTGCGCAGCAACTCACTTGGCAAGATCACATGGTCGGCCCAGGCGGGTGTACGGCTCACGACCTCATAGCCAAGCTTGAGGTAAAAATGGCGCGCCTGCGTATTGCCAATAATAACACGGAGCATCGTTGACGTTGCGCCTTCAGCGCGGGCATAGGCTTCCATCTGGTGCATCATTGCGGTACCAATGCCCCGGCTGCGCATCGTCTGGCTCACCACCACACTATACATAAAGCTCTCACCCTGTTGCAAGGGTGGATCGGCAAAGAGCGAACCCCGCACCATTGTCCAGAAGAAACGCAGCGTATCGGCAACGCCCAACGTATGCAGGGCTGTCGAAAAGAGCTTCGAGGGCAGCGGCGAAAACATCGGATCGTCAGGAAGCCGGATACTGGCCGTGCTCACTGGGGTACCGTGTTCATCACGAAAGAGAAAACGCCCCCGTGTACCATCTTGAAACTCGTGGGCGAGCAGATAACGGAACAACGGTACCTGCCCAGCCAGAGAGCTGTGCAGGTAACCGGGAAGTTCATGCTGATGAAGTTGGGCGACCAGTTCGGCCAGCGGCTGAAGATCGTCAATGGTCGCAACCTGAAGCGTTACAGGATCGTGCAACATACGTTCAGGAACCTACCAGATGGGGCTTGCCCCATATGCCTTACGTTACGGGCTAGCGCCCGAAAAACCCATGCTTGTGCTGGCGCAAACTGCCAGTTTCGTGCGCGATTTACATCAGCACAAGCGAATTTTCGGGGACTGTAGGTCCCCAAACCCCTAGCCGGCAGCTTATGCATGGGCTGCGTAGGTCGCGAGCACCCCACCCGTTTCAATTGTTGCGCCGACCTGCACCCGTACTTCTGCGATTGTCCCGGCGTGGGGGGCCGTGATCTCATTTTCCATCTTCATGGCTTCAATAATAAAGAGCACCTGACCAGCCTCGACCTGCTGGCCGGGTTCAGCGCGCACCGCAGCGACACGGCCCTGGATCGGGCTGATCACGCCATCAACCTTTGGCCCTCCGGTAGCCTTCTTGGCTTTGCCGACGGGTTTGCCAGTACGAGTCGGTGCCGCACCGGATGCCGGGGCAGCAGCGAGGGCGCCGACCCCAAAGACCTTGACCCCGAAGCGGCGATGATTGACCTCAACGGTAAAGGTACGTGGCTCAGCCGCAGCATCGGCTTCAACGGGTTCAAGCGAGGCACTGAGGGCACGGGCGGTTTCAACAAGTTCAGGATGTTGGGCAATGAAATTGACACTGATATCGGTGCCGCTAGCAAACACAGGATGACCAAGGGCAGCGCGATGGAAAGGAATTGTTGTCGCAACGCCACCAAGGTCATACTCAGCGAGGGCGCGCAGACCACGGCTAATTGCCTCGGGGCGAGTTTCAGCCCAGACAACGAGTTTCGCCAGGAGCGAGTCGTAGTACTCAGGGATCGTATAGTTGGGCCGGACGCCGCTATCCACGCGCACACCGAGGCCTGAAGGTTCGTGATAGGTCGTGATGGTCCCGAGGGCAGGGCGGAAATTATGGAGGGGATCTTCGGCATTGATCCGGCACTCGATCGCGTGGCCACGGGGCGTCAGATCTTCCTGGCGCATCCAGAGTGGCTCGCCGCGTGCGATGCGCAACTGCGCCTTGACGAGGTCAACGCCATAGACCATCTCGGTGACAGTATGTTCGACCTGGATGCGGGTATTCATTTCCAGGAAATAGTACTCGCCATCCTGGAAGAGAAACTCGAGCGTGCCAGCGCTGAAATAGTTGACGGCTTTGGCGAGGCGCACAGCGGCCTGGCCCATCTCGAGGCGCAATTCGGGAGTAAGGGCAGGCGAGGGCGACTCTTCGATCAGTTTTTGATGGCGGCGCTGGATCGAGCAATCACGTTCGCCGAGATGAACCACATTGCCGTGGGTATCAGCGAGGATCTGAATTTCGATATGGCGAGGCGAAGGCAAATATTTTTCGACATAGAGGGCGCTATTCTTGAACGACGTTTCAGCCTCGCGGCGAGCGCTTGCGAAGGCATCGCTAATCTCGCTGGCGGCGCGGACAACACGGAGGCCACGACCGCCACCGCCGCCCACCGCCTTGATTGCGATAGGATAGCCGAACTCATCGGCGAGGCGACTAATCTCGGCGAGGTCATCGAGGGGTTCAAGTGTACCGGGCACCACGGGCACCCCAGCGGCGGTCGCCTCACTGCGGGCGGCCGTCTTGCCGCCCATGCGTTCCATCGCCTCGGGGGGGGGACCAACAAAAACCATACCAGCCTCGGCGACAGCGCGGGCGAAATCAGGGTTCTCGGCGAGAAACCCATAGCCAGGATGGATGGCCCCGGCCCCGGCTTCGCGCGCAACCTCGATCAGGCGTGGAATGTTCAAATAGCTTTCAGAGGAAGGAGCGGGCCCGAGCAAATAGGCGGCATCGGCATAGGCCACGTGGGGTGCATCACGGTCGGCCTCGGAATAGACGGCAACAGCACGCATGCCAAGTTCACGGCAGGCACGCATGACACGAATGGCAATTTCACCGCGGTTCGCAATCAGTACTGTGTCAAACATAGGATTAGACCGTTGCATTCAATGCGACTACCCCGGCGCTACGGCAAGGCCACAACGCCAGGCCAATGTTAGCATACCAGATCGTGTTACAAAAGACGCTGATCATGTTACCAGAAACTACTGCCGTCCAAGCAACTCCTTCAAGAGATCATCATCATCATCATCCGACCTGGGGTGAGGAGGAGGCGCGGGTGGCGTCGAGCCTTTCGGGGAGGATGGGCGCACGGGAACACGGCGCGTCGTACCAGTCTCAACGGTGGGCAAGCCATCCTCAGCAAGAGGTTGCGCTGGATCGGGAGGTGCTGTTGAAGCCGCAAACCGTTCGTGGGCCGTGCGGCGATGGCGATAGCCCTGCCGACTCAGACGGCGGCGGTAGTTCTGCCAATCGTTGATAGCCATGACGATCAAGGCGATGAGCGCAATGACGAGCCCTGCAATCACCACAAACGCAAACCAGCCGGGTGAACCTGCGGTTGCCTGAGCAAGGATTTCAACGAGCCCATCAGAACCTGGTTGCACCACAGCCGTGTCTGGTAACGGTGAAGCAGGGGCGACAGGTTGACTCACTGCTCCTGGGGTCGGTAGTTGACCGAGATGTGGACAGAGCATCGCAGCGCCGCCGAGGGCACGAAGTTCGGCCCCAAGCAACCCTGCGCGCACCTGATCAGAGAGCGGGGCATCGGGAGACACACCGGTTGCCAGTTCAAAGCGCGCACGTTCAAAATACTGTACCGTTGTCGGAACCCCAGTCGTCGGATGGTCTTCATTGAGCGAACCACTAATTGGATAGCCAAAGATATTCAATCCGCCATACTCCAGATAAAAAGCACGAAAACGGGGATCAGCAAACGCATCACGGGCCTCAAGATCGGTACGGCGCTCGACCGGCAGACCAGGATAGCGCCGCTGGAAGGTTGCGGTACCAAGCTGCGTACCGACGACCCGATAGGGCCAGGGCTGTTGGGCGTGCCATTCGAGGCGTTGGCGCTCAGTGTAGAACACGGGCACAGTCGTGGCGCAATCACCTCCTGGCTCATGTGTGATGTCACCGAGAGGCAAGCCAAGAACAGCAATGGCATCGGTCAGTGGGCGGGGTGCGAGGCCTCCAAGGGTCTGATAATGCTGCGCGAAATCGCCGGGGATGGGATGTCTTGGCACCTCGGCCAGACGCACCTCTGGGCAGACCTCAATGCGTGTTCCGGGTTCAGGTGGCAATGCAGGAACCTGGCGTATGCCGGTGGGATCGCGCATGATGGTGCGCACATGGTTCATTACCCGCTCGTCTTCACCGGGGCGCAATGGGGCCGGTCGCGTATCGGCCTCGATATGGATCGTCGGCAGATAGCGATACCCGGTGATACGGACGGTTCCATCGCTGGCACGGGCGAGGCCGACATAGAAGATGACCGACGTTGCGGCAAACGACTGCGACTGAAAGGCCCCCTGTGATGCCAGGAAATTGGCGAGCGAATAGATCACCAGGGTTGTACGGTCGCCATTGACCAGCAGATCGACTGGTTGCAACGTATGGGGTTGGGCCCCGAGGATCACATCGGCACCCGCTGCGGCGAGGCTCTGGGCGGCTTCGATCTGGCTCGCGTGGGGATAGAACTCATACTCGAAGCCCCAGTGGGTGGCGACGATGACCAGATCGGTTTCGCGGGCCGCCTGCGCCACTGCATCAAGGACGCTCTGGCGAACCCCGCCCTGTTCGCCATATGCATTGCGCTGATAGAGTAAATTGACTTGTTGAAACGAATCGGGAATGCCATTGGTGCCCCAGGTCGCCGCGATAAAACCAATGGTTATGCTCACCCCATCACGGGTCAAGGTCAGCGGTAGATAGGGCGGGCGTTCCGTCGCCGTACTGGGTACTGCCCCGTGATGGGCAAGACCATTGGCATCAAGGACAGCGAGGGTTGCATCGAGACCTTCGGGGCCGCGGTCGAGGATATGATTATTGGCGGTCGAGACGAGATCGATCCCGGCATTGCGGAGGGCTGTTGCGAGGGCCGGATTATAGTTAAAAGCGGGATAGCCGGTATAGCCAGCGCCAGCTAGCATCGCGCCATCAAAATTGGTATAGGCAAGATCGGCGGCCTGCAAAAAGGGGCGCACGGCATCAAAGAGCACATCGTACCCCAGCAGCTCACCGACGGCCTGAATATTTTCGTGGGGGAAGGTATCACCGGTGGCCGCGAAGGTGAAATGGATCTCGTCACCATGGCCACACTGATTGGCCATGGTGAGGGGCAGATCCAGTCCGTCGCTGCGCTGGGCCGCCACAGGATGTGGCCCGAGCAGCAGAAGAAGGACGAGTAAGATAAGGCTTTGACTGGTGAGAGGGTGTTTATTGCACATACATGCTATAATACCACAAGGCTCAACTGGAAGGCCGCTCATTCGCGTTTGTTCTATAATACACCCATGAGTCTTCGTCGTGTACAGTACCTTGCGCTATTGCTTGTCCCACTTGCCGTGCTCGTCATGGTTGTGCAAGCTTTTTCAGGCAGCCGAGCGACTCTCTCACGGTGGGGGTTTGCGTCAACCGAACAGGGTTCGCGAGGGGCAGACGCGCTGGTGGGACGAGCCAACGCGGTGGTTGGAATGATGCAACCGGCGGCAAACGAGCAACTTGAAGCCTTCAACCGTGACAGCAGCCTACAAGAGCGGGTCGCTGAGGGGCGGGTGGAATGGTACCGGCGGCCAGTGGGTGGTGGCGAACTGGCCTACATTGTTGTGCGGCTTGATGAGATGGTGCATCTCGAACTGATTACGGCCGATGGTGCGCTTCCTGGCAGCGATGAGCATGGTGACACCATCTGGTTGGATCGGCAACGCCACCTTGCGACGGTGGCGACGATGGCCAATGCCCCGTATGCACAGCGTGAAGGTCTGGAACTGCTCGCCGCGATGGCCTTTGGCTTTCACGGGGCTGTCCGCACGTCCAATGAAGGAAGTGTTGTGATCAACGGGGTGATCCACCGGGTCAACGCAGGGCGAGGGGTGCTCTGTCTCACCTATGACCAGCGGGCGTTGATCGGGCTCTTTGATGCGACGGCACTTGCCGCCTGTTGGCAGGCTGTCGGTGGGGGGCCGGTGATCCTCTGGGAGGGCAAGATTGCCAATCCTGAGCGCATTGAACCTGGTGACGGCGAGCTTCCGTTTAACCCGTTGAACGAAGATTTTGTGCAACTCGACTGGCGGATCATGATCTATCAGGGCACCTATCCGAAAACGGCTGTCTGTGTAGGTGATCTTCCCAACGGGCACTCGTTTGTCGTGCTGGCGAACAGCCGGGGGATCACCGGGATCGAGCTGGCGCAGGCATTGCGGGCGATGGGATGCCGGGATGCCCTTGGTGGTGACGACGACACCTCAACGCAGGCGACCTGGCGCGGGCAACCGATCTGGCCCGGTTCGCCGCGAGCAGTCCCTGATGCAATCGGGGTGTACGTGCGTTGATCCGTGTTGACGCAAAGACGCAGAGACGCTACGTTTTGACACATCACTGCCCAACGAGTTGGCTACGGACAAGTTGAAGCGCCCAGGATGAGGTCGTGATGGCATACTGATCGCCGGGAAGCCCGACGGTGGTCAGGTTTTCGTCGAGAGTATAGCGCTCAACATCTTCAGGTGAAAAGTTGCGAAAAGCCCAGGCCAGACCGATCATCTCTTCAAGGGAAAAATCGGTCACCATATGATCGCGTAACGCGGTACTCAAATCAGAAAGCATCTGGGCCTGGACAATAATATTTTGGTCACGCACCCGGCTCATAATCGCCTGAATAACTTCTTGCTGGCGGCGTGAGCGCGCATAGTCGCTGTCGGGATGCCGGATACGGCTATAGATCAGGGCCGAGTACCCGTCCATCCATTGTGTGCCCGGCAAGAAATGGGCCACCATATAACCATAATCAATGGTTGGATACATTGGATCATAGAGTTCAGTTTCGACATTGATCTCAATGCCGCCAATTGCATCGATCGCGGTCATAAAAGCCTGGAAATCGGCGCGTACGACATAGTCGATGGGGAGATCGAGGAGGTTACTGACCGTTTTGCGGGCAAGCTCGATCCCCGAACCAGCCCCAGGATCAAGGCCGCTGTAGGCCGTCATCGCATTGATGCGTGCCCAGCCATAGCCCGGGATTTCCACAATAAGATCGCGAGGGAGTGAGAGCAGGGCGATCCGCTGGGTATCAGGCTCAACCCGTACGATCATAATCGCATCAGACCGATTCTGCCACCCCTCACCGGGCCGTCGGTCGCTGCCAAGCAGCAAAATATGTTGTGGTTGCGTGCTTGCTGGCACCACATTGATCGTTGGGATCAGGGTCGGCAGTGGCACCGTGCCATCAATGGTTGGCAGCCTGATAGGGGTCGGACTCAGGTCTGGTGGGGCCGGATCAGTGGTTGGTGAAGGTACCATCACAAGCCCGGCATCTGGTTCTACTGAAGGCGCAAGATAAGGGACAGCGGTCGCTTCGATGGGGAGGCTCGAAGGGGTCATCAGCGCCAGGGCTGTTGCAATAGCGATTTCGGTTGCCGCAATGGCAACTGCTGGCGTCGGCGTTGGTGAAGGAAGCAATAGTTCGGTGCCAACAGCGTCTGTTGTGGCAAGCGACGTTGGCACTGAAAAGCCCGAAGATTCGGTAGGGACAACGAGGGCAGGTGTGACTGCACGAGGAGCCGCAGGTGCCACTTGCATGGCCGCTACATTCTCACGAATCGTATACGCGGCACGGGCCACTCGTCCGGCGGTGAAGCCCAGGCTCAAGGCCAGGGCACCAAGCAGACTTATGACGACATAGGTAAGCCAGGGTGGCGGGCGCCGATGCGGCGACAACACTGCCCGACGGCGCCTGAGTGGTGGCGGTGGTTCAGGGCTATCCATTAGAAGCGAAGTGAGGAGATCGGAAGCGTCATGCTCGTTTGGGGTCACGCCATATAGTGGCACCGGGTTTGCGGGCGGCAGGGCCACTGGCGCGTCCGCGTGAGGTGCGGGTACGTCCGTGTAGGTTGTCGACCCGTCGGGGCTGAGGGGTGATGCGGCTGGTGCCGGGTTTTCGAGCGGGCGGGCTGTCGGCGCTTCGAGGTGAGCCACTGATGTGCCCAGGGTGGTGGGCGCGGGCCGTGGGCTCACTAGGGGCGTGATATCTGTAAGGTAGGCACGACACTCAGGACACTGAGCGATATGAAAACCAAGTTGTTTTCGCTGTTGATTCGTAGATCCAGGTCGAACACCTGCATCGATCAAGCTCTGCGCCTCACGACACTCCATAACTGACAATCCTGCTGTTCGTGGATGGGTTAGACAAGGTTGCAAGGTACCTTAGTAGTCTGTTCAGTATATCATTTTCTGACAAAATCTGGTATGATAGCCACATTTCAATGCTGACTGATGTGCAAGAAGGAGTGCATATGCGTCTCCACACATGGATGTTCGTGCTGCTGATTGTGGCAATGGCTGCCAGTGTGACGCCTGTCCAGGCCCAGACAGGCCCCAACAATGTTGTGTCAGTTCGTTTCGATGAGAAACGTCCGCCGGATCTTTTGAGTGAAGAAGAAGTTGAGCGTATCGCACGACTCCAGGGTGAGACTGTCTACACCGTACCGTCAAGTCCAGTGAGTCCCGATGATCAGACCATTCTTTATACATCGGATGAGACGATCGGCTTTTTGAACATTCAGGATGGATCGACCGTCGTTATTGATCCGGAACTCTTCGGGCCATTTATCCCCCTCCCCTTGCTTGGTTTTTCTGATTTTGCGTGGCTCGACAACGAGACGCTGGGTTCAGTCGCGCTTGATCTTCGTGCCTTTGAGCCTGAAGATGCGTTTGTGAAACTGGGGATCAATCGGTCGACCCTCGAGTTGAGCGTGATGCCGCTGCGGTTGCCTGTTGATACAGGGCTTGTCTCGATTTCACCCGACCTGAACCGGTTTTTGCTCGTACTCTTTCCTGAGGAAGCAGCGGGCGAGGAGGATTTTTCCAAGCCAGTACGGGTGCGTATTGGACACCCGCGACCCGCAAGTGCGATAGTGACGGATCGTCCGGTTGCACCTGCGGCGATGCAGGGACGGATTGCCCAGGCGCAGCGCCAACATGCCGTCGCGTTGCAGCGGATGTGGATGATGCAAGAGGGTGATGAGACCGAGACGGTGGCGGTTACGCCAACCTCGCTTGATCTGTTGCTCTACACCGTTGACCAGGGTTCGCGGTATGTAACCACAATTGATATTGCCTCGGCGTTGGCAAGTGCCGTCTGGACACCAGATGGCAACCAGTTGGCGTTTTCGATTTATGGATTGGCCGATTTTGAGGATCAGCGTTTTATCTTTGATGGTGCCCTGCTCTCGGAAGAGGTCTACCGTGACGTGACCGGCAATCTGCCCCCGTCGATCAATCCGGTGTTGCAGAATAACAACACGTATGTGATGGATACGGTGAGCGGTGCCGTGCAGCTTTTGCAGCCCGACAAAGGTGCTGCCGCGCCGCCGGTGCTCTTTGCGAGCGACTGGTCACCTGATGGTCAGGTATTGCTTGTCGAGGCTTGGCACCCGGCACGCATCCGTGGGCGCACGCACCCGATCTATGCGTTGCAGTTCAGTGAGCGGCTTTCGTACCGTTTCTATGACCGTCAACTCCGTGAACTAGGGCGGTTTGAAAATAATCTCTTTAGCAGTGCGGCCTTTGCGAGTGTCGTCGGTGAAATGGTCTCGCAGGATGAGCTTATCTTCCGTGCGGCCCGTGGGACGGATCGCCATGTCTATTACTACAACCGACGCAGTGGCGAAGTGCGCAACCTGTCGAATCGTGCAGGGGCCTATTACAATGTCTTTACCACGAACCGTAGCCGCCAGATCGTCTTTACGCACACCTCGTTTACCGAGCCGCCCGACATCTATCGGATGGGTTGGGATGGCCGCGGTCTGGCCCGTCTGACCTGGGTGGGCGAAGAGTTGCGCGTGTTTGCGAATCTCCGCCAGGATCCGGTGAGTTTCCGGCTGCCAAATGGGCAAACGCGGGTTGGGGTGCTGATTCAACCGGCTGGAGCGGCCTTCCCGCCACGCAATGTGCCGATTATCGTGTGGCAACAGGGTGGCCCTGGGTCAGCGATGATCAATCGGTGGTTGACGAATGTGGAAGATCCGTATGCGTTGCTGCCGAGTATGGGCTTGGCCTTGCTCGTCACGCCGGTAGCGGGGCGTCCTGGGTATACGCCAGCGATCTTTAATAGCCTGGCTGATGGCAGCAATTTTGGGGCAATTGATATTGACGAACAGGCTGCGATTGTGCGCGAGATGATCCGCCGTGGGTGGACACGCCAGGGCAGGGTAGGCATTACGGGGTGCTCGTACGGCGGCTACTTTACCTTGCAGAGCATTGTACGCCACCCAACGCTCTACAGTGCGGCCAATCCGCAGTGTGCGCTGGTTGATACGATCACCGAGTGGAACCGTGGGTATGCCTCGCTGATGCCACATTTGATGGGGTTGCCCCCCTTTACTATCCCGCAAGAGTATCAGAACGACTCGCCGTCGTACAATGTTAGCCGTATTCGCACGCCTGTCCTGACCTTCCACGGTACGGGTGATTTCCTGCCGATTGTGCAGAACGAGAATCTGCATCTGCAATTGGTCAATCGTAAGGTGCCGGCACGGATGGTCAAGTTCTTTGGTGAGGGTCACGGCCTCTTTGATGACGAGAATCAACTCTATGCGGCGCAAGAGCAAGTAAGTTGGTTCCGGCAGTACTTGCGTTAAGTCGGTCGTTAGTGAGAGCAAACGTTGAAGGACAGGTCAACTGTGAGCGTCGTTTCGCAGTTGACCTGTCGATTGTGAGGTACTACGATGTGCCATGTGCACAAATATGTACACTGGTGGCAATGGCGATGGACGATGGTGATGCTGGGGCTTGTATTGCTGCTGAGTGGTTGTGGGTTTGGGGGAAGCACTCCGACCCCAACCCCTGAGCAGACGACGCCCGTGCCGCCACGACGAACGATCACGATACTGAGTCCGACAACAGATGCTACGGTAACCAGTCCAATTGTGGTCACTGGTGATGTGACGATCATGCCCTTTGAGGCCAATCTGAACTACCGCCTCTTTGGGCCAGGCGGAGGTTTGCTGGCCGAGGGCTTCTTTACGGCCGAGGCGCTTCAGGACGATCTGGGGGGCCCAGGCGTCTTTGCTGGTGAAATCCCCTACACCCTTGAGCAGGGTGGGCCGGGGCGGATCGAGGTGCTAGAGATCAGTGCGGCTGATGGTTCGACCATGGCGATTGCCTCGGTTTCGGTGAATCTGAGTCCGTCAAATGGCGCGACGGGGGAAGGGGAACCAACCCCTGAGCCACAGGCCCAGGCGATTACGCTTGACTCACCGCCACCAGGGACAACCGTTGGCAGCCCGGTAACAATTGCCGGGCGCACGACCGTGCCCCCGGCGGGCAACAGTCTGACCTTTGTGATGCGTGATGCGGCAGGCACTATCATTGGCAATGGGGTCTTCCCGGTGAATGTTACCGCCGAGGGACAGGGGAGCTTTACGGCTTCGATTGGCTTCAATCCTCCCCTGGAGGGTGGCGCGGTGACGCTCGAAGTGCTTGAGCCAGGCGCACCGGGGGCACCAGCCGTGGCAAGTACCCAGTTGGTGATGGTGGTTGCACCGCCCCAGGCGATCGTGGTCGAGTCACCGCCACCAGGGACGACTGTGGGCAGCCCGGTGACTCTGACCGGGCGCACGGCGCGTTTCCCCTTCCAGGGCAACTTGCTCTACCGGGTCTTTGATGCGGCTGGCCGTGATCTGGGCAATGGTTTCTTCCCGGTGCTGGGGGCCGAGGGAGGGCCGGCCATTTTCAATGCGTCGGTCACGTTTAATTTGCCAGTGACTGGTGGACGGATCACGATTGAAATTGCCGATCAGAATGCAAGCACCAACGAGATTATTGCTTCGGCACGGCTCGACCTGAATGTCGCACCGCAAGCGCAGGCCATCATTATCGAGTCACCGCCTGCGGGAACGACGGTGGGCAGCCCAATGACGATTGCTGGACGCACGGTGCAGTTGCCACCCAACAGTCAGTTGACCTTCCGGGTACGTGATGTTAATGGGCAGCAACTTGGTACCGGGCAGTTTGGCGTTAGCGGCTCGCAAGAGGGTGGTGGTCGTTTTAATAGCCAGATCTTCTTTAACCTACCCCAGGGCGGTGGTTCGATCAACCTCGAGTTGCTTGAGCTTGACCCCAACACCGGCCAGGTGATGACGAGTGTGACGCTGCCGCTGAATGTGGCCGGCCCACCGACACCAACGGCGACGCCAGCCCCTACAGCGACGCCAGCCCCTACAGCGACACCCGTTCCACCGCCGACGCGCCAAGCGATCACGATCGAGACCCCGCCGACCGGGACAACTGTTGGCAGTCCAGTCGTCATTACCGGACGGGCGGCGCTCTATCCGCAGTTCCGTGAGCTCTACTATGTCGTGCGCACCCTGACCCGTGAGACGCTTGGGCAAGGTAGTTTCCCGGTCGCGGGGCAGACGGGGCAAGTCAATGTCCCCTTTACCGCCTCATTGAACTTTACCGAGCCGGTGCAGGGCGGGGCGATTGCGGTCGAGATCTATGATCGCGATGGGGCCGGACAGATCATCGCGAGTGCCATCGTGCAGTTGCAGGTCAACCCACGAGCGCAACCGCCGACGCCAACGAGTATCGGGCCAGCGGGGGATCAACAGGTCATCAATGTCACCTCACCGGTAACCGACACCGTTGTGGGTAGCCCGGCGATCTTTGATGGCACGACAGCGCTGGCACCTTTTCAGAGTCGCCTGGTCTACACGGTCACAGATGCGGCGGGCAATGAGCTTGGTAAAGGCGAATTGAGTGTCCGCGAGGTGCCGGGGATCGGGTTTGTCTTTAGTGGGCCGGTGCTCTTTACGGTGCCACCAGCGGGAGGCGAGATCACGGTACGGTTGGCTGACCAGAATGACCGATTGCTGGTGCCGTTTGCTGAAACGAGCATCAGGTTAGTGGTGGCCCCGCCACCACAGCCACGGGCACCTTGATGGATGGTCGCAAAAAAATGCCAGCTTTGCTGGCATTTTTTGCGATGAGGAGAATTTGCAAGCAAAGCCAGGGGTTAGACCACTGGCCTTGCTTGCGACAAGCGAGGCAGACGCAATGGTATAATCGGCCTCGACAGAGGCATACTCGAGTGTGCCTACGATCAGCGAGAGGAGCGAGACCACAGAATGCCCAGGCGCAACGATCTTACTACTATTTTAATTATCGGGTCGGGACCGATTGTGATCGGTCAGGCCTGTGAGTTCGACTATTCGGGTGCTCAGGCGTGCAAAGCCTTGCGGGAAGAGGGCTATCGTGTGGTGCTGGTCAATTCGAATCCAGCGACGATTATGACCGATCCGGGGCTAGCCGATGCAACCTACATTGAGCCACTGACGGTGGCGAGTGTTGAACGCATTATTGCCCGCGAGCGTCCTGATGCGCTGTTGCCGACGGTTGGCGGTCAGACGGCGCTCAACCTGGCGGTAGACCTGCACGAGGCTGGCGTCCTTGAGCGCTATGGCGTTGAGTTAATCGGGGCCTCGGTCGAAGCGGTACGCATTGCCGAAGATCGCCAGCGCTTCAAAGACAAGATGATCGAGATCGGGTTACAGGTGCCCCGCTCGGGCACCGTGCATAGCGTTGATGAAGCCATGGCGCTGATCGGTCAAGTCGGCTTTCCGGCGATCATTCGCCCTTCGTTTACCCTTGGCGGGGCTGGTGGCGGCATTGCGTATAACCTCGAAGAGTTCAAAGAAATTGTGGAACGGGGCCTCGATGCTTCACCAGTTAATCAAGTCTTGATTGAAGAGAGTGTGCTCGGCTGGAAGGAATTCGAGCTTGAGGTGATGCGCGACCGAATGGACAACGGGGTGATCATCTGCTCGATTGAGAATATCGATCCAATGGGCGTGCATACGGGTGACTCGGTGACGGTTGCCCCGGCGATGACGTTGACGGATCGTGAATACCAGCAACTGCGTGATCAGGCATTGGCGGTGTTGCGTGCGGTTGGTGTCGAGACGGGTGGCTCGAATGTGCAATTTGCGATTAGCCCGACCGACGGGCGCATCTATGTGATCGAGATGAATCCGCGGGTATCGCGTTCATCGGCCCTGGCCTCGAAAGCGACTGGCTTCCCGATTGCCAAAATTGCCGCCAAGCTCGCGATTGGCTATACGCTTGACGAACTTCCGAATGATATTACACGGGAAACCCCAGCGAGTTTTGAACCAACGCTTGACTATGTGGTGGTAAAGATCCCGCGCTGGACCTTCGAGAAATTCCCGCAAGCCGATCAGACCCTGACGACTAGCATGAAATCGGTCGGGGAAGTGATGGCGATCGGGCGTACCTTTCCCGAGGCTTTTCAAAAAGCCTGGCGCTCGCTCGAGCAGGGACGCCTGGGTTGGGGGGCCGATGGCAAAGACCAGATCAACCCCGAGCGCGTGCGCGAGCGGCTGATCACGCCCAATCCTGAGCGCTACTTTTATCTGCGCTACGCGCTGCAGAGTGGCATGAATGTGGCGCAAATCAATGCTCTGACCCATATTGACCCCTGGTTCCTGGAACAGTTCGAGCAGATCGTCAACCTCGAAGGCCGTCTGCGCGCCTTTGATCTTAGCAATGTCCCGGCTGACCTGCTGCGTCAGGCGAAACGGATGGGCTTTGGTGACGCACAACTTGCCTATTTGCTGCGTGCGCCGAGACTGAGGCATGCGTGGGACGCTGAACTTGCGGTACGAGCGCGCCGCAAAGAGTTGGGGATTTTTCCTACGTTTCACCGGGTTGACACATGTGCCGCCGAGTTTCCCGCGTTCACGCCCTATCTCTATTCAAGCTACGAGAGCGAAGACGAGGCTGAGCCAAGCACACGCAAAAAGGTGATCATTCTCGGGTCGGGGCCGAATCGGATTGGACAGGGCATCGAATTTGACTATTGCTGTGTCCACGCCGTCTTTGGCTTGCGGAGCATCGGCTACGAGACGATTATGGTCAACTGTAACCCAGAAACAGTCTCGACCGATTATGATACAGCTGATCGGCTCTATTTTGAGCCATTAACGTTGGAAGATGTGCTGAACATTGTTGATCTGGAAGAACCAGATGGTGTGCTGGTACAATTTGGTGGACAAACACCATTGAAACTGGCCCGGGCACTCGAGGCTGCTGGTGTGCCCATCTGGGGAACCGCGCCCGACTCGATTGACCTTGCCGAGGATCGCGATCGGTTTGGGGCGCTGCTCGGGCGGCTTGACATACCGGCGCCTGCGCATGGCAGTGCCACCTCGGGTGAAGAAGCCCTGGAAGTTGCCCGCACCATCAGCTACCCGGTGGTTGTTCGGCCCTCGTATGTGCTGGGAGGGCGGGCCATGGCGATTGTCTATGACGATGAAACGCTCGAACGCTACATGCGCGAAGCGGTTGACGCCTCACCTGAGCATCCCGTCCTGATCGACCGTTTCCTCGAAGACGCCTTCGAAATGGATGTAGATTGTGTCGCCGATGGCAGTGAAGTTGTGATTGCAGGCATTATGGAGCAGATCGAGCTTGCCGGGGTGCATAGTGGCGACAGTGCGTGTGTTATTCCAACCTATATGGTGGCCCCGGAACATGTTGCCATGATGCAAACCTATACGGTTCAACTGGCTCGGGCGCTTGGAGTCGTCGGGTTGATGAATGTTCAGTACGCCATGAAAGACGGCATTGTCTATGTGCTGGAAGTGAATCCGCGGGCGTCGCGTACGATCCCCTTTGTCGCCAAAGCGACGGGGACACCGTGGGCGCAGATTGCGGCGCAATGTGCAGGCGGGGCGCAGCTGCGGCTTGATGATCAGTACCTGCATGTTATGGTACCGGGTCAGACCGAGCCGGTGATCAGTCACAAGCTTGACACGGGTGAACACAACCAGAAATACCACGTCAAAGAAGTTGTCTTGCCGTGGGCGCGGTTCCCTGGGGTAGACACCCTGCTTGGCCCCGAGATGCGCTCGACGGGGGAAGCTATGGGGAGTGGAGCAACCTTTGGCGAGGCTTTTGCCAAGGCGCAACTAGGGTGTGGACAGGATCTTCCGCTCAGTGGGAAGGCCTTTTTGAGTGTCAATGATCGTGACAAAGCCTCGTTGCTCCCGATTGCCCGCGACCTTGCGGCGATGGGCTTCGAACTCTTGGCGACGGGAGGCACGGCGGCGTCTCTGCGCGAGCACGGCCTGACGGTGACTTCGATTTACAAGGTGAACGAAGGGCGACCGAACGCGGTTGACTATGTCAAGAATAACGAGATTGCGCTGATTGTCAATACGCCCCTCGGCAAAGCGAGTTTCTTTGACGAAGTTGCGATCAGGCGTGCCGCGATCACCTATGGGGTACCAATGCTGACCACCCTGTCGGGGGCTGCTGCCGCTGTGCAGGCTATCCGTGCGCTGGCTGACGATGTCTGGACAGTTCATAGCTTGCAGGAGCGCATATAGGCTTGCTATGTCTGACTATTACTAGATCTCTGCGCAATGCGTGCGATCCACGGCATTGCGCAGACTACCCTTAGACAAGCCCGATGATGATGTCTCCCATCTTTCGGTATCTTCGGTACCTACAGATCGGCGCTGTTGCCTTTGCGATCAGCATCAGCCTACTCGCGCTAGTAGGCTGGATCGCCGATCTTCCTCTTCTGGCGCAATTGCACCCGGCCTTACCCCCACTGAGACCGTTGAATGCTGGGATGTTGCTGATTGCAACATTGATGCTGCTTGTGCCAGGACGTCTGACGCGCCTCCTGGCAGGCGTGATGATTGGCAGTGCCGTTGTCCTTGGCGTGCTCTATCTCAGCACTTTCTTGTGGGATGGTCTAGTGCCGGTGTTTGAGGTGGGATCGGCTGGCTCGCCGCTTGCCTTTGTGCCGATGGTCATCTTGACGATCCTGCTTGTCGGGGTAGCTATATTCTTACGCGAAAACCCAACCGAGCGCAACGTTCGGCTGGCGCAACTCTGTGCCCTGGGGTTGGCTCTGTATGGGCTGATTGCCATTATGAGCTTTTTGCCAGTCAGTATGAGTTTGCGTCCACTTGCGCGTGGCACGTCGCTGCATGGTTCAGTGGCTGTCTTGTTACTGGCGCTTGCCGGGCTCACGATGAACCCTGACCGTGGGTCTATGGCCTTGAGCTTGCGTGCAAGTCAGGGTGGACAGATCCTGCGGCGGCTTGTGGCAGGCAGCTTTGTGCTCTTGCTGATTGGGTGGCTCGTGGCCTGGATTACCTGGCAGACAGGTTTTAGCGGAGCGATCCTGGGCTTGATCATAGTGATCATAGGCAACCTGTTCCTCTTTTATCAGGTGGCGCACGCCTTTGATCGCATCGATCAGGAACGAACACAGGCTGAAAAGCGGCTCGAGGCGCTCAATCGCGACCTGGAGTACCTCGTGAGCGAGCGTACCGATGACTTGGAGGAACGCGAAGCGCAACTTGGGGCGATTGGCGACAACCTGCCGGGCGTTATGCTCTATCAAGAACTCGTCGTTGACAATGGTTCCGGACGTTTCACCTATGTCAGTGCTGGTGTCGAGCAACTGTCGGGCTCTACGCCAGCGCAGGCGCTCAAGAAGCCAGAACTTCTCTACGAGTTACTGGTTCCCGAAGATCGTCAGCGGCTGCATGAGGCCGAGCAGCAGGCCCGTGCCGCCTTTGCCCCGCTCGATATAGAGGTGCGGAAAATGACCCCGTGGGGCGAGCGGTGGAGTCGGATACGCCAACGACCGCGGCGACTTGATGCCCACCATGTGCTGTGGGACGGCATCGAGATGGATATTACGAGCCAAAAGCAGTCGCAGCTCAAGGTCGAACAGGATCGGCGCTATCAAGCCGTCCTCTTTGCATGCTCGCAGATCTTGATTCGACCGGTCAATACCCCGGTCGAGCGCGAGCAGGTGTTGCGTGAAGCCCTGGGAAGCTTGCTTGACGGGATTGATGTTGATCGCATTGTCTTGCTACGAGGCGTACGTGATCCCGAGTTGGGTCTTTGCCTTGATCAAACGATAACGATAGCGCGCCCTGCCTTTTTGCTGCCCCCGCATCAACCGTTGCCGCGCCTGCCCTGGAACAAGATCCCGGTGCAGTTCCGGATTGATCCTCGTCAGGGCAGAGCGGTTAGTGGCACGATCGAGAGCCTACGCACCCAGGCGCCAGAGTTAGCCGCGTTGATGGAGCCACTTGGCATCGCATCATTTCTCTTTTTGACGATGCAGACCGGAGAAGAGCTTGCCGGTGCCCTTGGCTTTTACCATTGCACCACAGCCCAGCGTTGGCAAGAACAGGATTACATCTTGTTGCAACTGGCAACCGGACTGATCGGGAGTACCTTGCGACGCTGGAAGCACGAAGAGGAACTACGCGAGCGCGAAAGTCTGTTGCGGACACTCTTTGATATCTTGCCGGTTGGCGTCTCAATTGTTGACCCAAAACGACGGCCTCTTCAGCTTAATCGTACCGTTGGACAGATTCTGGGGATGGAGGTGAGCGAAATACTGGCCGGGGGTTACCGGAAGATCCAGTATCTTTACCCCGATGGCGTGCCGATCCCCTTCGACGCTTTTCCAACGATCCGTGCGGCCAACGGTGAGATCGTGCGTGACGCCGAAATCGGCATCATCCGACCGGATGGCAAACGGCGCTGGGCAAGCATCAGCGCCGCACCGTTGCCCGTTGCGGGCATGGGGTCGGCCATTGTCACCCTCGACATCACCGCACGCAAAGAGAGTGAAGCCCAACGCGAACTCATCCAGCGCAAACTGCTAGAAGCGCAACGACTCGAGAGTCTCGCCATCCTAGCGGGCGGCGTTGCCCACGATTTTAACAATATCCTCTCGACCATCCTGGGCTACGCCGAGCTCGCCCGCCTCGATACACCGCCGGGGAGTGAGGTTCACGACAGTCTGAATGCAATTATGCTGGGGGCACGCCGTGCCGCCGAACTGACCGCACAGATGCTTGCGTATGCAGGGCGCGGGGCATTTCATCTTGTCCCGGTTGACCTCAACCTCATTGTGCGCGAACAGAGCGAACTTATTAGGCTCACGCTCCCACATACCATTGCGATCCACTACTGTCTCGAACCTGATCTGCCCCTGATCCACGCCGATGAAACCCAGCTCCGCCAGATGCTACGGAGTCTGCTGACCAACGCGATTGAAGCGATCGAGGCAATGGAGCATGGGGAGATTACCGTGAGCACAGGCCAGTGCGATCTAACAGACGCGATCCTAAGGCATGCCAGTATCAATGCCGCCGAGCCGGGCCGCTATGCCTACCTGGAGGTTCACGACACCGGGTGTGGGATCGAAGCAGTGGCCCTTCGTCGTATTTTCGATCCCTTTTTCAGTACCAAGTTCACCGGCAGAGGACTTGGTCTGGCTGCGGTGCAGGGCATCGTGCAGGCGCATCATGGGGCGTTAAGCGTGGAGAGCGAGCCTGCGCAGGGGAGTCGCTTTCGCATTTGTCTCCCATTTGCCACCAATGAGTAGTATCTGGCGGTAGACGCGAACGGGGGCCGGGCGTGGGGGCCGGGCGTGGGGGCCGGGCGGCGCCGTGCCCGTACGTTGCTTTGCCTGCAGGAGGCCGGCTTATTCCGATGGGCACATGCGGGCCAACCAGTTTTGGAGATCATCCAGACTCGTAAAATCGAGCAGGCTCTCACTCAAGTCCAGGAGATGTTCAGGGCTCAGGGTGACGAGTTGATGCTGCACCGGCTCAGATAGTGGCCCGCAACGCCGAGTCAGTTGGCGCAGTACCACAGTTTGCAGGGTCTGGTGGCGGCCTTGCTCAAGCCCCTTCTCGATGCCTTGCTCAAGCCCCTTCTCGATGCCTTGCTCAAGCCCCTTCTCGATGCCTTGCTCAAGCCCCTTCTCGATGCCTTGCTCAAGCCCCTTCTCGATGCCTTGCTCAAGCCCCTTCTCGATGCCTTGCTCAAGCCCCTTCTCGATGCCTTGCTCAAGCCCCTCGGCAAAGGCAAGTTCTTCGATACTGGTCACAAAGGTGTCCATCTGGGTCTCCTCCTGTTCAATGAGGCGCATTGTAGCACGAACCGTCGCGTGCATGCGCGGGTCGAGGCGCAGCATCTGATCGAGCACGCGATAGAGTCGGCGCATATCGGTGGCACTGTATCCGTTGCGGAAGAAGGTGCGAAAGCGGGCCAATTTGCGCCGGAGGCGTTCCTCGGGTTGCCCCCGAGTCGCCTGCGCGTCGCGATGGATCAGGATGACCATCGCGATGGGGGTGCGGCTGGCTTCGAGCATTGTCAAGTCAAGATCCAAGAGTTTGACTGTGGGGAACTCAAGCCGCACCACGCACCCGGCCTCGGCGTAGCCAAAGGAGCGCGGGTGCCACCCCGGTTGGTCATCGCTCAAGACGGCGAGGCTGATCACCGGGTGGCGTTCGCGGACGAAGATCTGGGCGTGGTAACAAAACATGCGTTCGGCGAAGGTGGGATCGCGCTGGGACTGGACTTCCAGGTGCATGAAGATCGTGCGTGGCGTGCCATCGAGAGCCTGAACCTGCACGAGTTTGTCGATGCGGTGCTTGCCGCGATTGACATCTGGGTCAAGTTGCTGCAGTTCGGTATCCCGGAAGATGACGGGTTGCTGCCAATCCACGGTGCGCCAGACCGCCGGGAAGAGCAGTTCGAGCAACGGGGCGACGTAGCGTGTAGGGGCGCAGCAGCCCAACATGGCCCGCCCGTTGAAGGAACGCCCCTGTGATGGCTGCTGCGCCCCTACTTACGCACGGCAATGGTTGCGCCAAATGGCGAGCGGCTTTATACTGACACCGTGTGTACAACTGGAGAGACAAGCATGAATTATGCGTTAGAACGCTTTACAACTGAGGTTCGCGAGGCGATTGCGGCAACCGGTCAGGCCGAAGTGGGCCAGATCGAGTTGACGACGCCCAGGCCCAATATTCCGGCGGATCTGGCCTTTCCGACCTTTCGTCTGGCGAAAGAACAAGGCCTGGTCGCCCCACAATTAGCAACTGATCTTGCGGCAGCGATCCGGGTGGACGACAATAGTCTGATTGGCAAGGTGGAGGCTGTCGGGCCATTTTTGAACTTTAGTATGCACCCTGAACGCCTGGCTGTCACGGTGCTCAACGAGATCTTCGCTACAGGAACGTGTTATGGCACCCATCGCGATGGGCATGCTCAGCGCGTTGTGGTTGATTATTCGGCCCCGAATATTGCGAAACGGATGCATGTCGGTCATATCCGCTCGACGATCATCGGGCAGGCGATAGTCAATCTTTATCGTGCCCTAGGGTACGAGGTCATTGGTGATAATCATCTGGGGGATTGGGGCAAACAGTTTGGGGTTGTGTTGGCATCGATTGAGCATGAAGGTAAGCCCGAGGGTGTTGGCGAAGCCGCGTTGGAGGCACTCGAGGCCCAGTATGCCCGTTTTGCCGCTGCGGCGAAAGATGATTCCGCCCTCGACGAGCTTGCCCGCCAGTGGTCACTGCGCCTTGAACAGGGCGACCCGCAGGCCCGTGAGCTCTGGCAGTGGAGTGTTGATCTGACTATGGAGGCGGCCCAGCGCAACTATGATCGGCTGGGCGTCAAGATCGACCATGCCTACGGCGAGAGTTTCTATGAGCCAATGCTGGCTGGGGTGATCCAGGAAGCCCTTGACTGCGGGGTAGCCTACCGTGATGCGGGTGGGGCGGTGGTGATCGAGAACCTGCAGAACCTGCCCACCTTCTTGCTCCAGCGCAGTGATAGCGGCACCCTCTATATGACACGCGATGTGGCGACCATCGTCTTTCGTATGCGTGAGTTTAACCCCCAGAAGATTGTCTATGTCATCGGTGAACCGCAGGCCCTGCATTTGCGGCAGCTCTTTGCGTTGATGCGGGCGATGGGGTACGCGCAAGAGGTGGAGTTGACCCACGTTGCCTTTGGCACGGTCTTTGATGCCCAGGGGCAGCCGCTCTCGACGCGACGGGGCAATATGGTCTATCTCGAAGCGCTGCTTGATGATGCGGTGAGTCGGGCACGGGCGGTGGTTGAACGCAAGAGCCCCGATCTGCCTGAGGCCGAAAAGGATGCTGTGGCTGAAGCGGTCGGCGTCGGCGCCGTGGTCTATAATGATCTCTATCAAGATCCTAAGCGCAATATTACGCTCGATTGGGAGCGGATGCTGGCAACCGAGGGCAATAGTGCCACGTATCTGCAGTATAGCTATGCCCGTTGTCGTTCGCTCTTGCGGCGAGCACGTGAGGATGGCGGCGAAGGCCCGGGCGGTGAGCTTTCCTTGCTGGTGCATCCCTCTGAGACACGTCTGATCAAACATCTCGCCCGGCTCCCCGAGGCAGTGCGCGAGGCAGGCGCGCGCTATGCGCCGTTTGTCGTAGCCGATTGGTGTTATACCACGGCGCGTGAGTTCGGCGTCTTTTTTGAACAGTGCCCTGTCCTCAAGGCGGAAACAGCGCTGTTGCGGGGGGCCCGTTTAAGCCTGGTCGCTGCCACTGCGCAGGCATTGCACAATGGTCTGAGCTTACTTGGCATTCAAGCACCAGAGCGGATGTGATATGGATATTCTACGTTCGATCCGTGCGGTTCTCTTCGATATGGACGGCGTGCTCTACCGGGGCAAGCAGGTGCTGCCCGGGGTACACGAACTGCTGAATTGGCTCGATCAGCGCTCGTTTGGCTATGGCTGCATTACCAATAATGCCTCGCTGACCCCGGCGCAGTATGCCGATAAACTTGCGGCCATGGGCATCACCATGCCGCCCGACCGTGTCATTACCTCGGCGGTGGCGACAGGTCGTTATTTGCGCACGACCTATCCTCTGGGGACGCGGGTGTTTGTGGTGGGCATGCAGGGTTTGCGTGAGGCGATCTTTGGGGACGGCTATTTTGTGGAAGATACCGTCTTGCCTGAACTTGTGGTGCAGGGGGCCGATTTCACCCTCACCTATGAGACCCTGCGGCAGGCGACTCTCTTTATTCGGGGCGGGGCGACCTATATCGCCACTAACCCGGATAAGACGTTTCCGTCGGAAGAGGGCTTGATTCCGGGGGCAGGGGCGGTGACTGCGGCGCTTGTTGCGGCGACTGACGTGGTACCGGTGGTAATCGGTAAACCGCAACCAACGATGTTTGCGATCGGGGCTGCCATGCTTGGAAGCACAGTGGAGCAGACGCTGGTCGTTGGTGATCGCCTTGATACGGATATTGCCGGTGCGCTCGCCGCAGGCATGCCCTCGGTGCTGGTGTTGACCGGGGTCAGTGGACGTGAAGAAGCCACAACAGGTTCGATCAAGCCTGATGTGATCATCGCCGATCTTCCTGCATTATTGTCAAGTTGGTGTGCATTGTGAGAAGCAGGTTGCGGACACGATCTTCGTTGATGGCGTCAATGTTCCTCGTCGCATATGATCGTGCGACGGTCTTGACGATGCTGCGCGACTGGACACCCCGGCAGTTACGTGATGCGTTGCGGGCGGGGACCTTTGGTAGTTCACTCTCGGCCATTGAGGCCCGTGAGCTTGATCGGCTGTTGACCGATTGGATGCAACGTGCGCTTGGCGCGATGCCACTGCGTGATGCATTGATGGTTGATGCGCAACGTAGCCATCGGGTGCATACGCTGATATGCATTGATCTGACGGTTGCGTATGAACCGGTGCCGGTTGCCTTGGCCTCGTGTTTGCCTGCTACCTCGGTTGAACTGAAGGCCCTGCCCGATGAGTTGGCTGGGCTTCCCGCCATGCTAGCAATTGCGGAAGAGGCTTGCACGCAGGGACTGGCCCTTGCTCTGATCAAGGCAACCGAGGGCTATCCATACCCTGATCACCTCGAACAACTGGTTCCTCCGCCACCTGCCGATCCTTATGCGGCACCACTCTTTGAGCAACCAACTGGTTGGCGACGCCGCATTGCTCTCTTGTTGGTTGTGGCTGGTGTCGCGCTCTTGAGCATACCCCTGTTGATCGGGCGCATTCCCGAGCATCCAGCGGGCGTGCCACTGGCGCTGTTGACCCTGGGCCTGCTGGTTGGCATTCGTGCGGGCCTCGCGGGCTTTGCCGGTGGTGTCTGCATCTGGCTGGTCGCAAATTTACCCAATTTTCATCATGATGCGCCGATCTTCGAATTGCTCTGGCCGGCCCTTCCTTTGATGTTTTTGGGCTTGTTCTTGCTTGGGCTTGATCGCCGGGTACGGGGGATGTGGCACGTGGTACGGCAGCAATTTGGTGCTTTGCGTTCGTAAATGATGTTGATGCGTAGAACACTTATTGCAGTTGTGCTTGGTCTGCTCGTGCTCGCAGGCGGATGTCGTGCGACCGTGCCTGAAACGGCTCAGGTGTTTGACTGGGCTCTGCCTGCCGCATGGCCGTTGCCCGAGGTACCAGCCGCTAACCCGATGGAGACGGCGAAGATCGAACTGGGCCGGGCCCTCTTTTATGAAGAGCGTCTCTCGGGGCCAGCGACGGTTGCCTGTGCAACGTGCCATATCCAGGCGCTGGCGTTTACTGATGGCCGCGCTCGTGCCGTCAATGCAACTGGCACGCTCCATCACCGCAATACACAGGGACTTGGCAATGTCGCCTATGCACGCACGCTGACGTGGGCGCAGCCAGAGCTCACGACGCTTGAGCAGCATCTTGAGCGGCTCTTTGCGGGCACGGCCCCGGATGAAATGGGTGTAGCGGGTCAACAGGCCACGATCCTGGCGCGTCTGAGGCAGGATGGCGTCTATCCGCAGCGTTTTGCGCGAGCGTTCCCGCATGACCCTGACCCAATGGGTTGGGAGCAGATCTACAAGGCGTTGGCGGCGTTTGTGCGTACGCTGATCACGGCTGACGCACCGTATGATCGCTATCAGGCTGGTGACGCAACCGCCCTTTCACCAGCGGCGTTGCGTGGGGCACAACGCTTCTTTGGGCCTGAACTCGGTTGTGCGCAGTGTCACGGCGGCTTCAACTTCACCGGCTCGACGCGGGTACAGGGCGAGTCGGTCGGGGCCGTTCCTTTTCACAACATCGGCCTCTACAACCTTGATGGCACAGGGGTGTATCCGGAGGGACAGCACGGACTCGCCGAGGCTAGCGGAAACCCGGCAGACATGGGCCGCTTTCGGGCTCCGAGTCTGCGCAATGTGGCCCTCACTGCTCCGTATATGCACGACGGCAGGGTTGCTACGCTGGAAGAGGTCATCCGGTTGTATGAAGCCGGTGGACGGCAGCTGACCGAAGGGCCGTATGCTGGCGACGGGCGCCAGAACCCCTACAAGAGCAGCCTGATCACCGGCTTTGCTCTGACCGATCAAGAGCGCGCTGATCTAATCGCCTTCCTCGAAGCGCTGACCGACGAAACGTTTGTCACCGATCCGCGTTTCAGCGATCCTGTTGAGTGAGGGTGCCAGCCCTCAACCTCTGGTGTTGACCAGGCCAGCATCGACATCCCCTGCTGTCACTTCAGCGCATACTCGGTGCCAGCCCTAGCCTTCTCGTATCAACCAGGCCAGCGTGGCTGGCCTGGTTGATAGTTCTACCCGCCACCAAAGATCAAATAGATCACCGACGGCAACATCACCAGCAATGCTACCGCAATCACCAAAAACCGGCGCAGGCGATCAGAAAGGCCCGGGGTCGCCTCAATTGCAGCGATCACCAGTGAAGCGAATAAAAGCGCATAGAGCACATAGAGACGCATATCTTTTCCTTATTGCAAACCGAGCGTCATCAACGCATAGAGCGAAATACCGCCGACAAATAAGACCCCAGCAAAACCCGGTTCGCCCTCTTTATTCGCTTCGGGGATCATCCCCTGGGTAATCGTCGTGATCAAAAACCCGGAAGCGAGGGCTACTAGGATCAGTCGTACCTCGAGGGATTGATTGCGCAAGACCAGATAGCCGATCACCGCACCACCAATGATGGCAGCAATAAAGAGAAACGAGAGCAGACGACGGCGCCGACGAGGAACGCCCTGGCGTTTCGCCGTCGCCGTAATGACAAACGCAAGCGGTGCCGTGCTGATTGACATACCAAGCGCGAGCAACAGACCAGTCTTGATGGTCAATGTCGAGCCGATGCCAATGACCATCCCATCAATCAGCAGATCAACGAGAATGCCAATATAGAGACCGAGCGAAGCAGAATTATCCTGGGCAAGATCAGGTTTGCTAAGCGCCCAGACCGAGACATATTCAAGGATGACGTAGAGGAGGCCCCCCACAAAAAACGCCCCGAGTACCCACGTTAATGGGCCGAGACGGATCGCGGGAGGCATCAGACTAAAGGCGACCAGGGCCATAATCACGCCTGCCGCAAACTGAAGGGCTGCACTAATGACCAGATGGGGAACCTCGAACGCCTCGGCAAGCGGGGCACCCAGATAGGTGAAGAAAGCGGCGATGCTGGCAATGATGAGGACAAGTTGAAATTCAGTCATGATCCTCGTACATCTGTGATGGCCGTTGAGACTCATGCAGCGAACGCAGGGTGCAGCAGCCAGTTTCGCTGGCTACTGCGCCCTGCGGAAAAAGCTGCGTAACTGTTCACATGAGGGGCAACAGGCAACCCTGCGAGCGAGGGCTTCCACCCTCGCTCGCACCCCGAGGGCGGGAAGCCCTCGCTCCCAGGCGAAGGGTGACGAGAGGCAACGCTTCTACACATTGACAGGGTAG
Organism: Candidatus Chloroploca asiatica; assembly: GCF_002532075.1. Classification (GTDB taxonomy): domain Bacteria; phylum Chloroflexota; class Chloroflexia; order Chloroflexales; family Chloroflexaceae; genus Chloroploca; species Chloroploca asiatica. The sequence goes on along the minus strand of NZ_LYXE01000090.1, from coordinate 18,486 downwards.
CCCGGGCCGAGTGGAATACCAAGCAAGAACCAGACCACAAAGAGCAGGATCCAGACGATGGCGATCACAAGCGTGTAGGGGATCATCAACGCGATCACGGTACCAAGGCCGGCATCTTTCTGATACTTCTGGGCCACGGTGACAATGAAGGGCAAATAGACCATCAACGGGGTGAGCACATTGGTCGGCGAGTCACCAATCCGATAGGCCGCCAAGACGGTCTGAGGGGCAACTTCAAGACGAATAAAGAGTGGAATAAAGATCGGGGCAAAGATAGCCCATTTGGGCACGACACCGGGAATGATAAAGTTGAGCAGGATAATGACGAGAATCATGCCGACAAGCAGAGGCAAAGCCCCAATATTGGCCTGTTCCAGTGCATTGGCCAGCACGACCGCAATCACGCGGGGCAGGTTGGTATAGTTGAAGAAGGCGATGAACTGACTGATCATCAGCAGCATAAAGATCAGCCCCGAAAGACCGGCAAAGGTCTTGGTAACGGCACTGATCACATCATTGCTGCTCTTGATCGTCTTCGCTCCGAGCCCATAGCCAATGCCTGAAATAAGAAAGATGAGCGAGATAATGAAGATCAGGCTATCCATAAAGGGCGTGGTGCCGATCAGATTGCCGGTCACGGGGTGGCGTAGTGGGGCACCCGGGGGCAGCGAGAGCAGCAGCACAACGCCGAACACAATCAGGAAGCCATAGAGGGCGTATTGCAAGCCCCGCGCCTCAGCTTTGGCGGCCTCGGGATCGAGCTCCTCATCACCGATCAAACCTTCGCCCTCGTACTTGCCCAGCCGCGGCTCGATGATGCGCTCGGTGACAATGACCGCGACAACGGTCAAGATCAGCGTTGAGGCCACACTGAAGAAGTAGTTGGCCGTCACGGTGATTGGAGCCCCGCCGGCCAGCCCAATCGCCTCATTAGTAATCTCGGTGATCATGCTATCAATGGGCGTAATGAGCACATTGACCGCAAAGATCGCGCTGACGCCAGCGAAGGCTGCCGCCATACCGGCTAGTGGGTGGCGCCCCAGGGTGAGGAAGGCCGTTGCTGCAAGCGGGATGAGGATCAAGTACCCAGCATCTGAAGCGACACTGGAGAGCACGCCGACGAGGATGAGAATGAAGGCGATCAGATTACGCGGGGCCACTTTGACCAGTTTGCGAATCAGCGCCGCCATCATGCCAGCCTGTTCGGCAACACCGACGCCAGCCATCGCGACCAGGGTGACCGCAACCACCCCAAACCCGGCAAAGTTCGCGACAAACGACGAGAAGACAAACCGTAAACCCGGTACGGTGAGCAGACTCTGGATGGGAATCGTCTGTTCTTCAATAATGAATTCGGGAATGTAGGCAGGTTGCCCCGTATACACATCATAGGCAACGATCGAACCACCGAGCGCATCACGTACATCGCGCAAGATCTCAATAGGCACCGGTATCGCGATCTCTTCGGTCACGCTGACGCGAAACATGTAAAGGATTTGCGACAGCACAGCAATAATCGCGATCAAATAGAGGAACATAATGACTGGATGGGGGACTTTATTGCCCACCTTTTCAATGCCATCCAGCAATTTCTGCACAAATCCACCCTCACCTGGTTCTTTTGACTTGGTCGTTTCTGCAGCCATTGATGCCTCCTGGCGTTCGTCTGATGATCACTGAGCTTGTAGTGGCACGCCACTATGCTTCTAGAACGTTAGGGCTTTCACCCTCAAAACTCGTGCGTATGCTAGCGAGAAGAACCAGCAAAACTGGTTCTTCTCGCCAGCATACGCACGACCCCCTATCACCTAGAGAACGACTTATCGAGTGTACTGGCGTAAGAACTCGGTGAGCAAGCGTACCCCTACCCCTGTGCCACCTGCGACGTCATAAGGTCGTGCCGGTTTTTCGGCATAGGCGGTGCCAGCAATGTCGAGGTGAACAAAAGGATAGTCACCAACAAAGGCCGCAAGAAAGGCCCCGGCCGTGATCGAGCCAGCCTGGCGACCACCGATGTTTTTGAGATCGGCGATCTCGCTCTTGATCATCTCGTGATACTCTTCCCAGAGCGGCAGCTGCCAGACGCGTTCGCCGGTTGTTTCCCCTGCTTGCTTGATCGCGTCGGCAAGTTCCTGATTGGTTCCCATCATCCCCGTTGCATGCGAACCAAGGGCAACCACAATCGCCCCGGTGAGCGTCGAAAGTTCGATGATCGCGGCGGGGTTGTAGCGCTGGGCATAGAAGAGCGCGTCGGCTAGGACGATCCGTCCTTCGGCATCGGTATTGAGTACCTCGATCGTTTTTCCACTCAAGGTGGTAAGCACATCATCAGGTCGGTACGAGGTGCTGCTCGGCATATTCTCAGCCGAGGGCACGAGACCCACGACATGCAACGGGAGTTGCAGTTCAGCAATGACCTGCATGGCCCCCAGGACAGCCGCACTGCCGCCCATATCAGACTTCATCGTGGTCATGGCTTCCCACGGTTTGAGCGACAGACCACCACTGTCAAACGTGAGGCCTTTGCCAACAAGACAGATTGTTGGCCGCCCTTCGGCTGCTTCGCCGTACTCCATCACGATAAACCGTGGCTCATTGGCCGAACCCTGACCAACGGCGAGCAGGCCACCAAAGCCTTCTTCCGTCAGACGGGTTTTGTCAAAGATGGTGACCGTGACCTCGGTGCGCTCACCGAGGGCCACGGCTTCATTGGCAAGCGCCGCTGGCGGCAAGCTGCCACCGGGTGCATTGACGAGATCACGCGCCAACATAACGCCACGGGCAATGGTCTGACCGAGGGCAACCCCGGCTTGCATTTCCTCGCTCGCCTCTGGCGTCACCAGGGTCATTGCCTCGACCGCAAAGGTCTGCTCGGGCTTGAGGCCAGTCTTGTAGCGCAGATAGCGATAGGCCCCAAGCTCGGCCCCTTCGGCAAGGGCCTGACCGATCAGGGCGGGCGCCAGTTCCAGTTGATCATTGAGCCCAAAGGCCACGCTGGCAACCTGCAAGTCCCGGGCCTGACGCACTGCGGTCGCCGCCGCCCGGCGCAGTGTCTCGGCGGTGAGTTTGTCAGCTGGGCCGAGACCAAGTAAGAGCAGGCGTTTCGGAAGAACGGCCCCGCGTGGATAGAGGAGCCGGGTCTGACTCGTTTTGCCACTGAAATCAGCCGCCTCGATCAGACTGACCACCGCTTCGGCGAGGGGCGCATCTTCGAGGCATGCCAGAATAGCTAGATCAACTGCTTCGTTGATCACACTGCCAGTTGTAAGCGTTATCTTCATGCTGGTTTAGCCTTTGCTCCAGAGTTGGGCGAGTTTGATACACACAGCGGTTGCGTGAACCATATCCTGGACACTGATCCACTCGAGCGGACCGTGGATATTCTGCATCCCGGTAAAGAGATTCGGCGTCGGTACACCCATTTCAGTGAGGCGCGAGCCATCGGTACCACCGCGGGTCGGCGGCGAGAAGGGCTCGATGCCAAGTTGCTGGCAGGCTTCAAGGGCAAGCTCTACCGGACGCATATCGTGTTCGAGCCAATAGCGCATGTTGCGATACTGGGGCGTGATGGTACAGGTAATCTGTGCTCGCGGCTCGGTCGCCTGGATCGTCGCGCAGACCTGTTGCAACAGATCGCCGTGGGCCTGCAAGCCTTCGCGCTCGAAGTCGCGCAGAATGAAATGCAACTCGGCGGCGGCAGCCGTGCCAGTCATCTGATAGACATGGATAAAACCCTGGCGGCCATCAGTCGTCTCGGGCGTCATCGTCACCTGGGGCAGCGTATCAATAACCTTCGCCGCCAGATGCAACGCATTGACCAGTTCATCTTTGGCATTGCCGGGGTGAATCGAGACCCCGGTGATCTGGACGGTCGCCTTATCGGCTGAAAAGGTCTCATAGACCACTTCGCCGAGCGGGCCACCATCAAGCGTATAGGCCACGTCGGCCTGAAGATCCTTGGGCAAAGCAGGATGCACACCGCGCCCGATTTCCTCATCAGGCGTAAAGCAGAGCCGAATTTTTCCATGAGGAACCGTTCGTTCCTGCAACAGATGGTGCGCCATGGTCATAATGATCGCAATGCCGGCCTTGTCATCGGCACCGAGCAGGGTCGTGCCGCTCGCCGTAATAATATCGTCCCCGATCTTCGTTTCGAGATAGGGGAAATGATCAGTTGCGAGCACCTGGTGGGGATCATCAGGCAACACGATCGGGTTGCCAGCGTAGTTGCGATGGACAATGGGCTTGACGCCGGTGCCATTGAAGGCAGGGGCCGTATCAACGTGCGCAAGAAAGGCAATTGTTGGTACCGAATGAGCGACCGTTGCCGGGATGGTTGCCAGCACCGCCCCATACGGGGTCAGGGTGACCTCTTCGGCCCCGATCGCCTGTAATTCTTCGACGAGCAGGTTGAGCAGATCGTACTGTTTCGCGGTACTCGGTGTGGTTGACGAGCTTTCGTCGGCCTGCGTATCAAGGCGAGCATAACGGACAAGACGTTCTTCGAGTTCGGCAGCAAATGCGGTATGCACGGTCTTTCTCCTTTAGAGTGCAGCCAATTCTTCCAGGTAGACAATCGCTGTTTCGATGCCACGCTGGAACATTTCAATACTATAGCTTTCGTTGGCAGCATGCAAGCCGTCATCGTCAAGACCATAGCCCATCATCACGACCGGAATCTGCATCAGGGTGACAAAATCGGCCACGACTGGAATGCTGCCACCGCCGCGGGTAAAGACCGGGGTCGCGCCCCACCCCTTTTCGTAGGCACGCGCAGCCGCCTGCATCGCAGGCAGGTTGAAATCAATCAGGGCCGGTTCACCCGTGGTCAAGAGTTTGACCGTCACCTTGACCGTTGGCGGGGTGATTGACTCGATATAGGCTTTGATCTGTGCATAGATCTTGTGTGGATTCTGATTGGCGACCAGGCGTGAACTGAGCTTGGCCGACGCTTTCGCCGGAATGATCGTCTTGGGGCCAGGGCCGCTCCAGCCACTCCAGAGCCCATTGATATCGAGGGTCGGACGCGCCGAGACGCGCTCGCGGATGGTGTAGGTGCGATCACCCCAGACGTCCGGAACCCCGGTTGACTGCTTGAACTGCGCTTCCGAGAGATCGGTCTTCGCGATCATCGCCCGTTCTTCGTCGGTGAGGGCAACGACATCATCATAGAAGCCAGGCACCGCAATCGTATTGTCGGGATGATAGAGCTTGCCAAGGATCTCGACGAGGGCGAGCGCCGGATTATGGGTTGCGCCGCCCCAGAAGCCACTATGCAGATCGTCGGTCGGCCCAGTGACCTCGATCTCCAGATAGGTCATGCCGCGGAGGCTATGGGTAATCGCCGGCTCATCAATGGTGCGCATCGACGAGTCACTGATCACACAGACATCAGCCTTGAGCAGATCGAGATGCGCTTCGATAAAGGGCCGCAAATTCGGTGATGAGACTTCTTCTTCGCCTTCGATCAAAAATTTCACATTGATGGGAGCGGCCCCGCTCGTCTTCAGATACGCCTCGAGTGCTTTGACGTGAATGAAGAGCTGCCCCTTATCGTCGGTTGCGCCACGCGCATAGATGCGGCCATCGCGCTCGACCGGCTCGAAGGGCGGCGTCTGCCAGCCATCACTCATCTCGGCAGGCACCACATCGTAATGCCCATAGACCAGCACCGTCGGCTTATCGGGGCCAGCCCCGAGCCACTCGCCATAGACCACCGGATGCCCGGCTGTCTCCATCACCTGGACATTGGCGAGCCCCAGGCCCTGCATATGCTCGGCCAGCCACTCGGCGGCCCGGCGGACATCAGGGGCATAGGCCGGATCGCCACTCAGGCTAGGGATGCGCAAAAAGGCAAACAACTCCTCGACAAACCTGGCCCCTTGTGCGCGTGAAAAAGCACGTGCCTCTTGACTTGAAATGGTCATAACACTTATCCTCTTCTAGGCAGTGGTACGAGCCTTCTTCTTCCGGCTCGCGGCACCTTTTTGCGGCTGATCAACTGGCATTTCACCAGGCAAGACATTTGGCAGCCCGCCAGCGGGCACAATGGCGAGCATTGCGACCCCTGCCAGGGCCAGGAAGGACGCCTTGAGCGCACGGAGACGGGCGTCCTCATTGATCGCAACGGCTGCGGCAACCTCTTCGGGGGTTGCATTCGTCTCTGACAGGATCGCCTCGAGTTGGTCATTGCTCACGAAATTGACATTGTCGAGATTTACCTGATCGAGCAACTGAGGCGGAATGGAGGGATGATTCGTCGCGAGGCCCGCGATGAGCACCCCGAGGATGCCGACGGCAAGCGCCCCAACCATCGCCGTACCGAGGGCCGTCGAGAGATTATTGACGGTACCGCGCAAGGCCCCAACATCACCAGCCAGTTCTTTGGGTGAAGCTGAAACGAGCACATTGAAGACCAGGGTCAGCAGCGAACCTTCGGCCACACCAACAATGACGAGGCTAAGAATGACCATTGGCGTGCCCCAGTCATTCGAGACCGTAAAGGCAAGCATGATCAGGCCCACCACAATCGTAACGAAGGCATAGCGCGCAATCATGCGCGGGGTCAGACGATCAAAGAGGCGGACGATCATCGCCGTCCCAAAGAAGATCGCCAGCGAATAGGGAATCACCGCGACGGCCGTTTGCAAGCTACTTCGCCCCTGCACAATCTGGATGTAGAGCGGGATCAGGAAGTTGATCGCCGGTCCGAGCGCCCCAATGATCAAAAGGACATAGGTCGTATACCGTTCTTCAGGAGTGTCGAGCACTTCAAGAGCAATCAGGGTTGGCTTGCCCTTTTTGCCACGCAGATACGACCAGGAAAAGAAGAGTTGCCCGAGTATAATGCCAAACACAATCATGATTGGGGCGGGCGAAAGACCGAGGATATTGAAAGGCGCATTGGAAGTTGCAACAAGGATGCCCCAGGCATTGAGGTAATTGAAACCGAGGCTGAGCAGAGTGACGGCAGAAGCAATGAGGAGCACGCCATTCCAATCAATCTTCATGCCGGTTTGCCGTGGCACGTGCTTAAGGCGAAAACTGAGGAAAAAGATCGCCATTGCCACAAAGACAAGCAACCCGAAGGCATACCGCCAGCTAAGGAATGTGCCGAGTGCACCGGCAATCAAGAAGGCGAGCACACCTGCCGAAGCCTGAGCAGCCCCGAGCAATCCAAGCGCCTGCGCTTGCTGCTTGCCCCGATAGTGGGTTGCGATCAAGACGACCAGCGACGGCACCATCAGCGCCGCCACCAGTCCGGCTAGGCCCTGGATCTGGATCATCCGATTCGGCGTTGTACTCAGGGCCATCATGCCCATCGCCACACCATGCACCAGGATGCCACCCTGGAACATCAACCGTGAACCAATCATCTTGTCGAGTTTGGCCCCAAGCATGACAAACGCAGCCACGGCGAGTGAGTAGACCACAAGGGCGGTGCTGACACTGGTTGGCGAGGTGTTGAAATCCTCAACAATGCCACCAATGGAAACCTGGAGGGCACTCACATTGAAGGCCAGTTGGATCTGGGCCAGACTGATGATCAACATCGGAAACCACGAGGCTTTTGCTGTTGCTTCGGCACTTGACGTGGTTGCGCCTAAAGAACTAGTCATACACGTTTGTTTCTCTCTTGAACAGGTCTACGGCACGCACGGCAAAAGACGATGAGCTATGAGGTTCCATGCACATCGCTTGCTACCTAACATCAATATACAGCGCTTTTAGAGACAATCCCGATTATAGTACCTCAGATTCTCAGTTGCATCACTCAAAGTGCAGTATTTTCTGGGTATCTCACCTGTTAAAGGATAGATTGTTTTATGATGAACTCAGGTATAATAAATAGGTATAGATTATAGGCTGTGATGCTCTGCCAGAGGAGCGAGGATATTGGCTGTCAATCCATTCGTGCTGCTCGTACCCACAAAGCTGCGCCCTCCGCAGAGACTCGAGGCGTGGGTTGAGCGTACACGATTGTTTCCATCTGTGGAAGCTCTGCCTGATGCAAAACTGGTGCTGGTCGTGGCTCCGGCGGGTTTTGGCAAGTCAACCCTGGTGGCCCAGTGGCTTTACCACCAGGAAGCGCAGGCAACGCGGGATGCGCATGCTCGTTCACGGTTTGCCTGGGTAACCCTCGATGAATATGATCAAGCGAGTGAGCGTTTCCTGGCCCTGGTTGCCGGTGCGATCGAAGAGGCCATCGAGCAACCGCTTACGACCATACGCGATCTCTTTACCGCACCAAAACTCCCGCCGCCCTATGTACTCCTTCAGGCACTGCTCGTTGATCTGAATACGCTCACCGACCAGGTAACCCTGGTGCTCGATGATTACCACATGCTCACGTCTGAGCCAATCCATCAGGCTGTGGCCTATTTTGTGCGCCATCTGCCCCCCTCGTGCCGTCTGGTGGTGATCTCGCGCACTGATCCGCCGCTGTCTCTGGCCCGTCTGCGTGCTGAGCAGCAACTTGTTGAGCTTCGCGCCGATGCGTTGCGCTTTACTCCTGCCGAGACGACAGCGTTGCTGACCAACCTGCAGGGTGCGCCTCCACCGTCACCCTATGTTGATGCGTTACAAGAACAGACCGACGGCTGGGCGATTGCGGTGCAACTGGCGGCCCTGGCCCAGCGCGACTCGATGGCATCGGCCCAGTCTTTTTCCGTTGTCACACGCCAGATCGCCGAATATCTGGCCGATGAGGTGCTGGCACATCAGCCTGCCGAGATGCAGCAGACCTTGCTGGCCCTGGCCGTTCCCGAGCGGTTCTGCGCCGGGTTGTGTGCGGCGTTGCTTGGGACACCTGAGGCGATCTATGCTGCCGAAGGTCGTCTTCAGACGTTGCTGCTCGCCAATCTCTTTGTGATTCCGCTTGATGAGGCCCACCAGTGGTATCGGTTTCATCATCTCTTTCGCGATCTGCTTGTGCGCTACGCCCAGTCTCAATATGGTGAGACACAGTTTGCGCTGCTACACCAGCGTGCTGCCGACTGGTTTCAGGCCCAGGGATTTGATGAAGAGGCCCTCCGTCATTTGCTCGCTGCTGGCAATGAGGATGGGGCCGCTAGGCTGATTGAGCAGTTGTTGATGCCGACAATGGGCCAGGATGTGTTGCCAACTTCTCCAGACTATTGGTTGCAACGCCTGCCATCACACGTGATCGATCGTCGCCCAGGCTTGACCTTGATCGCGGCTCGCCTCGCAATCTTTGGCCGCGATCTCCTGCAACTCCAGCGGCGTCTGGCGCAGATTGATCAATTGCTTGCCACACCTGGTACGCACGATCCGTTGCCTTCGACGGAGCGGTTTCAGGCTGATCTTGCTGCCTTGCGTGGGATCCTTGCCCTGTGGGAGGGTGACGCTACCAAGGCAATCCGTTCGTTCGAGGTAGCGCTCAAGCTTGGCCCAACACCTGCCCTTGGTACGCAGGTGCTGCTCGCACTCGGTCTTGCCTATGCAGGGGCCAACCGCTTTGCTGAGGGGGTTGCGTTGTTGGAAGCCGATCTGCCCGCTACGCTCGCCGCCTTGCGCCCGCAACAGCCTCTCTGTCGTGCGACCGGGCTCTGCTGGATGGCCCATCTGATCGGCGATCTATCGGCGCAGCAGGACTATGCGCAACAGTTATATGATTTTGTAGTTAGCAACCAGTCAAGTGATTTCTGGCTCGGCTATGCGGCGTATAGCCTGGGCATGGTGGCCTACGAACGGAACGATCTTGCTGCGGCAGAGGCTCAGTTTCAGATGCTCGCCAGGCGCAAATACAAAGTGTCTTACCCTGGGTATAGCAATGGGGTGATCGGGTTGGCCCTGATTGCGCTGGCCCGCGGCTCGCTCGCCGAAGCTGAGGTCTTTGCGCAGGAAGCCCTCGTCTTTGCCAATGAAGTCGGTGGGGTCTTTTTGCGGCATCAGGCGCTGAGTTGTGCGGTTCAGGTGGCACTGGCGCGGGGTGATGTGGCTTCGGCGTTGTGCAGTGCCGCAGGGATCGCTGTCGATCATTTGCATCCCGGATTTATGCTTTCGGTCAGCATTCCCTGCCTGAGCAAGGTTCAGGCATTGGTGGCTGCGGGTGATCTGGTCAGCCTGAGGCAGGCCGATCTGCTCCTGGCGTCATGGTTTGCTAAAGTTGCCCAGGTGCCCCAGACGCGCTTGCAGATCAGTGGTCTTGCGATGCAAGCCGTCGTGCGCCATGCCCAGGGCCAGACCGAGCAGGCCCTGACCCTGCTCGAACAGGCTCTACAGCGTGCCTCTGCCGCTGGCTTTGTCCGCACGCTGCTCGATCTTGGCTCAGGCCTCAGGCCACTCCTCGATGCCCTGCGTGAGCGAGGCCTTGCGCGGCCCTATCTGCAGCAACTCTTTGCCACCAGTGGCTCCCATCCAGACGAAACGACACCTGCAACCCGGGTGCTGGCCCGGGGCAGCCTCCCCGAGTTGCTCACAACCCGCGAAGCCGAAATTCTCGGTCTGCTCGCCTTGCGCTGGTCCGATAAAGAAATTGCCCGGCACCTCGTGATTGCCCCTAATACCGTACGGAAGCATACTACGACCATCTACGACAAACTTGGCGTGCATAGTCGCCGCGAAGCTGTGATGACGGCCCACGCACTGGGCCTGCTTGCGTTGGATGCACCTGCTACGCGCTAGCCTCCGTTACCCCCCCGCGCTGGTAATAGCGTGGTAATCCGTTGGGGGTATCCTTATTTTTAACGAGATACCAACAAATAGGTTGACTGAAACACGGCTACATTCGCTAGAACAAAGCCAACGTAGTTGGCTTTGTTCTAGCGAATGCCAAACAGCTGAGGCCACAGGGCCGCTAGTTCACCTCCTCGCGTACGCAGGGACAGAGCAGAGCCATACGTTCACGCACACACGGAGCAGCGCTATGACAAGCAAAGCCAGACCGTACATCATTGCCGGAGTCATCGGGTGGCTCGTTCTGATCAGCCTTTCGGCGGCCTGGAATATTGTCCAGGTACGCCAGAAGCAGCACGACATTTATCTGCAAAATGGCCGGGTTATCTTCGACCTGATTGTCACCACCCGTGCGTGGAATTCACAGCACGGCGGGGTCTATATGCCGGTCTCAGACGAGGTGGAACCGAACCCCTACCTTGAGGTTGCCCATCGCGATCTGACGACGACTGATGGCACGATGTTGACCCTGATCAATCCAGCCTATATGACCCGCTTGATTGCCGAACTTGCGAATCAACAAGACAATATCAATCTGCATATTACCAGTCTGAACCCGATTCGTCCGGCGAATGCTCCTGAAGATTGGGAAGCCGAAGCGCTGCGGATCTTTGAAGAGCGTGTCAAGACCGAGTATACAGGCTATGCCCAGGACGGCGACACGATGTTTTTTCAGTATATGGCTCCCCTGATTACGCAGCAGAGTTGTTTGCAGTGCCATGAAAAGCAGGGCTATCAGGTTGGTGATATCCGCGGCGGGATCAGTGTCTCGTTTCCGGTTGCCTTTTCGATGCCGTGGGCGTTGCTCTTCAGTCACCTCTTTTTTGGTGTGGTAGGGGGTAGCCTGATCGGTGTTTTTGGCTCAAAATTAGGCCATACGATCAAGATCCTGGAAGATCTCTCGGATCTCGATGGGTTGACGCGTATCCATAACCGTCGTTATTTCGATGAGCAGGTCAAACGTGAATATTTGCATAGCAAACGCAATAAGGTACCTCTCTCGATTGCGATCTGTGATATCGACAATTTTAAGGCGTATAATGATACCTATGGTCATCCCGCAGGCGATGAGTGTCTGAAACAAGTGGCCCAGGTGCTCAAGCAGGTCTTGAAACGCCCTGGTGATCTGGTGGCCCGGTATGGCGGTGAAGAGTTTGGCATTCTCTTGCCCTACACTGGCGTCGAGGGTGCGCTCGAGCTTGGTGGGTTGCTCTGCGCAAATGTCGAGGCCCTGCGCATTCCTCATAAGTCAAGCGAGGCCAGTGCGTATGTGACGATTAGTATCGGTATTGCAACCTATACTGGCGATGAAAAGTCTTTGGCGAATGTGATCAAACTGGCCGATCTCGCGCTCTACAAGGCTAAAGCAGGTGGGAAGAACCATGTCGAACATATGCTAGTCACAAGGACAGTTGCCCATGGCAATTGAGGATATGTTTGTCCGTGTGCTGCGCCATCCCGATGGTGCGCCGCAACGCTATACCGTTGACCTCTGGCTCGCCAGTGGTCGGCGTGAGCGTACGACGCTGACGCTTGACTCCGAGACGGTGCCTGATGCATCCGATCCGCAAACCCTCGTTGCGACCGGGCTCCGCCTTTTTCATCAACTCTTCAGTGGGCCGCTGGCGCTGATGTTTCAACAGACCTGGGCGGCCATCAATGCGCGGAACGACCAGCTTCGGCTCCGCCTGGCCCTCGATCCGGCAGCCCCCGCGTTGCACGCACTCCCCTGGGAGTTGATGCATTTTGATGATACGAGCGGCCTGGAACCTCCACGGCCGCTGGCGGTCGATCCACGCATTCTCTTTTCACGGTATGTCGAAAGTGCCGAACTGGACGAAGGCCGCCCCCTGGCCCGTCGCCCTATCCGCATGCTGATGGTGCTAGCGTCACCCGTCGATCTCGCCCGCTGGCACCTCGCCGAGCTTGATCGTGAGGCCGAGCAGCGTGATTTTGAGACGCGCTTTAGTGCCGCGATAGCTGCTGGTCAGTTGCGTTGTGATGTCTTGCCCCTGGCGACGCCTGAAGCGCTGCGCACGGCGTTGCTTCGTGGAACCCTCGATGCCGAGGCCCCCGCTGCTGAGACGGGGTATGATGTGTTGCTCTATTATGGACACGGTCTGTTTCACCCTGAACTGGGCACCCGGCTCGTGCTTGAAGAACCTCAGACACGACGCGCTCTGCTCTATGATAGCAATACGCTGGTTCGCCTGCTCCGCACCTTGCCCGTGAGCCACCGGCTTTCACTGGTCTTGATGGTCGCCTGCAATAGTGCCGTCGCGGGAGCATTGCATAGCTTGGCAACCCGTCTTTTGATCGAGAGCGGGGTGCCTGCTGTGCTTGCGATGCAACGCTTGATCGAGGTGGTGTTGGCCCGGAGTTTTACCCACCACCTGAGTGACGTTTTGCTGCGTGATGGCACCATTGATTTTGCCGTCAATAGTGCCCGCCGACGTATCTTCAACCCCGAGGCAACTGGGTGGAGTACGCCGGTGCTCTATATGCGGTATGCCAGCGGGCAAATCTTTCTGCCTAATGCGCAATTGGAGTATGTGGCGGCCATTTTGCGTGAGCCTGAGTTTGCGCGTTGGCGTGGCGACGCCTATATTGATGTTGCGGTGATGCAGGTTGCCGCTGGGCAGGATTGGCATTTGTTGCGTGTGCGACCCGAAGATGCGCCAGCCGCAATGGGGGCGATCGAGACGCTTGACCAGACCCTTGGCTTGCATCTGCGGTCAGAACGGAGGCTTGTCAGGTCACCGAGCACGAATCTCGTCGCGTTGATTGGTCCGCCTCACTCGGGACAAACAACGGTCTTGCGCCGCCTGGCCTACCAACTGGCCGAGGCGGTGACCCAGGATGTCACGCGGCCCCCTGGGATCTTCATTTCGCTGATTGGCTATGATCAGCAGCGCGGTCAGCAGCGGCTGGAACGCCAGATTGTCGAGCAGGTGAGTGCGCTTACACCGGCCCTCGGCGAGTTCCTCGGTACAACGATGCGTCACGCTCACACTGCCCGCGAACCTGAAGGCCCACCACGGTTTGTGCTGCTCTTCGACGACCTTGATACGCTCCCCGAACGTGCGCGCAGTGAAGCCGCCCGTGAACTGATGCGCCTGGCACAGCGGCTTCCCAACGAACGATTTATTGTCACCTCGGCGCAAGACAGCTATCCTGGCCCCCATCTCAGCAGGGCGTCTGTGCTGGTGATCCAGCCACTTGGCGAGCGTCAGATCCTTGGCTATCTACAGCAACGTGATGCGTCAAACGCCGCCCTCCTCTACCGACAGATCCGCGACAAACGGCTCCTCAATCTCGCAAGCGACCCGAGTCTCTTGACCTTGCTGATCGAGCAACTGACGAGTGCCACACCCGATGGCTTTACCCGCAATCAACTGGTACAGAGCTACCTCGATCGCATGCTTGGCACCCTTGATCGACGGTTTAGCCTGGGGGCCGCTGCCCGCACGAGCCTGATCGCCCTGGCCTGGCAGAGTTGCTGGGAGCATCGCGAGCACCTGAGTCTGGCAACAATCTTTCGCACGCTGGCACGCGTGCGCCATCAGCGCGACTATAGCCTCGAAGAGTTGTACGACCTGTTGCGGGCGGCGCGTCTGTTGACCGGCGTCGGCAGCAGTGCCGCTCGCTTTGTCAATAGTCACCTGCAAGCCTACTGTGCCGCCGTCGCCCTGGCGAACCGTGCGGATCGCCAGGAACGCCTCGCTGATATCATCGCGATGTGTGCCAACCAGGAGCTTATGCTCTGGTGGGAAGAGGTCATCTATGCCCTAGTTGGGATGCTCAACGATCTCACCCCACTCTTCAGGTTGCTTGCCTCGGCCATTCGCGCTGGCAGTGACGGCCATGCGCTCATGGCGGCACGTTGCCTCGAAGCGCTTGCGCCGCAGCAAGAGGCACGGCTTGATCCGGCCTTGCGCTCGGAGTTGCTAGATGCGTGTGTGCTCAGGTTACGCAGTACGCGTGAGCCGTCAGCCGAGCGGCGCGAGCAACTGGTGGTGGCGCTGGGACGCTTGCAGTACCCCCAGGTGCGTCACGAGTTGCATCGTCTCGTGATTGAACGGGTACGCCCGAGCGCCTCGGGGCCGCGCTACGAGTATACAAATGTTCGCATTGCCGCCGCGCGCGCCCTGCGCACGATCTATCTTGCCGCGCTCGCTGATGAAGCCAAAGCACCGTCCAATGTGGCGGGCGAACCGGCTGTGCCACGTTCAGCCGGGTTGCCAACCGTAGCAGGATCGTTCACCAATGCCTTGCCTGGGGCAGGCGTCAGCCCTCCGACGTTGCGTGAGTTGCGTGACGACCAGACCTTGCTCCGTTTTATGGGGATCTGGCGACAGGGGAGTGCCGGTCGCAACGAGTTGCATACCTTGTTGCATACCTCGCCCTCGGCCCCAGAACGGGCGCTGGCGGCCTTTGCGCTCGGTGACATGATTGACACCCGCCTAAAGCGGATGCTTGATGCGCGACATTTGCTGCGGGTTATTCTGAGCCCTGACGACACCGCCGAGCAGGTCATCAGCGAGGATTGGCAGGATACGATGTGGGCTGCGGCTGATGCGCTGACCCTCTTTCACCCACAGGATGTTATCAGGCTCCTCCGGGTCTTGATTCGGTACAACCCGACGGTTGCCGACAGTGCCGCACAGCAACTGGCCTATCTTGCGGGGCGTCTACGGGCGACCGACAGCGAGGTTGTCGACTGGTTGATCCGCTTGCTTATTACCAATCCGGGGCAGGTGATCAAAGCGAAAGCCTTGCAATCACTGGCCTGGATCGGGGTTGGCATTGCCGAACGCCATGTGCCGCTGGTTGATGGCAGCCAGGGGCCTACACTCAAACAACTCATTCAGACCCTTGCTGCTGCCGAGCCAGTTCCACCACTGGCGCTGGGCGACTTTACCGTGGCAGCGCGTCGACCAGACCGTGCCGACCATGACCTCTACTTACGACGCAAAGCCATCGAGGCGCTTGCGTGGATCGGTGATGCGACGACCATGCGTGATCTGGGCCATCGCGTACCTAGCTGGCCGCTCGAACTACGCGAACATTGGTATCAGACCGTTGCCACGATCCAACAACGCCAGTATGTTATACTTGGCTCAGGCTCACGTCTATAGGGCTTAGGTTGTGCTATGAAGGTTTTGCTCATTGGTTCGGGGGGGCGCGAACATGCCCTGGCCTGGAAGATTGCCCAGTCACCACATCTGCGCGGGCTGCTGTGTGTGCCTGGCAATGCTGGCACAGGCGTCTATGGCAAAAACGTCCCCTTTCCACTGACCGACATTGGGGCACTCGTTGATCTTGCCGAACGCGAAGGCATTGATCTGCTCGTTGTCGGTCCAGATAATCCGCTTGCCGATGGTATTGTTGATCGTTTTCTTGCTGCGGGCATTCCGGCCTTTGGGCCAACAGCCGCTGCGGCGCGCATCGAGAGTAGCAAGGCGTTTGCCAAAGAAATTATGGCGGCAGCTGGTGTGCCAACAGCGGCGTCGCACGTCTTTACCAACCCCGCCGATGCCGAGGCTTTTGTCTTCGCGAGCGGGCGAAGTTGGGTCGTCAAGGCTGATGGGCTTGCCTTGGGCAAGGGTGTCATCGTGCCTGAAACGATTGGCGAAACAATTGATGCGATCCATCACCTCGCCGCAACACCGGCGGGCAGCCATTTATTGCTTGAAGAGCGCCTGTTTGGGCGGGAAGTGTCGGTAATGGCCCTCTGTGATGGGCAACGGCTCTTGCCCCTACCGTCAGCCCGTGACTACAAGCGTTTTGGTGAGGGCGACACAGGCCCAAATACCGGGGGGATGGGTGTGATGGCCCCCGTTGATGATGTGCCACCAGCGCTGCTTGATCAGATCGTGCAGCAATGCTTGCAGCCGGTGGTGAACGAACTGGCTGCCCGTGAAATTCCCTTCCGCGGTGTCCTCTATGGTGGCCTGATCCTGACCGATGCTGGTCCAAAGGTGCTCGAGTTCAACGCACGTTTTGGTGACCCTGAAGCTCAGGCGATCCTGCCGCTGCTTGAAGGCGATTTTCTTGAGGTGCTTTACGATTGTGCGGTGGGCGGGCTCAACCCCGAGAAACTACGGCGCCGACGGGGCTATGCCGTCTGTGTTGTGCTCTGTGCCGAGGGCTACCCCGGCAAACCACGTAAGGGCGACCAGATCAGCGGGGTCGAAGCAATTGACGATGATCAGGTCATCATCTTTCACGCGGGCACGACCCTGGGTGGGCGCGGGCTTTGCACCAATGGCGGGCGCGTGCTTGGCGTCACTGGTGTAGGTACCACCCTGGCCCGAGCGCGCAAACGTGCGTATGAATATGCCGAACGAATCAAGTTTGACGGCAAATACTATCGCACTGATATTGGTGCAGAGTAAAAACCCTCTTGCCAGACGTGCGTGCGCATGCTACTGTATGGGTGGACATCACACCTATTCTGTGAACTGGTCGCCGTGATGTGTCAGCTGATGTGCGGAAGGGAGTGCGACCCTCACCCGCTTGCCGGTTGGCGCGCCCAGTCAAAGCGAGAAAGGCCTTATATGTTACCTGGCTTGACCATCCGGCGTGCAACGATGACCCCTGCCGACTATGAAGCGTTTGCCGATCTCTATCGGCTGGCAGGTGTTGAACAGCCCTTTGACAACGAGGCCCCGAGCCTTGATGATCTGCACGCCTTCGACCGCGCCTGCGAGCGCAGCGGTGCCCATTCGTGGCGCTACCTCGCCCAGGATGCAAGCGGCGCCACCATCGGCGTCGGCCACTTCTTCCCCGTGACCTGGCTGCAAAACCCTGGGACCTACTGGATTGTGATTCGGGTACACCACGCCCTGCGTCGCCGTGGGATCGGTACCGCGCTCCTTCGTCAGATGGAGGCGGATCTGGCGGAACTTGGCGGGCGTGCGCTCTGGATTTTTGTGCCTGAACAAGCCCCTGAATTGAGCGAAGCTTTTGAGCGGCATGGCTTCACCGAGCAGATGCGCAGCAATCCCTTTGTGCTTGAGGTTGCGCACACCGCACCGGTCGCTCTCGCCCCGCGTCTTGAACGCCTGCAGGCCGACCATGGTTTGCGGATGATGACCCTGGACGAGTGTCGTGCTGAGGATCCCGACTGGCTCGAGAAGATCTATACGCTCCACGCTGCCTTAACCCGCGAGGTGCCAATCCCTGAAAAAATCTTTACGACGCGTGAGGAGTTCGCGGCCTTTGCGATTGAATCACCCCAGGCACTCTTTGATGCCTTCTTTGTCATTCGCGATGGCGACCAGTATGTTGGCCTCAGTTTTCTCCAAGGTCGCGCCGATACCCCCGATACGCTCTATCAGGAATTGACCGGGACATTGCCCGCGTATCGTGGCAAGGGTCTGGCCCGCGTGATGAAGTTGTTGACCATTGACTACGCCCAGCGGCATGGCTTTCGCCGCATTGTCACCTGGGTAGAAAATACGAATGCCGGGATGCTCGCGATTAACCTCAACCACGGCTTCGAGCGACAGCCTGGTCTTGTCCTGCTTGAGCGTTCTGTTGCTCCTGCCATTCCGTTGACGTCAGCCACCTTTGGCGCACCGCTCGACCAGCCCGTGCAGGCGCAGGTTCTCAATCCAGTAGTGTAATATCGCACTCCTATCTGGATAGGCCATAGGAGTGTCTATTCCACCACTAGGGCGATTGCATCATACGAAATCGGATACAACGGGGCACCCGCAAGGGGTGCCCGTACCGGGGCGGGGCACCCGCAAGGGGTGCCCGTACCGGGGCGAGGCCGCATCC
>NZ_LYXE01000089.1 GCF_002532075.1 Candidatus Chloroploca asiatica | reverse complement strand
GCGAAGGCTGGCGCACGTGCAGTGTCGTCGTGCTGTGGGGGCAGCGTCACCGCGATCCGCTGCTGCTGGCGAGTAGCCTGCCGTTGGGATGGGATCTGGTTGCGCTGTACAAGCAACGGGCCGCCATTGAAGCATTGTTCCGCGACTGGAAGACGGCGGGGTGGGACTGGGAAGCGAGCCAGGTGCGCGACTTGGCCCATCAGGAACGGCTGCTGCTGGGCCTGGCCTTCGCGACGCTGATCACGCTGGTGTTGGGCACCGAGGCGGCCGCAGCCGAGCGGCAAACGCCGCCACGGGGCAGTCAGCGGCGGACGTGGGCCGGCGGGCACAGCCTGTTCCGGCAGGGGCGCGATCGCTTCTGGCAGCGCATCTGGCAGGGCGACCGCACGCCGATCACATGGACGTTGGAGGGCTTCGATCGCCCCACCTGGTCGGCGGAAAGTCGGGCCCACCATGCCCCGCAGGGCACCGGGATTGATCGCACGGCGGCATAGCAGCGAGGGCGTACCGATGCAGTAAAACGCTTGATCACTCATATGTTCTGTCCGCCCTTAAACGCGGCGGGGTGCGGGGGAACCGGGTTCCCCCGTCTTCGTACCCGTTCCCTCGCGGCGGGGTGCGGGGGAACCGGGTTCCCCAGCTACCTACCCGTTCCCTCGCGGCGGGGTGCGGGGGAACCGGGTTCCCCCGCTTACCTACACTTTCCCCTGCAACACCCCCAGCGTATGCTGCAACCGCGTCCGCAGATCACTCGACCCATAACGCCTGCTAAGCCAGCCAGCCTCAGGCCAGAGGGCCCCACGCAACAGGCGGAGGGTGTCACCTGGTCGGTCGATCAACGCCAGTTGAAAAAGCAACCGCTGCGGCGAAGCCGAGAGATCGTAGCCTTCCAGGATGCGCTGCGCGTTGGTAAAACGGGTAATCAGCCGTTGGCGCCGTACCGAAAGCGGGAGCAAGGCCAGCCCGGGCAAGATCTCGGGAACATGGTAGATCTCCGCGACGAGCATACAGACAAGGCCAACCGTTGTTGCCAACCCCCATGCTCGCGTACGCTGCGCAAGCACGTCCCAATCGATCCCCTGCCGCGCCAGCAAGGCCACATCAAGCAGCGAGCGCAGCGCATTGCCCGAGAGTTGATGATTGATCACGGCATGCACCGCCAGTTGGATCAGCGCATCTTCGTTGGCAAGCCGGTAGACCGGGTGCCCCACCAGGGTGATTGGCTCAATCCGCTCGCGCACGCCTTCACGATCAACCGACGAGGCCCAGCGCAACCACTCGCCCGCAAAGACGCCCCAGTGCAATTCGATCAGCCCGTGCCCTGGCGCATCGCTATAAAACTGGATCTCGCCATCGCGCTCACGTTGCAACGCCAACGGACGCCGCGACTTCGAGCGCTGCTGATAGCCCAGTCCCTCCATTGCTTGCCACGCAAGGGGAACCTCGTCATCAGTGATCCAGAGATCAATATCCCCCATCGGGCGACAACTCGGCTCGGGGTAGAGCGTATGCGCCACCAGAGCCCCTTTGTAGACGACCGGTTGCACCCCGACCGCGCCGAGGGCACGCAACACCCGATGCAACTCAGCCTGATGGATAAGACCCCGCACCGCAGCCATACGCTGGATCCGGCTCACCTCTGCCCGCACATGCGCGGGCACAACATCCGCCATGGGAGACTGCTTGAGCCGCCAGACCAGCATGCCAACCAGATTATGCCGCGCCGCCGCCGCGATCAATGCCGACCAAGCCACGGGCGTCATTGTTTCCAGCGATGCCAAAACGTGGCGATCATCCTCTTGCGGAACCAACCAGGCGGGCCAGGTCGCACGCGGATTCAAGGTAGGTTGCACGATAGGGTTTCCTCACCGTCAATGACGCTTTGGCGCAGGTTGTGGCCAGCCAGTTTCTGCATCAACTTCATGGATCGGGTCAAGCAAGAGCAGATCGGCCATATCGGTATACTTCTCAAGCAGAGGAGGAGTGAAGGTTTCATCAGGTGGGAGATCAATCGATAAAGGGGGCATTGCCTCAGGCGGGTTCGCGGCGGGAACAACCAGTTGCTCAGCAAGCAATTGCTCAATAAAGATATCTACCTCATGTGCAACCGCCTCCACCGGCACCGCGTAGACCTCACCGAGCAGGGTGGCAATTGCCTGCGCATCCTTGCCGTGAAGCAGGGCCGCCCAGATCACCCCGGCACTGGCGCGCATACTATAGTACGCCCCACTTTCGAGATTGACCACAATCGCCTCGCCATCAACGATCTCACTAATGACCGCCGGCTGATTAAGATGTAAATGCATATGCTTCTCCTGTACGGGCACGGCGGTGCCGTGCCCCTACCGCGCCCGCCCCGTTGGGGCACGGCACCGCCGTGCCCGTTGCGTCCCCCCCGCGCCCATCGCCCGCCCCATGGCCGTTGGGCCGAAGCACGCGCCCCCCGTACCGGTGCGGTCACCCCACGCTTGGGTGGGCGCGTGCTTCGGCCTTACGATTGTGTTCGCCGTGCCCCTACCGCGCCCGCCCCGTTGGGGCACGGCACCGCCGTGCCCCACGCTCCGCCCTTCCGACATATAGGCAACTCACGCTACAGCGCAGGTACCGGCATCAGACCAGATGTGGTCTCGATCAAATTGTTGACTGTAACGTGATGCAACGAACCTCAATATAACATATAATCTATGGGTGCGTTCTGTTTAGTGTGAGGTGGTCATGGCCGAGCCGCAACTCTATACTGCAGTGCTCTCGCTCAATACGATGTATGAACTGTTTGAGGAACCTGAGATTGACCCCTTCGCTGGCGATGGCCCCTTTGAGGCCGGTATCGAGACGATCATTGTCGATCTCGAGGCCCGCCCGCTCATGGATCCCTGTGCGCTCAGGATCAAATTGCCCGCTGACCAGATCACGCCAACGCTCGAAGCCGAGACGAAACAGGCGCTTGAACGCTATTGCCGCTGGAATATCCAGCGCCTTGAGCGCTCCCTCGTTGCGCTGCGCCGCGATGGCCAACGCGCTGTGCTCTATGGTCTGGTGATTCTCATTACAAGTCTCTTGCTCGCTACCCTCTTTGCTGGCCTCTCCGAGACGGCTACGGATCTCTGGGCTGAACGCCTTTTTTATATTCTTAGTGATAGTTTCATTATTATTGGCTGGGTCTCGCTCTGGCGCCCTGCCGAAATTCTACTCTATGATCACTGGCCTTATCGCCATGATATTCTTACTTACGAAAAAATTGCTGTCGCTGATGTGAAAATTGAGCCAAAAGACTAATAATCATGTAGTGTGCTCAGATTAGTTCCGTCAGATCTTCGGCCTCAAGCTTGCGACCCTTGATGTCCCGTGCCCAGCGGCTTAGCCATTGCCAGGCGATCAACCCGGTCACCAGGCAAACGACAGCTGCTGTGACGAGCGCTGAGGCAATGCCTACCGCAAAGGCTTCGCGGTAAAAGTCGAGCAGGCCGAGTTGGATGATGGCTTCTGGGGCCTCTTCGTCAATGAGGCCACCACTCCACAAGACGTCATTCAAGATCGCCAGGGCCTGCTCCTGTTGTTCGCTCGTTACCCCTAGGGCTTCGAGCCGCCGCTGAAAATCAAGCAAACCCGTCAGTTGCGCCGCTGTCGTCAGGATGACACCGGCCAGGCCCCCGCCAACCAACCCCGCAGCTTTGCTGATGCCTGAGCTCGCCCCCACCAGATCCGGTGGCAAGACACTCAGGTAGATGTTGTTCCACGAGGTTGAGGCAAGAAAAAAGCCGATGCCAAAGAGCCCGAGCACCGGGATTAGCAATAGATAGGGAAGCCCGGGTCGTGCGAGTGCGGTGAGAAAGATGGCGGCTGCCATGCACAGAAGCCCTGTCGCCACCACGAGATACCCCGGTTTGTCGCGTGCAAAGCGATCAACTTGACGCAGCGCGAGGATCGGCACGAGTAGGATCGGGCTGAGCATGATCCCGCTGACCATGGCCGAGTTTTGCTGTACGGTGGCAAAGAAGCCGTAGAGTTGCAGAATATAGCCGCTCAACGCAAAGCTGAGCGTTGCCGAGATCAGCAGCATCAACGAGAGAAATTGCCGCGAAACCCGGTTCGGTCGTCCACGCAGCCCCCGGTAGAGTGAGCGTTGTGACCAGGTGAGCATCACCCATGTGCCAAGTCCACTGATCAGCAGCGCGCTGAGCGTGATCGGGTTGAAGAGTGAGCCAAGCACACGGGCAATCCCGACGGCAAAGATGAGCGCTAGAAAGACGAGCGTCCACGATGCGGCGACGATCGCTTCGGTTCGCCCAAACCCGCCCCTGGCTCGGCTCTCGGGCAGGTAGCGCCAGGCAAGCCAGGTGCCGATGCTGCCGATCACGGTCGGAATGATCAGCGTTGCCCGTAGGCCAACCCAGTCGTTGATCAAAAGGGCCAGCAGGCTTGCGAGGGTGCCTAAACCTGTGGCAGCCGTGTAGATCAAAAAGGCCCGTGGACGGGCCGGGCCGGTGAAGATCAGCCGGATGATCCCGACGGTGAGGGGGAAGACCAGGGCTCCCATCACCCCGGTGATGGTGCGGGTGACGAGCAGCATCGGGGCATTCGTGGCAAGCGCTGTCAGCAGGTTGCCAAGCAAAAAGCCGCCCGCGCCAAGCAAGAAGATGCGCCGTCGCCCCAGTAGATCCCCTAGCACTCCACCGACCAATTGAAACGCAACAAAGAGCACCACCCCGATATTGGTGATGATGCGTACCCAGGCCCACTCGGTCGTAAACGCTTC
Source organism: Candidatus Chloroploca asiatica (assembly GCF_002532075.1). Classification (GTDB taxonomy): domain Bacteria; phylum Chloroflexota; class Chloroflexia; order Chloroflexales; family Chloroflexaceae; genus Chloroploca; species Chloroploca asiatica. The sequence goes on along the minus strand of NZ_LYXE01000089.1, from coordinate 59,043 downwards.
TGCTGGCGTATCAAAGACGAGCATCAACAGGCGTGGCTCGGCTGTCTGTGCAAAGGCCACCAGACAACACGCCGCCAGAATCCACCAGCGCCGCTGATCATCACCAGCGACCTTGATCCCCGTCTCATCATCCTCTAGATTGCGCCTGACACGATCGATCTGCTGGTTTTGCATAGGCTGTTGGCCTCCGGCCTCCATCTTTCTCGTGTAGTGTGCGAAAACCTGCGGCTGCGGCCCTTGCTGATAGGTTCGAGGCCGGATGGCCTCGAACCTATCATAGCATACCCCCTACGCTCAAACGTGCGAAGCGCTCTATGGTATACTGGCGGTACCTTCTGGTGGTCGCTCGTCTACTCTCTGGATACTTATGGCCGCTCAGTCACTCTATCGTAAGTGGCGCTCGCAAACCTTCGATGAACTCGTGGGGCAAGAGCACGTTGTGCAGACGCTCCGCAATGCGATTGTCGATGAGCGGGTTGCCCATGCCTATCTTTTTACCGGGCCGCGTGGCGTCGGCAAGACGAGTATGGCCCGCTTGCTCTCCAAGGCGGTCAATTGCCTTGCCCCTGATCCAGCGCACCGCCCCTGTGGTACCTGTCCCGCGTGTGTGTCGATTGCCGAGGGCCGTGCGGTTGATGTGATCGAGATGGACGCCGCTTCGAATACGTCAGTCGAAGATGCCCGCGAGTTGATCGAACGTGTCCAGTTTCGCCCCGCCGAGTTGCGCACCAAGGTCTATACGATCGATGAGTGTCATATGCTCTCGACTGCTGCCTTTAATGCGCTGCTCAAGACGCTTGAAGAGCCACCCGACCACGCGATCTTTATCCTTGCGACCACCGAGGTGCATAAGGTGCCCGCGACGATCCTGTCGCGCTGTCAGCGTTTCACCTTTACCCGCCACGGCATTGCCAGTACCGCAGTCCATCTCCGCCGCGTCGCCGAGGCCGAGGCGCTTGCGCTCGAAGAAGGTGTGCCCGAGGCGATTGCCCGCGCCTCGACGGGCAGTATGCGTGATGCGCTCGGCGTGCTCGAGCAACTGGCATCGTTTACCACCGGCACCATCGGGCTCGCTGAGGTGCATAGTCTGCTCGGCATGACGTCTGCCGCCGAGGTCTATGCGCTCATCGAGGCGTTGCTCGATGCTTCCATGGCCGAGGCGTTGCGTGCGATCAACGGGGTCGCCGACCAGGGGGCCGATCTGCGCCAATTTGCCCGCGATCTGGTGGAACGTCTGCGCGCATTGCTCTTGTTGCTTGCCTCGGGCGATCAGGCGCTCGCCGATGTTGGCGCTGATGAGCTCCAGTTGCTCGCTACCTGGGCCCCTCGCGCCGATATCCCGCGGCTGTTGCACTGGATCAAGCTCTTCAGTGGCCTCGATTATCAGTTGCGCACGACGCCCTACGGTCACCTGCCGCTCGAACTGGCCGTCGTCGAAGCCCTCGTGACGCCTGTCGTCGCCGCGCCTTCCGCGCCGCCCCGCGCTACGGCAACTCCGTCGGCCCCGCGTGCGACGCCGCCCCCGGCCCGCCCACGCCCGGCTGCGCCGCCTCTTGCTACGCCGCCACCAGTTCCACGCCCGGCACCACCGCGCCAGGAGGCTCCGGCTCACCCTGTGACGCCACCAACCGAGCAAAACCTGCCTCCAACAGGAGGGGTTGCCGCAGCCGAGCATGCGGAAGATGCCGCCCAGGCGTCCGCTCAAGCAGTCCCAGCGCAACAAGCGGCCCCCGATGAGGTGCCGCACGAAGGGACGCGCACCGAGGCTGATCCCCCGCCCACGGTGCCCCGTCCCGCGCGTGCGCCGCGCTCACCGGATGAGGCAGCGGCAGCCAATGCCGATTTCAGCGTACTCGAACAGATCGAGCATGCCTGGGAAGAGATCAAGCGCGACGTGCGCCCCAAGAGTCCCACGGTGCAGGCGCTGTTGCATAGTGTGCGCCCGGTTGATGTCGAAGGCGCGACGATTGTTTTGCTTGCTTCGTCGGCTTTTCATAAAGAGAATCTCGAAAAAATCGCCAATCGCCGCATTGTCGAAGACGTCATTAGCCGTCAACTCGGTGGCACCTACGGGATCCGTTGCACCATCGAGGCCCGTGCCGAGGTCCAAGATCTGCGGGGGAAAATCCGCGAAGCGCGCAAGGATGACCTTGTGCGGGCAGCGATGAATATCTTTGAAGCGCACATTGTTGACATTGAAACCGACGAGGGCTGATCGCTATGACGACTGAACTGTTGGACGAGCGCTTTGCCTCGCTCCAACGTCGCTACCAAGAGCGCAACCCTGCATCCACCTGGCAGCGGCGGGCTGGGGAATTGAGTTCACCAAATACCCATCGTTTTTGCGCCGTTTGTGAGCGCACGATGGGCTGGGATCCCGCTCAGGAAGGTGTCGCGTCGTTCGGAGCGTACCAACTCGGTGCGGTGCGCTAGCTCATGCTTGGCCCGTGCGATGAGTTGCTCGGCCCGTGGATCGCCCGCAGCCCGCAGCGTCTCGGCGGCGCTCAGCAGCGTGCGGATCGGCTCGTCCATCCCCGTCAGTGGGCCACCGAGCAGCAGCGTGAGCTGGGGCGCGATCACGCCGATCGCGCCAGTGCGATCGCCCTGGGCGTGGCGTATCGCTGCGAGGGCGACGCTGTCGGCGGCAACCCGGGCGCTGTGGGCGAAAACGAGTTCGTACTCCAAAGCCTTTGTGAAGCTCTCTGCCGCCGCGGCGAAGCGGCCGAGCCCGGCCTGCGTGTGTCCGAGCATGACGTACGTGCGCGGGATCAGGCGCTGGAAGCCTTCCTCGTAGGCTAGGCGTAGGGCTTCGTCGGCGAGGACCAGCGCACGTGGATTTTCGCCGCGCTGCTCTGCTACCCGCCCTCGCCCCAGCAGCGCTAGGCATGCGAGCAGCGGCGCGCCCAGGGCCTGCCCACGCTGCAGGGCGTCCAGGTAGAGTTGGTCGGCCTCGGCCCTATCGCCCTGCCCAAAGACCGCGTCGGCAAGCTGGAGCGTCGCGAGGATCGGGACAAAGCCATTGCGCAGCGACATGGCCCGCTCCAGCGCCGGGCGCATCAACTCCTCGGCCCGTGCGTAGCGGCCCTCGGCGCAGGCGACAAACCACTCCAGCGACCAGCGCCAGTACTGCATCTGGTGGTGCTCCAACTCGCCTGCTGCCCGCTCCTATAGATAAAATTTTGGGTCGTTGGAGGCCAGGTTTCAAGGTTGGGGTGCTGAGCGCAACGCTTGCGACCACGCCGCATATTTGCGTGCGTACGGGATCGCTGCGTTGGCCGGGCTGGTCGACGGCAGCTGAACATAGACGAGATCTGGGCGCACGGCACGGATCCTGGCTGCTAGATGCTTGTCGTAGATAGCCTTCGCTTTGGCACCATTGAAACAGACCTGGTGAATGTAGGGATGGTTGGCCAAAAACAGCGCCAGGTCGTTGGGCACCACCGACCTGGCATCAATGTCTGCATCGAGGCTCGACGTACGCGTGCAGCATTGCACCACATCCCAGAGCGCGATCCGGGCGGCCTGGAGGGCCAACTGACGTTGCTCATACGAAGCCTCGGGCGAGAACCCCAGGATTTCCGCCATGAGCCGCCAGAAGAGGTTGCGCGGATGCGCATAGTATTGCCCGGCTGCCAGCGAGGCCTTGCCCGGCATCGTGCCAAGGATCAAGCGTTCCGCTGTCTCAGCGCTGATCGGGGGAAAGCTATGAAGATATGGTGGTACGTTCATCAGCCGCCATCCTTTGATTACACACGTTAGGCGACCACCAGCGCTTACCTGGGGCAGGTCGGTGCTGCTGAGATCGCGGATAGTGGACGAGCGCAGATCGATCATCGTTTGTGCAGCCGCCGATCCCAGCGGTTCATACACCAGCGGCGCGGCCAGCGACGTGAGGCTAGCCATCAACAGAAGTCGGTCATCCTCGACGAGTTTGTCGCTGCCACGGGCTCTGCCCGCACGTATGCTGTCCGGTTGCTGACCGGCCCGCTCGTCGCCCCTCGCCCCGCCATCACCCGGTCGCGGGAGCGACGCGATGGGCCCGAGGTGCAGGCGGCGCTCCGGCTCGCCTGGGAGGCGACCAACGGCATCTGTGCCAAGCGTCTGGTACCGTTCCTTCCCGAACTGATGCCAGTGCTCGAACGCCACGGTTATCTGACGCTAACCGACGAGGTGCGGACACAACTCCTTGCCATCAGTCCAGCCCCTGTTGCGTTACGGCACTGTCTGCTCGAGCGAGCGGCTCTCCGTTTCACCCCAGATCTGCACACAATTGCGACCAGCATCTTTGGCTGCATAGAGAGCTTGATCCGCCCGGTTGATCAGTTCATCGAGGTGCGTATTGTGGAGACAAGTCTCCACGACAACGCCGATACTCGACGTGACCTGGATCTCCTGTTCGTCGAACTGGACACGCAAGCTTTCGATCGCATGCCGGATCCGCTCAGCCACCCGTGCGGCTCCTTCAAGATTAGTACTGGGCATCAGGACGGATAATTCTTCCCCTCCATATCGCCCCACAAGGTCTTCGGCACGCACGCACGCCTGACAGGTCTGGGCGACACATTGCAAGACACGGTCGCCTGCCTGGTGCCCATAGGTATCGTTGATCAGTTTGAAGTGATCAAGATCGAGCAAGAGCAGTGTAAGCGGCTGGCGTTGCCGCCGTGCGTTCAGGATGGCCTGCCACATCACGGCGAAAAAATGACGTCGATTTGCCAGGCCCGTTAGCGGATCGGTTGTTGCGAGCCGTTCGACTTCGGCAAAGAGCGTACAATTTTCCATCGCTGTCGCCACATGCGAGGCAAGCAGATCAAAGATGGCGAGATCATCGTCACTATAGGCAAAAGCCTGCGGGCTATGGATCACCATCATCCCAATGACATCCTCACGTCCATGCAGCAGCGTGGCAAGCACGGTGCGAGTCGCGAGCCTGAAACCCGGAAGTTCGGGGTGCAATTCGGTGTCATTCAGATGCGTGAGACACCAGGTCTGACCACGGTTGAGCAGCGTCTCGGCGAAACTATGCGCAAAGGCATAACAACTACCCTCGCGACTCTCACGCGGATCAGCGATATAGAGATCGCAAACTTCGCTGCGGGCCAGGTCAAAACGACTGATCACCAGCACTTCGGCCGCCAGGAGCTCCTCTACAGCACGATAGACCTCGTGAAAGAGGGCCGCAGGGTTGGCGCTATTGGCTGCAATCTGGCGGGCCGCCTGTTGCAATTTGGTCAGGCGGCGCTGCATGCGCACCTCACGTCCATACATCTGGGCCTGTTCAAGTGAGACCGCGACGTGACTGGCAAACATCCGCCCGATACTGGCGTCTTCTTCGGTGAAAAAGCTCGCTCGCTGACTGTCAATCGTCAGAATACCGATCACGCGCTCGCCAACAATCAGGGGCAAGGCGAGCCAAGAGCGAATGATCATACCCGGTGGATGGGTAAACTCAGGATGCTCCAGTTCGGTGTTGTCCAGTCGGATTGTCTCGGCACGCTCGTAGATCGCCTCTTCATAGCTCCCTGGCTTGATCTGAAAACGTAGGCCCTTGACCTGCGCTGGATGAGCAAAACCGCGGCAATCAAAGATTTCACTGTATTCGCCGCGCCGCAGTTGCACCGATGCGCTGTCATAAGGCACCACGTGGGCCAGCTGCTCCATCATCCGGCCAACGGCTTCGTTGGCATCCAGGGTGGCCGCAACGGTGGCAACCGCCTGTCGGAGTGTCTCTACCTGATCGGCACGCTTCCGGGCCTCTTCATAGAGACGGGCATGTTCAAACGCGAGTTCCCGAAAGGCTCCTTCGCTCTCACGTAGCGCTTCGTTCGCTTCAGCCTGCGTCGTAATATCACGCAGTACCACTAGCATCCCTCCGACCCTGCCCCAACGGTCGTGCAGGCGCGTTATCACGGCTTCGTAGAGCACCCGTTTGCCGTTGGCTTCTGTATGGCTCAGGCTTGTGATGAACAACTCGCTATTATTCGGCTTCGTCGTGGGCCCCAGTTCTGGGAGCAGGCTCGTTAGGCTGATGGGTAGGCGTTGTTTCGCTCCCAGGCGTTCATATGCCTTTTGATTCATCGCTACGACCTGGTTGTGCTCATCAAGAATGAGCACACTATCAGGCAACTTCTCAAAGAGCATGTCATAGGCAATGGGCATCAACTCAAAGAGCCGTTTATAAAAGATGCTCCAGCCCATAATCGGGTAGCCAACCAGAAAACTGATTGGTGAAACCTCAAAGTCGGGGATGGCTGGCACGGGGACGATCTGCATCACGACCAAGAGCGAAATCATGGTGGGCAAGAGCAGGCTTATAGGTAGAGCCCAGGCTTGCAAACGGGCATAGCGGGTTGCCTTCGCAGCAGCTTCGGCAAGTATCAGAATGGCTGACCCAATTAAGAGGTATTGATAGCTCGTGATGACCCAGAACCACGGCCCGTAGCTGTAGAAGAGCCAGGGAAAGGCTCCATCAGTCAGCATCGTAACATTGGTTCGTACGAGGCCGTGAAACCCATCCGACCAGATGATCAGGACATTGAGGAACGGGATGATCATCAGCAGGTAACGGAGCCGACGGGCTAGTTCTTGACGGCCAGTATAGCTGAGGGCAAAGAGCAAGGCCCCGACAACCGTCAGGTCAACGGCGAGAAAAATCAGGCTGTCCCAGATGAGTTGTCCTGTGAGGGTCGGGGTTACGGCTTTGCCAAGGGCAAACGCTGCCCACGCGCTCTGGCCGCCGAGCATCAAGCTAAACGAGACAGCGCCGGGCATCGCCCGGTGGCGTAGGGCATAGAGGGCCAGTAAAAAGGCTACGATGGAGGATACGGCAAGAAGGAAAATGAGAATGCTATTGATTGACATGGCCTCAACCCTGGTTTGCCAAGACTGTCTCTATTGTAACATATGGCCTTTACCACAACATAATTCCTTGTGAAAAAAGGTCTTTATTATGAATAATAGCAAGCTCTAAACATCGTTTTAGCCCATCAGAATGACAAATAACATCTGAAGATGAACCTTGCACAGGTTTTGCATATACACATGCAATGTTGACTATAGTGCTATAATCTTGTTGCACGAATGTAGTTTGCAGTCTGCACTACGAAACCTGTCTGGAAGTGTGGGGGGGCTATGGATCTGGTTCGGCACAAGGCTCAGTTGCGCCAGTATTTCAATGGAGTAGGTTTTGAACGCTGGTCGGCAATTTATGGCCAGGCCGAACTTTCACCGATTCGACGGTCGATTCGGCAAGGCCATACCACCATGCTTGCCGTTGCCAGTCAGTGGCTCGACGCAACGGCTATGTCGGCTGATGCGACAGCCCTTGACGCAGGTTGTGGCACCGGGCTCTTTACCCTGGAGCTCGCCCGTCGTGGTTTTCAGGTCACGGCGACTGACCTGGCCCCTCAGATGGTCGCGGCAACCGCCGAGGCCGCAGCTCAGGCAGGCCTCGCTGAGCAGGTCACGACGCGAGTCGCCGATGTCGAAGAGTTGCAGGAACGCTATGACGTGGTTGCCTGTTTCGATGTGCTCATTCACTATCCAGCCCAGCCCTTTGCCTTGATGTTGGCCCAGTTGTCCAATTGCTGCGAACAGACCCTCCTCTTCACCTATGCACCTCACAGTACGCTGCTCGCTGCACTCCATCGTGTTGGTGGGTTCTTTCCCCGCAGTCAGCGTCGCACGACCATCCAGATGATCCCTGATGCGTTGGTGCGCTCAACCCTCGCTGATGCCGGAATGAAGGTGTGTCGCGCCCAGCGTATTAGCTGTGGTTTCTATCACGTAACGCTGGTGCAGGCCCAGCGCTAGCCGGGTCTCCGTCGGATTGATAGATCTTTTCAGGCGAAATAATTATTGTCTTAAAATGTTGCTGTAGTTCACAGTCTGAACTACAATCATCCTCTCGGGGAAGGGTTTGCGCATGCGGATTATCTTTCTCACCATTGATGGCAATCACGCTGCGGCTCTGCACGCTGCCGCTGCCCGGATCAAGACCGAGCACGGCGTTGAGGTGCATGCAGCGTGTTACGACGCGGCTTCGCTTCGCGATGAGTCGGGTTGGCAGCGCCTTGAACGTGATCTCAAGGGGGCTGCGTTTGTCTTTGGGGCGCGCCTCTTTGGTGAGGAGTATGTGCGTCCCCTCGAGCGTTTGCTTGGCGCGGCGTCGTGTCCGGTGCTTGTGATTACGTCCAATCCGGCGCTGATCCGTATGACCCGCATTGGTAAGTTTAGTCTCGCCCCCCAGGCAGAAGAGTCGGGCGGCATGTTGCGCCAGTGGGTCAAGAAGTTGCGCCCGCAAGGTGGGGCCGGTGAGGCGCGTCGCCAATTGGCGGTGCTCCGCAACCTTAGTAAGGTGCTCAAGCTTATCCCCGGCAAGGCGCGTGATCTCTATACCTATATTGTTGCGCATCAGTACTGGACCAATAGCTCGCCCGAAAATGTCTATCGCCTGGTCTGTCTCTTGATCGAGGCGTATGTGCCGGGCTATAAGGGGAAGTTGCCGGTGCTTGATCCTGTGACGTATCCCGATCAGGCGCTGATCCATCCTGATGCCCCGGCACCCTTTGCGACGCTTGAGGAGTATCAGAAGTGGCGACGTTCGCTGCGCGGCAACAAGCGGGTTGGTGAGCAGGGGAGCGTGGGTATTCTGGCGATGCGAACCGTGGCGCTTAGTGGCAATACGGCCCACCTCGATGCACTGGTACGCTCCCTTGAAGCCCGTGGTATCGAGGCCCGGATGGCCTATGCGACTGGTCTTGATATGCGGCCAGCCATCACGACCTTTTTTCAGTCCCACGCCCATGGCAAGGCGAAAAAGGGTGCCCCTACGACCAATGGACACGCCGCGACCGTTGATTTGCTGGTCAATGCGAGTGGTTTTGCGCTGGTCGGTGGCCCCGCCGAGAGCCGTCCCGCCGATGCTCGCGCTGCGCTCGGCGCGCTCGATGTTGGCTATCTTGCGCCAGTGCCGCTGGCGTTTCAGCGCGTGGAGGATTGGCGTCGTGATTGGGCCGGGTTGACACCCGTGCAGGCGGCGTTGAGTGTGGCCGTGCCTGAACTCGAAGGGGCCGCTGATCCGCTGGTCTATGGTGGTCCCACTGCGGCTGGTGATGGCTTTGTCCCGGCGACGGCTGAGGTTGAGTTGCTCGCCGGGCGGATCGCCCGCCGTTTGGCGCTGCGCCGTACCCCTAACCATGCCAAACGGCTTGCCCTGGTGCTCTTTAGCTTTCCCCCGAATCTTGGCAATCTTGGTACTGCCGCTTACCTCGATGTCTTCCGTAGTCTCCATAAGCTCCTGGTGGCGCTCAAGGAAGAAGGCTATCAGGTGGAGGTGCCTGAGGATGCCGAAGCCCTGCGCAATCTGGTGGTTGGTGGCAATGCGCTGGCCCACGGGGCTGATGCCAACGTGGCGGCGACCTTCCCCGTCGAGCACTATATGCGCCTCTTCCCCAGTTATACCGAGATTGAGCCATGCTGGGGGCGGGCCCCCGGTGAGTTGTTGAACGATGGGCGACGCTTCCGTATCCTCGGGCGGCAATTGGGCAATATCTTTATTGGGGTTCAGCCGCCGTTTGGCTACGAACGTGATCCGATGCGGATGCTGATGGCCCGTGATGCGGCCCCCAACCATGCTTTTGCTGCTTTTTATACCTGGCTGCACCATACGTTTGACGCGCATGCGGTGGTGCATATCGGTACCCACGGGGCGCTCGAATTTATGCCCGGCAAGCAGGTTGGCCTCGGTGCTGATGATTGGCCTTCACGCTTGATTGGCGAACTGCCCAACTTCTACCTCTATAGTGTCAATAATCCGAGTGAGGCCGCGATTGCCAAGCGCCGGAGTGCCGCAACGCTCGTGAGCTATCTGGTGCCCCCCTTGCAGCAGGCCGGTCTCTATAAGGGTCTCCGTCAACTCAAGGATAGTATCGACGCCTATCGCCAGCGGCCCGACCCCGGGATGCTCGATGTGATCCGTGAGCAGTCCGCTAAACTTGGTATGCAGCAGGTCAATGCGACCTTGCAGCACGGTGTTGGTGAGGCGCACGCGACGCTTGAGGTTGCGCCAGATACCTACCTGGCTGCGTTGAGCCACGAGTTGCTGCAGATCGAAGAGCGCATGATCCCCGCTGGCCTGCACGTCTTTGGTCAACCCCCTGAACCAGTTGAGATGGTTGATCTGCTGAGTCTGACGGCGACGTTCCATCAGTTCCCGTTGCGGGGTGCGCTCGTGACCTTCCCAGAGTTGATCGCACGCAGTCTCGGCCTGGAATATGCCGCCCTCCGTGAACGCCTCACGACCGATCTTGAGGCACAGGCCGCTTGGCAGCGGATCGAAGGGCTTGGCAAGGACGCGATCCGTCGGTTTGTCGAGGGCGGGCCGTTTCACGTGCCCGGTCTTCATCATCGTGATCTTGATCCGCTTGCTGATTTCCTTGGCGATTTGCTCAACCGCCTCAGTAGCGATAATGAACTCACCGGTTTGTTGCACGGGCTCGAAGGTGGCTTTGTGACCCCATCGCCGAGCAATGATATTGTGCGTGATCCGTCGGTGGTGCCAACCGGGCGCAATGTCTATAGCCTCGATCCCGCCCGTGCGCCAACGGCCCAGGCGGTCGAGAAGGCCGAGCGCCTGACGAATGAGTTGCTGGCGCGTGCCGTTGCCGATACGGGTGCGCCTCCTGAAAGCGTGGCGGTGGTGCTCTGGGGGAGTGATAATCTCAAGAGTGACTGCGAAGGTGTCGCGCAGGTGCTGGCTTTGATGGGTGCACGCCCGGTGCCTGATGAACTGGGCAATATCTCGGATGTCACCCTTATTCCGCTCATCGAACTGGGTCGCCCCCGCGTTGACGTGGTGGTGACGGTCAGCGGCATCTTCCGCGATCTCCTTGGGCATCAAATGCGCTTGATTGACAAGGCGGCCCGTCTGGCTGCCTGTGCCGATGAGCCCCTCGAGGGCAACGCGGTGCGGCGCCACGCGCTGGCAACCGCTGCCGAACTTGGCCTTCCTCTGGAAGAGGCCGCTACCCGCGTCTTTGCCAATGCACCTGGTAGCTATGGTGCCCATATTAACCACATGGTCGAGAGCGGTTCGTGGGAAGATGATGAGCAATTGAGCGAGACCTTCCTCAGTCGCAAGGGTTTCACGATGGGCAAAGGTGGCGAGTGGAATGACTCGCGCCCGTTGCTCGAAAAAGCCCTCGCGAATGTCCAGGTTACTTTCCAAAATGTCGATAGCTTCGAGGTGGGTATTTCGGATATTGATACCTACTACGAGAGCCTCGGCGGTGTGACCAAGAGCATTGAGCATCTGCGTGGCGAGCGCCCCTCGATCCTTGTCTCAGACGCGGTCAGCACGGGGGCGAACCGGGTCGGCTCGTTAGACCAGATGGTGCGCTTGGAGACCCGGGCCAAGTTGCTTAATCCTAAGTGGTATGAAGCGATGCTGTCCCATGGGTACGAAGGTGCCCGCGAAATCGAGGCGCGCCTGAACAATACCTATGGCTGGAGTGCGACGACGAATGCGGTGGAGGGTTGGGTCTACCAGGGGGTTGCCGAGACGTACGCACTCGACGACGAGATGCGCGAGCGCCTGGCGAAGTTGAACCCGCACGCGGCGGCTGGCATGGTTCGCCGCCTCCTTGAAGCCAATGGCCGCGGTTTCTGGGATGCGGATGAAGCGACCATCGAGCGTCTGCGCACGCTCTATGAGGATCTGGAAGACCAGTTAGAGGGTATCGGAGTGGCGCAGGCATAAGTGGCCTAAGATGAGGAGTTTGTGATGAACCGTGTGCGCGTGACGCCTGAACAGATCGATCACTACAATAAGCCCGGCCCCCGCTATACCAGCTACCCGACAGTCCCGGTCTGGGATAATACGTTTGGCGAAGCTGACTATCGTGAGGCCCTGGCTGCGGTTGCAACCCAGCCTGATGATGGACTCTCTGTCTATGTTCACTTGCCTTTCTGTGCCGAGCGCTGTGCCTACTGTGGCTGCAATGCAACGGTGACGCGCCACCCCCATGTGGTGGACGCCTACCTGGATCGTGTCGAGCGCGAGCTTGCGCTGGTGGCTCCCCAACTTGGTGGGCGACGCCAGGTGGTGCAGTTGCACTGGGGTGGGGGCACGCCGAATTTTCTCAATGAAGCCCAGACGCGGCGCTTGATGGCGATGCTTGACGAAGCCTTTCTTATTGACCGCAATGGCGAAGTTTCGCTTGAGATGGATCCTCGGATCGGTAGCCGCGCTCAGGTTGAACTCTACCGTGAGCTGGGCTTCAATCGGGTGAGCCTCGGTGTCCAGGATATTGACGCGCAGGTTCAGGTTGCGATTGGCCGGATTCAGCCTTTTAGCCAGACCGAAGGCCTCTATGAAGCCTGTCGTGAACTCGGCTTTGCGAGTGTCAACGTTGATCTGGTCTATGGCTTGCCCTATCAGACCGCTACGGTCTTTGGCCGGACGCTTGATGCTATCATCGGGTTGCGGCCTGACCGGTTAGCCTGCTTTAGCTATGCCCATTTGCCCCAATCGCGCTCCAATCAGAAGCAGGTTGATACCAATGGCCTGCCCGAGCCATACGCCAAGTTCGGGCTCTTCCAGATGGCGGTCGAGCGCCTGACTGATGCGGGCTACGACTGGGTCGGGATGGATCATTTTGCGCTTGAGGCCGATGAAATGGCCGTGGCCGCCCGTGAACTCAGGCTCCATCGCAATTTTATGGGCTACACCACGCGCCCGGCGATGCACATGGTGGCCTTTGGGGTCAGTTCGATCGGTGATATGGCTGGCTACTATGTGCAAAATGATGTCGGTCTGGGGCGTTATCAGAAGAGTCTTGATGCTGACAAACTGCCGGTTGTGCGGGGTATGAAGCTCACCGAAGATGATCAGCGGCGGCGGGCGGCGATTACCCATCTGATGTGCAACCTCGAATTGCCCTTTGCGATGGCGGCTGATGAGGCTATGCACGAATCCTTCTTGCGGGTGGCAGGTTATGCCGATGAAGGCCTGGTCATTGTCCATCCTGATCGGATCGTCGTGACCCCGCTCGGGCGTTATTTTGTCCGTAATCTCTGCATGGAACTGGATGCCCATCTGTCACGTACGGCTGGTCGTCCGATCTTCTCCAAGACGGTGTAACCTTGTTCGGCCTGCCCCTCGCTCGATGGGCAGGCCGCTTGCGCCCCCAACCACAGGCAGATCAGGCATCTTCGGGGAAGGTTGGTTGGACGTAGCGTTCAGGTGCCCCTATCTTCCCAAAAGATGTCATTGATAAGTGTCTAGTGTGGAGAGAGTTATGCGACCGTTTCGTCTGGTGTTATCGCTCGTTGTTTTGCTGGTGCTGGTCGCCTGTGGCAGCCCCCCGGTGGCCGCCCCGACTGCGGCCCCGACAGATGCTCCTGTGGCTGAACAGCCGGCCACCACTGTCCCCGAGGTTCCTGCTGCGCCGACCGAAGTTCCTACGCAAGAGCCTCAGGTGCAACCAACTGGGCCAGTGCGTGGTGGTTTTGTCACCCGTGCGCTGACAACCGAGCCAACCGGGCTTGATCCGGCAGGTGCGCAGGGTTCTGGTCAGAATGTTGTTTTGCCCTACATCTTTGATACGCTCGTTGCCGCTGATGTGACGAACACAACCCAGCCGTTGCTCGCAGAGCGCTGGGACGTCAGTGAAGATGCGTTGAGCATTGTCTTTACGTTGCGTGAAGGCATTACGTTCCACGACGGGACGCCGCTTGATGCTGATGCCGTCGTTTACAGCTTCGAGCGCCTGCGTGCCCCTGAGAGCACTTCGCCTATGAGGGCCAGCTTGAGTAACGTCACAACTATCGAAGCGGTTGATGCACGTACGGTGCGCTTTGACTTTAGCGAACCCTCGGCAGTCTTTTTTGCGACCATCACTTCCCCGTATGCTGGTATCGTGAGCCCGACCGCGGTTGAGGCGCTTGGCGAAGGCTTTGCCCAGCAGCCGGTGGGCAGTGGCCCCTTCAAGTTGAGAGCGTGGAATACGGGCATCGATATTACGCTTGAGCGCAACGAGGATTATGCGTGGGCTCCCCCAATGGTGACGAATGAGGGCGCTCCTTACCTCGATGGCGCGATCTTCAAAGTTGTCCCTGATGCCTCGACTCAATTGACCGCACTCCAGGCGGGTGAAGTTGACCTGATCTTCCTCAATTTGCCCGATCAGATTACTCGGCTTCGTCAGGAGGCTACGATCAATCTGCTCCCCCTGACGCTCAACAGTCTGTCCTATCTGGGCTTTAACATGGTGCGAGCGCCTTTTGATGACTTGCTGGTGCGCCAAGCGATCTCGCACGCGATTGATAAAGACGTTATTGTCCAGGCTGCTGCCGGTGGCGAAGGTACGCCTGCTTTTGCGCCGATGGCCGTGACGCTACCCGGTTTTGACCCGAGTTTGCAAAGTGGTGAACTGGCCTATGATCCCGAGGCGACGACAACGCTCTTGACCGAGGCTGGCTTTGTGCAGGGTAGTGATGGTTCCTGGAGCAAAGATGGGACGCCGCTGGCGTTGACGTTGCTCACCTTTACGCGCGCACCAAACCAGGATATTGCGACGGTTATTCAGGCTCAACTGAAGGACGTCGGCATTCCGGTCGAGATTCAGCAACTTGACGCACCGGCGGCCGGTCGGCAGGCCGTCGAGGGTCAGTATGACCTGTTGCTCTGGCGCTACGATTGGAATGACCCAGATGTGTTGAATATCAACCTCAGTTCGAGCCGGATTGGCAGCACGAACCGGGTCGCCTATAGCAACCCTGAGGTGGATGCGCTGCTTGATGCGGCTAGTCGTGAGCTTGATCCTGCGGCACGCGCCCAGATCTATGTTGAAGCCCAACGGCTGATTATGGCCGATGCCCCGTGGCAGCCACTCTATACTCCGGTGGATATGTTGGCTGTGCATGGGCGCGTCAAGGATGTCGTCTTGTCGGCGATGGGACGGGTGTTGCTGAACGATGCCACGGTAGAAGAGTAAGAGGATTGTCCTTATGCTGCGTTTTCTCGTTCGCCGTCTGCTAGGGGCGCTTGCTGTATTGCTGGCTGTCAGTTTCTTCACTTTTGTGATGCTGGAACTGGCCCCTGGTGATGCGGCCGATACGCTGGTGGGTGAAACCGCCAGTGCCGAGCAGATGGCGGCGATCCGCAGCAGTATGGGGTTGGATCTGCCGTTATTGGTACGTTATAGCAACTTTCTCACGGCGGCAGTCTTTGAAGGTGATCTAGGACGCTCGGTGATTTCGGGGCGTTCGGTGGGCACACTGGTAGCCGAGCGGTTTAAGTATACGTTTGTGCTTGCGGTGACGGCGATGAGTGTCGCCGTTGCCGTGGGTGGCTTGGCTGGTGCCGTCGCTGCGGCGCGTCCGCGGGGTTGGTTTGATCTGCTGGTGATGGGTTTTATGACGTTGGGGCAGGCGTTGCCGACCTTCTGGATTGCCCTGTTGATGATCTTGGTCTTTGGCCTGCATTTGCGCTGGTTACCTGTGCTTGGCGCAGGTACCCCACAGCATCTGATCCTGCCAACGGTCGCGCTGGCTTTGCCAGCGGCGGCGGTGGTGGCACGGTTGGTGCGGGCCAGTCTGCTTGATGTGAAGGGTGCCGATTATGTGCGTACCGCTCGCGCCAAAGGGCTTGGGCCAGTTACGGTCTGGGGGCGGCATCTCTTGCCCAATAGCCTGATGCCAGTCATTACGCTGATCGGGCTCTACCTTGGGCAGATGCTCGGCGGGGCCTTTGTGATCGAGACGATCTTTGGGTGGCCCGGGTTGGGGCGCTTGCTCGTGCAGGCGGTCTTTGACCGTGATCTGCCGGTGGTGCTTGGGGCGGTGCTGTTGATTGCGGTAATCGTCGTGTTCCTGAATGTGCTGGTAGATGTTGTCCATGCGTTGCTTGACCCACGCATTGGCCACGAGGCAGTCTAACGATGACAGTGCGGATCGAGCCAGGGCTCCATCAGAGTAAGCAGGCGCACGCTCCCCTGCGTCGGGCGCTGCGTCGGGCGCGTACTCGGCAGCGGCGTGGTCTGATGTGGGCACTGCAGCGGTTGAACCTGACGGTTGGTGGCCTCTTGATTGGGACACTCCTGTTGACTGCGCTCTTTGCGCCGCTCCTTGCCGTGGCACCCCCTGATGCGATTGCGCCGGCGAGCCGCTTTCAGCCGCCCGGTCTGGCGCATCCGTTTGGGACGGATGGGCTCGGGCGGGATCTCTTTAGTCGGGTTGTCTATGGTGCGCGCACAGCTTTGCAGATGGCCGTGCCGGCGGTGATGATTGGTTCGTTTTCGGGGATCATCCTTGGTTTGCTGGCTGGTTACTATTGTGGCCCGCTTGATCAGATCCTCTCCCGGATCATGGATGCCTGGTTGGCCTTGCCGGGCCTGCTGCTGGCGATTGTCTTTGTGGCCCTGCTCGGGCCTTCGTTGCAGACGACCGTGATTGCGCTGGGGCTTGTGGGTATCCCTGGCTACTATCGTATGGTGCGGAATGGTACCCTCTCAACGCGCGAGATGCTCTATGTCGAGGCGGCTCGTACGATGGGGCTTGGTGATGGGCGTATTTTGCTGCGTCACATCTTGCCCAATCTTACTTCGCCCCTGGTTGTGCTCATTACGCTCCGGCTGGGGACAGTCATTCTCGCTGGAGGCGCGTTGAGCTTTATTGGCCTTGGGGCGCAACCACCAACCCCCGAATGGGGTGCGTTATTGGCCTCGGGTCGGGATAGCATGGATCGGGCCTGGTGGGTCGCTTTCTTTCCGGGGATGGCAATTACAGCCAGTGTGATGGGGTTCAATCTGCTGGGCGATGGCTTGCGCGATCTGCTTGCCCCTGAAATGGCGCAAGACCATCGTACCCATGCCGGCGCAGATGAAGATGAATGTGGATCTTAGGGTGGAGTAGCAAGATGCATACCTATGATGCGGTCATTGTTGGCGGTGGAATTAGTGGTTTGAGTGCAGCGTATACGCTCTATAAGCGCGGCTTTGAGGTGCTTGTTATCGAGGCCCATGCCGAGGTTGGTGGCTCGATGCAGAGCATGACAACCCCTGATGGCTATGTGCTCGATTGTGGCCCCAATACCGTAACCACCAAAGATGCGCGGCTGTGGGCCGAGTTTGCTGATCTGGGGTTGCTTGATTCGTTGATCGCGGCTGATCGTAGTGGCACCAAACGCTATATTTTGCTTGATGGCAAGCCGGCCATCATTCCCTCTTCGCCCCCCGCGCTTATCAAGACTCCGCTGCTCTCGACGGCGGCCAAGTTGCGCTTTGTTCGTGAGCCCTTTGTCCCGCGCAGTGGGGCTCCCGATGAGAGTGTCGCCGCTTTCTTTACCCGTCGGCTTGGTCCTGAACCAACCGAACGCCTGATTGATCCGTTTGTTTCGGGCGTCTACTCGGGTGATCCGCGCAAGATGTCGGTCAAGGCAGCTTTTCCTTCGCTCTGGGAGGCCGAGCAGCGTGGCGGCAGCATTGTGCGTGGCATGCTGAAAGGGCGGCAGCGACCGGCCAAGGGCACCCCCAAAGGCCCCAAGATGCGCAGTGTGCTCTTTGGGTTCCCCGGCGGGATCGCCGATTGGCCCAAAGCAATTGCGCGGACGCTTGGGCCAAATCGGGTCTGGTCTTCAGCCAGGGCAACTGATCTCTTCCAGGAAGGCGCAAACTGGCGGTTGGTGGTCGAGCGCGATGGCCGTACCGAGCCGGTCGTGGCGCGGGCGGTGGTGCTGGCTACCCCGGCCTTTGTTGCCGCCGACCTGATTGACGCCATTGCAAACGCGGCGGCGGCGGCGTTGCGCGCTATTCCCTATGCGCCCGTCAATGTGGTGCATCTTGGCTATCGGCGTGACCAGGTCGCTCACCCGCTCGATGGCTTTGGTGTCCTGGCTCCTTCATGTGAGCAGCGTAACTTCCTCGGCATTCTCTGGTCTTCCACGCTCTTCCGTGGGCGCGCCCCCGAGGGCAAGGTTTTGACGACGACGTTGGTTGGTGGCTCGTTGCGGCCTGATCTGACTGAACTAGACGATGCTAGTCTGGTCAAGACGATTGCCGCCGAGAATGCCGATGTGCTGGGCATTACCGGTCTCCCCGCGATGAGTAACGTCGCACGTTGGCCACACGCGTTGCCGCAGTATACCTTTGGGCACACCGAGCGCATTGCTACCCTCGAAGCGGCCGAGCAACGCCTGCCAGGACTCTTCTTTGTGGGCAATTACCGGGGTGGGGTTGGCGTGCCGAAATGCTGGAAGAACGGGGCTACGATGGGCGAACGGGTCGCTGCAGCGCTGCACGCTCAACCCGCCCAGGTGGCAGTAGAGAAATAAGTACTGAAGGCTCTCGTATGGCCTACGATGAGGCAAGGATAAGGATTGCAGGGAGAAGCGTATGAACATCGTCAAGAACTTTCGTCTGGGGTTGCTCCATGTGGCTGTGGCTGTCTGTCTTGTACCGATTACCGGTATCCTCAACCGGATTATGATCCACGAGATGCAGTTGATGGCGACCCTGGTCGCGGGCCTGATTGTTTTGCCCAACCTAATGTCGCCGTTGCAGCCCTTTCTCGGCCAATATTCTGATCACCATCCTCTTTTTGGCTATCGGCGCACGCCCTATATTGCGTTGGGCCTGTTGCTCTGCATTACCGGCTCGGTGCTGACACCGATGGCTGCGCTAATGATGGATGCAACCTTCTGGCCCGGCCTGGCCTTCTCAATTCTTGCCTTTGCGCTCTGGGGGTTGGGTTATAACCTTTCGGTGGTCTCATACCTCTCCCTCGCTAGTGATATGTCTGGCGAAAACGATCGCTCGCGTACGATTGCGGTCATGTGGTTTATGATGATCACCGCCGTCATTTTGACGGCGACCATCACTGGACGAGCGCTGGAAAACTATAGCTCTGAGGCGCTGGTTCGCGTCTTTATGGGATGTGGCCTGGTGGCGTTTGTGCTGAGTGCCATTGGTCTGATTGGCCTCGAACCACGCAATGCGCAGTTGACCGAGCAGGCGCGCCATAGTGTGCGCGAAGCGGTCGGCGCCGTGGTCAGCAATCCCCACGCTCAGGTCTTCTTTGTCTATTTGATGCTGTTGCTTGCCGCCATCCTTGGCCAGGATGTCTTGCTTGAGCCGTTTGGGGCGCAGGCGTTTGGCATGAGCGTCCGTGAAACGACGCAACTCACAGCGATCTGGGGAAGCGCGACGCTCTTCTCTCTGTTGCTGCAAGGACTCTTGTTGAGCCGCTTTCTGGCCAAAAAGACGGCGGCAACGATTGGGGCAGCCGTGGCGGCCTGTGGCTTTATCCTGATCGCGTCAAGTGGTCTGTTCCATATGCAACCTCTCTTCATTCTTGGTATCGTTGTGCTTGGCCTGGGAACGGGTATTGCAACGACGACCAACCTGGCCTTGATGCTCGATATGACTACCCCCGCGAATGTTGGTCTCTTTATTGGTGCCTGGGGCATGGCCGATGCCGCCGCACGCGGCGTCGGTAATGTGATGGCCGGGGCTGTACGTGATGTAATGAGTGTCACGCTCGGTAGTCCGGTTGGTGCGTATGTCACCGTCTTTATGCTGGAGGCGTTGATGCTCTGTGCGGCGTTGGTCTTGCTCCAGCGGATTGATGTCTCGGCGTTCCGTGGCGAACAGCAGAAGATTACGACGCTGATTGCCGTAGCAGGTGATGCATAGCGCGGGTCGATGCCCCTGGTTTTGCTGCTGGACGTGTCCCGATACAAGAGCCAGCGCTCGCGATGGCCGACGGATAAGCCTGTAGACACACAGCGAGAAGGATACCGTATCACAAGGGAGTGATCGACTCTCTAGGGTGTTATGTTCTTCTTGTCTGTCTAGATTTGCCTAGGTTTATGAAGGAATACTGAGGATCTCAGGTATGAAGCTTCTCCTTGCTGGGCTCGATCACACAACGGCACCGGTGGAGATTCGCGAACGGCTGGCCTTCAGCACGACGGATATTCCGGCGGCACTGATGCAACTGACAACCGCTCACGATGATTGCCCCGCACTGCTCTCTGAAGCGGTGATACTCTCGACTTGTAATCGGGTTGAGATCTATGGCGTTACGCACGGCGCAACGACAGCACAGAGTCTTGTGCGTTTCTTGGCCGATTTTCACGGCCTGGACGAAGAGCAGTTTGCCCAGGCGCTCTTCTTTTTCAGTGGCGAAAGTGTTGCGCGCCACCTCTGTGCGACGGCGTCTGGATTGCGTTCACTTGTGCTCGGTGAGGCGCAGATCCAGGGTCAGGTACGAACGGCGTTTGAAGCCGCCCAGTCGGCCGGGAGCATTGGGCCGATTCTGCACCGGCTCTTCCAGCATGCGCTGACGTCTGGCAAGCGTGTCCGCAGCGAGACGGCCCTCGGGCAGGGGGCGGCCAGTGTGTCGCAGGCGGGGGTTGAACTCGCACGACATCGTCTGGGCAATCTGGCCGGATGTCGGATCTTGCTTGTCGGTGGCGGTGAGGTGAGTGAACTGGCTGCCCAGAATCTGCTCGCGAATGGGGCCGACTCGCTCATCATCGTGAACCGTACCTCGGCGCGTGCGCAGCAACTGGCCCGGCAGTACAACGCGATTGCGATGGGGTTCGACGATCTTCCCGAGGCACTGTCGATGGCTGATATCGTGATCAGTTCGACCGCCGCACCGGTGCCGATCATCTATCGTGAGCACGTTGCGAATGCGATGACGACCAAGGCGCAGGCGCGCGCCGTGGGTGTGTCGGGCCCACGCGAACAGCCCTGTATGCTCTTGATTGATCTGGCTGTTCCACGTGATATTGCCGGTGATGTTGCGACGGTGCCCGGTGTCCATCTCTGCACGGTTGATGATCTGCAAGAGGTGGTGCGAGCGACGTTGGGGCATCGAGCCGGGGCTGTCAGTACGGCCGAGGCGATTGCGACAGCCGAGGTGGCAGCCTTTCAAGCCTGGTGTCAAACCCAGGATGCCGTGCCGGCTTTGACCCGCTTGCGCGAACGGGCCGAGACGGTACGCAATGCCGAGCTTGATCGTGCCCTGCGCCGCCTACGCGATCTTTCGCCCGAGCAACGTACGGTGATTGAGGGCCTTACGCGCAGCTTGGTGAACAAGTTGTTGCATCCACCGACGCGTTGTCTCCGTGATGCTGCAGCGCACGGTGATGGTCAGCGTTATGCCGCAATGGTGACAGAACTCTTTAATCTTGAGACGATGTAAGACCGTCTGGCAAGGACAGAATGCGTATGGAACGTCCGCTTATTCTTGGCACGCGTGGTTCACGGTTGGCTCTGGCGCAGTCAGAGATGATGGCGGCAACGCTTCGGATGTTGCACCCCGGTCTGGTGATCGAGTTGAAGGTGATTTCGACCAAAGGCGATCGGGTGCTCGATGTGGCCCTCTCGGCGGTTGGCGATAAGGGGCTCTTTGTCAAAGAACTCGAGCAGGCCCTGCTCGATCACGAGGTTGATCTCTGTGTCCATAGTTGCAAAGATCTGCCCTCCCAGGTTCCTGATGGCTTGACCCTCGCCGCTTTCCCCGAGCGGGTCTCGCCACTTGATGTGCTGGTGGTGCCTGACCAGGGGCAGGGCGCGCTTGATGGGGTGCTTGGCTTGGCGCAGGGCGCTGTGGTCGGGACGAGTTCGCTGCGGCGTGCCTGCCAGTTGCGGGCGCTCCGGCCCGATCTGGATCTGCGTGATGTGCGCGGCAATGTTGATACGCGCCTGCGTAAATTGGCCGAGGGTCAGTATGATGCGTTGATCCTCGCGGCGGCTGGTCTGGCCCGTCTTGGCTTGCTTGAACCCGATGGTTCGCTCGAGAGTGATGGGGTGGCGTTTGTTGCCTATCCGATCCCTGCCGAGATGATGCTGCCTGCCGTGGCCCAGGGTACGCTGGCAATCGAGTGCCGCGCTGATGATCACGTGACCCTCGATCTGCTTGCGCCTCTTGACCACGCGGTCACCCGGGCGACCGCGCTGGCTGAACGGGCTTTCTTGCGGCGCCTGGAGGGCGGTTGTCAGGTGCCGATGGCTGCCTATGCTGAACGCGAGGCCGATGGAACGTTGTATGTGCGTGGTCTCGTTGGTTCTGTTGATGGCACGACTGTTGTGCAAGGCGTATGCTATGGTTCGCCTGATGACGCTGAAGCCCTCGGCCTGGCGTTGGCTGATGACTTGCTGGCACAGGGTGCGGCCGCAATTTTGCAGCAGGTCGTCGGTAGCTAGCGGGAAGAAGGGACGTCAACGATGAGCGTGGCACAAGAGTTGCCGCTGGACGGGGTGCGTGTGCTGGTGACGCGGGCGGCAGAACGCTCGGATGGTCTGGTTCAGCGTCTACACAATCTGGGCGCGATCCCACTGGTGCGTCCAACCATCGCCTATGGGCCTCCCGCCGAGCCTGCCCTGCTCGCCGAAGCCTTGACCCGGTTGGCGGCAGGTGCCTATCACTGGTTGCTCTTGACCAGTGTGACTACGGTCGAGGCGGTTGCCTGTGGCCTCGGTGATCAGGTCGGTCAATTGCGCACGCAACCACTGTTGCAGATCGGGGCCGTTGGCCCAGCGACGGCTGAAGCATGTCAGCGGTTATTGGGGGTGACCCCGGCGGCTATGCCCGAGCGCTTTCTTGGTGAAGAACTCGCTGGGGTGATGGGTGAGCTGGTCGGACGCCATGTCCTCTTACCCAACGCCGACCTGTCGCGTCCGGTGCTCGAAGAACGGCTCCGGGCTGCCGGGGCGATCGTTGACCGGGTGATTGCCTATCGCACTGTCCCGGCCCCTGGCGGCGAGGAACTGGCGGCCATGCTTGCTGCAGGCGAGCTTGATGTCATCCTCTTTACCAGTGGCTCCACGGCACGCTATTTTGTCCAACAGATCGGCGTGCATGGCCTTGACGCCGCTCGGCATACGACGATTATCTGCATTGGCCCGGCGACTGCTGATGTCTGCCGCGAATTGACCCTCCTCCCCGCCGCTGTCGCTGACCCATATACCGAAGAGGGTTTGATTGCAGCATTGCTTGACATAAAAAGTTGAGTGTTGCGCTGGTCGAACACATCAGCTACGCTGGTTTGTTCGACCAGCGCACAGTACCAGTACCTCAAGAAAGGTTCACCGCATGGCTGGATATCCCCACATTCGCCCGCGCCGCTTACGGCGGACAGACGCCCTGCGCCGGATGGTGCGTGAGACGACTGTCCGGGTTGATCAGTTGATCGCGCCGCTCTTTATTCGTCATGGGACGGGCGTGAGTCGCCCGATTGGTTCGATGCCCGGGCACGCGCAACTGTCGGTTGATCGTGCGGTGCGTGAAGCCGAGGAGTTGGCTGAGCTTGGTTTGCCTGCCGTTTTACTCTTTGGCATTCCCAACCACAAAGATGCATGTGGTAGTGAAAATTTCGATCCCGAAGGCATTGTCCCTCAGGCAGCCTATGCCATCAAGCAAGCCGTGCCGCAGTTGATCGTGATTTCGGATATGTGCTGCTGCGAATATACTGACCACGGCCATTGTGGTCTCATCAACCAGCCCGGTGTCCCTGGGTATGACGAGCACGAGAGCGAAGGCTATCTGCTGAACGATGCAACGCTTGAACTTCTCGCCAAGGCGTCGGTCGTTCATGCGCAGGCTGGGGCTGATGTCATCGCCCCCTCGGGCATGATCGATGGCATGATCCACACGATCCGTACGTCACTCGATGAGGCTGGTCTGATCAATACAGCGATCATGAGCTACGCAGCCAAATATGCCTCGGGCTTCTACGGTCCCTTCCGTGACGCCGCCGAGAGCCCTCCTGGCTTTGGGGATCGCAGCCAGTACCAGATGGATCCGGGCAATGCCCGCGAGGCCATGCGCGAAGTGCGCCTTGATGTCGAGGAAGGGGCCGATATGCTCATGGTTAAACCGGCCCTCGCGTACCTCGATATTATTAGCAAGGTGCGCGACAACTTTGCATTGCCACTCGCGGCCTACCAGGTGAGCGGTGAATACAGTATGGTCAAAGCCGCCGCCGAGCGTGGCTGGATCGATGAGCGCCGCGTCGCCATGGAGAGCCTCACCTCGATTGCGCGCGCTGGGGCCGATATGATCATCACCTACTGGGCAAAAGATGCTGTTGGATGGCTCCGCGCCGGGGGCTAATCTTTCGTTTTTGCTTTCACTGGCTGTTTTCGCCAGTGAAAGCATAGGTTTTGAGGGCGTCAGCCCTCAAAAAATAAAGGACACCACATGACCAGGCTACTCATCCGTGCGTGTCGGCGTGAGCCGGTCGAACGCACACCAATCTGGCTGATGCGCCAGGCGGGACGCTATATGTCGGTCTATCGGGCGGTGCGCGAGCGCCACGGTTTTCTGCAGATGGTCAAGCAACCCGATGTGGCTGCTGAGGTGACGTTGCAGCCGATCGAGGCATTTGGCATGGATGCGGCAATTATTTTTGCCGATATCCTTCCTCCCCTCGAGGGGTTGGGCTTGCAGTTGACCTTTGAGAAGGGTGAAGGCCCCGTTATCCATAATCCCATTCGGGTACCCGCTGATATTGCGGCGCTGCGACCCTACGAGCCCGAGGCGGTTTCGGGGTATACCCTCGAAGCGTTGCGGATCGTCCGGGCGGCCCTTCCCGAAACAACGGCGCTCTTTGGCTTCAGTGGTGCACCGTTTACCCTGGCAAGCTATGCGATTGAGGGCGGTGGTAGCCGTGAGTATCGGCGTACCAAGATTATGATGTACCGCGACCCGGCGTCGTGGCAGACCCTGATGACCAAGCTGACTGATCTTGTCGTGGCCTACCTGATTGCCCAGGTTCAGGCCGGGGCCGATGTGGTGCAGATCTTTGACTCGTGGGCAGGTGCATTGAGCCCCGGCGATTTCGCCGAGTATGTGCTGCCCTATGTCCAACGCGCCGTCGCTGAAACCCGTGCGGCAACCGGCGTGCCGATCGTCTATTTTGGCACCGATATGAATGGCATGCTGCCCCTCCTGCGGGCGACCGGGGCCGATGTGCTTGGGCTTGACTGGCGCATCAGGCTCGCCGACGGATGGGCACAGTATGGCTACGATGTCGCCGTCCAGGGCAACCTCGACCCGACGACGCTGCACGCGCCCTGGCCTGAAATCGAACGACGAGCCAAAGCGATCCTCGATCAGGCCGCTGGCCGTCCAGGTCATATCTTCAATGTTGGTCACGGTA
The DNA here is from genome assembly GCF_002532075.1 of Candidatus Chloroploca asiatica. Classification (GTDB taxonomy): domain Bacteria; phylum Chloroflexota; class Chloroflexia; order Chloroflexales; family Chloroflexaceae; genus Chloroploca; species Chloroploca asiatica. Next base: position 33,872 of record NZ_LYXE01000089.1, on the reverse strand, counting down.
TCATCACCGAGACCCCTGAAGAACACGTCGCACGCCTCGTTGAGTTTGTCCAGAACTATCGTTATGCGGGAGAGGCCTGATCATGTCTGAACGCTACACGCGCTCGCAAGAGCTCTTTGCCGCCGCACAGCAGGTGATTCCTGGTGGGGTTAATTCGCCTGTACGTGCCTTTCGTGGGGTTGGTGGCACCCCGATCTTCTTTGCCAGCGGCTCGGGCCCATGGCTCACCGATGTTGATGGCAATCGCTACCTCGACTATGTGCTTTCGTGGGGGCCGCTTTTGCTGGGCCACGCCCATCCGGTTGTCGTCAAAGCGATTGCTATGCAGGCGGCGCACGGCACAAGTTTTGGTGCCCCGACCAAGCAGGAGACCGAGCTTGCCGAAGAGGTCATCAAACTCATGCCGGGCATCGAGCAGATACGCTTCGTCAATTCGGGCACCGAGGCGACGATGAGCGCTCTGCGCCTGGCGCGGGCCTATACCGGGCGCGAAAAGATCCTCAAGTTTACCGGATGCTATCATGGCCATGCCGATATGCTGCTCGTCCAGGCTGGTTCAGGCGTCGTAACCCTCGGCCTCCCTGATAGCCCTGGCGTCACCGCAGGTGCCGCAGCAAACACGCTGACTGCCGAATACAATGATCTCGAGGCTGCGACAGCGATCTTCCGCGAACAGGGCAACGAGATTGCCGCGATCATTGTCGAGCCGATTGCGGCCAACATGGGCTTTGTTCTTCCCGAACCGGGCTACCTCGAAGGGCTGATTGAACTCGCCCACAGCTACGGTGCCTTGCTGATCCTCGATGAAGTCATGACCGGCTTCCGGGTGGCCCCCGGTGGTGCCCAGGGCCTCTGGGGCCTGAAACCGGATCTCACCTGTCTCGGCAAAGTGATTGGGGGCGGTTTGCCAGTGGGTGCCTATGCCGGGCGGCGCGAAATCATGCAACATGTTGCGCCGGCTGGCCCGATGTACCAGGCCGGCACCCTCTCGGGCAACCCGCTCGCGATGGCGGCGGGCCTGGCGACGTTGCAGACTGCGTTTGGCACCCACGGCGATGCGCAGGCAAGCCCCTTTGCGCAGGCCGAGGCTCGTGCGCGGGCACTCGCCGAGGGTATGCGAAAGATCGGTGAAGAACTGGACGTGCCCTTGCAGGTCGGCCAGGTCGGCACCATGTTTGGCTTCTACTTCCTCAAAGAGTCTGGCCTTCACGTGCGCTCATACGCCGAGGCAAAGCAGATGGTCGATCCGTCCCGTTACGCCAGTTTCTTCTGGGCCATGTGCGAACGAGGTGTCTACCTGGCCCCCTCGCAATTCGAAGCAGGCTTCATCAGCGCCGCCCACACCGACAAAGATGTCGCACGCACGCTGGATGCCGCCCGCGAGGTCTTGAAGGGGTAGGTTGCGCCGCAGGCCTCCGCCTGCCAAGCCCGCGCTCTGTGCCGTGAAAAAAGCCGTTGCGCCGCAGGCCTCCGCCTGCCAAGCCCGCGCTCTGTGCCGTAAAAAAGCCGTTGCGCCGCAGGCCTCCGCCTGCCAAGCCCGCGCTCTGTGCCGTAAAAAAGCCGTTGCGCCGCAGGTCTCCGCCTACCAAGCCCGCGCTCTGTGCCGTAAAAAAGCCGTTGCGCCGCAGGCCTCCGCCTACCAAGCCCGCGCTCTGTGCCGTGAAAAAAGCCGTTGCGCCGCAGGCCTCCGCCTACCAAGCCCGCGCTCTGTGCCGTGAAAAAAGCCAGCTACGCTGGCTTTTTTCACGGCACAAAAGACTCCTTGGGCAGAGCTATGCCCCCAAAACCCCAGCCGGAGGCTAAATATAGTACATCACATTGCCCGTACGCTGGCGCTTGCGCTGACAGAGATCATCAAGCGTCGTTTCGCGGAGCATCCGTTCCATGCGTGTGCGTAGATCGACCCAAACTTCACTCACTACTTCGTGATCCTCAGGCACAGTAGGCACCAGATCATCACGTGTTGGTTCATCAGGCAACAGGGGGCCTTCAAGGGCGGTTAGGATCTCGAAAAGATTGATCGTCTCAGGGGCACGGGCGAGCATATGGCCGCCCTGTGGCCCGCGGACGCTCTCGATCAAGCCGGCGCGCCGCATCGTGATCAGCAACTGATTTAAATAGTTGACCGGAATCCCCTGACGGTTGGCAATTTCTTCGCTCTGCACAAGACCCTTGCCATATTGCTGGGCTAGATCAAAGAGTGCCCGCAGGCCATAATCACCCTTGCTTGAAATACGCATTGTCTCACTTCTTGGCTCGCTTTTTCCGTGTAGCTCTTTCTATGATAGCATAGCTACGGGATCTGGTCTTTGCGTCAACAAAACCGCCGTATTTGAAACGTATGGCGCTTAGTTTTCGGCTAGCGCAGCTACCTGAGTATCGATGGCCTCAATGATCGTGCCAAGGCGTGCGCTCGCCTTGGCGTGCGTTGTCCGCTGGTCATGATGGATCTGTTCCCACGTAGGCCGGTAACGCTCGGGGATGTCATTTCTCAATTCATCAAGCACCGCCTGGTGCAACTGCTCAAAATCGAGCCGCCACCAGCGAAGCAGACGCGGGCCAGGTTGTCGCCCCGGTGGCCCAAAGTCGGCCAGGATGCGCCGCAAGACGGCCTCTTCTAATTCGTCAATCTGTGAGGCGAGGTGGGTTGCTTCCAGGGCAAGACCGGCAAGGTTGCTCTGGGTCGGCCCTGGTACCTCGGGAATCCGCAATGACTCCAGGGCAATCCCTTTGCGTAGCGCAGCCAACCCAGTTGCCGATCCGAGCCATGCCAGCCAGAAGGGGTCGGCATCTGCGATGATCTGGGTCGGCCCGGCGATCAGGGCCGTCGTGTCATCCCACGCAACGGTTGCCTCATCCTCACGCACAAGAATGCGTGGTGCGGCGACTGGACGTAGTGCCTCATCAGGAAGAACCCACCAGGGTGTCGCCGAGTTTGCCTCTTGCCGTGGTGGCGTCAGGCTATCCAGATGACGCGCCAACGCCGTGTACTGATGTATCGTTGCTGCCTGCGCCTCGGGAACAGCGATGATCCAGCGCTGTTCTGCGCGAATCCGCCACGGTAACACCGCTGCAGCGCGGATTAGAGGCCGCAACAGCGGTGCCGACGCTGGATCAAAGATAACCAGACGATCCCGTGTCGCCCGGTCGATACTCAGGGTTTGCGCCAGCGCTGGATCAAGCCCATGATACAAGCGCTCTACGCTAGGCGTGTGCGGTGACTCTTCAAACGGGTCTGCAGGCGCACTTTTTTGACGCAACATTTTATCATGCATAACAGATCTATTTCATTCTTAAATCATGTGAGAAGGTGCTGTTGCTGGCTCGTGGCGTAACCACGAGCCAGCACACAAACACTTTTACCAACTGGTTCGGATTATTCTATTATACCAGTTTCGTTGTGCGAGCCGCTTGCACGTTGGCATAGATTGCTTCGATCTGCTGGGCGGCGCGATCCCAGGACAATGCCGCCACGGCACGTTCACGTGCCGCCTGGCCAAGCCTGGCCGCAAGGTCTGGCTCATCAAGCAACAGTTCCAGCTTGGCCGCCAGATCCTCGGTGCTCCCGTGGCGCGCATAGATCCCTGTGTCGCCCAGGATCTCGCGCGCGACCGGCGTCTCAAAGGCAACGGTTGGCAGACCCATTGCCATATAGTTTGCGATCTTGCCATTGCCTTCGGTCAGACTCATCTTGGGGGCCACGGCAAGCTCACCAAGAGCCAGGTAGCTGTGCAGATCACGGTAGATAATCCGTCCAGGCAAGGTCACGTGGTCCTCGATCCCCAGACTCGCTGCATAACGACGGTAACTCTGTGGATCAGGATGGCCCATAATCAAAAAATGAACCTCGGGACGACGGGCAACGAGCAGGCGTGCGGCCTCAATCAAGACGTTTGTTCCCTGATAGGGGGCAAGTAGGCCAATATAGACCACAACCCGTCGCCCCTCAGGAATGCCCAGTTGTTGCCGCAACTCATGCCGTTGCGCAGCCCAGGCCGATGAATGATCGTATGGCCGAAACCGTTCGGTGTCAACGCCATCAGGAACCGCATGCAATCGGTGCTCAGCTAGACTCCCGTCACGCCGCAAGAGTTCCGCCGCATTATGAGTTGAGGTCAAGACGGCATCCGCCTGTTGATCAAGCAGTCGTTCGAGGCGTACGAGTGGTAGATAGAGCGGACTCGTCTTGCGCAAAAAGCCGTGATCGAGCATCTCGCTGGTCATGCTCCCCTGATAATCGAGGATCAACGGCACCTTCAAGAGCCGCTGCAGGGGTAAACCAATTGCGGCAGCTTCGTGGGTATGGGCGTGAATAATCGTCGGACGCTCTTGGACGGCTACCCGCAGGCCACGCCAGGCCAGGCCAACATCAAGATAGAGCTTGTGGCGCGAAGAGCCGACCACGGCGCGTTTGATCCAGGGCACATCCCACGAACGCCGAATATCAAGCCCGGGCATATTATCGCCGTTATGATAGGTTGCCAGGATGACCCGATGGCCGCGGCGTTGAATGGCCCGCACCTCTTCCCAGATGCGCACATGATTGCCATAATCTGAGAAGAAACTCGTCGAGGCAAGCATAAGAATGGTCTGCAACATAACAGGCTATCACGATTCCTACTATAGAGCGCTCGCATAGCGCCGCGCTATTGTACGGCAGCCACGCGCCCTCTGCAACTCGGATTATCCTGGGGTATACTATGAAAGGGGCAGCCTTGACCGTAATACGCAGAGCGTCTGCGGCCCCACACGAATCTCATAACCACGAGTTTTACCGATGCAAGAGCTCCGCAAAGACTATACCCTGCGTGGGTTAGCCGAATATGAAGTTGCGGCTGATCCAATCATGCAGTTCCAACGCTGGTTCGATGATGCCATTGCCTCCGGTCTCCGTGAACCAAATGCGATGACGTTGGCGACGGTTGATCGTGATGGTCGCCCCTCGGCGCGCATTGTCTTGATGAAAAGCTTTGATCAGGCTGGTTTTACCTTTTTTACCAATTATGCCAGTCGTAAAGCACAGGCCCTCGATGCTTCCGGTCTGGCCGCACTCATCTTTTACTGGACTGACCTCGAGCGCCAAATTCGGATCGAAGGCACCGTCTCCCGTCTCGACGCTGCCGAATCAGATGCCTATTTCGCCGAACGGCCCCTTGCCGCGCGCCTCGGGGCCTGGGCTTCACCGCAGAGCCAGGTAGTCGCTGATCGCGCTGAACTTGATGCCCGTTTCAATGCGGTGGCTCAACAATTCCACACCCAGGATCCTCCACGCCCTTCCTTTTGGGGAGGCTATCGAGTCGCTCCTGATCGGTTGGAGTTTTGGCAAGGCCGTCCGAGTCGCCTGCACGACCGGATCCTCTATCAACGCATCGCTCAGGGTTGGCAGATCGTTCGCCTTGCACCATAGGGTGATGCATCAGCCGCAGTTCAGTTGCCGGTTAAAGCCAGGTAGATTATAATGGATTGCGTTGCATACCTTTGATCTGCGCATCCTCATTGCCCTCAGCCCTGATCGCATCCCCAACTCATAGGTGGCGAGTGTATGCAGCACCAGCGAGGAGGTTCTGTCTATTATGTTTGGTAGTTCGAAAAAAAACCAGTCGATGCCGTCAACAATGAATACGAAGCCTGAAACCGTTATCGGGGCCAATACCCGTTTTCAGGGTACGCTTACCTCTGATGGCAATGTGCGGATTGATGGCTCGGTTGAAGGCGATGTCGAGATCCTGGGTAACTTGATCGTTGGTGAGACCGGGCGGGTTGTGGCGATGATTAAAGCGCAAAACGTTCACGTCTCTGGTGCCGTCAAGGGCGAAATTACGGTGATCGAGCAACTCGAGATCTCACCGACGGGTAAAGTCTGGGGTGATATTACTGCAGGTGCGTTGCATATTGAACCCGGTGGTCTCTTCCGTGGGCAGAGTTCGATGGTCAGTAATATTGATGAGCCATTGATGCTCGAAGCTCCGCGCCCAAGCGAAACATAGGACATGGATGAAGCGACGGTTACAGCATGCGCGTCGGCAACTCTTTGGGCGTCCGCGCGTACGACGCCAAGCGACAGGCTTCCGCCTACGCGTTGACTCGATGCTTGGCTTGTTGCACTTGAGTGGCAAAAGTGCGCTCACGATTGGCTTGGCTCTGGTGATGATGACCTTCATTGCCTTGCTCATCGTCAATTTTGTCGGTCAGGTGATGCAGAGTGGGCGCCTTGAAGCACAGCGTGTCGAAAGTGAAGCTGAGCTTCAGCGTATCCATGCCGAAAATGCACGGCTCGAAGGAGCTGTTGCGTTTACTGAGTCTGATGTGTATGTGGAGCGTGCCGCCCGCGATCACCTGAGCTACGCCTATCCCGAGGATACGGTCATTTTACCGCGCCTCGTTACTCCTGTCCCCGTCGATGAGCCGGTCGTAGAAGCGCCTGAACCTTCTGTCCTCTCAGAAACGGTGCGTCGTGAAAATTGGCGCCTCTGGTGGGAGGCTTTCTTCCCAGCAGAATCCTAAGCTACGATGACGCACGCTACCTGGGGAACCTTCGCCCGCGCAAGAGGCTCTCCGAGCGCCTCGTCATCCTCTCGTACCGGTAAGACCACAAGCTCGCTGCTGTACTGGTTGGCAACGATGAGAAAGTTGCCATCTGGGCTTAGCGTGAAGTTGCGGGGCCAGTTACCACCGCATGGCTTGACTGTGGCTAGCTGCAAACTACCGTCACGTTCGACCGTAAAGATGGCAATACTGTTGTCGCCCCGGTTTGAAACATAAAGTCGCGAGGCTTGCTTGTCGAGGTGAAGATCCGCAACCTGGTTTGCGCCTGTCTTGACCAGAAGTGTGCTGATAATCTGGCGCTCAACCAGGGTGCCTTTGCCTGGATCATACCCGTAGACGGCAATGGTGTTGTCCAGTTCATTTGCAACATAGAGGACTCGCCCGTTTGGGTGCCAGCACAGGTGGCGTGGGCCAGCTCCGCGACGGGCCAGTGTATGGGTGTGCGGTGTGAGGCCTCCGTGCGGTGTGTCAAGCGTATAGATCCGTAGCTGATCGATCCCGAGATCACTCGCAATGACAAAACGCCCATCCGCACTCACGGTGCTGGCATGTGGATGGGGATGTTGCTGCCGTTCAGGATCAACACTGCGCCCCTCGTGTTGCGCTACATCACGCAGCGGCCCGAGGACGCCTTCGGCGGTGAGGGGCAAGAGGCCAACGCTGCCCCCTCCATAGTTGGCAACAATGGCCCATGTCCCACGCGGATCCAGCGTGACATGACACGGCCAATCGCCCCCCGAGCGTTGCCACCCGAGGATCGTCAGGCTGTGACTGGCCCGGTCAAGCCGCAGGCTTGTTACCCCTCCCGGGTTGCCATCGCCCGCCCCGGTCTCACTTGTTGCTAGTACAAGGTCACCCCCAGGGTGTAAGGCGAGAAACGAGGGATTTGTTACCCCGGCACACGCTCCTAGTGGAGTCAGTTCTCCTGTTGCGCTGGTAAGGGCGAAGAGATAGATCCCGGGCTGATCAGCTGCAGCATAGCTACCTGCGAGCAACAAGACCTGTTCTGATGCCATTCTTGTACTCCTTAGCGGGGTACCACCCCTGAAGGTGTTGCGACCGTGTTATCATGCATGAGTGTTGTGCAGGCCCAATAAGGTGTAGGTGCAAGGGTAGATGGAGGATGAAACAATGATGAAAGGACCGAGTGCAAACTGGTTGGAGGTCTTTCCTGGCGTACGGCGTCATCGTCTGCTTGCGACCGATCAATCATATCTGATGGAGGTTGCGCTCGAAGCAGGGAGTACTGTCCCGGTGCATCAGCACCCACAAGAGCAGATTAGCTATGTAGTACGCGGGCGGTTACGTTTTCAGTCCGGTGATACCATCACCGAAGCTGGACCTGGTGAAGCGGTTGCCGTGCCTGGCAACACCCCCCATGCCGTCTGGGCCCTAGAAGATGCCCTGGTCATTGATACATTTGTACCACCACGAGCAGAGTATCTGGCGGCTGATGGTGATTAAAGTGCCATCAGGACAGGCTCATGCAGTTTGACGGGCACCAGTCTGCCCTGACCTGGGGCCAGCGTACGATCGCCTTGTAAAAAAGCTCTGGCCTGTTATACAGGCCAGAGCTTGAACATGGCTCAACAGCGTAGGTGGATCGTTGCCCTACTTAGCGTTATTCACTTGCGGTCGCATGGGCATCAAGATACATGAGCGCGTCTTCAACGCTCAGGATTTTCTCGGCCTCGGCATCACTAATCTCAACCCCGAACTCTTCTTCGATTGACATAATCAACTCAACAAGATCCAACGAGTCGGCATTCAGATCTTTCGCAAACGAAGCACTGGGAACGATCTTGCTCTCGTCCACCCCCAACTGCTCAGCGATAATCTTCTTCAGACGCTCCTCAACTTCAGGCGAAGCCATAGATATGTTACCCTTTCTACAATTCGTCAGGTTCTGGCCGATAGCGGTTGACCACAGTTCCAAGAACCCCATTCACAAAACGACTCGAATTATCGCTTCCAAACTGTTTGGCAAGTTCAACCGCTTCGTTGATGACTGCTTTTACAGGGGTCTGCTCAACCTCATCGAGCAGAAGTTCAAACAGTGCGATCCGCAAAATCGCTTTATCAACACCTGGCATCTGGAGCAAGGGCCAGTTGGGGGCCGCCTCTTCAATAATGCGATCAAGATAGGAGCGATGTTCCCAGACACCAAAAACCAGACGATGCAGAAACTCCACCCCATCACCGGTTACGTGATCTTCTTCACGACGACGTTCATAAACCACATCGAGTGCATGATCCGTCGCATCAACCTCAAAAAGGATCTGTAGCGTGGCAACCCGCACGCGATGACGTAGACTACCCACAGGGAACCTCCCCGATCAGGGACAGACGTACCATCGGGCGTAGACCTGCCAGTTGATGCAACCACGTACGGTCACAGAGACTGGTGACAGTTGTTAAGCAACAGTTCACAATCACACCAGCGTTGCTGCGCGTTCTTCTTTCCAGTGACGCAACAGCTCTGCGACGTAGCCAGTATGATGGCGGGCCGCCCGAAATTCTGGATCATCAATCAAGACCAGTTGGAACGGAATCGTTGTCTTGATTCCCGTAATAACACACTCGTGCAAGGCTCGCCGCATACGATTGAGCGCATCGTCACGTGTTTCGCCAAAAGTGATAATCTTGGCGAGCAACGAGTCGTAGTTGCCTGGAGGCGTATAACCCGCATAGAGATGCGAATCAACACGTACACCAGGGCCACCGGGCGGCAGATAAAACTCGATTTCGCCGCCAGCTGGCAAAAAGTCACGCTCAGGATCTTCGGCGTTGATGCGACATTCCACCGCATGCCGAGCTATTGTAATATCTTTCTGTTGGAGCGTCAAGCGTTCGCCGGCCGCAATCATGAGTTGCCAGCGCACGAGATCGACCCCGGTGACCTGTTCCGTCACTGGATGCTCGACCTGGATGCGGGTATTCATCTCGATAAAATAGTAATTGCCCTCTTGATCCATCAGAAATTCCAGAGTACCTGCATTGACATACCCAATCGAGGTGATGCCACTCAGCGCATCGCGGCCCATCCGCTCACGTACTTCGGGGCTCACAATTGGTGAAGGAGCTTCTTCGAGGATCTTCTGGTGGCGGCGCTGCGCTGAACAATCGCGTTCACCAAGATGAATCGCGTGGCCGTGCTTATCGGCAAGCACCTGGATCTCGACGTGGCGCACTTTGGTCAGAAACTTCTCGAGCAAGAGATCGCCGCGACCAAAGGCCGCTTCAGCTTCAGCACGTGCGGTGGGAAACGCACGCACGAGGTCGCTCTCGTCATTGGCAACCCGCATCCCTCGTCCACCACCACCAGCCGATGGTTTGAGCAAGACCGGATAGCCGATTTGACGGGCAAGCTCAACTGCTTCTTCCACGCTCTTGAGCTCTCCCTCTGAGCCAGGTACCGTGGGGACGCCGGCTGTGCGCATCGTCTGGCGTCCAATCGACTTATCACCCATCAGTCGCATTGTCTCGGCGGTCGGCCCGATAAATTCAAGGTTGCAGTCGGTACACATCTCGGCAAAATAGGGGTTTTCCGAGAGGAACCCGTAACCGGGATGCACCGCATCGCATCCAGTGATCAGAGCCGCACTGATCAGGGCCGGTGGATTAAGATACGAACGCGCAGGAGGCGGTGGCCCGATACAAATCGCCTCATCGGCCATGCGGACGGCCAGCGAGTCGCGATCAGCCTCACTAAAGGCCGCAACGCTCTTGATGCCCAGTTCCTGACATGCCCGTATAATCCGAACTGCGATCTCGCCCCTGTTTGCTACCAGCACTTTGTTAAGCATTGTTCCGCCATTTCTGACAAGCTAGGAATGCATCACCATGCCGCCATCAATCGTTATTGTTTGCCCGGTCAGATAGGCTGCCGCATCAGAAGCCAAAAAACAGACGAGTTGCGCTACCTCACGGGCCTGACCAAAACGCCCGAGGGGAATTGTCTCGAGAATCGCTGTGCGCGTTTCGTTATTCAAGACATTGGTCATCTCAGTTTCGATAAAACCTGGTGCAACTGCATTGACTGTCACGTTGCGCCCGGCCATTTCACGGGCTGTTGCTTTGGTAAAGCCAATGATCCCCGCTTTTGCGGCACTGTAGTTCGCCTGGCCGGCATTGCCTATTAACCCGATCACCGAGGCGAGGTTGATAACTCGCCCGCTGCGCTGCTTGCTCATCTGGCGCAACACGGCGCGTGTACAGACAAACACGCTGCGTAGGTTGGTGGCGATCACCTGGTCAAAGTCCTCATTCTTCATCCGCAAAAGCAGGCCATCACGCGTGATCCCCGCGTTGTTGACGAGAATGTCGAGCCGTCCATAGGTCGCAAGCACTGTCTTGACCATCGCCTCAACCGCGTCGCTCTCACTCACATCGGCCTGAAGTGCCATCGCTTGCCCACCGCTGGCCGTAATGGTCTCCACAACCTCGGTGGCTCCAACAGCACTTTCGCGATAGTTTACCACGACTGTTGCCCCTGCTTCGGCCAGTTCAAGCGCAATCGCCCGCCCGATGCCACGGCCTGCGCCAGTTACCAGGGCGACTCGTCCTGTCAGGTCTACCTTCATCCGCGTTAGCTCTCCGAGATATCAAAGAGGGTTTGCCCATCAATCAAGATGATATTTTTGCGATCACGCCCGCTCTTCATCGCATCGGGCGTGAATTCGGTCGATGTAATCACCAGGCCTTTGTTGATCGAGCGCCGACGCATATCCTGGATCAGACTCTCGAGCGTACCGGGGCGGACTTTGTCGGCAACGGTCAAACGTAAGATATACGCGTCACCTTCATACACCATGTCGAGGTCGAGGTGTTTATCTTTATCGGTAAACCGATAATCCGTAAATTCAAAGCCCTTCTTGCGATACAGGTTCAGCACAAAGGAGCCGAGCTGGGGCAACGAGAGCCCGCGCAGATCTTCCAACGTCCGCACGACGCCCGGTCGTTCGAGCCGCCCACCACGCTCGGCAACCTCTTGCTGCAACTGGCGATTGCGCTGCTCGGCGCGCCCCGACATGACGGTGCCGAAGGCTGGAAAGGGAATCAGGGCAAAGACCGAGAAGGTGGCATAGAAAAAGAGCAACTCTTGCATCGTGACCTGTGTGGGTTCACCCTCAGGACTGATTTGCAAGGCCGGCAATTCAACAAAGCCTGCTTCGCCGAGCCCACCGTAGATCAAAACAACAACCAGGCCAAAGAAAAAACCGCTCACCCCCAGCACCAGACCGTGCATCAACCAGTCACCTTTGACGCGACGGCCAAGGTAGAGCCCCGCCATGACCGGCACAATCCCCGCAAGAATCTGCAAGATACTGCTTCCGAGAAAGAGCGCACACCAGCCAATTGCCATCATCAGGGCAATCAGGAGGGTCTGCTGCCACTCGACACGTTTGAACGAGCCGACAACGCGTTCACTCCAACTGGGCCGCGGGGTGCTTGCCTCGGGCGCACGCTGTTCGCGCTGCTCGGGCGTGGTATCAACACTCATCCGACATTGCTCCCAACATTATGAATTCTCTAAGAGTTCATCAACGGCTTCACGGAGTTTGCCAATATCGGCAAACGAGCGATAGACTGAAGCGAAACGGATATAGGCTACATCATCGAGTTCACGAAGGCGGCGCATCACCTCATCACCGATAGCAGTACTGCTGATCTCCTGGTCGTCAATCGCCATGATCGCATTTTCTACATCGTTGACAAGTTGTTCCATTCGGGTTACGGCAATCGCACGACGATAACAGGCGGTGCGGATCCCCCGCATCATCTTTTCCCGGTCGTACGGTTCACGTTTGCCGTCTTTTTTGACGATCGTCAAACTGACGGTCTCGACCCGTTCATAGGTCGTGAAACGCCGCCCACAGGCGCGACATTTGCGCCGACGACGTGTCATCTCACCGTCATTCAGCTTGCGTGTGTCCAGAACTTCAGTTTCAGCATACGAGCATGAAGGGCAGCGCATAGGCTATCCGTAAACCGCACAGTGTTTGCCATTCTGTGCATTATAGCACAGGCCCTGAGGTCACAACATCAGCCCTGCACAATCTCAACGTCGCGTTCGAACGCTTTGCGAAAAAGACCGGTGCGCCGGTTGGCATCCCAGATGCCTACCGAGGCATCGCCATCAGCTTCAACCACGATGCGAATGCTTTCGCCTAGTTCAACGCGCACGGCTCGGACGACCTGGCTTTTGCTGCGTTCTAGGTATTCGGCAATGCGTAAGAGCGAACTCAGCCGGGCAATGCGCTGACTATCATCGGCTGCGAAGATCTGGGCATACGGGGAGAGATCTGCCTGGCCTTTGCGATGGTTGCGCACCAATGCGCCGAGGATGGCGATCTCGCGATGGGTAAAGCCAAGCAAGGTTCCGTTTTGCACCAGATATTCGCTGTGTTTGTGATGGTCGTAATAGCCAACAGCTACGCCGATGTCATGAATGATCGCAGCATACCCAAGTAATTCCCGTTCCCAGGCCCCGTAGCCGTGCAATGGGGCGAGTTGATCAAAGAGGCTCTGGCTCAGTGAACCAACCTTGTCGCAGTGGGCCTCTTCATAGTTGCTTAGGCGGGCCAGGTTTTTGATGCTAAACGTCCGGGGATTATCGAGCAGTGGCGGTTCAATCCCCTGCAGGAAATGGGCATAGAAAAGCCCTTCGCGCACGCCCTGACCGCTGACCGTCAGGCTCTCAAAGCGGCCACAAGTCATCAGTTGTTCAATGATGATCGCTCCGGCTAGGGTGACGTCAGTGCGATCGGTTTTGAGCCCTGGTATCTGCTCGCGTTCGCGCCGATTCGAGCGGCTTAAGACTTCAATGATGTTGCTCAGCGCTTCGCGACTCAGTTGATAGCCGTGAACCCGATCAAGGGGGTACTGCCGTTGTTTCTGGTCAATGCGGGCCAGGGTACGAATAGTCCCGCCCATCCCAGCTAGCCGATAATCGGGGTGAGCCTGTAACCATGTCAGGCCTGCGAATGACTCTTGTGCCGCCTGGCGGAGGTTGCGAAGATCGCGTTTGCTGATCGGATCACTGGAGACATAACGCTCGGTAAACCGCACCACGCCAGCCTGTACCGAATAAGTCTCGGTTGGTTGTCCATTGCGCACGGCCACAACCTGGGTCGAGCCGCCACCAGTGTCAAATGTGAAGCCATTGCGCAAGCCGAGGGCATTGGCTGTGCCGACAAAGCCGTAAAACGCTTCTTCCTGGGCACTGATGATGCGTAAATCAAGCGTTGTTTCCGCCCGGAGCGCGTCCCAGAACTCGTGCTGATTCTCGGCTTCGCGGATGGCGCTGGTGCCCACGGCAATGACATGATCTACCCCCGTGCGGCGGCACAGGGTTTCAAACATGCTGAGGGCAACTACGGCACGCCGAATAGGCTTTGGTTGAAGCCGGCCCGTGGCTCCGACCCCTTCGGCAAGGCGAACGACTTCACTTACTTCGTCAACCAGGCGAAAACAGCGTTCTGGCTCATAGGCCATCACAATGAGACGGGTCGTGTTCGATCCAAGATCAATAATCCCGATCTTTTGCATCTGCGATCCGATTTCTATGACAGCACAGTCTGTAGCGTTGCGATGACCTGTTCGAGATCCTCGTACCCAATGACCAGAGGGGGTAACAGGCGCAGCACATTGGGGCCTGCGGGCAAGGCGAGCACGCCTTGATCAAGGAGCGCCTGGAGGTAGGGTTGTACCCGGGTTTTTAATTCAAGCCCAACCAGCAAGCCGAGGCCACGGATTTCACGGACCGGCGGCAAGTGCAAAGCTGTCAGCCGCTCAAGTAACCATGCCCCTTTTTCAGTTGCCTGGCGCGGCAACTCTTCGTCGCGATAGGCCTGCAGGGCAGCGTGGGCCGCAGCACAGAGCAGGGGATTGCCTCCAAAGGTTGTGCCATGCGCCCCGCCCGGTAGACTCCCGTGGCGTTCGTGGATGGCGACGGCCCCCATCGGTAAGCCGGCTGCAATGCTTTTGGCGAGCAGGAGGATGTCGGGCACAACCCCGCTATGTTCAAGTGCAAAGAGACGCCCAGTTCGGCCAAAGCCTGTCTGTACCTCATCAATCAGGAGCAAGGCCCCGTGACGATCACAGATCGCACGCGCTGCCTCAAGATAGCCTGCCGGGGCGAGGCGAACCCCACCCTCGCCCTGGACTGGCTCAAGCAAGACCGCTGCGGTAGAAGCATTGACGCGGTTGGCCAGCGCTTCGGTATCGCCATAGGGCACATGGGCAAAGCCAGGCACGAGCGGTGCAAACGGCTCGCGATACTTTGGTTCCCAGGTTGCACTGAGCGCCCCCATCGTCCGTCCATGGAACCCTCGCATCGTCGCGACTACCTCGTGGCGACCGCTCAAAAGGCGGGCAAACTTGAGGCCCGCTTCGATCGCTTCGGCCCCTGAATTGCAGAGGAAGATCCGTGCTGGAAACGGCAGCACACCTGCGAGTGCCTGCAAGTACGCAGCGCGCTGGTCGTTGTAAAAGATCTCGGGGCAACTCATCAGGGTTGCTGCCTGAGCCTGGATCGCAGCGACTACCGCCGGATGGCAATGACCCAAATTGGCCGCCCCTTGCCCGCCAACACAATCAATGTAGACCCGGCCCTCGGCATCATACAGCCGCGCCCCTTCGCCACGTACTAGTGCTACGCCACGCTTGGGATAGAGGCCCGATGTATGCTGCTGTTCGGTTGCGATTATCGTTGCATTGCTGATCATAGTGCTTCCCAGTATACCATATTCACTTGACAAAGCTCGCCTCTCCTGGTATATTAGTGTCGTATTTACACTAAATCAATTACATGAGGTTTGCCTAACCGCAAGGAGAAGATACGATGCCAACAATGACCCGTTTGACGGAACGGTCGGCCCCGTTTCTCGACTATCTCGAGCAGTGGTATGCGACCTTGCCAACCGTTGCGTTGGCCGAGGTGATTGGGACGCAGCCCGAGCGCGTGATGGTTCTCTCGGTTGATATGATCAACGGCTTTTGCAAAGCAGGCCCGTTGAGTGGGCCACGGGTCGCCGCCTTGAGCGAACCAGTGGCGGCCTTGATGCAGCGCGCCTATGCGTTTGGGGTGCGCAACCTCGTCTTGAGTCAGGACACCCACGATCCGCAGGCTCCTGAGTTTGCCGCGTACCCGCCGCATTGCCTTGCTGGCACCGAAGAGAGCCAGACGATCGTCGAACTCGCGACGCTTCCTTTTGCCGACGAAATGACGGTCATCCCCAAGAATTCGCTCAGTTCGCACCTGGGCACCACCTTTCAAGCGTGGCTCGACCAGCGTCCCGCGTTGGAAACCTTCATTGTCGTGGGCGATTGCACCGATCTCTGTATCTACAGTGCCGCAATGCATTTGCGTTTAGAAGCGAATGCCTTGAATCGTCAGCGTCGCGTCCTGGTGGCTGCCGCCACGGTCGATACCTTTGATACGCCCGTAGAGGTGGCGCATGAACTCGGCATTATGGCGCATAATGGCGACTTGCACCATCTGCTCTTTTTGCACCATCTGGCGCAAAATGGCGTCGAAGTCGTGGGGGCGTTCTGCTAGCCTCACCGAAAACTTGCCGAGAACGCAGACCCCGGCTATAGTGGTACCATTGAAAAAGAGCTTCATATCCTTAAAAGGAGTAGTTTCTGATGGCGGCTGGAACAACAACTGATTTGCGCAATGGTATGGTCATTCGTTACAACAATGACCTCTTTCAGGTGGTGGAATTTCAGCATGTCGCGCCAGGCAACTGGCGTGCCTTTGTGCGTGTCAAGCTGAAGAATCTTAATAATGGCAAGGTGATGGAGGATCGCTTCCGTGCGGGGGCTGATATTGATATTGTGCGGATTGAACGTCGGCCCATGCAGTATCTCTATCGCGAGGGCGAGAGTTTGATTTTTATGGATAACAGTACCTTCGATCAGATCCCTGTCACGGAAGCGATGATGGGTGATGCGGCTCGTTTCCTCAAAGAGAATGATAATGCTGATCTCGTCTATGATGCCGACCGTGAGGTCTTGCTGGGCGTTGAGTTGCCGATCTTTGTCGCACTGGAAGTCGTCGAGACGACGACTGCGGTACGCGGTGATACGGCAACCAATGTGACCAAGGCGGCCACTCTCGAGACGGGGGCGGTGATCCAGGTGCCTGGGTTTGTTAATGAGGGCGATCGCTTGAAGATTGATACCCGGAGTGGTGAGTATATTGAGCGTGTCTAGGATCTAGAAGAAGGTTTACGATGAAGAGCATGGTGCGCTCCCTGAGCGTTGTCTTGGTGCTGGGGTTGGCGCTTTTGCTGGCGGCCTGTGGTGGGCGTGAAAGTTCTACTGAGGGCAGTGGCGGTGGGCGTACGGGTACGGCAGGTGATGGTGTGACGATTGATCTTGCTTCTGATGGTGAAATGCTCGCCTTTGATAAAACCACGCTTACCGTCGAAGCAGGTCAAGTGGTGACGCTCAATTTCCAAAATACTTCGATTGCGCAACAGCACAACTGGGTACTCGTTGATGGCGGTGAAGATGTCTCGCGTCCGATTGCCGAGGCTGGGATTCTGGCTGGCTTGCAGGGCGAATATTTGCCCGCTGATCGGTCAAAGATCATTGCTCATACGGGCGTGCTCAATGGTCGTGAGTCGGGCTCGGTCACTTTCACGGCCCCTGCCCCTGGGACATATCTCTATATCTGTACGGTGCCTGGACATTATCCAATCATGCAGGGGACGTTGATCGTCCAGTAGGCTTGGGGAACGATAATCCGACTTGGCTGTACGCACCAGAGGCCAGCTTTGCTGGCCTCTGGTGTATTAAGATCGACTCCTGTTTCTCCGCGATAGGGCTTCAGCTTTGTTCCTGTAGCTTCTTGCCGTAAGCGTGATAGAGCGCACGCAAAAAATGTTGTTCGGTTGTGATGATGACCGCCTGTTCGCCTTCGTTAAGTGGCAGTTGGCGCACTTCCTCGAAGAACCAGCGTACCATTGCGTCTTGATGTTCAAAGGTAACGCCACGACGCGGCAAAACGCCCGAGGCCCACTCGAGTTCATTATCGGCTAGCGAGGGTAGATCAAAGAGCAAGACGGAACGTACCAGTTCATTCAACCGCTCAACGGCTACCTCCGAGAGCCGCTCGATCGGCGAGTAGTTTTCTTCGAGGCGCAGCGACCGTTGTAGTTCTGGAAACCTGTCAAGCATACGTGTCGCAACACGCTGACAGATGAGGGCATGTTCCTGGCTTAGCCGATGGGCAAGCTGATCGGCAATGGTGGTGTCCATACATTACTTTCCAGGGATACACCAGCATGACGCTGATGCACATGTGGCTTGCCATTGGTGATCATGGTGATTATACCTCTTCACCTGTTCGTATGCCAGGGCAATCTCCTGGGGTTTGCGGATCTTGAGGGCGTCAGCCCTCAACCCTGCTCTGCCCTGGTCGAACAAGCGAGCCTTGCTCGCTTGTTCGACCAGGGCAGTTAAGCTTTTTGCGCGCCGCATGCCCTCGGCTTTTACCGCCGTAGTAACGGCAGATAGATTCGATCTACGGGCAACCCCGCTAATTCGCGCAAGGCCCAGAAGGAGGGCCGTCGGTAGGCCGGTTCCCCGCCAGGCACGTAACATGCCCCTCCAGGGCAACGGCTATCTTCGGTGAAGGGGATATGCACGATCCCCCATTGCTGGGCATTGGGCCCCTCGGCTGGCGGGAAATCTTCGTATTTGAACCAGAAGATGCGGGCCAGATCATTGCGCTGAGCCAGTTGCAGAAAGACCGTTCGGAGGAAGAGACTCTGGCCTGCGATGGTCTGGCGACTGTAGGCGACATTGTAGCCCACCTCGGTGATCCAGAAGGGCACGCTGGCTCCTGCTGGGCTTGCGCCATTGGTGAGGGCTGTGCGTACCTCGTTCAGCCGCTGGTCCATGCGTGCTACATCACTTTCAATGGTAGCCAGGGTGGTGACGATTTCGACGGGATAGGGGTGGTACCCCAAGCCATCAAGCGGATACCGCCCGTTAGCAAGAAAATAGTCGCGAAAAGGTTCGGTGGCAAAGAGTTCGAGGAGATAGGCGATGTCGCTGATTGGCTTGCCGTCGACCTGGATGCGATTGCTGGGCAAGAGCCGGTCGCTGCCACGAGGATGCAAGCCGCCGGAAACGATGTCAAGGCCTGCACGCCAGGCTGGATCAGGTGAGGTGAAGGCGCATTCGTTGCGTTTGAAGCAACGGTAGAATTTGGTGTGCAGACGCCCTATCAGAACCGGATCGAGCCCCTCGCCACCGCCAAATTGCCCTGGCGAGACAGGCAGACGATTTTGTTCGTTGAGGATCTGATAGGCATGAAGCTGTCCTTCGTAACGCGTCGCAATCGTGAGTGCCCGATCAAGCCAGGTTCGCATGTAGCCATTGACGCCGCCGCCATAATTGGGATCAATGCTTCCTGCGACAACCAGGCCGTACTCGGGGTGGCGCGGATCTACATTGATCACCAGGGCAAACCCGAGCAAGCCTAGCACCTTGAGATTGTAGCGTGGGGCTACCTGGGTAAGGAAGTAGTCGTACCGCGCTAGATTCTCTTCAACACTCCCTACCTGTTCGTCGATGATGAATTCAAGGCGTACCCAGCGCACCCCCGCAGCGGCCAGTTCCTGTCCCATGCGATCCTGGGCAACATAATCGACCTCGTTGGGGAAAATCGGATTGGCGTTAAAGTCGTACCATGGATCGCGTACGACCATCCCAATGAGTTCGCGGTCAATCAGGCCGGGCGCTTCTGGGGCGTCACTGTAGACGCGGGATGGTTGGACGTATAGGCTTATCAGCATAACGACGATGAGCAGCATCATGCCTGGAATTGATCTCTGGGCTATCATACCTGTCTAATCTTTCTCAAAACTTCGATCTTCTTGGGGGCCGCAGGCCCCTTCCATTTGCGGGCCACAGGCCCTCGGATTTTAGCCAACGGCAACGTCCCCACACTATTATAACGATGAACGGCTTCCTCGTTTCGTTTTGACTTGCACAGACGCACTACCAATGGTACGATCAGTCCTGTTCTACTCTACGTATTGTGCGGTAGAGAGTGTATCAAGGAGGATACGATGAGTGATCTCAAGGCTCGCTTTGAGCAGGCAGCCCAGCAAGTACAGCAGTTGCCAAAGCGCCCCGATAATGATGCCTTGCTGAAGTTGTATGCGCTCTACAAGCAGGGGACGCTTGGTGACGTAACCGGTTCTCGCCCGGGAATTCTTGATATGCAGGGGCGGATGAAGTATGACTCGTGGGTGAAATTGAAGGGTACCTCTAATGAGCAGGCGATGAACGATTATATTGCGCTGGTTGACCAACTGAAGTCTGCTGTCAAGTAGCTCATGTCCAGTCTGTTTGTTCGTAACCGGCCAGGCCATTCTCCACCGTCAAAGCGCCGGTTGCGTCTGGTGCTGGCCGGTTTGCTCTATCTAGCGCTCGCGCTCTTGATGCTAAGCCCCTTTTTGCCTGCCTTTGGGTGGGCGATTCCTGGTGGGGCAATTGCTGAGGTTGATGGCTGGCAAAATGTTTGGCATCTCTGGTGGGCCGCCCATGCTCTGCGCAATGGGCTCGATCCGTTTGTTACGCCGCTGCTCTACCATCCCGGAGGGGTGGCCCTCCATCTACAGCCGCTTAATCTGAGCAATGGGTTGCTGGTTGCCCCAGTGACACTGCTCTGGGGGCCGATCGCAGGCTATAATCTGGCCGTGGTGCTGGCTTTTGTCCTCTCGGGCCTCGCTGCGTATCTGCTCATCTTTCATCTGGTGGATGATGTCTGCCTCGCCTTGATCGGCGGGGCGATCTTTGCGTTTTCTCCTTTTCATCTGACCCGCCTCTGGGATGGGCAACTCGAGTTGCTGACCCTCCAGTGGCTTGCCTTCTATGTTCTGGCGTTACTCCGTTTTCTTCAGGCACCTTCATATCCTCGTGCCTTGCTGGCTGGGGCCTTGCTGGCTCTGACAACCTACACCAGTCTCTATTATGCGCTTGCGGCGGGTCTCTATAGCCTCTTCGCGGTGTTGCTCTGGTGGCCGTGGCGTGCGACGTATGCGCAGTGGTTCCAGCGGTTGATTGGTTTGCTGCTCGTTGGTGTAACGGCCCTGGTTTTGCTCGTACCCTTGTTGGTGCCCGTGCTTGTGTCTCCCCAGGGTGCATATCTGAGCCCCAATCCTGATGAGGTGCTCAATCGTTCGGCGAATCTGGTCGATTTTTTCCTGCCCAGTTACCTCCATCCGCTCTGGGGTGAGCTCGCCTGGCAACGTGGTTCGGTCTGGCATACCTTGACCGGCGATTGGAATGTGGCGCTGGGCTATCTTGTCTTGTCGCTGGCGTTCCTTGGCTTGGTGATGACTTGGCGCGAAACCTGGCGCTGGACGATCCTGACAGGGTTTTTTCTGCTCTTGACCTTCGGCCCTGTCCTTCAGGCTGGCCCCTGGCGACTCAACCTGCCCTTGCCCTATTTGCTGCTCGAGGCGCTCCCCGGGGCCGCCCTCGGGCGCCGTCCACTCCTCTTTACCGCACTGATTACCCTCTTCCTGGCGATCCTGGCGGTCTATGGTCTGCGTTGGCTCTTGAGTCGGGTTGCCCCACGAATGCAGGTGCCGTTGTTGGTGGTTGTGATTGGCTTGCTCACCCTGGAATATGCCCCGCCATTTTGGCCGCGGCTTGAGCCTGTAACTCACCCGGCTTATGCCCAACTGAAGGCTTTGCCGGGGGCGGTGATGGATGTTCCGCCGGCAAGTTTCAAACGGGTTGTCCCCCAACAGGTGCAGATGAGCCACGAACGCCCCATTCTCGGTGGCTATCTGGCCCGGATGCCGCTGGTGCCCCTGGTCGAGGAGATTCCACTGATACGGCAGTTTTGGTATATGCAACCAGACGATGCCCGGCTCTTTGGCGATCCGGGTGAGGCGCTCGCGATCTTCCAGGCCTATGACTTCACGAGTGTGGTGGTGCGCTGGGATCTTGTTCGCCCCGATCTTCGCCCCGGTGTGCGTGCGCTCTTGGCGACCTATTTGCCCGAGCTTGCCCCGACGTACCAGGATGATCTGCTCTCGATCTATACCCTGCCTGACGGCCCTCGTCAGCCCTTTGGCCTTTATGGTGAAGGCTGGTATCCCCAGGAACGTGAGCCGGGACGCGTCTGGCGCTGGATGGAGGGCGAAGCAATGCTGCGCCTGATCAATCCGTTGCCCATGGTGCAGCCGGTTGAACTTGAGTTGACGATGGCGAGTTATGCTGAACCTCGTGACCTGCAACTGAGGCTTGCGGATACGCCAGCAATCTCGTACACTATTCCTGCCCAACCGCGCGAACAGCGTGTGACCTTGCATCTCCTCTTACCACCCGGCGAACAACACGTCTTTTTAACGGCACCGACAACGGTTGAGGCTGACTCGCGTAGCCAGCGTGCCTTGAGCATTGTTTTGCTGAACCCGTCGCTGCGCCCGGCGAGTCGCCCCTAATGGAAAAGGAGCAAGCATGGCCTCGATCAAAGGATCGCACCGCCGTCTCAATCGTCTTACGGGTGAGTGGGTGGTTGTTTCGCCGCATCGTACGGCTCGCCCCTGGCTCGGCCAGATCGAACCAGTTGCCGCGCCTCCGCAACGCTCCCATGATCCCGACTGCTACCTCTGCCCTGGCAATCGGCGGGCGAACGGGGAGCAGAATCCTCACTATACGACAACCTTTGTCTTTCAAAATGACTACAGTGCGTTGCGCCCAGATCCCCCTGAGGATCTGAGTGAACCCGTCGATTCGTTGTTGACGGCGCAGCACGAGCGTGGCATCTGCCGGGTGATCTGTTTTTCACCGCGCCACGATCTGACCGTCGGTGAGATGGATTGCACGGCGATCCGGGCAATTGTTGATGCCTGGGCCGCGCAGTATGAAGAATTGAGCGCCATTGATTGGGTGCGCCACGTGCAGATCTTTGAAAATCGCGGGGCTATGATGGGGGCCAGTAATCCCCATCCCCACGGACAACTCTGGGGAACTGAGCATCTGCCGAATGAGGCGTTGAAAGAACTGGCGCAACAGCGGGCGTACCTGTCTGCCCATAACTCGTGCCTGCTCTGTGATTATCTGGCGCTGGAACTTCAACAGCAAGAACGCATTGTCTGTGCCAACGACTATTTTGTGGCGCTGGTGCCCTTCTGGGCGATGTGGCCGTTCGAGACGCTGGTCTTGCCGCGTCGTCACTGCGGGGCGCTGACCGATCTCTCGGCAGAAGAGCGTGACGGCTTGGCCTGGATGTTGCAGCACCTCAATCAGCGCTATGATCGCCTTTTCCAGGTGACGTTTCCCTATTCGATGGGGTTTCATCAGCGCCCTACTGATGGCGACCCATTCCCCGAGTGGCACCTGCATGCCCACTTCTATCCGCCGCTCTTGCGTTCGGCAACGATCCGTAAATTTATGGTTGGTTACGAAATGCTTGGCGAACCTCAACGTGATTTGACTCCTGAGGAGGCGGCTGCACGGCTGCGCGCCCTATGAAGACACTCAAGTGGTGGCAACAGGCGGTCTTTTATCAAATCTATCCACGGAGTTTTGCCGATGGCAATGGTGACGGCATTGGCGATTTTCCTGGCATGCTTGCGCGGCTCGACCACATGGTCGAACTGGGGGTTGATGCGATTTGGCTCTCGCCACACTATCCTTCGCCTTTTCGTGATTGTGGCTATGATATTGCGGACTATACTGACGTGGCACCCGAATATGGCTCGCTCGATGGTTTTTGCCGTTTTCTGACGGCAGCGCATGCCCGTGGTCTACGGGTGATCATCGATCTGGTCCTGAACCATACCTCTGATCAGCATCCCTGGTTTCAAGCCTCGCGTTCAAGCCGCACGCATCCGCAACGGGACTGGTATGTCTGGCGTGATGGCACTCCCGATGGCCCGCCGAATAATTGGGTTTCGATCTTTGGCGGTTCAGCCTGGACTTATGATGAAGCGACTGGTCAATACTATTATCATGCATTTTTGAAAGAACAGCCCGATCTCAACTGGTGTCATCCAGACGTCAAAGAGGCGATGTGGCAAGTCGTGCGTTTCTGGCTTGACCTGGGCGTTGATGGCTTTCGCCTTGATGCGATTGGTACCATTTTTGAACATCCCGATCTCTCCAATCACCAGTTTCCCCTCACCCACAAACCAATCATTGATATCGGGTCTCTTTCAGGCGAGGAAATCCGCCAGATTTTGCAGTTCCAGATCCACCAGCCTGGCCTCCACGAACTGATGCAGGAATTGCGCACGCTGGTTGATACCTATCCCGGTGAGCGGGTGTTGGTTGGTGAAGATGAGAATGTAATGTTTCACGGCGATGGTGACAACGAGTTGCATCTCGTCTTCAACTTTCCCCTGATGCAGACGCATGCGTTGACCCCGGCTCATATCCGTGACAACCAAGCCCTACGCCTGACTGATCTTCCCTCTGGGGCTTGGCCGTGCAATACCCTTGGTAATCACGATGTCTCGCGGATGTGGCACCGTTATGGCGATGGCTTGCACAATGATGCGTTGGCCCGCGTCCATCTGGCGTTGCTGTTGACCCTCAGAGGTACACCGTTTCTCTACTATGGCGAAGAGTTGGGCATGACCGATCTGCACTTCAGCGCCCTTAGTGATGTGCGTGATACGATCGCGCTGCACCAGTTCCGTCTCTTGACTGAACAGGCTGGCGTCGGCTATGCCGACGCGCTCCAGCACGTCCTGGCCCGTACGCGTGACCGTTGCCGTACCCCAATGCAGTGGGATCGCTCGCGTCATGCCGGCTTCAGTCAGGCTTCATCGGCGACCTGGTTGCCCGTGCATCCCAATTATTTGCAGGGCATTACTGTTGAGGATCAAAAAAGTGACCCCCAATCAATGCTGAGTTTTTGTCGGCAAATACTCGCTTTGCGCCGAAGAACGCCCGCCCTCATTGCCGGTGATTACCGCGTCTTGCACCCGCACAGCGAGCACTACCTCGCTTTTCTGCGTCATGATCCATTATCGGGCCAGCTCTGCTTGATCTTGCTCAACTTCTCCGCACATGTCCAGGAACTCACCCTCACCTGCAACCGTCCTGAGGCACGGTTGCTCTTTTCCAGCGGTTCGCGCAGTGAGCCGCAGTTGCCTCTTGCCAGTGTAACGCTTGTGCCGTATGAAATCCTGATCGCTGAGCTTGATCCATGTGCGCCTTATGGTTCAGACTGAGCTTTGCGTACGGTAGCGTACAGCGCGAGCGCCCGTTCGCGCTGAACTTTATGCTCAACGATTGGATGTGGATAATCCCGTCCGATCTGGAGATCAGCCCGAATCTGGTCGGCTGATGCCATCCGGTGAGGCTCGTGGATGAATGTATTGGGGACATTGCGCAGTTCGGGGAGGTAGTGCCGTACATAGGCGCCTTCGGAGTCGAATTTTTGCCCTTGACTGACTGGATTAAAGATTCGAAAAAAGGGCTGCGCATCAGTGCCAGTACCTGCCGCCCACTGCCAACCTCCATTATTGGCCGCTGGATCGCCATCAAGGAGCCAGTGCATAAAGTGACGTTCACCCCAACGCCAATCAACGAGCAAATCTTTGGTTAAAAACGAAGCTACAATCATCCGTGCCCGGTTATGCATCCAACCCTCCTGCCGCAACTGGCGCATCGCTGCGTCAACAATTGGGTAGCCGGTATGACCGGTTTGCCAGGCCTCGAAATGGGCTGGATCATTCTCCCATGCCAGGGCATCGTAGGCCTGACGAAAAGCCCCGCGCAGGACATACGGATGATGATAGAGCACCTGCACATAAAAATCACGCCAGATCAGTTCTCCGAGCCAGGCCTCGACTCCGGTGAGCGCGTTGTTACCATCAGGATGATCGCGCAATGTCAGCGCTGCCGTCAGCAATTGACGTGGCGAAATGATGCCAAGCCGGAGATACGGCGAGAGACGCGAGGTTCCAGCAATCCCGGGCAGATTGCGTTGTTCAGCATAGGCTGCAATAGGCGCGTCACGGTGCAGGGAGACGAAACGAGCCAGGTATGTTTTGGCGGTGTGTTCGCCAGCATCCGGCAGCGGATACGGTAATTCCATCCCAAATTGAGCGAGGGTGGCCCCAGTTGTAGCTGGCAAAACTTCGCTCGTGGTCGCTAGTTCTGGTGGGCGCACATAGGGAATCAGGTCTGGTATGCCAATGCTGCGCACCGGTTGCTCAGCAAGGAGTTGCCGCCAGCGTCGGGCATACGGCGTATAGACAGTGTAGGGACGGCCTTCTTTCGTCAGGACTTCGTGAAACTCAAAGATGACTGCGTCCTTGAAACTCTCGGCCTCGAACCCCGCCTCACGCAGCTGCGTCTTTAGCGCAGCATCGCGCCGTACCGCATAGGGCGTATAATCGCGGTTCCAGTAGACTCCACGAGCGCCGGTTGCTCGCACCAGGGCCGGTAGCACCTCAACTGGATTGCCCCGGGCCACCACAAGTGGGATCCCACGTGTACGCAGATCCGCCTCGAGTTGCTGCAGATTCGCGAGCAACCAGGCTGTACGCCCCGGACTGGCAAAGCGCCCGTGGAGGATCGTCTCATCGAAGATATAGACTGCTAGCACGGCCCCGCCACTTGCCTGTGCCGCTGCCGCCAGGGCGGTATTGTCTGTAAGGCGCAAATCGCGCCGAAACCAGTGGATCATTGGATGCATAAAGCTATTGTGACACAGGTCTTGCGTCTGCGCCAGTTCTTGACAAAAAGAACTTTTGTGCTACAATGAGCTATAAGGAACAGACAATGCTCTTCAACGCTTTCAGTGTATTGCAATGATCACGAGAGGAATCAGGACATGATCGGGCGTAACAAAGTGCGGACGATCCACGACGCGGCTACCCTTCAGTATGCCAACGGCAAAAGTGTTGCCCGGCGTACCATCGGAAGCGGTCGGTTTAGCCCATATATTGGTTTTCATATCGAAGCCGGGCGCGACGCGGCCCTTGATGAAGCGCTGCGCGACGCGGGCATTAGCCAGTGCGAGATCAAGCACCAGCGTCCCGGAGGGGCCGAGGTCATCAAGCACTGGGATCTCGGTGAGAGTATCGAGATCTATCCAATTACCAGTGGGCCAGTTGCCACAACGGTGGCTGGCAGTCTTGCGGGGGGCAACGCACGTGAGACAGCATCTTCAGGCATTGGGTTGCGGTGGGCCAATGGTGAACGGAGCAAACTCGCCGTGCGAGGATTTCTCCGCCCGCTCGTCAAGGTCGGCTATCTCCGTTTGGTGCAATTTTCGGTGCGGTCGAGGATGACCGACGAGTTATTGAAAGCGCTGCTCGATCATGGCCGGGTGTGCGAGCTCGCCGATCAACTGATTGACCGCACCACCCATGCCGAACCGGTTACGTTCCATGAAATTGCGCTCCCCCTTGGTCCGGGCGAAGAGACCGAATGGGGCAAAGGCGATACGGCTACCGTTATCCCAGTGGTGAGTTACCACCCACCTGCGGTTGATCAGGCCTACATTGTCGAGCGATGGCGTCCCGAGACTGTTCACGAGGCGGCCTTGCGCGAATGGGAAGGCATTCAACTCTGGGCACGCGAATACGCGCTCCAGAGTGATGAACGCACTCCCCACGGCGATGAGGCCGCCCTTGCTACCGTTGGCGGATAGAGGAGAGGAACGTCGTCAGCCGATCCGTTGGCGCACCAGACGGTAAAGCGGGGGGAGCAAGACGCGATCATAGGCGGGAAGATAGCGCGCAATGCTCCCCCCAAACCCTTTTTTGAAGCGGTAGACACCAATCAATGGGTCATCCTGCGCAGCCTCTTCGAGCGCTACACGACTTGTCTCGTCAGGCGCATTGATCATCTGACCAAACGCGTCGGGAATGCCCCAGAGATCGTACCAGGCGCAGCCGCGCTCGCGTGCCCAGTTCAAGGCATGCCAGGTGAGTAGATGATTGGCCCCACTCTTCATCCCAACGCTGTTGCCCCCGCTGTAGAGGTAGTACCCGGTCGTTGGATCGGCAAAGACCATCTGTGCGGCAACTGGCTCACCGTCAACTGCGGCCACGAGCAGCAAGGCATCAGGTTGAAAGAGCCGCCAGGCGGTACTATAGTAGTCAGCACTATGCACGCTGAACTGTGCCCGTGCGCCCGTGGCCTGCATGAGTGCAAAAAAGGCGCTCAGGTCAGCTTCACCACCAAGGCGTACTTCCACCCCATTCCGCTGCGCCCGGCGTATATCGGCGCGATGCCCCTTCGAGCAGGCCGCCCGCAGCGCCTCTTCGCTACAGGTTAGCGCAACATGAAGCGAACTGCGCGGCTGAATCGTTGGCACTGGTTGCAAGCCCTGGCGCAAGAACCATGTATGCCATTGTGCCGCAGCCGGATCATGCTCAGTGAGATTTGGCTCGAGTCGCAGAAAGACTGCACGTGCGCGTCGGGCTACCCGTTCAAGACCTTTGAGCAGTAGGTGATCGATCGCTGAGTCGCCTGACCAGAGCGGGCCGCGTGGCGTATAGCCAATGCTCAAACCGTAGCGCGAACGGAACAACACCAACGCGCCGGCTTTCAACGCCCCATCTGTGCCTACAACGGCAAGGCGTTGCATGCGCCAGCCGAACGAAGCTTTCAGTTGTCCCCAGTTGTGTTGCTGCAGCAGGCTTCCCTGGGGATGCTGCTTGACAAAAGCGTCCCACACTGAAGGATCTGGTTCAAGCAACGCCAGGGCTTGGCGTTGCTGAGGGCCTGGTGTACGCAGGGGGGGCGTTATCATCGTCGTACCCAGAGCCGTTCGGCACCACTGCTCTCTTCACCAGCAAGCGAGGCGGTATAATGCGTCACCGTCGCTGTCATTGCCGCGAGATCGCCAAAAACTGTTGCGATCTGGCTATGATACGCCTTGATCGCATCAAGCTTGCGCGCCAGGGTCACCGCATCAACTGGCATTAGGATTGGAGTAAATGCCTCTATTCCGCCCAGAACCGTCATACGTGCGTCAAAGGCACCTGGTTTTGCCACATATGGCACATCCTCATAGAACGCAACGCTCACCCCGTTACGCGCCAACTCGGCGGCCACGCGATAGACAGCTTGATGATCAACATGATTACCCACGGCGAGAGGGGCATAGACGGTAGCATCAGGGAAACGTTCGATCAGCTTCTCGATATGTGGGCGTACTTCACCAGCAAGCGGATCGTCTTGGGCAATCGTGCCAAAGAGGGTTGCATCATCGACATAGGCGTGAGGCACCCGATAGATCGCATCAAGCAGATCAAGTTGATAACTATCTACACCGAGAATTTCGAGCGCTGCCTTATCCTCCTGCAAGCGTAACCGCATAGCCTCAGCTGCAGGTAAAGCCCACTGTTTATGCAGGGCCTCCGCAAAACGGCTCCAGCGGGTTGTTGGGGGCGGGCTTCCACTACAAATATTGACGACCAGGGCTGGCTGTTTGCGGGCAGCAAAGCCTGCTAGCATGCTCCCGCACGAGAGAGCCGCATCATCAAGGTGCGGTGAAAGCACCAGATGGCGATAGGCTTGCGTCAGTTGCTTCAGGCTCGTATAGTGGAGGGGCATGTCTCTTCCGTTGTGTGCTCAACCGAGTGCTTGCTACAATTCATCGAGACTCAACTCATCGAGCGCATCCGTCGCTGCCTCGCGACGGGCCGCATCACGCGAACGTACGAGTCGTTCAAGCACACGCTTGGCTCCTGGCCCACCAACCTGACCAAGTGCCCAGATTGCCATCAGGGCAATCTCGGTATCGTCATCTTCAACCAGGGGCAAGAGCGCTGGCAAAAGTGGACGCCCATCCTCTGCGTACTCACCGACGGCGCGTGCCGCCTCATAACGCAGTGCTGGCGAAGGACTCTGTAATTCACGCTCAATATAGGGAAGCCACGTCGGCCTCATCGAACGACCCATCGCGAGCACCGCACTCTCACGCATTGCCAGTTCGGCGTGGGCATAGGCGCGTCCAATCTCGGCCTGCGCCTCTTTTGATTCGGCAAAATACCCGAGGCCTTCAATAGCTCGTCGCCGAACCTCTAGTGGTTGTTCTGGATCAATCGTGACGTTGAGCAACGCTGACAACAATCGTTGACCCACGGCTGGCTCAAGTTCCCCAACTTCAGCCTGATAGGCAAAACGGGCCAGGGCGACTGCTGCCGTTGCGCGTACAACCCCTGCGCGATCATCGGTCATGAGCATAATGAGCTGATCCATTGTTGTTGCATACTGATCTTCCCATAGCCCGACAATTGCTGTAGCACGGACATCAGCCTCGCTATCATGCAGACACTCACGCATAATCGGACGAAAATCGAGGTCAAGATTATCTTCGCCGAGTTCGTTCAGGGCACGAAGAATCGCGATCCGGCGTTCGGCAGGGAACGTCGGCCAAGTCGCTTGGAAGAGCTTGAACCCTGCGGTATCAAGCTCTGCCAGCGACTTCAGTTCTGCATATGCGAGGGGGCGATCAAGATCGCCCAGATGAATCAGTTGAAGCTCAAGAGTTGACGAACTACTCATCATCTTCATCATACCGACCACCATAGCGGCGGCGGGTGGGTGGTACATCAGCGCGACTGACCTCTGGTTCGCGCTGCTCCTCATCCTCGTCCTCATTCGCTTCAACATCTGTCCCGGTCATCGGAACATAGGTAAAGAGATCGGGCGTTGTCTCATCGGCGACAAACCCGGGGCTATGCTCGATGAGCGAGCGAAGGAGCCTTTTTGAAGCAGGGCGGAGCACATTGTAAGCCACAAAGAAATCGTCAAGCGTAATGGCATACTTCGGTTCAGCGCGGGTGCCCACCTGTTCACCAATCACCTCGGCAACATGTTCCAGGATCATTTCGGCCTTGCGGCGCTCACCCATAGGGAAAGCCTTGAGGCGATTCAAGCGACCGAGGCGACTTTGACTGGGCAAGAGATCTTCATCAATCGCGCAATAGAACGTCACATTGTTGAAGCCGAGCTTATTCTTCTTCTCATCGAAGGTCAGAATGCGCTCATCACTCTCATTGCCTTCCTCATAGGTCAGGGTAAAGATGCCCGGTTCATCGGTGCGCGTCAACGTTACCAGCGCACTGGGCACGAGATGTTCGTGGAAGAACTCTTCGAAACCCTGTAGCCAGCCACCGCGGTTACCTGTGGGATAACGCACTTCAACCAGAACCTGGCTATAGCGCTGAGGTAAGTCAAAACGGAGCACGGCACTGCGTTGATCAGGCAAGACTGGGCCAGGCAACAAGGCTGCCAGGGCTGCATCAAGCGGAATAATCCCATACTCCCACTCAAAGAAGGTCAACTGATGCGTGACACTGGTCACTTCAGTTGCCGTCTCTTCATCAATGCTGTCGCGACTATCGTCAAAGCCTTCGACGAGATATGAGGTGATCTGTCCCATCTCAGCAGCCTTGATACGTTTGCCGCCAATCACGGGCAAGCCTCGGGTTGACCAGAGGTTAGCACCCTCGACGCCAACAAATTCGAAGTCTTTTTCGCGATGCAACCGGTAATTAATCGAAAAACGCAGGCCTTCGTAATCAGCCTGACGTGCATTATGATAAAACACGTCGTTGATCAACTCGGCATCAAGCAAGGGCTCATTCCGCTCAAGCATGTACTCACGGATCTTGCGCAGGTCGTTCTTCCCCAGATTAACGACATTGGCTTCAGGGAAATAGTAGCGTCCAAAACTGACGATGCGGCGGAGAGGATCCTGCTCGATCTTATCAGCCAACAGCTGCGCCATCGCGCTCCCATGCTCAGCCAACAAGGCTTCACTCGGTTGCCGCAGATCGATCATCGTTCCGTCAGGCAGCGTAAAGATCGTTGCACGCTCGACAGTTTGTCGTCCTGCTGGTGGCATTTGAACTGACGGGACTGGTGTAACCGGTGCGACCGGTGCGTGCGCGATCGTCTCTCCCTCAACTGGTTCAACAACCGTCTGAGGCATGTCAGGGCGCAGCACCTCAGTTTCAACTGCCTCTTGTTGCCCTGTAGCCTGGGCGGTGATGGCTGGTTCCGTTTCAGCGAGCGTGACAACATTGGCTGTTGGCAGCCCCTCATCGAAGGGAACGACTGGTGAACTCACAAGGTCGATCGATGCATCTGGTTCATGAATGGGAGCCACAAACTGCCCGGTCGCTGCTTCGTCTTCATCGCCCCCATCTTCAACTGGCGTCATGCCAACCTGGACCTGCCAGTAATCAGAAATATAGACGGGCTCAACCGAAGTAATCGCCGGGCGTGACGTTGAAACAACGACGCTAATATCATCAACTGGTAGCGGATGGTCAGGCTCATGCAGTCGCTGCCGAAAGGAATGGGTATCAACGTCATCGCGAGGCATATATGCCCCGTGGCGTGAGGTCACAAAACGCACCTCACCGGTAACTTCCTCACGGGTAAAGCGTGGATCGGCCTCAAGTGCTACTTCAATGGCTGCTGCCAGAGTTGTGTGGTCATACTGATAGCGTAGAGCAAGGAACTCGGTGAGATTGGTCAGTGTCTGTCGGATCGGTGCATGCAGGGCAAACAATGTCCCCTGGGCGATCAACAGTTGATAGATCTCATCAGCCAGATCGTGCTGCTCAACGGTGCCCATTGGTGGTGCGCCGGTCATTCGTTCTCCTCCATCACCAAGCTGCTCAGGATTTCGAGATACTGCCGCAAAAGATCATCTATATCTTTTGGTTCACCTACCGAGCGCAACCACTGCAGGAGTTTCTCCATCGCGGTATCGCCAAAGGTAATCATTTTTGCGTCCATGCCTGCTCCATGTTAAGCCCTGCTCATCGGATCGAGCAGGGCTAGCGTGATCATGATCCCGATGTTTTTGGCGTAACAGTCACCAATCCGCAATTATACCATGCGCATTATGGCCCTGCAACTTTAATCAGAGAGACTATCAAGGGCATTGGCAATGGCACCGACGGTGACACTTTCAGGCCCCAGGACTGAGGCCACGACAGGCAAGGGGCGGGCAAATTGTGGTGCGATGAAGGTGTTCACTTTCTCTGCAATAGCTCGCACAAAATCCTCGCCACCAATGCGAACGACGATACCTCCAAGTACGATCATCTCAGGATCAACCAGCGCCACCGTTTGTGCACAGCGCACAGCGAGTAGATCGACCGTCTCTTGGACCACACGCTGGCCGATACTGCTCTCTCCAAAGATCTGGTCAAGGTTATCAGTCTCGAGGCCATAGCGTCTGGCGCGCTGTAAAAGACCCGTAATCGACACTAATTCTTCGAGTGTTTCGGGGCGACCGGTACCGTCCCATCCTTGGCCAACCACCGCGTGACCGATTTCGCCTGCAGTCGAGGTTGCCCCGTGGTATAGGCGGCCATTCAGCACCAACCCACCCCCGACACCACTACTTAAATG
The DNA here is from genome assembly GCF_002532075.1 of Candidatus Chloroploca asiatica. GTDB lineage: Bacteria > Chloroflexota > Chloroflexia > Chloroflexales > Chloroflexaceae > Chloroploca > Chloroploca asiatica. The sequence continues at coordinate 938 of NZ_LYXE01000089.1, read as the reverse complement.
AAGATAGACAAGGTGTTGACATCCAGCCCCAACACCGAAGGTTGCTTCACCAAGGGCAATCACATTCGCATCATTATCAATCACGGTCACAGCGTCAAAGGCCTGTTCAAAGCGTTCCTGCAGGGGGTAATGTTCCCAACCGGGCTGCCGTGGGGCCAGTCGAACCGTACCAAAACGCAAATCCACCGGGCCACCAAAACCTACCCCAACCCGAACAAGATGATCAGGGGTGACCTCATGGGCGTTCATCAACGCACGTGCCATGGCAATGACCCGTTGAACGACCTCATCAGGTGACTCATTGACCTCTTCGCTGGACATGGTATGGAAGGTATGGTGTTGCAGGTTGGCTAGGGCCACCCGGAGCCCATAGCTACCGAGATCGACCCCGAGTACATATCCCTGATTGCCAAGGATACCCCAATGGTTATGGGCCAGACGGTCTCGGATCAACGTCTCTAACGTAGCCATGCAACGACTCCTTTCTTGCACTCCCAAGCTGAACGCATCTGCATTGTAGCACATCTATTAATATCGCACGTCATTCCTGCTCACAAAGGTTTAAAATACACACTTGACAACTTCTTGCCACAGTGATATACTACCGAGGCTGAAACGAACGAGGCCTCGCTAAGCCGAAAGGCAACGCAGACCGAGACAAGTGGAAACAACAACCGAGCGAACCGCGCTGATGTATTGATCAGAGACGTCGCCAGGAACTCAGAGCATTCTGAAGCTTCCTGGTTTTGTTTTCCCAGTTTGTTCTCAGCAGGCACCTTCACAACCAGATCACAGTAGCAAATACAGCGAGTCCATGTTTATTCAGTGGCGTAGACCTGACCGTAAGGTCAGAGCTTCACCATTCAACGCAGAGTTTGATCCTGGCTCAGGACGAACGCTGGCGGCGTGCCTAATGCATGCAAGTCGCACGCAGGGTG
>NZ_LYXE01000088.1 GCF_002532075.1 Candidatus Chloroploca asiatica | reverse complement strand
CCAGATACTCTTGAAAGGTCTGGTGGGGAAACCGGTAGGCATCGCCGGCGTCACTGGCCTGGATCAGCCCCGCCCGCTGGTCGGTATACTCCAGGAATTTGTCCGCCCCTACCGAAGGGTTCGGGTGCCGCCGACGCTTCAATTCGTCGTCAACCAGCGTGCGCAGCACCGCCCGACTGAGGCTGCCCACCTCCCCGGGCTGGGCGGCCCGATGCGCTTCGTAGGCCGCCTTCCCCAGCAGGGGACGCAAGCTCTGCGCATCGGCGTCGGGCAGGCCGAGATAGTCCATCAGCGTGCCATAGTCGCTCCGCTCCTTCCCGGCGATCTCCCACTGCCCCAACAGAATATCGATACAGCGTCCGTAGAGACTGGCCCGTTCCTCGGGGATCCGGCCATCGTTCAGATGCACCAAGGCCATCACCGTCATCATCAGCGGCTGACGCCCAAAGCGCTGCAGATCCTCGCGCGTTGCGATGGCACGGTGCAGACTGCGCAGCCGTTCGTCCCGCCAGTGCGCCGTCCGGCTGCGCAGCACGGCAACCGTGTGGTACCAGGCCGTGATGAACGCGTCCATCTGGCCGAGTGTCCAGTCGGCCAGAGTTGCGGTCGGCCAACCGGGCAACTGCCAGGCCGCGTTGCGTTCCCCCTCGTAGGCTCGCACGCGGCAGGCGACGACCATGCGGATGCGGCGAAAGCGCTGGGCAAAGGACTGCACCGCCCGCACCACCTTGCG
>NZ_LYXE01000087.1 GCF_002532075.1 Candidatus Chloroploca asiatica | reverse complement strand
CCAGATACTCTTGAAAGGTCTGGTGGGGAAACCGGTAGGCATCGCCGGCGTCACTGGCCTGGATCAGCCCCGCCCGCAGGTCGGTATACTCCAGGAATTTGTCCGCCCCCAGCGAAGGGTTCGGGTGCCGCCGCCGCTTCAATTCGTCGTCAACCAGCGTGCGCAGCACCGCACGACTGAGGCTGCCCACCTCCCCGGGCTGGGCGGCCCGATGTGCTTCGTAGGCCGCCTTGCCCAGCAGAGGACGCAAACTCTGCGCATCGGCGTCGGGCAGGCCGAGATAGTCCATCAGCGTGCCATAGTCGCTGCGCTCCTTCCCGGCGATCTCCCACTGCCCCAACAGAATATCGATACAGCGTCCGTAGAGGCTGGCCCGCTCCTCGGGGATCCGGCCATCGTTCAGATGCACCAGGGCCATCACCGTGATCATCAGCGGCTGACGCCCAAAGTGCTGCAGATCCTCGCGCATTGCGATGGCACGGTGCAGCGTGCGCTGCCGTTCGTCACGCCAGCCTTCCGTCCGCATGCGCAACTCCGCAACCGTGCGGTACCAGGCCGTAATGAAGGCCTGCATCTGGCCAAGCGTCCAGTCGGCCAGGGTTGCGGTCGGCCAGCCAGGCAGTTGCCAGGCCGCGTTTCGTTCCCCCTCGTAGGCCCGCACGCGGCAGGCGACGACCATGCGGATGCGGCGAAAGCGCTGGGCAAAGGACTGCACCGCCCGCACCACCTTGCG
>NZ_LYXE01000086.1 GCF_002532075.1 Candidatus Chloroploca asiatica | reverse complement strand
GATCCTGAACTTGACAATGGACAGGAGGAGGGAACTAATGCGGCCACAAAAACCTTTACACTTCGTGGCGGCTCGTGTGGCAATGGCTCGTTCAACATGCGCGCGGCCAACCGCGGCCATAATTCGCCCGACTACCATTATCGGAGTGTGGGTTTTCGGCTTGCCCGGCACCCACATGTGTAAAGTATTCTGTATTCTGTCGCGTGACGTAAGTACCGCCGTGCAGGTAGCACAGGTATGGCTAGCGGGGGCGCGGCGCGGTGCTGGGGGGATGCAAGGGGGCACCCCCCCTTGCTTGCGCCCGTGGCGCAACGGCGCGGCATGCATCGCTTGCTGGCTCACTTTCATTGGTCGCTATGTGCGCATCGCCTCGGGGTCGCAATGCATACGGGCACCAGGCGCGTGCCATCTTATGCCACGCGCCTGATCTTGGGCGCGGTCACGCGTATGGACGCACCCCAGCTTCTGTGCCAAGGTTCGCCCCCCCGTTGAACGTGCCGTTGGGCGGGTTGGGGTGAGTTCCCAGGTGGGTGGCCTCGCCACTCGTGGGGCTGATCGTTGCGTCGCCACCGTCGGGCAGCTGGATGGGTGCAGCGACGATCGCGTCGTTGCGGTCGCTGGGCTCGTTGGTGTCGCTGAGCAGCAATGAGCGGGCGACGGCGCTCAGGTCGGTGATGGCGGTCTGGATGTCCTGCTGGTGCATGCCGAGCAGATCGGCGTAGAGCTGGGCGCGGGCGATGACCTGCTGGTAGGCGCTGAGCCGCTGCGCAATGGTGCTCGCTTTCACTTGCTTGGCTTTGCGCTGCAGGTCGTTCAGGTCGCTCTGCATCGCCTGGACATCGGCAAGCATCCCGCGATGCACGGCGCGGGCCATGGTGCGGCGGGCGGCGGCTTCGTCCGGGACGCCGAGCAGTTCCACGTAGGGTTCGTGTTCGCCGTCGGTCGGCAACGCTGCCACCAGTTGGCGGAGCCGGAGCAGGGTGGCGTGTTCGCTGACGGGCACGAAGAAGAGGCCGCCTTCGCGCCGGACACAGACAGCCCCGGGGATGGCGTCGATGATCGTGCGGATGAGGTGCGTGAGATCGCCCGCGAGGTGCAGCGTCTGGTAGGTGCGCCAGCGTGGGCGCAGGGCATCCGTGAAGGCGCTCGCTTCGTGTTGGGCCGCGATCACCCCGGTTGCGGCGGTCGTGCAGATGAGGGCCGGTTCGCGGTGCAGCCGTTCGTGCGGGCTGAGCTTTTCCAGCAGAATGCGGGCCTGGGTGCCGTAGCTGAGGCCCAACGCCGCGAAGTCGACGGCTTCGCCCACCAACGCAAAGACGATGTGCTGGCTGCTGCGGGTATTGATCGGGCGTACCAGGTTGCGGATGCCCCCCTTGGGTGGCTGGAGCGGGCTGCCCGTCTGGTGCTGGTCGTCGAGCCAGGCGTAGATGGCGCGTTTGAGCGCCGTGGCATCGGTGGGCAGGGCCGGGGCGAAGGCCCCAAAGCCGGTGGCGTTGAGGTGGTTCAGCAGGTCGTCGTGGCTGACGCGCAGGCCGCGGGTACTCCACCAGACATGATAGCCGAGCAGCGGAATGGTCGTGGTCATGAGCGGACTCCTTTCGTGGTCAAATGATGGATCATGGTGCGTACCGAGGGTGGGATGACGCCAAGCAGGTTCACCGGTGTTGACGCCCAGGCGCGAAGCTTTGCGGTTGCAGGGGCATCGGGTCGGTCGGTCGATGACGATGAGCGGGCAGGGGTGGTGCTCAGAGGGCGAAGAGGCTGCGGAGCACCGGCTGATCGTCTTGCAGGTCGGTGAGCGTGAACAGGTGGTCGCTGAGCGCGGCGAGCACGTCGGCACCCTCGGTGGTGCCAATGAGCACGCTAAAGACCCGCATGCCGCGGGTGGTGCGACGGGTGTGCCACGCCTCGCTGAGTGCAGGGTCAAGGTGCGTCAGGCCATCGGAGAGGCAGATGACGTCGGCGCGGTCGTAGGTGGCCTGATCAATCAGCGTCAGGGCGTGCTGCATCCAGGGTTCAAAGCGCGTGCCACCGCCGTTGAAGTAGTTCAGACACGTGAGCACTTCGCTGGGGGTCGCCTGCCCGTGCGCAAAGGGAAAGACCGCCAGCTCCGGAGTGCCGGCGAAGTGCATGACTACCATGTCGCGGCGTTGCCGGCGGGCGATGGTGAGCAAGGCCAGGGTCACGGCTTTGGCCCAGACCTCCTTGCTGAGGCCGTCGCTGCCGCCAGGCTCAGCCATGCTGCCCGAGGAGTCGAGCGCGACGATGATCGGCCCGCGCCCCTGCCGTTCGTGGCCCACCAGGTCGTACTGCATCAAGCGCTGCTCGGCATAGTGGAGCATGAAGCGGTCTTCCAGCGCGGGTGTGGTGAGCAAGGCGAGCTCGCTCGGCAGCAGGCGTCCGAGGTCGTGGCCGGTGGTGATGCTGGTGAGTTCGTCGGTGGGATGGGCGACCCGACTGGTCTGGACCGCGAGGGCGATCTGGGTGAAGCGGCCACACAGCGTGGCGAGCTGGCGGAGACGTGGGTTCTGGCTGATCTGTTCAGCCAGGGCGAACGTGGTCGGAAGGTCACCTGCTGCGGCCAGTCCGCCCGGCCCCCCATGGCTCGTGCCACCCCCGCCGAAGGCCGCGAGCGCGTGGTGGAGCGTGGTGAGTTCCGCTGCGGCGGTGTCCAGGGCGGCACGACTCGCCCGGCGGGCGGTGGCCGCGCGGGTGGGGGCGGTGGCCTGGAGGGCGTCGGCGAGCGTTGCGGCGGCCTGCTGGGCGGCGGTGGCGGCGGCACGGGCGTGCTGCGCCTCGGCCAGGAGCGGCAGACGCCGCTCGTCACGAGCCTCCTGGGCGAGTTCGGTCAGGGTCGCAGCGCGGTCAAGCCAGGCCGCCGCCGCTGCTTCGTGGGCATGGAGGTCGGCGACCTGGGTACAGGTGGTCGCATCCAGCGATGCCAGGACGGCCCGCGCCAGGCCCATGGTGGCGAGCGCACTGGCCAGTGGGTCGCCGAGCGTCCCTGCGGCGCGGAGGTGCGCCCACTCCACTGTCTGCATGATCTCGCTGAGGATGGGTTCATGCCACTGGTAGGCCGGGCGGAGCGGGGCCACCGGGGCGATCATCGGCGCACGTTTGAAGACGCTCCAGAAGAGATCGGCAACAAGGGCCGGGCCGGTGACGACCTGCGAGGCCGCGTTGGTCACGAGGTTCTGCAGCGCGGCAAGCTGCGCGAGCGTCGTCTGCCACGCCTGGACATCGTAGCCATCGTGGCGCAGCACCTGGCTGCCGTCCTGGATGGCGGTGGGGGCAATGCCGTCGCTGAGCCAGGCGTCCTCGGCGGGGAGGGTCGCGATGGAGCCCGCTGCCTCCAGGAGGGCAGCCTCGTCGCATGGTGCCGGCGGCGACGGCGGCGGCGGCAGAACGGCTGGGTCGGCTGGGGCCTGCGGCGTGGACGAGCAGATGGGCGGCGGCGGCGGCAGGGTGGTCGGCGGGGCATCAGCGGGTACGACATCGGGGAACTCCATTGCATAGCTTCCTTTCGGGATCGATTGACGGACAAGGGTTGGGACGCGGTCACGGGGCCAGGTCGGCCTACAGCACCAGTTCAGCGATCTGCTGACGGAGCGTTTGCACCTGCGTGTGCATGCGCATGAGGCGATCGGTTTTCTGCCCCTGGCTCTGGGCCTGTTCCACGAGCCGGTTGAGTTGCGTGGCGACGGTCTTGAGGCGCGTGGCTCCTTCGACGGCGGCCTGCATCTTGGCCTGATCGTCCTGGTGCGGCTCGCGCTGGGCTGCCATGGTCGCCTCGTGGATACTGAGCGCCTGATCGCTCAGTTCGACGGCGCGGGCGATGAGCGGATGGGCGAGCCGGGCCACGTGACGCCCAATCTCACTGCGCTGCTCCGGCGTCTGCCAGAGCGCCTCGCGCAAGATCGTCAGATCATCCTCCTCCACCTGACCGCGCCCTTCCAGCAGCGCATGCGCCCGCAGGAGATCGAGGCTTTGGCGCCAGCGGCGATCACTGGCGACAATGTGTTTGCCTGCGAGCTCCGTGCGCAACTGGGCAAGGGCGGCAATGATCGGGTCAGGGATGGCAACCTGAGGGACGGCCTGATGGAGCGAGGTCAACGCGGTCGCGCTGATCGTCACGGGTGGCGTGGCGAGGGCGGCGAGGCGAAGCAAGCGCGGAAACGCGGCTTCGGAGACATAGCCCACCATGAAGCGCAGGGCAAAGCGATCCCAGAGCGCCGCGAGCTCATCGCCCTGGGGGAGCTCATTGGCCGCGCCGACGCAGGTCACGAGGGGTACCGGCAGACGAGTCGGGCCATTATCAAAGACGCGCTCGTTGAGCAGGGCGAGCAAGGCATTCAGGATGGCGGAATTCGCCTTGAAGATCTCATCCAGAAACGCAAAGCGAGCTTCGGGGAGTTTGTGGCGCGTGATGCGGCGATACTCGTCCCGCTTGAGGCCGACCACACTAATCGGGCCAAAGAGTTCATCGGGGGTGGTAAAGCGGGTGAGCAACCAGACGAAGGGCTGGGTGGGACTGCCCGGCGTGGTGATGCGTGCGGCGAGACGCTCCACCAGCAGACTCTTGGCCGTCCCTGGAGGCCCCAGCACGGCCACATGCTGCTGGGCCAGGACGGCGACCAGCAAGGTGCGCACGGCGTCATCACGTTCGAGGAAGCGGGCCGCGAGATCCGCTTCAAGGCGTTGGAGCGTGGTCAACGGGCCAGCCAACGGCGTCAGGTCAAGCCCAAGGGTCGGGGTCATAGGTACCTCCTTCAGGGGGAGCGGTCGTGTGCGATTGCCGATTGCCGATTGCCGATTGCCGATTGTCGATGTGCGATGGGGTGCAGCGCATCTGGACGCGTTCAGCATTGCGCTACGGCCCGAAGAGGCCGTCTGGCACGACCCTAGGGGCCAAAGCCCAGGCCGCGTTCCCGCATGCTGACATACTGATTGCCGCCAACGACAAGATGTAGAGTAGGCGCAGGGCGCGTTGCCCACGTTTCCGTGAGTACGTTTCCCCACGCCCCTCTCCGAACCGGACGTGCGCCTTTCAACGCATCCGGCTCTCCAGTCCTACGGTGTTATTCTGGCGAGTTGGCGACTGACTTCGCTCTGTGGGTCGCGTACCTGTCGATGGCAGGTCGCGCAGAGCGTAATCAGGTTATGTAGCTCGTGCGGTCGTCCTGGCTGGTGAGGCCGGAGGTGATGCACTTCTACTCGCCCGCCTTTGCCACAAACTCGGCATTTCCGCCCGTCCCGTGCAAGCACTTCTGCCCGCACTTTCGTCCATTCCTCGCCGTAGAAGTGCGCCCCTCCCCATTCCTTCCCGGCATGCGGGTCGTGGTGGTAGGTGAGATACACTTCGTCTGTCGTGTTCAGGTACGGGTTGGGACGGTGAGCGTACCGCATCCGTTCTATCTTGGTGAGGACGCCAGGGTGATAGAGGGCCATCCCCCCGGCTACCCAGGTGTGATAGCGTCCGGGTTTGCGGTAATACGCTCGGTAGATTGCTCGTATCCGTTGGCGCGTCTTCTTCTGGAGCCAGGTTTCCATTCGCTTGAAGGCGTAGCTGCCTATATAGTCGAAGGTACTACTTGAGGCTTGGTGCCGGTAGTAGTTTGCCCAGCCCTTCAGAAGATAGTTCATCGCCTCGATCTTATCCCTGACCGCATCGAGGGTGGTTCCCCGCTTGGTCATGGCCTTGATCTTGGCTTTGAGCTTCATCACACTTTTCTCACTCGGTCGGATGATCAGGTCGTTTCTGCCGTCTCCGCGGCCTTCGTACCGTTTCACCGTGAAACCGAGGAAGTCGTACCCTTCGGTGACGTGCGTGAGGTGCGTCTTTTCTGCTGATAGCTCCAGCCCCAGCTCGTCGCGGAGGAACGTAGACAGCTCGGCTTTCAGCCGCTCTGCCCCTTCCTTCGTGCCATTCCAAGCCACAACGAAGTCGTCGGCGTACCGCACGTAGAAGGCGTTCCCCTCTTTGCGTTTCCGCCGCTTGTTCTTCTCGTTGTAGTTCAGGCCCGTGTAGTTCTGATAGAACCACGCGTCTATCTCGTGGAGGTAGACGTTCGCGAGGAGCGGCGAGATGATGCCGCCCTGCGGCGTGCCTGCTGGGGATTTCTTGAACAACTCGCCTTCCATGACCCCGGCCCGGAGCATCTGCCAGATGACCCCAAGCAGCTTGGCGTCCTGGATGCGCCGCCGGAGCAGACGCATCAGGATGTTGTGCTGAATGTGGTCGAAGCAGCCGGTGATGTCGCCTTCGACGACCCAATACATCTTCTTTTGACGGGGAGCCGTCGCTTGGAAGAGATGGGCCATCGCGGTGTGACAGCTGCGCCCAGGGCGAAAACCGTGGCTTTCCGGTCGGAAGTCGCTCTCGAAGATGGGCTCGAGGATGGCTTTTGCCATCAGTTGAACCAATCGGTCTACCAGCGTCGGGATACCTAGCGGGCGGCGTTTCCCGTTGGATTTCGGGATATACACCCGGCGCACTGGCTGGTGGTTGTACGTTCCGGCTTTGAGTTGGCCTCGGAGTTCCGCGATGATGTTGTCGCGGTTCTGCTGGGCTGTCCTCTTGTCCATGCCGTCAATGCCAGCGGTGCGCGAGCCGATATTGGTCATGAGCTTGTCGAAGGCCCACGCCATCAGCGGCTCCCAGGTGAGCAGGTCGTACAGCTTCGTGAACCGATGTTCGGGCTTGTCGGTCGCCTTCTTCGCCAGCCTCCGTTGGAGTTCGGAGACCTGCATCCGACACAATTCCGTCGGCATATTCATGTGAATCTCCTAATGACAACAGTGGCCGTAAAACCTGCCGCCCTTCGCCATGTACCGGGCTTTCCCCGGCTCGGACTACTACGGCGGCTCCGCCAGCGTGGGAGTATGTAAGCCGCATACCTGCCGAACCCTTGCGGGTAGCTCCCACGCCTTCCCGTGTTGCGTGCGTAACCGTCGTCGTGTGGAGGTAGACGCGCTCTATTCGCCTGTACCTGCTCCTTGCAGGCTCGACAGCTTCGGTCTGACGTACCTACCAGTCAGACCGCGCCCCTAGATCAGAGGGCCATCCCTTTGCTCGACCTCGCATCAGGTAAGCTGTCTCTCACCCATAGCTCCAGCGTTCGGGGTGAGGCGATGTATGAAGGCGGTTCTACTGAGCGTTCACTTGCGTTCGTCATGTCCACACTCAGCCTTGCGGTCAGGGGTCGGGCTGGATTGCCGCCCGTTCCCGCGTGTTCCCAGGGCTTCAGACCACGGAGGGTATCGCATCCGTCGCCTGCCTGGTTAGGCTCAGGCTTGGTAGGAACCTGTCTCCTTTCGGAGCATTGCTACACACACTTCATGCGCGTATTGCTACGCGCACTTGCACGGCGCACGATCGAGCACTTCGCAGTCGAGGAGCTTCCCGGCCGCGACGAGTTGTCGCGTGAGCAGAATATCCTCGGGGGACGGGGTAGGATCGGTGGAGGGATGATTATGGCCGATGATGATGGCGGTACTATTGATCCGCAAGGGTTCTTTGAAGATCTCGCCGACGCGCACCAGGGCCGTATTGACGGAGCCGCGATAGACACGGGCGAGCTTCTGCACGCGGTTTTTCGTATCGAGGCAGGCCACCCAGAGCTCTTCCTGATCCAGCGCGAGCATCTCGACCATCAAGACCTGGGCGATATCGGTGGGGCAGCGGATTTGCAGGCGGTCATCATAGCTTGCAAGCGTGAGGCGACGCCCGATTTCGAGCGCGGCCTTGAGGTGGGTCGCCCGGCGCGGCGTGCCGAGGCTGGCGGTGACGGAAGACAGATCGGCCCGGAGCAAGCCAACCCAACCGTGGAACGCCTGCAGCGTGGCGGCACAGACCGCGAGATCGTCTTGTCCCGCGACGAGGGCGAGCAATTCGGCGTCACTCAGGGCGGCGGGGCCCGTGGTCGCCAGGCGGGCAGCAGGCTGTTCATGGAGCGGCAGTTCACGAATGCGGGTCATCGGGGCATCTCCTTCGTGATGGGCACATCAAACACAGCCCTGCCACACCAGCCGCGGAGGCGGCTGGTATTTACGGAGGAAGTATGCGGCACGACCCACATGCAAGCGTCCCTGGCGTGGGTGGCGACGATGAGGTGGTTGGTGGCGTTCAACCCTCCGCATCCCTCTCGCCCTGGTGTACCGGTTCGTTCTTCCATGACCCTGGCTAGGCACGCCATGGCATGGCATGGACGGATGCGTGCGGTAACGGCATCACCCTCACGGCGTGCGCTTAGCCGGTGGGCGTGCTTCGATCACGAGCCTGCCGCCTGCCGTGCGCGTGAGGAAACAGGCGTCCACGCGGTCGGCCAGGCGTTCATGGCCTTGCGCCCGCAGGTCGTCGCGGAGGCGACGCAGGGCGTGCTCGTTGACGCCAGTGATCACGGTGGGTTCGACCCAGTGGAGGCAGCGTCCATTGATGAAGAGCGGGCCTTCGAAGAGCGGCATGAGGGTTGCCAGTTCGTGCATTCGTTGCGCACGTCGGGTGGCAAGCGCTTGGAAGCGCGGTTCCAGGTCTTCCATCAACTCACGGGCTAAGGCGGCTGCGGCTTCGTAGGCGGTCAGCATGTCATCTTGCCACAAGCCAAAGGGACTGGTGGCGGATGAGTCATCAGCGGGCCAGCATGGTGCGGTCATCGGAGCGACTCCTTTCGTTCAAACCACCGCGTCGGTCAGGCGCTGGTGGGATGCCTGACCGACGCAGTCGCAGCCCGTGCGGTGGGCATCATCCTGGTGCGGTGGGCACACGTACACGTGCGCCTGGGCGCGGGCGCGGCTTGCCGTGTCCTCCCCTGACCGCACCGGCGGGTGCGGTAGGCCCGTGCTGGATGCGATCGCTTGGGAAAGGGCGCGGCCGCACTGCGGCGGGGAACCCATCAGGCGGTCACGGTCGCACGTAGCCTGCGGACGATGATCACCCAGCTGGGCCCACGCCCTGTGGCCCATTGGCGCGGCCACGCTGCCTGGCAGCGTGGCCGCGCGGTCGGTCAGGCTGTGCGCCGCTGGCGTGCGCTGGGCGAGCGGCGCAGGGCCATGGCAACCTCAGCGGCATCCGCAGCGAGGGCCTGTGCCCGCTCGGTTTCACGCTGGCGTTGCGTGGCGAGCCAGGCCTCTTGCTCAGCTTGCCGCGCCGCGTTGCGCCGCGCGAACTCGTCAGGGGTCACCTCGCGGCGACGGGCATAGGCCACGAGCGCCTCGACCGAGGCCAGCGCCGCTCGGCGGCTCGCGCCACCCGCCCCGCTGAGCTTGGCATTGTAGGCGGCCTCGATCTGCGCCAATTCGTGTTCCAGTTCGTCGTTGTAGGCAGCGTCAGCACGATGCACAAAGGCATCGTATGCCCAGCGGTCGGTGGGGTTGTCTGCCTCGGCGTCGTCGTCCCACCAGGGTCGCTGCGGACGCGCGGCCTGGGCCAGCCTGGCAAAGAAGCGGCGGGTGCCCGCCTGGTGTTGGATCGGTGGCGCCTGACGCAGCCCTTCCGCCGCGGTCTGCTGTGGGCTAAGCACGGCCGTCACGCCAAAGCCGCGCAAGGTCTGGTCAGCGGCCTGCACGGTGCGCTCACGGATGTGCGCGGCGGGGTGACAGTCGAGGTGTTGACGTTGGAGCACGGCATGGTAGCGGTGCGCCGGCTCACGGCCGGTAAAGAGCACGGTGACCAAACGACAGCGGGCGGTGAGCGCTCCGGGCGGCGGGGCGGTGAGGGGAACGGTGTGCCAGTGGATGCCAACACAGAAGCCAATCTCCTGGACGGCCACGGTCGCGAGGTGGTTCATGGTTGCACGAATCTTCATGGGGTCTCCGTAACAGCACAACGCTGACGCCCAGTGCGCCAGCAGGTGCCTGCGGCCCCCACCGCCGCGCTTCCCGAGCCGCCGGCGCGAGCGCAGCCAGGCGGGGCGGCCTCCCCCAGGCCTGGGGGCACAGCCGCCGCCCCGCCGCAGGTGTGCCGCTTCCGGCGAGCGAGGCGCAAGGTGGTATGCTGCGGAGCCCTGCTGCACGCACCTTCCACTCCTTCCGGGCGGGGCGTGGGGGCCTGGTCACCCGCCGCCTCGTGACCAGGCCCCCCACGCAACGATGGGGGCGGGCGGGGCCGCCTGCGGCCCGCCAGGCCCGGCCCGCCCCCCGCCATGCGCCCGGCCCGGCGGGGGTGGGTCCCGCATGGCGGGCGGGTGGCGGCAGCCCCCGTGACCATGCTGCCGCAGGCGCACAATGGATGGCGCGCGCAACGGCAGCGGTGGGGGATCGTGGCCTGGCCTGAGCGGTGCGTGGCCCTCCCTCGTGGGTGGGGTCGTGCGGCGTCGGGGCCTCGGCATCAGGTTGCGGGGTTCCTCGCCTAGCCCGGGCTTGAGCCTGCCAGGGCGCGGGCACCTCCGTTGGGGCAGGCCACGCGGCAGCGTCGTCCGCCGGATGGCGGCGACCACCCTGCGCAGGGGCGCAGGTGGGGCGGGCGGGCTCGATGCCTGCCCGCCGCACGGCAGGCCGCAACCATGTGCGGCCTGCGTATCAGCCTGCTAGCCCGGCAGCGGGTGAGGACGAAGGAGGCGCAGATCTTCCTTCAGCTACGCCATATGAGACAATACGCGCATGCGTTGTGATCAGCATGACCCAAGCAAGCTGCCATGAGGATCGAAATGATCTCCATAGGTGGTAACCGTGTTCCTTGCCCTGATCGGCTCCTGGATCACGAAACGCAATGAGTGAGCATTAGTGCGCAGAAAAGAGCGTTGAGAACTGATCAACCGCATGCTGAACGAATGTTATGGCCCCTTGTAGGTTGCATCGAAGGCAGGCGCGATGTTCCTCCAAGCACTGCGCGCGAAGCTTGACACAAACGATCTCTTCGCCCCAGATCAGACCCCTGATGCAGCAACCCTCGCCGCATGGCGCGTGTGGGTCATCCATGTTTTTGTTCCCCTCAATCAGATCAGCGAAGACCTGATTATCCACAAAGCGCAGCTCATTAAAGCGCAGCTCATTCGTGAAAAAGAGAGGCCGGCCTGTCTCCTGAGATGTATCGTCCATGCATCAGCCTACAAAGCCATGGTGGCAACCTGGGAACAAGGTGATCGAACAGAGTACCTTCCGATCCGTGACGGCTCCCAGGGATCAAGCACCTGGGCTTCAGAGTGTGCCGCCCCACACGCATACGACTACAAACGAAGTTGCTGGAGACCCCGATGCAGAATGTTGAGCGCCGCATTATGATCCCGATCCAATACCAGCCCGCAGTGCGGACAGGCGTGGGTGCGGTCGCTCAACGTCTTCTTCACGCGTTCGCCGCAGGACGAGCATCGTTGAGAGGTGTACGCGGGGTCTACCAACACCACCGTGCGTCCAGCTTCTTCCGCTTTGACGCACGTCATGCTGACAAACTGGCTCCACGCCACATCTCGAATGCTTTTGCGCATCCCACGGCTGCGCCCCATCTCCAGTGGGGCCAAATCCTCAAGGGCAATCACTTGATAGGTGTTTACCATCACGCGACTGAGCTTGTGAGCAAAATCGGTGCGCCGGTTTGCAATTCGCTCGTGAATGTGAGCGACTGCTCGCTTTCGTTTGCGGTACGCAACCCAGTCTTGTTGGTTCTTCGCATCACTCAATCGTTGCTGAACACGCGCCAGATCTGCCTCGTCCTTGCGGTAGAACCGAGGATTAGGAACCGTTCCGCCGCTGGATGTGGTGAGAAACGACGCCAGTCCCACGTCAATGCCGACGATCTTGTCTACCGGATGCAGTTTGTTCGCTTCCGTTTCGCACGAGAAGCAGGCGTACCACTTGCCGGTTGGCGACCGCTGGAGTGTGACCGTCTTGGGTGCGCCTTCCACCGGGCGATGCAACACGACATGCACCGCGCCGACTTTCGAGAGGATCAGCCGCTCGCCGTCCAGTCGCACACCGTTCCCGTACTGCGGATAGGTGATCGAGTCGTACCGACCGAAGCTTTTAAACCTGGGATAGCCCGGATTTTCGCCCGCTTTTACCCGACGAAAGAAGGCTTGGAATGCGAGATCCACCCTGATGTTTACGTTTTGAAGGACTTGACTATGCACCAACGTGAGCGACGGACGAGTCATCTTCCAGACCGGCAGCATCATTTGCGTGTCGTACAACCGAAGCGACTCGCCTCGTTCCTCGTACGCCCGCTTGCGTTCGGCAAGCGTCTCGTTATACACCCAACGACACTCCTCAAGCTGCTGCTCAAGGATGCGTCGTTGGCCGTTCGTGAGGTAGATGCGGTATTTGAAACTCTTTCGCATAGGTTAAGCATAGCACGTCCTTGTTTAAAACGCAAATTTGTGCTAGTCTGGGCTAAAGCCGCTCAAGCGGGTGAAGCCCTTCTCTCCCAGGGCTAAAGCTCCTGGGTTTTACGGGCTATTTCCATAAAATCCCAAGGGAGTTAGATGACTACGCGACCAAGTCGTACCAGGAACTCAAAGCACAGCAAGCCATGCTTATCGGATCTTCTTCCTAGGGAGCCTGGGTAGGTGGGCCGATCAGCCACGGTGCTTTAGACGTAGCTCAGCGCAGCCGCTCCTCAAGCACGGACAAACGATGGGCGCAGAATCGCCACAGAAAGGGAAGGTCGTCGATGTCGGATACGCTCCTCATTGCGTTGATCAGCCTGGCTAGTTCCGTGACGACAGCGATCATTACGGCCATTATTGGGCCACTGGTGGTCAAGTTTATCGAGCGTTCGTCGGCCCACTCCGCAACCTCCGCAACCGTTCCGGTTACGCGCCCATGGTGGCAATTCGCGTTGCTGGGAGCCGTCATCGGAGCCTTGGTGGCTGTGGTGCCATTGGTTCTGTATACCTACTTCAACCGTGATGCGGCAACCCAACCCATACGGACACAGACGGTTGCTTACTACACCTTCGAGCAACCAGTTGATCTGAAGCTCTGGGCATCGGGCGATGGAGCTTCGTCTAATCAACAGATTGAACTGCGTGACCCAGGATTTACTGGGCGCAGAGCGCTCAGTTTTTCAGCCCCAATTTCATCGACCGAAGAGTTTGATCTGCATGCCATTCATGTCCTGGACAATGTACCGCAACCGCCACGCTTTCAGGCCAATGCCATTGTGGCCCGGGTCTACTGGCCAGCATACACAGGGGTGCGCATAACGTATGCCGTACTCTGCGTGCGTCCTGATGGTGGTGAATATATCTGCGAAGGGCTTCCCCAAACACCGGGTCGTTGGCAGACCATTGCCTTCAATTTGCGTGAAAATGCCACCACCGATCTGTTAGGTCTGGCGGTGCTTGCTCGGTTTGAAAAAACGTCCAGTGAGGCCCCACTCACCATGCAATTCCTGATCGATGATCTTGAAATCTGGTCAGAACGTTCCCTCGTATCACGTCCGCAAGAATGAGGCGATGATGGCGCAGTCACGTTGAAACCAAAGAGGGCGGGCTACCTTCCACCTGTGCTAGCTGCTGTCGAGGCGATCACGTTGTTCCCAGAGACCTTGATGCGCCAAGGTTATCGCCAGGAAGTTTGGCTGAAACGTTTGCGCTTCACCAAGCGTAACTGCCGTCGATCACCGTCCGCCTGATGGCCCGCCCACGCGGGCCATGCCCTCCCGCCCCCAGGAGCGTGGGTTTGGGCGCGGCGGGGGCGGGCCAGGGTGGGGGCGGGCCGGGGTGGGGGCAGGCCAGGGTGGGCAAGGACGGGTTCAAAAGGACGGGTTCAAAAGGGATCTGGTTGCGGGCTGCAACAAGGGGGCGTCATATGACGCTCCCTCACTTCGAACCAGGCATCCCGTCGCGCAGCACCTCCGCAATGACATCGCCGTGGCATGGCAGCGGGGCGCACCAGCAAACGAGCCGCAGCGGGTGCTGGTGCGCCCGCGCACGGAGCCGTTGGAGTTCGTCGTATACGCGATTTCCCGGCCCGGCGGCCACGTGCGTCTGCAACCAGGTGCGGTAGCGCGCAATGACTTCTGCCCGCGTGCCGTCGCGTCCGATGACAAAGGGGTTGCCAAGCGGCGAGGGTCGCCCGATGTAATGATCGCCTGGCTGCGCCGTGATCGCCCGTTGATGGACAACCGTGATCCGTCGATGCTGTCCCATCTCAGTGTTCCTCCTGATCGCCAACCGCCC
This sequence comes from Candidatus Chloroploca asiatica, assembly GCF_002532075.1. Taxonomy (GTDB): domain Bacteria; phylum Chloroflexota; class Chloroflexia; order Chloroflexales; family Chloroflexaceae; genus Chloroploca; species Chloroploca asiatica. Next base: position 52,881 of record NZ_LYXE01000086.1, on the reverse strand, counting down.
CTCTGGCGGCAGATCCAGCGTGCGGCCTCATCACCACCGCAAGGTGGTACCCGTTGGAGCACGTGCGCCTTGCGTGACGACACGTGTAACTGATGCGAGCGGGTGATCGCCCTTCCGCCCGTTGTTCCCTGTGCCCACCGCGGGATCTGATCGCGGCCCATGTGCCCTGCTCGCGCAGCGCACGGCCCTGCGCATCCGCCTGGCGTGCCTCGACGCGGCGGCGTTGCAGTACCCTGCGGTCTCCCTGGAAGCGCAGCGGGGGCTGAGCCTGAATAGGGCCTCTGCCCGCGATGTGTTGGCCCCACTGCTGCCCTGGGGATGGCCCTCAGAAGTTGGCTGAAGAGGGTGTGGATATGTCCTAGGAGCGCGAGCGGCTTGCCCACGCTCCCAGGATAGCGCACGACTCCTTCGCCCGATCAGGCCTTTTCAGCCAGCCTCTCCGGTCTCGAGGCTGACCTGGCCGGTCATGCCCAGGCTGACCGTGCGAGCGGATGAGCCACTTGCGCGGTCGTGGACACCATCAAGCCGCCTGCGGTGCGCGACCGATCAGGCAGCCCCAGTCCGTCGTGGCCTGTACTGGATGGCCTCGGCCACGTGTGCTGGTCTGATCGCCTCGGCCCCTGCGAGGTCGGCAATGGTACGGGCGAGCCGGAGCACGTTGTGGTAGGCGGCGGCAGAGAGGGCGAGTTGGCGCATCGCAGCTTTCAGCAAGCTCTGGCCTGCGCCGTCGAGGGTGCAGTGGGTACGGATATCGGCCGGACTCAACTGGGCGTTGACCCGCCAGCCATCGCTGCCCCCGGCGCGCTGGGCCTGGATGCGCCAGGCTGCGGTCACCCGCGCCCGCACCGCAGCCGAGGCCTCTGCCAGCCGCGAGGTGCTGAGGCGCTCATAGCTTATGCGAGGCACCTCAACGTGGATGGCCCAGTGCTCTCGGAGGTGCGCGGGGAGCTTGGCCTGCCAGCGGGCGATCAGGGCCGGTGAGCAGTGGCACACCTGCGCGGCATCGCCGTGCCAACCGCAGGGGCACGGGCGCGTGGTGGCGACCAGCATCGTGTTGGCAGGCACGTTCGTCGTGCCGGTCGCGGTTGCCAGGGTGACCACACCGGTGTCGAGCACCGACACCAACCGGGGCACATGCTTCGCGAAGGCGTGGATGTCATCGAGGATGAGAACGCCGCCGTCGGCCTGGCTGACCAGGCCCGGACGCACCACGCGACCGGCCCTGCTGCCGAAGAGGGTTCTGGCCGAGCAGGTCACGCTCGGGGCATACACGGGGCGGGACGATGCCTCGGGGCCTGGTGGGACAATGCCCCCGATCGTGCGGGCCAGCAAGCTCTTGCCAGCTCCAGGGGCACCGGTGAGCACGATCGCGTGCCCACCGGCGGCGGCGACTTCCAGTGCTCGCTTGACATGCTCCTGGCCGCAGACGTGCTGGAGATCAACCGGCGGGATCGAGGCGGACACACCATCATTCATAGGGGGCTCCTTTCAGGTCAGGCTTTCATGATCGCACGCCCCCCACACCGCGCCACGGGCGCGGTACGCTGCCGCTGCGGCTGAGGACGGTGTTCAGGAAGGCACGTTGGGCGCGGGGTAACCGAGGAACTGCCAATGCAGGCCTCGTTGGCGTCGTTGACGACGGGACGCGTGCGTATGATGCGAACCCATGCGGTGGAACCGCATGGTTCGGGCCTCCCATCGTTGCCCCATGCGCTCCTGCTACCTGGTCTCCGCACCGAGATCGGCATAAAGGGTTGGCAGATCCACCATGATCCCGCCCTGCGCACGTAGCAGGGCGTGGGCCTCAGGCGTTGCCCCAGCTCGGGCAAAGAGCGCCGGTATGACCCGCCACCCGGCACCTCCTTCCGGCAGTGCGGCAACGGTGTGGGGGATGGTGTGCTCCATGAGATGACGCACGAGTTGGCGATTGATCGCATCGGTGCTCCATTTGCATTCACCGATCAGGATCGTCCGTTCACGCCAACTCACCGCCACCACATCCGCCTGCACGCTGCGACTCCAGTGGCTCCCGATCACCTCAGGTGTCAACGGCAGTGCCCCACGCAGGCCTTGCGTGAACACCCAGGTGCGAGCCAGTTCTTCCCAGGCCGTCTGCCCCACAAAGGCCCGGAGCCCGGCTTGGATCTGGGTGAGCACCTGATCGGGTTGATAGGTAATCTCGGCCTGATGCGGCCGGAGGAAGCGAAAATAAAACCGGTGGAATGGATCGATCAGGTGATACCGCCCCTGCTTGGAGCGTGCCTGCAAGGCTGGCGGGACGGTCGCGGGGATGCGCCGCTCAACCAGCCGCAACTCTTGCAGCACACCCAGATACTTGGTGAGGTTGGTTGGAGCAATGATCGTGGCATTGGCGATCTCCTTCAAGGCATGAGCACCCTCGCCAAGCGCGTTCAAGACGGTCAGATAGGTACGGATATCACGCACCTCGTCGGCCAGTAACAGTTCAATTTCAGCCAGGGCCATGCTGATCGGTGCGAGAATCGCCTGACGGATGTTCGCACTCAGCCCGACCTGAGGGCGAAACCAAGCGAGATACTGAGGGACGCCACCGAGGATCGCATAAGCAGCCACCTGAGCCTCAGGACTCCAGTCAGGAAAGAAGTCGCGCAGGGCACCGAATGGCAAGGGTTGGAGATAATACTGAGCGGTGAGACGCCCAAAGAGGGGTGTTTGGCGACTGAGCAGCGTTTCCATGGTGCGGATGTGGGAGCCGCAGAGCACGAGGATCAGGTTGCGCTGCTGGAAATGCAGATCCCAGGCATACTGGAGTGCGGAGAGCATGGCACCATCAGCTTCGACGGCCCAAGGCAATTCATCGAGGATGAGGATGCGGCGATCATCACGGACAAGGGTCGCCACATCGTCCCACAGATCAGACCAACTGGCGAAGGCCGGGCCGGTGGCGGAGGGCGGTCGTCCGCGGAGGATCGCAGCCAGGCGGCGCCGCTGCAGTTCTGCCGACTCCTTCTGGGCCATCCAATAGCTCCAGGGGAGGCCGCTGCGGCTTGCCCATTCGCGTAACAACGCGGTCTTGCCAACGCGGCGGCGGCCGTAGAGCAGCAACAATTCACTCTGCTTGCGCTCAAGCAACGTCTGGAGCATGGCTAGTTCAGCGGTGCGATCAACAAACACTGGTCACCTCCCCGAAAAAGAGACATCGCTTCAGTATTATACTCGTGCAATGTCTCTTTTGCGAAGGGGCGCGTACCAGGGCCAGCCACCCGCGTACGGCGCGGCCTCGTGTCATACTGCGCACCCGTGGCGGCGGCGGTATGACCGCCTTCGTGAGGAGTGCTGCCTGATGCGACCTCTCGCGCTGCGTGCTTCCAGCGGGGCCTCAGGGCATCCGTTGCGGGCCTTGCCTATGCGGGCCGAGGCGGGTCCGGCCAGATCTGCGCATGCGGCGCGCGCCGTGCTGCGGCGGTCGCTGCGTTGGAGTCGTGATGGTACAAGGTTTTGCACTGATCCAGGGGTGGGGACGGGTCAAGCGCAACAAAGCAGACACGTCGTGGTCACGGCGTCCGGGGAAGCACGGGATGGGACGACCGCTATCTTCTCTGATTGCACGTACCTAGCACGCACGCAGATGATCACAGGCTCTCAGCTAGCTTCTTTGAGCCGCAAGCTTGGCAACATGAAAGGGAGATAGATCAGGCCAAGTGGATTTTTCAACTTTAGCAAAGCCAGACGCGCCCTGCGGAGGGCTTCTCCGGCTTCGACCCCAGCGAAGAAGTGATCGAAGAAATGTTCAGCGAAAGGGCGTGCCAGTGACTCAAAGCACGTTATCTCGGTACCAATGACCCCTGACGCAGCCGCATTTTCAATGAAGCCACTGATCAAATCAAGCGCCCGTTGCGGCTGAAGCGCAGCCGTATGACAGCCATTGATGAAAACGAGTGGATGTGACTGTGACCAGTTGATCTTATGGCCTCTTATATTAGATCTTGTAAAACCCCTTTCTGACTCTGAACCTACTCTGATGTAACAAACATTCCCGTCCTCTCCACCATGACAGAAAAAATACACTAATTCAGGAGGTGGTGTACCTCGAAGATATTTGATTAAATTGTCACGACTATCTCCAGTTTGAATGCGCAGGGGAGGAATTGGACGATCTTTGAACTGTTGATGATGTTGTTTATATTCAAGATCCGTCGCAACGCCTATGATAAGATTCAGTTGATGACGCCAGGTGATCACAACTGGCAGATTGGTTGCCTCTGGGATCGATATCGGTATGCCCAGGGGATGGCGAAAACCCCAGAAGCCACTTGGGCAAATCATGTTGTTTTCTCTATCCCTACTCGGGCAAGTGCCAGTGAAACAGCGTGTTTCCCACAGAGGCGTATTATCTTTAAGCGCGTCGCAAAAAGCGGGGCATAGGGTGTAGGCGTCAGGATCTAAAGCGTCATCTAGACGGTAATCATACATCAGCGCGATCGGAAGAATATGATTGGGTTCTTTTTTAATTACCAACTCCAACCTTCCGGAGGCACGCATAAGTTCTGCAAGCTGATCGGCGGCTTGATTCCCCCCTGCGAACGCATTGATAATAGCATCATAAATCCGGTAACCCGCTTTGGCTAGGATGACAAGATCTTTTTTGAGTTGTTCATGTGTAATAACCCTCTCCTGTGTATACCGATATGAGTGTTTTTTCTCATCCCATTCTTCTGTAGTTCCCCATGCTACTTTTCGTAATGCATCACGAGCGATGTCAATGAACGCTTGAAGCTTATGTGCATCCGGATGCGCACTGCTTGTGACCTTTGTCGAGCCAAAGAAGCGCAACTCATGCGTAGCATTACTGTTCGGATTAAACATAACACTGAGTTTTTGTTCCTCAACATCATTGAGTGTGTCGGAATGCAAGTCCATCCGTGTGTATTCAACAAATGAGCGCAGCATTGCTGCCTCTTGTTTACTTGGGTTATGGCTTACCTGCACCTGAATCAAACGTGATTGAAGCAGGATCTGTTTGTAATAGATGCTGCAGCGAAGTTGTGCCTCTCCATCGAGTGATGGGGTACGGACGGGGAAGAAAAGCCGCTGGGTACCTTTGCCTTTAATTGAGACCCGCCCCCCCGGTTGATGAGTTACGCGCCCTGATCCGTCTGGCTGTAGTGTTAGTTGACCAAAATCAGCTTCGCCAAGATCTATGTCAATGCCATTGGGAAAGGTATATAGCACCACATCGATCTCCGCATCGAGGGGCAATTCACCCTTTGGATCGAAGGGAACATTGTCTTCTTCGATTGCACCAGGGAGGGTGGGGTTTGGACTAAGCTCAAACCAGAACAGATAGGACTGTCCAGCTTTCAGGGGTATGGTGGGGTCAAGCTCACGCTCGTAAGCCTCATCTTCGCTGAAACCAGTATGCGCATAGCTTGGTTGACGCTTTGGCGTGGCAGCAAAGTCTACCGCTTCAGCTCTAGGTGTGTCCTCGTCCTGAGGTTCTGGAGTCTCATAATCCTCAGGCTCAGGTGTAAAGTCTGATCGAAGCGTTTCAGATCTTTGACGACCAACTAATCCTATGCCTCCCACTTTGCTTCGACCAAAAGCGTCTTTCTTCACGCTTTTTCTGGGATTGGGAGTGAGCGCGCCCGTCCATGGGGAGTCCTCCCAGAGCGGGCCGCTATTGCTCTTGTCTGTTAGCCCAAGTGTTAACAGATCCATAGCAACGTTATCTTGATGAAAACGGAAATCAGAACTTGTCTCGGTCTTTAATTTGCCACCCGTGCGATTGATTATTTCAGTTAGCAAGGATGATAGCGATTTTGGGCTAGTGGGAACTAACGGAACGTCTGGAAGATCGGGAAAGAGCAGAGGTGATGCTTGAGAGAACGGCCATGCGCTCTCATGAAAGAGAGGAGCGAGATTGTTAACCAGTGACCATTGACTAACCACAGCGGTGCTTACGACGGCAACGAGGGAATACCACACAGGATCCTCTGCGAAGCAGTGCTGCTGATAGATGTTGACAACACGTAAGATGCGTTCCCTATGAACGAGATCACGTTGGCGGAATATCTGGCTCAAGGCCTCACCACATTGTCGGGATAACGCGCTGACGATCTGTTGACCCGGTTCTGTGGTTTGCTTATGAACTATTTGCCAGGCGTCAAGGCCCTCGATGGTAGGACGCGCAGCCGCAGCTGCAGCCATAAAACCCTCAGGGGTCTTCCATGATCCTGCTGGATCGCGTGCAGCCAGTTGCTCCGCTGAGCGGAAAATGGTCGTAGCAGGATACTGCCGCTGATCAGTTTCGATGATTGGGATGACGATTGCTTGAAAGTTGACCGCGTCATCGCGAGGGTAATCTTCCAGGTAAAGCCATGTATCGCGTACCAGCACACTTATGGCAGCATACAACTGGAACAGGCTCACCACCTGAAGGTTCAAGGCTTCCCCAGGTTCGTGCCTCTGGGTTGCAAGTCGTCCTGTCGGATCAAACGTGACGAATGCCCGACCAACTACGTCTGCAAGTAGTCGCTCTTGCTTTTGCCTTGACATCGCCCCCTCCTTGCTATGCGGTACGGTCTTTGCTTATGTGGATATGATCAGGTTGGATCGCCAGTTCCACGATCTTCCATCCCTGCTCAGCACGCTTCAATTAATTGGTGTCGGTCCGCCGCCTGTCCCAGATGCCCCCCCTTCCATTGGACGATCGCGACGATCGGGGTCATCTGGATAGCCCTCCTTGCCATCTGGGAGGGTGCGCCGTCCATCAAGGAACCAGTCAACGGTAAAATTCTTTGAAGTGCCGACGAGAAAGATGAGCACAATGAAGTAGCCAAAGAATCCGATCGCTAACCCGATCCCGAAGGCTCCAAAGAGATCACTACGGGCTGGAAACAGAGCGAGGATGCTACCACCACCCAGGATGCCGATAAGCGTGACTAAATCACTGAGTTGCACATCGCCTTTCCGATAGCGATTGATGAAATAGATGTACCACCCGATAACGACCCCAAAAGCTCCAGCACCGACTAACTGAATCGTTGTAGCAGTCTCTGTGGTCTCCATACGTTTTCTCCTCAACAAAAAACCTTCACGGGGTCTCAGAAGTACGCCGACGCAACTCCTGGCGCCATCCGAGATGCAAGAGAACCGCACCACCCGCTGCAATGCCGGCAAAGATGACGGGAACCCAACCGTAGAGAACAACAAAGCTGCCTCCCAGGATCAGGCTCGCACCTGCGAGGAGGGGAACACTGAGGCTTGCCTTACGAAGATGGCCCTCGAAGCTACCGAGTAACCATCCCCAGACTAAGCCAATGCCGCAACTACCTAATGTTATGAGCATGCTCATGATGAACGCTCCGCATCATTCATCCCCACCGCGTATCGCATATGCTTGTACGGCTGGATATGGGCAGGTCACCGCCTTATCCCACGCAACGCTGTCTTGCTTGCTCATCGTCACTCACCTGGTAGCGGTGGAGGATAGTACGTTGCTTCAAACTCCTTTTCAAACGCTAGGCGCTTTGCATGCAGTTGGGCATCAATCATCTGCATATGTTCTTGCGCTTCTTGGTCGCTCATTGCGTGGAGCCTGGTGAATTGCAATGCCTGCTGTCGCACTTTCTGTGCTTCAGCATCAAACGAGAGTCGCCAGATAATCAACCGCGCTGCCACGGCGAGGCGTGCGCCACACACGCCACTATCGTAATGTTCCAGGATGGCGCGCGAACGCATGGAGATACCCATCAGATCATGCAATTGAGCATGATCGGGTCCCCAGGTTTGGTAGCGCTCCTGCTTGATATTTTGAATGCCCGCAACCGCCTTCCCGGCTTCCCATTGCTGCATGCCCAGAAAAGCATTCAACAAACGGTCAAGTGCCGCGAAGAATTCAGACTCACGTGCATCATCCATCAAGATTTCTTCGGCTTGAGCGATGTCAGACACGGCTTGGAATTGATAATCCCAAAAGGTGGCATTGCGCTCCTTGTAGGCAGTATACGCCCAGTTCTCAGTCTGGTGCAATCCACGCTCAAATTCGGCATGATGGATGAGTTCGTGCATGGCCTGCCCGAAAAACGAATTATAACGATCCGTACGCGAGTCCTGCATTTTGATGATATCAAAGGGCAACCGGATGATGTTTTTCCAAGTTCCTGGCAGCGGCCTGGTGCGCAGGGGGGCGATCCAGGTTTGAGTCTCTTTGCACAACCTCATCAATTCACCAACCAGAGCATGGGTATCGACCGGCATCCAATCCAGGCTCACGATCGGTGCGTTCTTATCGTAGAGGTAGAGGGTGTTGGGATTGAGCCACGTCCTAATTTTCTCCATATCGCCAAGCGTTACGACTGACTTGACGCCTTTCTCTGCCTGGAAAGCCTGGAGTTGTCGGTCGATCAGTCGTTCCAAGGCCCGAAAGCGTTTGACTTGCGCCGAGTCCTCCGTAAAGAATCGGCTAAGATCAACGGTGGCATTTGCAACGGCGGTTTCCGGGAGAGGCAGAAATTCTAGGGAGATGATATCGGGCGTGAGCAACTCTGGACGAAGGATGAACTGGTCGAGCGGATCATTGCCTGCGGGGGTGGCTGGCATGGGGCGGCCTCCTTGTCGCACAAGACCGACGGTGTAGAAGGGGATCTGAGCGCTTGAGACGGCTCACACCGGTGTCGTTGGGCGGATGCACGTTTACGCTGGTTTGATAGAAGGCCTCCCAGTGAGGCCTCGCAGTCAGATAACCGTCTCGTATCTCGTATGGTTTGGTTGCGCACCACCATCTGCTCGTGGGACGCCTCGTTGGAACGAGAAGTCCAGTTGATTTTTGGGATGTGTAACATAGAAAGTATACCTGATTTCAGTCGTTTTGTGCAAGCATCATTCGGTGCCGTATGGTTTGTACTGCCTGACCGGAGCGGGCACGGGTAACAACGCAAAGGCCCCAGGGCGTAGCGGCGCGGAGTTGCGGAGCTTTGCTTGTGTCTCGTGGTGTCAACCATCCCGTCGACAAGGCTCAAGATCGTTGCGCAGCAAGGCCCCAAAGCGTTGATCGCTGCATCGATCGTCTGGCAAAGCACATCGGTGTATGCAGTGCAAGCCATGCTGGCCCAGCGACCCGAAGCGACGCGCCTGATCCTGTACCTGCACGATGGGGTGCCGACGGACGAACCGGCGGCCATGGTGAGCGCGACGGTCGCGACGGTGCGGCGGCAGGGCACGCTCGTGGTGGGTGTCTATGTCGGCCCCCAGGAACATCTGGAGCGGCTGGAGGGCATCTTTGGCGCCGCGGACACGCTGCCGGTGGCGCGGCTGCGCGAGGTACCGCAGGCGTTGGGGCGGGTGCTCCAGCGGGCGGCGGCCACGCGCCGCCTTGGGCGGCGCTGAGCACGCACTGTGTGGGCAGGGTGTCAAGTTGTGGCCGGGAGTGTACCAGGTTTTGTGGCAGGAATGTACCAAGCGTTTGCGGCAATTGGGTACCAGCAGGCAGGCATCCTGTCCCACCCGCTGGGTGACTGGCGGCTCCGTAGCTCCCACGACCATGCCGCCTGTCACGCTTAACTGAGTCTACGCCACTGGATCGGCCTGACGCACCTCCTGTTCAAACCGCACCCGCCCCTGGGCGCGGTAGCTCTGCCCCGTAATAATCACCGTCTCGGCCCGATGCGCCAGCCGGTCTAACCCCGCTGACGCCAGCAGCGGACTGCCGAACAGATCCGGCCACTCCGATGGTGCCCGATTGCTCGTCAACAGGATGCTCCCCTGTTCGTAGCGCTCGGCAATCACGTCGTAGAGATCTTCCGCCATCACGGATGTCAGGGGTTTGAGCCCGAAGTCGTCCAGGATCAGCAGGTCAGGCCGCACCGCGCTCGCCAATCGCCGTTCCCAACTTCCATCCGCCCGTCCACCGTTGAGGTGCTGGAGCAGTTTGTGTGTGTTGGCAAACAGCACGTCATAGCCCTGTCGGCATGCCTCGTGCGCCAGCGCCTGCGCGAGGTGGCTTTTGCCTACCCCGCTCGGCCCGTAGATCAGCACGTTCCGCCGCTCGCGGAGGTACGTCCCGCTTGCCACCTGCAATATCTGCTGCCGGTTGATGCTCCCGTTGAACTGCCAGTCGAACCCCTCCAGGGTCTTGCTGCTCCCGATGGCCGCGCGCCGCAGCCGCAGCGCCAGTTGCTTCTGCGCCCGCCGCTCTACCTCGTCTTCCAGCAACTGTTCGAGAAACGCAAGGTACGACCACGTCCCGTCAATCGCCTGCCGCTCACGGACGGCCAGCGTGTCGAGCACGCCAGACAGGCGCAGTTGCTTGAGCTTGCCGGTCAACTGGCTGGCACTTACGTCCATTGCACACCTCCAAACAGATGGCCGAGCAATTCGTGCGCATTGCGGGCGAACGTGTTCGCCGGTGCCGCATGCGCTGGTTCCGGGAGCGGCGCGTGCTCGCTCCCGTCATCCAGGATGCCCTTAATGGTCTGGTAGCGCGGGTCGTCAAAGGCCAGCGCACGCACACACGCCGCTTCCAGTCGCTCGTCGCCAGCGGCTTCCCGCAGGCGGAGCAGGCGTCCCACCGTGGGGAGACGTTCCAGAGCCGGGTCGCTCAGCAGCGTCTCCACCACCTCGGCCGTGGCCGGGCCAATGTCCTGGGCTGCCGCCCGGCAGCCGTCACGCGTCTGCAGCAGCCCGGGAATCTTTTCGGGTGGCAAATGGTCAAGGTGCGTATGCCGTTCGCCGGGAGCCGTGGCCCGGGGATGGGTTGCAACCAGCGCGTAGTCGGTCGTGTAGATCTGCAGCCGCTGGCTGCCGCCCCGCACGCGCACCGTCTGACCGATGAGCCGGAATGGCACGGAATAGAAGCTTTTCTCAAACACGACGTAGCAGTCGCGGGCGACGGTGGCCTCCTTCCAGATCGCCAGGTCGTAGGCAGGTAACGGCAGGGGGCGCAGCGCGGCCCGCTCGATGGTCTCGAACTGGATGCGCGGCTGCGCGAAGGTCGTCCCGTGCGTCCGTTCACCGGCTGTCGTCATGCACCACTCGCGCACGGCCACGTTGGCATCCGGCAGGCGGGACGAGGCACGCCCGGCCAGGAAATTTCGCTTGACGTAGTGTACTCCGCTCTCGACCTTGCCTTTATGTTCGGGCGTGGCGACGCGGCACGGGTCGATGAGAAAGCCGTAGTGTTCGGCACACTCGCGGTAGGTCTGCTGCACGAGTGGGTCGTCACGCAGGGCAACGACGATGGCGGCCTTCAGGTTATCGCAGACCACGCGCTCGGGCACGCCACCGAAGGAGGCGAAGGCGTTGACATGCAGCCGGATCCAGGTCGCGATGGTCTGGTCAAAGACGAACTCCACATACTGGTGCCGACTGAACGCCAGGGTCATCACAAAGGCCCAGGCGGTGCGGAGCAGGCCGGTCACGGGGTCGATGAGTTTGCCCGCCGCGCCAAAGTCGACCTGCGCTTCCTCGCCTGGGGCGCGCTCGACCCGGACGGTGGCCTCGGGCGTACGGGGTTCAAGCTGGCGGACGAAGCGATAGACCGCATCGTAGCTGCCGGTGAAGCCCCGTTCGGTGAGGCGCTGATGGATAGCCGCCACTTCGACCTTGCGTGCGCGCAGGTCGACGACGAGGTCGCGATGCGGCTCGACCGAAGAGACGGTCTGTGGGGGTGGTGGACTAGTCAGCGTGCGCTGGACCAGATCCTGCAACTCGTCCAGCGCCGGCAGCGGGGTGTCGCTGAGCAAGTCCTGCTGACGTGCCCAGATGCGGTAGCGCAATACCGTCTTGCGATGGAGTCCCAGCGTGCGGGCGACTGCCCGGTCACTGGAGATACTCCGTAAGTGGCGAAGAAGTTCACGTACGTCCATGAGGTCTGTGCTCCGTCCGGCCATAGCTATCTCCCTGTAAGGATGAACCTTTGGGAGAGCATACGGCAATATCGGGAGCTACGGAAGCGATGGTACCCGTCTGCTGCAAGGATGCTGGTACCCCATTGCCACAAGTGGGTGGTACCCGTTCGCTGCAACCGATTGGTACAGTATAGGGCCTAAACTGACAGGCAGGGGCACGACCCTGCCGTGATCGTTCCCTGGTGTCCACGCACCCCCGCTGCTCACCGCGCTGCTTGGCGCGGTGGACGGCGGGGGTGTTCGGTTGTCAGGGGGGTATGTACGGGCAGGGTCGGCCCGCCACGCGGCGTGATCACCGTAGCCGACGCGGGGTTTGCGGTCACATTGACCGCAAAGCGCTGCGTATGAACGGGGTTCGCTGTCACATTGACCGCAAAGCGCTGCGTATGAACGGGGTTCGCTGTCACATTGACCGCATAGGGACAAGGATGACGGTGTCTCGGTCAAGCTGACTGCGCCGCCTGCGTTGGGGTGAGTGCGCCAGCGGGCGGCGGCCACCCCAACGCAGGCGGCGCTGAGCGAGCAGCGACCGTTGCCATGATCCCTTCATCGTGTCCCCGCATCCCCGCTTTGCACGAATCGTTGGCATTACGACCCCTTCGCGTACGATGTTCCCGGCATCATAAGGTGCCCCGTGGCAGCGTGAAGAGGTCGCCTGGTGCTGGCTCATCCCGCGTTTCGTCGAGCGCCTCGTTTACCGTCGCGATCTGTGCTAGGGGCCAATCAAAGCGACAGGCCGTCATTAAGTCCCTGTAATGGTTGGATGCAGCCTAGCGAGAGAAGGCGGGATGCGCTGCGGGGCAGCGGGTGTACGCAATCATGCCGTCACCATACAGCTCAGCTGTGATGAGCGCCAACGCCTGTGCTTGCCAGGGCACAGTAGCGGTGGCCCACTTCGGGGCTGCCAATTCACAGTTCTGCCGCCACAACTAAGTGCAACAGTCGCAACAATCATCAAAAAGACAAGCGCAAAACGACCCGAATCGGTACTAAGTAAATGAGAGCAGTGGATCCGTCCTGCGACGCAGCACCGCACCCAGCGTCATACTGTACCTCAGCCTTGCCCTCATCTCGTCGACTAGAGACCCAAAATGTAGCCCCAGGTACTATTCCTATCTAGGAGCTTTGTCTTAGAAAGGGCCATGAAAAAGGCCTCGAGATCCTCCTGGCAGTCTTTAACCTGGACAAAATCCCAGCGGGTGTTCTTGAGTGATTCGGCAATTGCCGGGGCCTCAAAGCCCAACTGTTCAATCGCTGCCCCTAATTGTCCGGCTTGATCCGGGTTGGCTTTGATCCATTCAACCGCCAGCCTGTATTCCTGCATAAAGCGCTCGATCGCTTCGGGGTTATCCTGGATCGCTGGCAGGGCAACGGTGCCAGCAATTGGGATGCGCTGCCCCAATCCCGAAGCCGCACTCCATTCGACTTGCATATCGATGGAGCGGTACAGCGAGGATTCGGTGGCCTTGGATTTGAGCAAAATTTGGGTCGAGAGTGGCTCGGTCAGGACAGCAATGGATTTTTCCCCCGACAGAAGCAACTGAGCCGCCTGTTGGGGCGAGTTGGCATAATACAGGGTCAGGTCTGTCGTGGGGTCAAGACCCTGTTTTTGGCACACGTAGTTGAATAACAGGTCAGGCATATTGCCTTTGAATGGCACGACCACAATCACGCCTCACGTCTGGGTGTCTACGATCATCCTCTCCCTAGCCTGGGATTGCGGCCAGTGACTCCTCCTGGGCAAACTTCCACGCGCGTACCTGCTGTTGCTCGTCCCACATGTGGCAATAGAGCCCGCCGACGCGCATCAGGTCGTCATGCTTGCCTTGCTCAACGATCCGCCCGCCTTCTAGGACGACGATGTTGTCGGCGTGGACGACGGTGTTGAGCCGGTGAGCGATCACGATCACGGTCTTGTCCCGCACCAGCGCGCCGATCGCCTCCTGGATGTACAACTCGTTCTCTGGATCGAGCGAGGCGGTGGCCTCGTCGAGCAGGATGATGGGCGCATCTTTGAGGATGGCACGGGCGATCGAGATGCGCTGCTTCTCGCCGCCCGAGAGGGTCGAGCCGCCCTCGCCAACCAGCGTTTCGTAGCCTTCGGGTAGCCTGCTGACGAAGTCGTGGCAGCGGGCGGCTTTCGCGGCGGCGATGACTTCATCCTGGGTCGCCTCGGTTCTGCCGACGCGGATGTTGTTTAGCACCGTGTCGTTGAACAGGTAGACATCCTGGAAGACCATTGAGATGGCGGCCAGTACCGTCGCCGGGTCGTATGCGCGCAGATCGTGACCACCCAGCGTAATCCGGCCCGCTGTCACGTCCCAGAAGCGGGCGATCAGGCGGGTCATCGTGGTCTTGCCCGAGCCAGATGGCCCGACGAGGGCAACCAGCGAACGGGCCGGGATGTTGACGCTGATATCGTTGAGCACGTCGTTGTCGAGGTAGTGGAAAGAGACGTTCTCGAAGGCGAGGTCGTAGCTGGTCGGCCGGAGCGTAGGCTGCGTGCCGCTAAGCGCCGGCGTCTTGTACACATCCTCGATGCGATCCACGCTGATTTTGAAATAGTTCAGCTCTGCCAGGAAGGTCAAGGCCTGCATCAGCGGTTCGTAGACGCGCACGCCTAGGATTAGGAACATGATGTAGACCGGCAGCGCAATGGTGTCGGCAAAAAGCAACGTCAGGCCCAACAAGATGATCAGGGTCTGCCCACTCTGCAACACGAAGCCGCTGAGCAGCACGGTTGGCCCGCTGCCGGCCTCGAGCTTGATGCTGAGCGCCTTGAGGCGGCGGAAGACAAGTTCGAGCCGCTCGAACTTGGCACCGGCCAGGTTGAAGGCTTTGATCAGGTGCATGCCCTGCACATACTCCAGCATGCGCGAGGCCGCCTCGACTTTAGCCTTCTGGTGTTGCTTGCCAAAGAAGCGGATGAAGGCGCGCGAGACGAAGGTGAAGGGGATGGCAAGTGGGATGACGAGCGCCGCCGCCAGGGCCAGTTGCCAACTCTGGGTCGCCAGCGCCAGCAGCAGGATGAGTGGCATCGCCAGCGCACCAATGGCCTGCGGCACCAGGTGGGTGAAGAGGTGTTCGATGTTGGCGTAGTCGTTGATCAAGTAGGCACCGATCGTCCCGGGGTCGCGGGCGTTGAAAAACCCCATCGGTAGCTTGCGCAGGTGGTCGCCCATCGCCAGGCGCCCATCGGTGCACAGCCCGTAGGCATCGTCGAACATTGCCAGATAGGAGCACCTGCTGACAAGATGCAAGAGCGTCAGCGAGACCAGCAGCGAGACACTCAACCAGACCAGGGCGGTGATATTGATCGGCGTTCCAGGGTTGGTAAGCGGATCAAAGAGCACCCAGGTGACCGCTAGCACGATGCCGTAGGGTGCGCCGCGCAGCATGTACTCCAGCACAGCCCACGCCACCATAGGCCACACCCGTCTGGGATCGCCCATGGTGGCGGCGCGAATGATAGCCATGATGTTCATCATTGTGAAGCTGCTCCTTGCGGCGCCAACGTCCATTGCCGCGCCCGTGCATAGGTATCCCACATTCTGCGATAGAGGCCCTGCGCCGCGACCAGCTCGGGGTGGGTGCCGCGTTCGACGATCTGGCCCTCATTCACCACCAGGATCTGGTCGGCCTGGGTGATTGTCGAGAGGCGATGGGCGATGATGAGCACGGTCTTGTTCTGGATCAGGCGGGCCAGCGCCGCCAGGATCTGGCCCTCATTTTCGGGATCGGCGTAGGCGGTGGCCTCATCAAGGACGACAATCGGCGCGCCCTTGAGGATGGCGCGGGCGATGCCGATGCGCTGTTGCTCGCCGCCCGAGAGGTAGGTGCCGCCCTCACCCACCAGGGTTTTGTAGCCATTGGGCAGGCGCTCGATGAACGCATGGCACTGGGCAGCTGTTGCGGCGGCGATGACCTCGTCCATTGTGGCGGTGCTGTTGCCCATGCGGATGTTCGCTTCGATCGTGTCGAAGAAGAGCAAGCCGTCCTGAAAAACAAAGGAGACGTGCTCCATTAGGGTTTCGAGCTTCAGCTCGCGGATGTCCACGCCGCCGATGCGAATGGCCCCGGACTGCACATCCCAGAAACGGGCGGTGAGCAGGCCAATGGTTGTTTTGCCGGCCCCCGATGGCCCCACTAGAGCGGTGACCGTACCGGGGCTGGCGCGAAACGAGACCCCCTGAAGAATGGAGCTTTGATCGTAGGCAAAGGCAACGTTCTCAAAGGTGATCGTGGCATCGCTGGGCTGGCGGCCGGAGTCGTGCTCGGGAACCTCGGCCTCGTCAAGGATGGCGTCAATCCGCTCGACGCCCATGCTGATCTGGCCCAGCAGCCCCGCCATAAACGTAAGCTTGAGCAGTGGGAAGAAGAAGCCCCCACCGATCAGGGTGAAGAAGAGCACCGTCGGGATGAGTGCGTTAGGATCATCTGCGCGATAGAGCAGCCATACTGCGACTGGCACGATGAACATGAGTGAAGAGGAGGCCGCCGTGAGCAGGGCGGGGTAGATCGTGCTGTAGCTCCGGCTCATCTGCTGCGCCCAGTCGCGATAGGCAATGACCGTCTCCTTGAAGCGGCGAAACGATTCTTTGTCTGTGCCAAAGACCTTGACCACGGGCATGCCGCGCACATACTCGACCACAGCGCTGTTCATCTTCTCGAGTGCGCTGTGGTACTCGTGGTAGAGCCGCTTGCTCTCGGCGCTCAGCATTACCTTGAACATCAGCGCGATGGCGATCGGGAACGGGATCAGCGCGGCCAGGGCCAGTCGCCAGTCGACTACGAACAGGTAGCCGATCACGAGTAGCGGGAAGACCACCGCGCTGGTGATGTCGGGGATGTGGTGGGCGACAAAGAGTTCGATCTGCTCCACGTCTTCGGACAGGACTTTCTTGATCTTGCCGCTGGCGGTATTGGTGAAGTAGCCCATCGAGAGCTGTGGCAGCTTCTCGGCCAACGTGATGCGGATTTCATACAGGATGTTGAAGGCGGCGATGTGCGAAAGCATTGAGGAGGTGTAGAGCAGCAGGCCAAAGACGCCCACTGCACCCAGGCTGATCCAGCCAAGACGCCAGAGCAGATCGCGATCAACCCCGCTCAGGTCAGTGGCGTGCGCGGCCAATTCACGGATAATCTGGTAGACAATGATCGTTGGCGCGAACTGGACCAGGGTGGCGACAACCGCCAGGGCCATCGAGGCGAACAGCCACCACTTTTTGGTGCCAGCGAGCTCGATCAGCCGGAGTAGCCCGGTCTTCCGCTTCGGAGCGGGCATCGAATCTTGTTGCATGCGACTACTCTTCCTTAATCATCACGCGGTTGGGCGTCCCTCCGACGAGGGCGCTGGTCAAGCCCAGACCAATGGGAAAGCCTGCTAGACGGATGTACGGCAAGATATGCATAGGGTTATTCCTCAAATATCTTCTGGCTTTGTGCTCATCAACGGCTCAGGGTTGTTAGAGTTGCTGCAGCCAGATGAGCGGCCCAAGGAGTCGCGCTTGCCAGAGGCCAGCGATGATCAGCAGGCTTGCCAACCAAAAGCCCCCGACAAAGAGGTAGTCACGTGAATGGAAGCAAAAGTGACGATACGAGGTGCGCGTTTCGTAAGCCCCAAAGGCGCGCCCGTCCATCGCCAGGGCGGTGCGCTCGGCCTGGCGGATGGCCGTCGCCAGCAGCGGCACGGCATAGCGCCGGGCCTGGGTGGAAGCCCCACGTACGCCGCCGCCGCCGGCGACGCCGCGCACACGGTGGGCAGCCTGGATCACCCGCAGTTCGCTCTGGAGCATAGGCACAAAGCGAAAGGCGGCCATCGCGCCATAGCCGATCTTGTACGGTAGACGCCACTGCTGCACCAGTGCGCGGATGAAGTCACTGGCGTCGGTGGTGAAGCTGAAGATCAGCGAGAGCAACACCAGCGCATAGACGCGTAGCCCTGTCGCCAAGCCGTAGATCGCCCCAGCCTGGTAGACGCGTAGCGGCCCGAGTTCGAAGAGCAACGGCGAATTGCGCACCAACTCTTCGCGGACCACAAAGGGGTAGATCAACAGAAAACCGACCATCAGCAGCATCAGCGGCAACGCAACGCGCAGAAAACGACCAAGCGGTATGCGCCCCAAGCCAAGGATGGTCACGACGATCAGGCCGATGAAGGCCAGCGGCGTCCACGGTTCTGTCGTGAGGGCAACAAAGACCAGTACCGGCAGAGTGGCGAGCACTTTGCTCAGCGGATTCAGGCGCTGCAAGGGCGCATCACGCTTGATATAGAAGGTCTGCATCGTGATATCCTCTGTCCAATGGGTCTTTGTTCTGGCTTGGTGCGGTCGGCTGACCGCGCATAGCCTGCCAGTCGATGGGCGCGTTGGGTTTGTTGGTCATCGGTACGTCACGCCTAACGGCCTGGCACCACATTGATGTATGGCGTCTTCCATGGTCAAGACACCGTGCCAGCCGAGGCGTACGGCAAGCTGGGCGAGCGGTGGCAGCTTCAGGCGGGCCTGCGAGAGCAGATCGGGCTGGGCGAAGGCGTCGTGGGTCGCGCCATGGAAGAGCAACCGCCCATGGTTCATCACCGCCACCGTGGTGGCGTGCTCGGCCACCAGCGCCATGTCGTGCGTAATGATGATGATCGTGTGCCCCTCGCGGTGCAGCGCCTGGAGCAGGGCCATCATTGCGTCGGCGTTGCGCTGATCCTGGCCAAAGGTCGGCTCATCAAGGATCAAGATATGCTGGCCGACCGCGAGCATCGTTGCAACACTCAGGCGCCGCTTTTCACCGTGGCTGAGCGTGAAGGGATTGGCTTTGGCGTAACGGGCCAATCCGAAGCGCTCGAGCATCGTGGTAGCGCGGATTGCCACCTCGTGTACGGGAATCGCTTGCACGCTCAGGCCGTAGGCCACCTCGTCAAAGACGCTGTCGGTGATGAACTGGTGCTCGGGGTTCTGAAACACATAGCCGATTTGCCGCGCCAGTTCGCGTGCGGCGACCTGGCTCACGTCATGTTCGTTGATCAAGACGGTATGACGGGGTGGCGTCAAAATGCCCATCAGGTGCTGGGCCAGTGTCGTCTTGCCCGCCCCGTTGGCCCCGACGATGGCCAGAAAGTCGCCGTGCGGTACCTGGAGCGATACGTCGTTGAGCACCGGGGTCGGACCATAGCTAAAGGTAAGGTTGCGAACCTCAACCGCCAGCGGGCGCAGCGCCAGCGGACGCGGATCGGGCCTCCAGCGTCGGGGTTCGCGAACGCTGCCCCCCGCCCTCTGCCCCTCGACTCCCGATCCCTGACCCCCGACCCCTGACCCCTGCTCCCCGCCCCCTAGCACATGCTCGGCCTCGTCAAGCGTGACCGGAAAGGGTTGCAGTGTCACCCCCCGTGTCGCCAGTTGCTGCGCGAGCAGGCAGACCTGCGGCATCCAGATCCCGTGCGTCGCCAGTGCGTCGGCATGATGGAAAAAGACGCTCCGCGGCGGGCCATCGGCCAGGATGACGCCCTGCTCGCCGAGCACGACCACCCGATCAACCAGATGCATCAGTGCGTCGAGCTTGTGTTCAATCAAGATGATCGTATGATTGTGCTGCGCCTTGTGCGCAGCGATCAGCGCAAAGACATCCTCGGTTCCCACCGGATCGAGGTTGGCCGTCGGCTCATCAAAGATCAGCACCTGCGGATCCATTGCCAGCAGCGCCGCCAGGGCAACGCGCTGCTTCTGCCCGCCCGAGAGCCGGTCAACCGGTCGGTGGCGATAGTCGGCCATCCCTACCTGGGTCAGCGCGGCCGTCACGCGAGCGTCCATTTGCTCTGGTGGCACGCACAGGTTCTCTAGGCCAAAGAGGATCTCATCTTCGACCTTCAGCGTGACAAACTGCGCCTCGGGATCTTGAAAAACGATGCCGACACGCTGGGTCAGATCGGCAATGGGTGTGGTCTGCGTCTCCAGGCCGTCAACCCGCACGCAGCCCGCCGTGATGCTGCCGAGCGCATGCGGGATCAGCCCGTTCAACGTGAGCGCCAGGGTACTCTTGCCACTGCCCGACGCGCCAAGCAACAGCACTGTTTCGCCGACGGAGATTGTGAGCGACGCATTAGCAACGGTCGGCAGTTTGCGCCCGGGATATGTGATGGTCAGGTGTGCCAGTTCGAGATACGGCGTTTCACGCATCGTCATACAACTGTACCTTGATCGTTCTCCATAGCCGTAGCGCGTAACACGCCAGTGCGCGAAAGAGCGTTGGCAAGCACGGTTGCCAACCAACCTCCGAGCGCACCGCTCACCAGGGCGACCAGCACAACCAGTACCCAGATGCCTGGCGCAAGATTGACGCCACCGGAAAGCGGAACGTGGATCAAGACGGTGGCGAGATTGGCCCATGCCCCGCCGAATACAAGCATCGGCAGGCCGTAACTGCGATACCGTGTGAACAGGAAGGGCAGTTCGTAGCACAGGCCGCCGATCAGCCCGCCAAAGACGACCCCGACGCCATAGGGGCTAAACGGCACCATCACCAGACTGTAGAGCAACGAGGTGAGCAATGCCGTGCCAGGGCGACGCAATACATAACTCGCCATAAAGGCCGGCAATAACCAGATTCCCCCAAACAAGCCATTGCTGAGCATCGGCGTGAGGAACACCATCGTCAGCACAAATGCATAGGTCATGCCTGTCAGAAGCAGTCCGAAAACGAGCGCGATAGCCATCAAGATCATGAGATCGCGCGTCGTCCAGGCCATCAGGCCACGCTTTGGCGTTGTCGAAGAATGAGCAGTCATCGTAATCCTCCCAAATAAGTGTTAGATATCCTGCTGGAGTTGCTGCCCAACTGCCGTACCACTCACGACGCCTGTGCGTGCGAGGGCCACCGCCAGATACGGGGTAAGCAGTGCGGCAACAATATGCGTACTTATGCTGGCCAGCGCAGCACTGATGGCAATCACTGGTGCTATGATCAGGCCACCGAAGAGCACGCCGGCAACCAGGATGCCAAACACGGCCAGCAAGATTGCCCAGAGCACCATTTGAGCGCGGCCATAGGTGCGGTAGCGCGTGGCGACCCACTGCGTGCTTTCGCTCATCAGGCCGCCAATCAGGCTTGCGATCAGGCCGAAGAGTCCAAAGGGCGAGGCCATGGCCCAGGCTGTTCCTGATACGAACGCGTAGAGCAACATCGTGCCGGGGCGGCGAATGACATAGCCAATGAAAAACTGTGGCAGGGCGAAGAATCCGCTCATTGCCCAGCCGGCAATCGGGTTCACTGCCGCAACAGCGGTGTAGATGTTGTTAAGCGGAATGAACGCAATGCCAATTGCCAGACTGATGGTCAACGTTACCATTAGGTCGCGCGTCTTCCAGGCCATCAAGCCACGAACGGGGTGGGGTGAGGTTTGGTTCTGCATACGGTTTTTCCTCGTTACTCGTCTATCGGCTGCGCCGCACCCAGCTTCCAATGTTTGGCCCGCTCGCGCTCGCGCCAAAAGCGCCGGTAGAGCCCTTCCTGGGCAAGCAGGTCAACGTGTTTGCCCTGCTGCACCAGCCTGCCCCCGTCGAGTACCAGGATCTGGTCGGCACGCTGGAGCGTGGCCAGACGGTGAGCGATCACGATCACGGTCTTCTCGGCGGCCAGCGCGTCGAAGGCCTGCTGGATCAGCCACTCATTCTCTGGATCGACGCTCGCCGTTGCTTCGTCGAGCATGACGATCGGCGCATCCTTCAGCAATGCACGGGCGATGCTGATGCGCTGCTTCTCGCCACCCGAGAGGGTTGACCCGCCCTCGCCAACCATCGTCTCGTAGCCGTCAGGCAAGGTTGTGATGAACGCGTGGCAATGCGCGGCCCGCGCTGCGGCTTCGATCGCGGCGTCGCTTGCGTCGGGCTTGCCGATGGCGATATTGGCGCGGATGGTATCGTTGAAAAGGTAGACATTCTGGAAGACCATCGTGAGTTGGGCCTGAAGCGTTGCGCTGCTCAACTCGCGCACATCTGCACCACCAACCTTGATGCTCCCGCTGTTGATGTCCCAGAATCGGGCGATCAGACTGGTGATCGTCGTTTTGCCGCTCCCACTCGGCCCGACCAGGGCGGTGATGCCACGCTCGGGGATGCGAAAGCTGACGTTGTCGAGTACGGGGATCGGGGGGCGGGGGGCGGGGATCGGGGGGCGGGGGACTCGGGGGGCGAGGATGTGGGATGTAGCATCGGCGCTCTGCCCCTTGCTTCCTGCTTCTTGCTTCTTGCTTCCTGCTCCCTCCTCATACCCAAAGCTCACCTGGTCGAACGTCACCTTTGCACTCATAGGCATCTGTCCGAACTCTGGCTCAGGTAACGTCGGCGTTTTGAGAAACTCGTTCAGGTTGCGCACGGCGTTTTCGATGATGCGCTGGAAGGCCTGGAGTTCGCCGAGCAGCATAAGCGGTTGGTAGAAGGCCAGCCCCAGAAAGAGGAAGAGCAGCAAGGTGACGCCGTCCAGACTGTTGCTGAGCAAGAGCCAGACACCCAGGACGATCAACGCGGCGAAGCCTGCTTCCAGCACGCTCATAAAGCCGATCATCGCGGGCGTGATCCGGGTGGTTGTGGCCGTACTCGCATCGCGATAAACCTCCATCGCGTGCGCAAACGGTTGCATCCGCGCCCCGGTCAGATTGAAGGCGCGGATCACGCCGATGCCCTGGATGTACTCGACCATGCGGCTGTTGGCGATGGTTCGGGCCGCACGTTGCTCGGCCCAGACCTTGGCGAAGACACGGGTGGTGGCGCGCAGGATGAGCAGCGCGATGGGCATGCCAAGGCCGACGGCTAGCGCGAGGCGCCAGTCGATCACAAGCATCGTGAGGAAAAGAATGCTCGGCGCTACGACGCCGCTGATGAACATATCGGTAGGGAACCGCACGTCGAGAAACGAGATGTTTGTCGTGAAGAGCGAATCAATCGTACCTGTGTCGCGACGCGTGAAGAAGCCAAGTGGCAAACGCCGCAGATAGTCGGCCAGAAAGATGCGCAGGTCGTAATGCATATCAGCGACAACGCGGAGCATCGCACGCTGGGCCAGCCAGTTGAAGAGCACCTGAGCCAAAAAGAGCGTCGCTAGCCCACCAACATAGGCCCAGATTCGTCCGGTGTTGATCGGCTCCTGGAACAACTCGACTAAGATGAGAAAGACGATCAGTGCGGGCCAGGCCGAAACGATGCCGTCGAGGATTTTCCAGCCGATCCCGCCGAGATACCGCTTGCGCTGTCCTGGCACCAGCTTCAGCATCGTACGCATCAGATGCTCGTCGGGGTTGAGGTCACGATACGGATTGGTAAACACCGGTGACGGTTCGCGCACGCTCAACGCGTGACTGCTGACCCCTGCGCTCTGACCCCTGACTCCTGACCCCTGAGCAAGTTGCCACTCCTCCGAGGCGATGTGGGCCTGCCATAATTCTTGATAGAGCGGGCTCTGCTGGAGCAGTTCGGTGTGGGTGCCGCGTGCGACGATCTGGCCACGATCGACCACCAGGATCTGATCGACTTCGGTGATCGTGCTGAGGCGATGAGCGATGATCACGACCGTTTTACCGGCGGTGACCAGGGCGGCAAGCGCTTCCTGTACCAGCGCTTCGTTTTCAGGATCGAGAAATGCCGTGGCTTCGTCGAGCACGATGATCGGGGCATCTTTGAGGATCGCCCGAGCGATGCTTAGGCGCTGGCGCTGCCCGCCCGACAGCCGGTTGCCATTCTCGCCCACCGAGGTCGCATAGCCCTGCGGCAATGCCATGACAAACTCGTGGCAGCGGGCGGCTTTCGCGGCGGCTTCCACCTCGCCGTCGGTGGCGGTTGGCTTGCCAATACGAATATTCGCCGCCACGGTATCGTTGAAGAGAAAGACATCCTGAAAAACAAAAGCGACATGCTGCATCAGGCGAGCCGTGCCGATCTGGCGCACATCAATGCCGCCAACCAGGATCTGCCCGGCACGCACGTCCCAGAAGCGCGGAATGAGCTTGGCAAGCGTGCTCTTGCCCGCGCCACTCGGCCCGACCAGCGCGGTGACGCTGCCAGCCGGGATCGCGAAGGAGACCGTGTTGAGCACCTGGGTCTGATCGGCACCGCCCTCTCCCTGCGCACCGGCCTCCGACCCCTGACCCCTGACCCCTGACCCCTGACCGCCATAGCTGAAGCTCACCTGATCAAAGGCGATGCTTGCATCACGCGGCGCGAGCGGCTGGATTGGTTCGCGAAGCGGTGACGTATCCAGTACGGCGCTGATGTTTTTGCTGGCCTGATTGACCTGCCAGGCCGCCGTACCATAGCTCGTGAAGAGCGTCCAGAGTGGGCGGTTGAAGCCCAGGCCTAACACCAGGAACAGGACGAAGGTGGCGATGTCCAGGCTTCCACCCAGGAAAAGCAGGATCCCGAGCGGCACAATCAGCAGCAGATTGGCCCGTACTACGGCAAAGATCACCGCCAGTGTCGGTGCTGAAGCAGCGTACGGGCCAGTATAATAGACCCGCATCTCTTCGGCCACATCACGGAGCTTTTCGAATGAGGCGTCGGCGCGTACAAAGGTTTTGAGCACCTTCATCCCATTGATATACTGGATAATAGCGGCATTGATCCGCCCATTGATCGCGTTGTACTTCGCGATACCCGAGTGCGCGGCAACCCAGCCATACAGCGCAATCGCAATTGGCAAGAGGGCAATGGTTGCCAGAGCCAGCCGCCAGTCCACGACAAAGAGTACTATCGCAGTCAGGATTGGCGTTGTCAACCCACCGACCAGGTCGGGGATCATATGGGCCAACCCTTCCTCCATCTGCTCGACATCCTCGTGAATGACTTTCTTGATCTGGCCGGTGGTGCGGGCGCTAAAGTAGCCCAGGGGCAGGCGGCCGAGATGCTCGGCCAGGGCGAGGCGCAGATCGTAGAGGATGCGGTAGGCGGCGATATGAGAGACATAGAGCGCCATACCAGTACCGGCAGCCTTGATCACCACCGCCCCAAGAGCGATGCCCGCCAGCATCCAGAGCCAGCCAGCATTGACGTCGGCCAACGGTTTGCCCAACACTTCAACCGCAATGAAGTAGATCACCAGGTAGGGCACAATGCCAGCCGCATTGCCGATGGCGCTGAGCAGACCAGATAGGGCGAGCTGCCAGCGGCGGCGGTTGATCGTAGACCGCACGCTGACCGTGTCTGGCCGCAGCGTTGCGTGATGGCCTCCGCTCTGGGCGGTTTCCGTTGCGGTTGCAGAAGACATCGGTTTGATCCTCTCTAGACTACAGAAGCCTCGATCAAGCACAGTTCAATGAGCGGGAGGCCCAGGTCACGTACTTTCGCCAGCAATCCGTGCAGCGCGGCCTGATCAGCCACCCGCCCACTCAGCACGGTCGTCTCGCCGTACACGGCCAATTCGAACCCATCGAACCATGCGGCCCGGGCTGGATCGAGGCGCGAATGCACCGTAATGCGATAGTATGCCGGTTGGCCCAGGTCGAGCCGATTGGTTGGACGTGGTTGCAGCATTGGCATCTCCACACCGCACAGGAGCGAAACGGGTCGGTGAAGGTAGTCTACCCAGATGAACAACGTACGGGATCACCCATTTGCGGTATTTATCCGCCGCCCAACAGCCTGCCTATACCAGCGCCAAGATCCGCGCTTGTTCGACAGCCTGCACCCGGTTTTGCACCTGGAGCTTGCCGTAGATGTTTTTGATGTGGGTGCGTGCAGTATCTGGCGCAATGGTGAGGTGGGCCGCAATCTCGCGGTGCGAACAGCCGTTGGCGAGCAAGGCCAGCACATTGATCTCACGCGGTGTGAGTGGTTCGGCGAGGGTGCGCGGTGTTGGAGCGGAGGGTGCAGCAGGGGGAAAGAGGTCGTGCAGGCGACGCAGCAAGCCGGTCAAAGGATCGCGCCGACCATTGCGGCGCGCTAATGCGGCTGCGCATAGGGTACGCATGGGCGCACCGCGACTGAGAAATGGGCGCACGAACCCTTCGGGGTTCGCCAGAACCAGCGCACGCTCAAGCGCCGCAAAGGCGTGATCCGGCTCGGCCATGTGCCAGTGCAAGACGGCAGCCAGGGTTTCGAGTTCAAGGACAACCGCACCCAACCCCCACGCGGTGAAGCGTTGACGACAACTGGCAATGAGTTGGCTGGCCAGCGTCGCCATTGGCCGTCCGGTCTGCTGCACCAGCGGTGCCAACTGCTCGGCGTGATCCAGGCACGCCACCAGCGCGGCAGCTAGGGCAAACTGGCGGATCAACGGCCCGACAGCGGCCTTGGGGTCGGGTGGCGTCCAGTGATCGCGCACCCAACCGATCAGCGCTGCTGTGTCGCCCAGGCTGATCCAGATCTCTACGTGCCGTAAGTTCAGCGTCTCAAACCAGACCGGCAGTTCACGCCCGCTTGTCCCGGCCAGGTGGTGCCGCCCCTGTTGCATCGCCAGCAAGGCCCGCCGGGCCGCCAGGGCATCGCCCTGCGCAGCGGCAATCCGGGCCAATTCGATCTGCGCAAATGGTTCATAGGCGCTCAATCCGCAGCGCGACGTCCAGACCAGGCCAAGCTCGGCGGCTGCGCGCGCTGCGGTGAGATCGTAGCGCTCGTAGAGCATGCCGGCGCGACTCAAGGCGAGCAGTTCACGGAACGGTTGGGCCGCCGAACCACGTTCGGCCAGTTGCTGGTCACCATAGGCGTAGGCGGCCTCGGCAGCGGTCAGCCGCCCCTGAAGTAACTCGAACTGCGCCAGGCTGTGGCAAGCATCCACCAGTTGCACCAGGTCACCACAACGACAGGCGTGGGCTAACGCACAACGGTGACATGCCAGCGCCCTGGTCGCATCCTCGGCAAACCAGGCCATGTCGCCCAGGCTCGCATAGAGAACGCCGTGCAACCAGGGGTCGTCACCCGATTGGGCAAGCGCGTGCTGTGCTAGGCAGAGCGCCACCGCCTGATCATCACGGCTGTAGGCCACAAAAGCTTCGAGCGCCAGTACTTCGGCGGCAAGTGCGCGTGCCAGGGGCTCAGTTCGCTTTGCGAGTTCGGCCAGCGCCGCCGCAACCGCTTCGGGTTGGTAGGCCCAGACCTGCGTCCATGCCTCCAGGAGCAGCAGGTGTGGCGCGGCGCGGCGTTGTTCGAGCGGCAACGCATCCAGCCAGGCACGCAGTGTCACGAGTTCGCCACGGATGAGCCGGTTGCGCCCTTCCGTTGCAACCAGCGTGGCCGCCAGCACAACATCGTCGGCGGCAAGGGCGTGATGAACGGCTTCGTCAATCAACCCCTGTGCCGCAAACCAGTGGGCCGCGCGACGATGCAAGGCTGGAATATGGTCAGGCAAGCGCTGCTGCAGATGATAGCGCAGCAGGTCGGCGAACAGGTGGTGGTAACGATACCAGCGTCGCTCATCGTCTAGCGCAATGAGGAACAGGTTGGCCTGTTCGAGCGTTGCGAGCAGGGCTGCGCCGCGAATGTTGGGGGCTGATGAGGGTTCCGTCGTGGATGCACGGCAGTTGTCAGTCATACATGGGTGCGCATCCAGCACTGCGTCACATAATTCGCCACACATGCGCCCGAGGATGGACGTCATCAAGAGGAACTGCGCGATCGCTGGCGACTGCTGGGCGAGCACCTCATCGGCGAGGTAGTCGAGCATGAAGCGATGCCGTCCGAACGAGGCGGTGCTGATGGCGTCAGTCTGCTGTCGGTAGGCCAGGGACGCCAGTTGCACGCCAGCAGGCCAGCCTTCGGTGCGTTCGGCCAGGTGCGCTGCCTGGGCATCGGTAAGCGTTATCTGCATCGTCGTGCGCAGAAACGCCGCGACTTCGGGCGCCGTAAAGCGTAGCTCAGCGGCACGTACCTCGTTGAGCACGCCACATGCCCGGAGCCGGGCCAGCGGAAGCGGTGGATCGGCGCGACCAGCGAGGATCAGGTGCAGCTGTGGTGGCTGGCGCTCGACGAAGTCGGCCAGCAGTGCGGTGGCACGCCGATCAGTCAGCAGGTGTGTATCGTCAAGCACTAGCAGCACTGGCTGATCGTGCGTCAACAGATCGCCACTGATGATCGCCAGCGCAGCCGCATAATCCAGCACTGGTGCGGCACCAAGCAACGGAAGAACCGCGGCACCAAGTTCAGGAATGACCGTCTGCAAGGCCGCAACAAGCCCGGCGAGCAGACGCGTCGGATCGTTATCGCCTGCATCGAGCGCGAGCCATGCTGAACGGAGCGTATCGGACGGAGCCTGGAGGGCAGGCTCGTTGACCTGCCTTGCGCGGCGCTCTGCGTTGGCGAGCCAGGTTGCCAGCAGGGTTGTTTTGCCGTACCCGGCCGGCGCGGCGATGATGGTAAGGGGCACCTCACGTGCGGCGTCGAGGCGGTGGTGCAGCTGGGGGCGCTCAATCGAACGCACGCGGACGAGCGGCGGCCGGAGTTTGTTGGGAGCAACGACCAGCGCAACTGGACGAGATGCGTCACCAGGGTTGGCAAACTGTTGTAGCACAAAGAGACTCCTCAAGGGCGTTGCTCATGGCCTCTGCCTGGCTCTCCTTTGATGGATTAGGTAGACTATACGTCATTAGTATATACTAATAAATAGAATTATTATATACTAATTGTTGTATTTCGGCAACTATAGCGGATCGGGCCGGGGCGTGAACAACTCAGAGCCTTGCGCGAACTGCTGAGCCAGATGCACCGTGTAGCTATGTCACTGGGAGCACTAGCATCCCACCCGCCTACGTGAGCTTCAGGGTGATCCTTCATCCACGGAGCCGCTTCCACGGAGCCGCTTCCACCCGGCAGTGACGTACATGGCACCACAGACCATCAAGAGCAGGCCACACAAGAAGAGCATGGTGCTGCGGGCGATGATTGATGTGATGCTGTCGGGGATCGGTTCCCCATGCAGCAGGGCGCGCAAAAGGGGGATGACGTGAAGGTTGATCAGGAGGCCCAGCAAGGCTAAGCCTGTTACCCCTCGCATCGAGGATTTGTGGTAGGTTGGTTCAGTCGCCAGAAAGCCCAGCAAGGCAATGGGCATCCCAAAGATAGCGGGAATCAAGGAACTGACCCCACGCAGGCCGATCAGATAGCGTCCGATCAGCCCGAGGATGATCAAGAAAATGCCTATCCAAAGCACGATCCGGGGCACGGTACGAAACATCAAGCGCCTGGAACTTTCCCGTATGCTGAAACCTCCCTGTATTATACCAATTGGAATTGAGCAATCCGGATAGGTATTGCTGCCAGAGCTCATTGGAACGCCATGCGCGGCAATCTAAAACCTAAAATCTAAAATCCAAAATGGTCTTATAGCTGCGGCCTCTGCGTTGCGCTGCGCCTGATCAAGGCGCGGATGAGCAAGCTGAGCGCGAAGGCCAGGGTGCTGACCAGAATGATGGTTGACCCCGAAGTGAGGTTTAAGCGATAGGAGAGCCACAAGCCGCTGGTGGTAAAGAGCATGCCGAACCCACTTGCCAGGATCATCATTGCTCGCATGTCACGCACAAATTGCCCGGCGATCGCCGCCGGGATGCTCAGCAAGGCAATGACCATAATCAGGCCAACGACACGCATCATCATCACGACGGTGAGGGCAATCAGCGCAATAAGGACGAACGAGAGCGCTCCGACGGGAACGTTCGCAACGGTGGCGTAGGTCTCATCGAACGAGAGCGCCAGCAATTCTTTGTAGAGCATACTCACCAGCGTGACAATCACCAGGTTCAAGATTACCATCAGCCAGAGATCGCTGGTTGGGACCGCCAGGATGCTGCCAAAGAGATAGCTGAGCAGATCGGCTTTGTAGCCGGGACTCAGATCAATCAGGATGATCCCGACCGCCATGCCAAAGGCCCAGAGCACACCGATCAGGGTATCCGCCCGTTGGCGGGTATGCCGCTGCACCAGGCCCATGCCCAGCGCCGCGACCAGGCCAAAGCCAGCCGCTCCGAGCACGGGGCTGAAGCCAAAAAAGTAGCCGAGCCCCACCCCACCATACGCGGCGTGGGCAATGCCGCCGCTGATAAAGACAATCCGATTCAGGACCACGAAGGTGCCAATGATGCCGCAGGCAATGCTGACGAGCAGGCCGGCCGCAAGCGCATTGCGCATAAATTCGTACTGGAGCGCCTCGATCATGGTTATGTCTCCTCACGGTGGGTTGGGTGGGTAGCAAGTACGCGGTGTGGTAGGCCATGGGCAATCAATTCAACCGGACATGGATAGCCCAGATCGATCATCTCAGCGGTTACCTCCTGCGTGCCATGGTAGATCAACCGTCGGTTGAGGCAGCCAACGGTTTTGACATAGCTCGAGATCGCGAGCATATCGTGCGTCACCAGGAGAATGGTGAGGTGGATATTGAGTTCACGGAGAATGGTATAGAGGTCGGCTCGTCCCTGGGGATCAACGCTCGCCGTTGGCTCATCAAGGATGAGCAGTTGCGGCTCAGCGGCGAGCGCACGTGCCACCAAGGCGCGTTGACGCTGACCGCCCGAGAGGTCACCGAAGGGGCGGTCGCGCAGATGCCAGGCGTCAACCTGTTCGAGCGCAACGCGCACGGCGGCATCATCGGCTGCATTGTAGCGCCGCCCCAGACCACGTCGGCTCAGCCGTCCCATGCGCACAACTTCGCGTACCCGAATCGGAAAGGCCCGATCAAACGCAAAGGCTTGCGGCACATAGCCAACCAGCCGCCGCCCTTGGGCGGGCGGCTCGCCAAACAGTCGTACCTCGCCACGCGTGGGTGGCATCAGGCCAAGCAATACCTTGAGCAGCGTACTCTTGCCGCCACCATTGGGGCCGATCAGCCCGATAAAATCACCTGGCCTGATCGTCAGTTGCACATCCTCCAACACCGGCTCACGCTCATAGCTAGCCCACAGCCCGCGCACGTCAACAACCGGCACGTGACTCTTGTCCTGTTCTATCACAATCCTGATCCATCTTCTATGCAACATTCCATCCAGCAGAACCCGCGCACATAGGCTTCGTTAGCACGAGGGTGCGGGTGGATTAGTGGTCTGGGAAGTAAATTTCCCCCTATTTCCCCCCTCCCCAGCCCTCCCCCCGCTGGGGGAGGGAGTCCGACTCCTGCCCCCAGCGGGGGGAGGTTGGGAGGGGGGCGGAAGGCCGGAAAACGTCGAAGCCACTACCGAGAGCAGAAGCGAGGTCACTCGAGCACACGGGCAAAGGTGTCGGCGACCATCTGCAGATTGCCGAGCCAGTCGGGATTGAGCGGACTGATCAGCATGACTTCGCCACCGATCTGGCTTGCGATCGTTTCGGCAGCGCGGGTGCTAAACTCGGGCTGGGCAAAAATCACGGTGATGCCCTCAGTCTGGGCACGATCAATCAGTGCGGCGAGTTCAGCCGCGCTCGGCTCTTGGCCGCCAACTTCAACTGGGATTTGCTCGAGGTCATAGTCACGGGCAAAATAGCCCCATGCTGGGTGAAAGACCATAAACTTGCGCTGGCTCACCCCGTCAAGGGTAGTGCGAATGGAGGTGTCAAGCGCATCAATGTCGGCGCTAAAGTCAGCAAGCCGACTCGCATACATTGGTGCGGCAGAAGGGTCGAGGTCGCTCAGCGTCGCGGCAATGATCTCGGCCTGAGTCTTGACCAGGGTCGGCGACAGCCAGACATGCGGATCAAGATTCTCGGAACTGGCCCCCATTGGCATGCGCTCGATTCCTGCCGTCGTATCAACGCGTTGCATCGTCGCGTTGGCGGCCTGGATGCGCTCGAGCCAGGCCTTCTCGAACGGGACACCAATGCTGAAATAGGCCTGCGCCTGACTCAACGCCGTCATCTGCGCTGGCGTCGGCTCATACGTGGCGGGCGAACTCCCGGGGGGAACCATCACGCTGACCTGAACGCGGTCGCCGCCAACCCGCTCGACAAAGTACTTCTGGGGAAGGATGCTGACCATTACTTGCATTGGTTCGGCGACCACTGCTTCAGCAGGCGCGTCAGGGGCTTCGACCATGGGCGCGGCGGCCTGTGGTTGCCCACACGCGGTCAATAGCAACAGAACCATCACGAAAGCACCCCATCGGTAGCGTTGGGTGGACAGGTGGAGAGCCATGTGGGTGAACATAGGAAACGCTTTCTCTCTTCTTCCAGGATATCGATACGTTACTGATATAAAGTATCATTAGCGTGGAGTTTTGTCAATGAAGTGGCGGCCAAGCTCAAGCTGAACTGGGACGAGTTCGCAGGGTTGCCCACAAGCAACCGTCCACGTTGGGTGCGGCAAGCTTTTATTCTCAGGCTGGCGACCCACGAAGCGATCAATGGCATACGGAACATCCAACCACGGACACAGCATCGCGAGCGTGCCAGTCGCGATCTGCGCATGGCCCCCGGCTCGTCCCACATCGTTGGCGATGCTGCGCAGTTCATCTAGCGTATGGGCGATACAGCCCCCTAAGAAGCTGTCTGAAAAGGGTCATGGGGCCAATCTCCGTAGCATCAGGCGGGTCATCGCAAGGTAAATCATCGCCTCGCTGCTGGCTGGCAGCACCTCGTAGTCCCTGCTCAAGCGGCGGCACTGGGTCAGCCAGGCGAAGGTACGTTCTACGACCCAGCGACGCGGGAGTACCGTAAAGCCCTTCTGGGAATCGGATCGCAGCACGGGCTGCAGGATGAACTGGCAATGCAGGATCACGGGCTCCCGGTAGAATCGGAACGGGAAATACGAATAAGCGAGAACGTGTAGGGGCTTGCTGCCCTAACGACCGGACTGAGCCGCGGGAGATCAGGTACGGTTCTCCCGTCGACTTCAGCCCATGGTTAGGCGATTCCTGGCCTTGTTCGCTTGAGCTTAAACCAAAGCTCTTTTTGTTCTCATGCCATTGATCCCGGCACTTTGTGCTACTGCGCGCTTAATGCGTACTTCTGCGCTTGACGACAAACCACTTCGGCAATTTCTTCTTGTGTGGGCCATTCTGTGCAGGGGATGGTTGCCTCATCCGCAAAACACTGAGCCGCCAAAAGTATACACGACGTAACATGTACGACTGGCCGGAGATGAAGAGCGGCGATATCAATCTCGGCCTTCGCCCGTACCAGCACATTCAATACCTCAAGCGCATCATCCCGATACTTGCCGCCAGTCATGGCGCCGACAGCAGCCAAAGCCATTCCGTAAGCGGCCGCTGCTGATCGCTGTGCGTCGCCGTGCGTTCTCTTGAGAGACTGGGCGACCTCGGCAACGGAGGTGTAACTTCCGACCTTTCCGAAGTCCAGATTATCAATCACAGGATGCATACGGACTCTCTCCCGTTTGTCTTTGCAATTATGCCAGCAGTACGGTCTACGACACGCATATCCTCATGAAAACAGCCTCCTCATGCCCGCTAGCTCTTGCGGCTCAGAACTCGCCGGCGCCGAGCACGAAGCTCTGTATCAGACGCTGCATCGCTCTGCTCAGCGTAGCGCAGTGTCGTCTGGATATGCTTGTGGCCTAGGCGCTTGCGGATCGTCGCCAAGCTCACCCCGTCCTGGACGAGGGCGGTCGCGTGGCTGTGGCGAAGCTGGTGCAGGGAGCACTCAACACCAGCTTTGCCGCAGTAGGAAGCCCAGCGCGCCTGAACCGTCTGGTAGCGCAGCGGCTGGCCGTCGCCGTTCTTCAGCGCCCGGAACAGCGGCCCGTGCCGCGCCTGCGTCTCCTTAAGGTAGCGCCGCAGCAGGGTCACCAGCTTCGGGTCGTCGAGCAGCACGGTACGTCGATGGCCACCCTTCCCGAGCACGTGCAGGTGTTCGTCGTCCCGGGTCAAGTCGAGATCGTCCACATCGAGCTGGAGTGCCTCACTGATGCGCAGCCCGGTCTCGGCGAGCAGCCGAAACAGGAGCAGGTCGCGCAGGTTGTCGCGAGGGATACCCTTCAGCACCGCGTCAATCTGGTCGCGCGGCACGCCACGTGGCCCTGGCTCCGGCACCTTCACCCGGTTCAGCTTGATGAGCGGGTTCGCGTCGAGCAGGTCGTGTTTGACCGCCCAGGTGAGGAAGCTATTCAGCGCGGCCATGGTTCGAGCACGGCTCGCGGGGCTCCGTCCGTCGCGGCGAGCCAGGGCCGCCCGCACCACGTCGACGGAAATTGCCCCAACGGGGCCGGTGTGGCAGGCGACGAGGTGATTCAGTTCTGTCCGGTAGGCGCGCGTGGTATGGGGCGAGCACGCGGCCCGCTGGAGGTCGGCGAGGAAGCGCGCGATGGCCTCGGGGAGCGGTAACGTCTCCATCAGCGTCTCATTCCTGTGATAATCCTGCTCTGGCGGCACATCTGGGGAAGGCGTTGAAGGCTTCCCAATCCGGGGCTCTGACCGCGTTTACTGTGAGAACGTTCATTCTCGCAGGAATTCGCGCCCACCCCTGAGGTTCCATCGTGCCCGTCACGTATCTCTCACCCGCTCAAGAGGCGCGCTATGCCGCCTTCCCTGAGCCCCTCTCCGCCGACGACCTTGCCCGCCACGCCTATCTTGACGCCACCGATCGGGCCGTCATCGCCGCGCTGCGTGCTGATCATACACGCCTCGGCTACGCCGTGCAACTTGCCACCGTCCGCTGCACCGGCACGTTTCGCCAGAACCCTGCCGATGTCCCACCCATTCTGGTGACGACCCTCGCGCAGCAACTCGCCATCACGCCCTCCGACCACCTGGCCCGCTACCAGGGCTCGGACATGCGGTGGCTCCACACCGTCGACATTCGCGCGCGTTACGGCTATGTCGACTACCCCGATCCGCAGCGCAAGCGACGCTTCCTGCGCTGGCTCTTTACGCGGGCCTGGCTGGGCACCGAACGTCCCAGTCTGCTCTTCGAGCGTGCGGTCATCTGGCTCCGCGCCGCGCAGGTGCTGCTCCCCGGCATCACCACGCTGGCGCGCGATGTGGCCCGGGTGCGCGATCGGGCTAGCGAACGCGTGTGGCGCATGCTGACCCGTGACCTCACCCCAGCCCAATGCCAGCAGCTTGATACGCTGCTCGTCGTCACCCCCGATGCCACGCTCACGCCGTTCGAGCAGATTCGGCGCCTCCCCAGCATGCCCAGTAGTCAGGGCCTTCTCGATGCCCTAAACCACCTGACCCACATCCGCACTCTGCCCCTCACCCCCGCGCTGCCGCCACGCATCCCCCACAGCCGGCTGCATGCCCTGGCGCGCGTGGCGCTGACCGCCAAGGCCCAGACGCTCGCGCGCATGTCCGCGCCACGCCGGGCCGCGACCCTGCGTGCCGCTCTGCATAGCCTCGTCGCGTTGGCGCACGACTCTATCCTTGATCTCCTCGACGAAGTGCTGAGCGCCCTGCTCGCCGAGGCAACCAAGGCCGGGACGCAGACCCGTTTGCGCACCCTGCACGATCTGGATACCGCCGCGCTGTGCTTGGCCGAGGTCGCCACGATCATCCTTGACCCCGCCATTGCGGCGGCGGATGTGCGTACGGCGGTATCCGCTCAGGTTGCGGCCACCACGCTGACCGATGTGGTGGCCCGCGTACGCGCCCTGGCCCGCCCTCCGGCCGATACGACGTACGACGCGCTGGTGGATCGCTACCGGCGGGTGAGCCGCTTTCGCCCACGCCTGTTTGCCACCATGCAGTTCGATGCCCTCCCCGCTGGGAAGCGCGTCCTGCACGCCTACCAGTACCTCCAACGGGTCGAAAAACGCCGCAGTACCACCTTCGCGGATGCCCCGCTCCAGGTGGTCACCTCCGCATGGCGTCCCTATGCGCTCATCACCGACAAACAGGCTGACCGCATTGGCTACACCTACTGCGTCCTGGATCAACTCGTCACCGCAATCCGTCGGCGTGAGGTGTTCGTGACGCCCAGCCTGCGCTACGCCGACCCACGCCTGGGCATGCTCCACGGCGACGCTTGGGAGGCGGCCCGCGCGCAGGTCTGTCGGGCCTTGAATCATCCCGCCGACGGCGAGCAGGCGATGGCCCACCTTACCGAGAAGCTCGCCCACGCCTATGCAACCACGGTTGCCGCCCTCCCGACCAATGCCGCCGTGACGATCACGACGGTGGATGGCAAACCGGATTTGGTGCTGAGCCCCCTCGAACGCTTGGAAGAGCCAGCCAGCCTCATTGCGCTGCGCGATCAGGTCGCCACGCTCCTTCCACGCGTTGACCTCCCCGAACTCCTGCTGGAAGTCCATCAGCGCACGGGCTTCCTCGACGCTTTCACCCACCTGAACGAACGTCCTCCCACCGTCGAGCGCTTGGCTGTCAGCCTTTGCGCAATCCTGGTAGGCGATGCCTGCAACATTGGCCTCGCCCCCCTGATCAGCCCAACCATCCCAGCGCTCCGGGAGGATCGGCTCCGCTGGGTGCAGCAGCACTTCGTGCGCAGCGAGACCCTCCAGCAGGCCAATGCCCAGCTCGTTGAGGCCCACCGTCAGCTCCCGCTCACCCAGCAGTGGGGGCATGGCGAGGTCGCTTCCGCCGATGGGGTGCGCTTTGTGGTGCCCTTGCGCACCGTGCATGCCGCCTCAAACCCGGAGTATTTCGGGAAGGAGCGTGGCATCACCTTCTACAACCTCACTGCCGATCAGTATAGCGGGCTGCACGGCATGGTCGTTACCGGCACCCTGCGTGACTCCCTGGTGTTACTCAGCGTCCTGCTCGGCCAGCAGACCCCACTGCATCCCCGCGAGATTATGACCGATACCGGAGCGTACACCGATATCATCTTTGGGCTGCTCTGGCTGCTTGGCTTCCAGTTCAGCCCCCGGCTGCGCGACATTGGCGGCGCGCGCTTCTGGCGCATCGACCGTAAAGCTGACTACGGCGTGCTGAACGACCTGGCGACCCATCGTATCCAGCCCCAGCGCATCGTCGAGCACTGGGACGACATGCTGCGCATTGCTGGTTCGCTGACGATGGGATCCTGTCACATCGAAACGCTGATGCGCACCCTCCAGCGCGGCAAGCAGCCCACGAAACTCGCGCGCGCATTTCAGGAACTCGGGCAGGTGATCAAGACCCTCTTCCTCCTGAACTACCTCAACGACGAAGCGTACCGCCGACGGATTTTGACCCAACTCAACCGCGGCGAGGGCCGTAATCGCTTGGCCCGGGTGGTCTTCCACGGGCAGCGGGGCGAATTGCGCCAACGTTACCGTGAAGGGCAAGAAGATCAGCTCACGGCGCTCGGTCTCGTGGTGAATGCGATCATTGTCTGGAACACCATGTACATGGAGCGAGTCCTGGATCATCTTCGCGCCACTGGCCAGCCGGTTCTCGCTGCCGACGTGGCGCGGCTCTCGCCGCTTGGCTACGCCCACATCAATGTCTTGGGCCGCTACACCTTCGCCCTCCAAGAGCCCATCGCTCAGGGCGCATGGCATCCGCTCAATACCACGACGACGAGTCAGAGTTGAGGTACACGATTTCGCTTATTGGGATTTTCCGTTCCGATTCTACCGGGAGCCCGATCACCCACGCTACCACCTTCCCGCGATACGTGCCATCCACCCAGATGCGCCGCAACTTCTTCCCTGCCCCGCCAAGTTTGGCAAACAGCAACCGCGCCCCAGCGGGATCAGAGACCGATGCTGCGGTGACGACCACCACCAG
This sequence comes from Candidatus Chloroploca asiatica, assembly GCF_002532075.1. Classification (GTDB taxonomy): domain Bacteria; phylum Chloroflexota; class Chloroflexia; order Chloroflexales; family Chloroflexaceae; genus Chloroploca; species Chloroploca asiatica. Next base: position 15,438 of record NZ_LYXE01000086.1, on the reverse strand, counting down.
CAGCAACCCCATCGTATCAACGAGGATATGGCGTTTCCGTCCGGTGACTTTTTTCCCCGCATCATACCCCCGTTCGCCCGGAATCGCCGTGGTTTTGACGCTTTGACTATCGAGGCAGCCAGCCGTTGGGTGTTTGTGCCGCCCGGCTTTCCGGCGAACCTGCGCTCGCAACGTATCATGGATGCGTTGCCAGATGCCGTCATTACGCCACATCCGGAAATAATGGTAGACGGTCTTCCACTTCGGATACTCCTTCGGGAGCATCCGCCATTGAATTCCACTCACGACGACGTACAGGATGGCATTGATCACGTGGCGCATGTCCACACGACGCGGACGACCACCGGCTTTGGCGGCAGGGATGAGATCTTTGATACAATTCCACTGGCGGTCGGTCAGGTCTGTTGGGTAAGTTTGGTACTTCATATTCCAAGTGTACCCAACATGGCCCGGCGACCGCCACCCTTTTCAGACAGCTTCTTAGACAAAAATGAGACTAGTATTATATCTTTATTCATAGTACTCTAAGCTCAAACCGTCACTCCATCGGGAAAGAACGCTGCTGCGCTTTGCTCAACGCAGCGACGCAGGATGCGAGTTTGGAGCAGTTGTGCCCAAACCCACATGCTTGGCACCAGCGTAGCCTACCATCACATCAAGGGCGACAAGCAGTAACGCTGTCTACGCCCATAAGAACGAGGTCACCCATGTCCCGCACATACACTCTTTCCAGTCTTCTCCTCGTGCTCAGCCTCCTCCTTACCTCAATTACCGTAGTACGCGAGCCAAGCCACGTCCATGCAGCACCGGGTTCTACGACGCGGGTATCGGTGAGTTCAAGTGGGGAACAAGGGAATCGCTTGTCTGACAGTTCGATGATCTCGGCGGATGGGCGCTACGTTGCATTCTCATCTTGGGCAACCAATCTGGTGAGTAATGATACAAACCAAAGCATTGATATTTTCGTCCATGATCGAGAGGCACAGCAAACGACACGTGTTTCTCTTGCCTCCAATGCTACCCAAGCAAATGGAGATTCCTACCAACCAGCCATTTCAGCTGATGGACGCTTTGTGGCGTTTACCTCTGATGCTACAAATCTTGTCAGCGGAGACACAAATAATGAACGGGATGTTTTTGTTCATGATCGCCAAACAGGCACGACATCGCGTGTTTCCGTAAGTTCCAACGGCACTCAAGCTAGTGGATATTTTTCTCCAGGGCCAGGTGTAGGGCTTTCGAATACACCTGCAATTTCTGCTGATGGACGGTATGTAGTTTTCTCATCTTTTGCCTCAAACCTTGTTCGTAATGACACAAATGGTACTCTTGATATTTTTGTCCATGACCGTCAAACGAGCCAAACGACTCGTGTCTCCATTTCATCTGATGGCATACAGGCCAATAGCCATTCTTCGTCTTCGTCCTCTGCTATTTCTGCTGACGGAAGGTATGTTGTTTTTGATTCTAATGCTACAAATCTTGTGAGTGACGATACCAATGGTAAAGGTGACATCTTTGTGCATGATCGCCAAACAGGACAAACAATCCGAGTATCAGGAGGATTGAATGGTGTACAGGCAAATGATGGTTCCGGATCCGCCGCAATATCCGCTGATGGAAGCTCTGTGACATTCTCATCTTGGGCAACGAATCTCGTGAGTGGTGACACAAACAGTAAAGCCGATATTTTTGTCTATGACCGCCAAACCAATCAAACCAGCCGGGTTTCGGTTGGCTCTGATGGCACCGAATCAAATGGGTGGGCTTTTTCGTCTACGATGTCTGGCGATGGACGCTACGTTGTCTTCGAAACGCTTGCCAGTAATGTGTTGAGCGGTGATACAGATAATTCGCCAGACATCTTTGTGCATGATCGAACCACCGGCCAGACCAAACACATTGCAAGGTCGTCCGATAAGCTATGGCCTGGTGATGGGCCGATAGGGTTGCCGACAATCTCTAACGATGGGTCTCTGGTCGCTTTTACATCATTTGAGAGTAATCTTGTCAGTGATGATACAAACGTTACAGCGGATGTCTTTGTTCACGAGGTTGATTGGGGAACATCGCCTCCTACTCTAAACGATCTACGTGTCTCTCCAACATCTAATTTAGGGGAAATAAGCCTCAATTGGACGGCCCCAGGTGATTCTGACGGCAATTCTGTTGTTCAGTATGATATTCGCTATCTGGACAGTCCAATAAGTGAAGGTAACTGGACAAGTGCAACCCAGATTTCTGGCGAACCTACACCGGGAGCACCTGGAAGTTCTGAAACCATGACCTTTGGTACGCTAACAACAAACACGCGATGGTACTTCGCAATCAAATCTGTTGATACAAACGGTGATACTTCCGCACTCTCAAATATTCTATCTATTCAAGATGCCGGATTCCGCTCCAATCCTGACGGATATGGGTTTGAAAATTATGAAGGAAACTTCCCATTTGGAGACTATGATTACCGGTATGATTCTTTAGTTCAGATGTTTGGCCAGGATAACGTCTGTTGGATGGCGGGGAGTGTCTGCTTTGTTAAGCCATCAGCAGACTTGTGGCACTACCGCGCTAACCGTTCAATGAACGGCGGGCATTGCTATGGCATGGCGGCTACCAGTTCTCGCTTTTTCGATGGTACCGACAGGCCTTCCGATTTCCAGTCTGGAGCAAGTAACACATATGATTTGACACTTGCAAATAGTAGGCGAAATATTGCCTACTATTTTGTCCTACAATTGACTAACCCAGTGGGTACACAAATCCAGCAGATTAGACAAGCATCGCCAGCCACCATCGTCAATGATTTGTACACGATGTCAGATCCGCTTATCTTGTTTGTTTATCGACAGGACATGCGTTCTGGGCACGCCATAACGCCTTACGCTATTGAAGATCAGGGAAACGGGACGGTGCATATTTATGTTTATGACAATAATCACCCCAATGACAATAACCGATTTGTTGTGGTTGACACACAGGCTAATACTTGGAGTTACGCTCTCAGTGGCAGCATGACCTGGACTGGTAGTGCTTCTACAAACTCGTTGGGATATGTTCCGATCTCGCTGCATACTCAACAGCCAGACTGTCCTTGGTGTGGCAGTAGTAACCAGGCAACCAATGCTACTTCAGTTATTTCAGCCGAAGTGTGGACGACTGGTGGGCGTCTCTTGATAACCAATCAAGTTGGACAACGACTTGGTTATGATGGAAGCATCTTTGTTGACGGAATCGAGGATGCTCACGCTATGCCTATGCTACTAGGGCTGGACGAGGCAGAACCAACTTATTTCCTCCCTCTTAATGACACTTATACAATCACACTTGATGGACAAACCCTTACATCCACAGAAACAGTATCTGTGATGCAATTTGGGCCAAGTTATGCTACTGTAGTTAGTGATATTAACTTGAGGCCAACCTCTAGCGATGAAATTACAGTTGCCTCAGACGGTTCTTTGCTAACTTATAATGCCAGTGAGAGTAAAGAAGCAACAGTCACATTGGCATTAGATGGGGCAGATCAAAGCTACTCTTTCGCCGTAATTGGCTCTGATATTGCAGCAAACAAGACAGTGGGCTATTGGGCAAATATGTCAGAGGGATTGCTAGTTGTTGATCAATCTATGGCCGAAAATAGCACCTACTCTGTTAATATCTCTCGTGTTGGTACTTCTGGAGAAACCACCTTTCTTCATAAAAACATCCTTGTCAATGGTGGTGCCACACACTATTTTGATTTTGGTGCCTGGGACGGACAAGGTGATATTGAGTTATGTACAGATATTGGCAGTAATGGCACCATTGATCAATGTGCTCCTTTGAGCAATCAGTTCACGTGGACGATTTTTTTGCCTGCTATCCTCAGGTAATTAAATTCTGTATGGATTCGTCTGACTTGTAGGTGATTCCAAAGGGAAAGCTCTAATCACTTCTTTAAACAAGGTATTGCGCTATTTTGGCGCAATAGGCAACCAGCCCATTGCGCCAAAATCTCATCGGCAGGAATTAGATCATGGTTGATGCCAGCGCCATGAAAGCCAGGAACCATGTATTGTTGTTGCTTGCTTTCACGATCTTATTCTTGTACCCACAGAAAATAAATGCCGATATGGGAGCAAAATCCACAATGTCTTTCAGCTTCCAATACAGGCCAGATGTTAGAGACATAACCCTTGAAAAGGGACAATTACTTGAATGTGAGGATTCCGTGTATCCTCTCCAAAACCGCTGGATCAAGCCCGCCACCAGATGGGCCCGTTCCTCTGGCGTTGGAGCTTGCTGCTGAGCCTTGACCCAAACTTCGTGTCACCAGCCGCATAAAGTGCTCACGTGGCACAAGTTGGCATGTCGTGCCAGCATGTTCTTTCTGGCACGAGTTGACAACGACGGATGCTTGGGCTCCCGCTAGAATCGGAACGGAAACCATCAAAAAACGAGAACCTGTAGGAGTCCCTCCTCCTGAACCATGGTCTTGAGCAGTGAGCAGGGGCCACTCACCCTGGTCGATGGGCATTTGGAGGGAGAACTAGTGGTGCGGCGTTTCTGTGACGATGCTGAGCGAGATCGGGGCAATCGCCGCTGGCTAGGTCACGGTGCGGCGCGTGGGCAGGTTCCCGGCATGCTTCTCCTGCGCACGATCAGGGATAGAGCGAGCGTCAGATTTCCTTGCCCCATACCCGTATCGTTTGGCGACCGGCAGCGGTCTAGCCTGCATCTACGGGGGCGCGACGCATAGGCTGGGACGACCATGCCAGGGTTCACGCTGTCCACCTGGTGACCCGGTACCGCTTCAGGCGGCTGGTGACACGCAGCGCGGGTCAAGGCCGATCATCCGGCCCGGCTCTCTCTCGAAAGGAGGCTCTGTCGTTCAAAGCCGACTTTGCGGCTCTGACGCTTGGTCGTGCATGGCGTCGATGCCGACCCAGGGCTGCACTGATGCTGCGGGGGGCCGGTGACGATCACGACCGCACGCGAATCGAAGATCATCAGCTTTCCTTGCCCCATCCCCGTATCTTTTAACGACCGGCAGCGGTCTATCCTTTAGGCCTGTTAGGAGCGAACGTGCAATTTACAACGTTATCGAAATATTTCACAAAGTCAGCAGCATGAATCTAGCTCTTGGATCAACTCGTCTGAGAACACTCGGCTCAGTACGATCAAACTCGGACAAGTTAGCTGTGAAGCAGTTGCGTGAGAGACCAGAAGGTGTGGAAGCAGGGATAGTTTCCGGCTGAAACCTGTCGGAGAATCGCTTCAACCCCTGATTTGAGTTTTGTTTGCCGCCCAAAAAAAGCCAGTTTCTACACGGATACAGTTAGCGTTGTAAATTACATCTTCGCTCCTAACAGTCCTGGTACCCTGCACCAGCTTCGCCACCGCTACGCAACAGGGCCCTCACCCGAGATTCGTGTCACCAGCCGCATGAAGCGGTAACGTGTAATACGAGGAGCCTCGTCATCACTTGCAACTCGTCCCAGAAGGTTGTTGCTGAACCCGCCGTTCCACGCGTCGCCCGGCTGCACGCAGCACCCGCAGCACCCGTTGGCGCTGCGCAATGTCCTCGGTTGTGTTGTAGCGCACGGCCAACCGCTCGGCCAGGGCGATGGCTTCCTGGCCCAGGGCGGAGCCGGGGGCGACCGGTTCGGGCGGAGGCAGTTCCAGGACTTCCTGATCTTCAGGATAGTCGTCTGGCCGCTTGCGCCCAAGGTACTGGGTATGCTGGGTGCCTTCTTGGCGCCAATGCCGGTAGTAGTAGGGGCCGAAGGGGCGCAAGACAAGGGTGAGACTGAGGCGGTTGGTGGTGGGATCGACCGTGATCTGGAGCCGTAGCCGCCAGATGAGCCGCGCTTCCCACCAGCCTTCGCTGGCGCGTTTCCAACGTCCGAGTGCTGCCTGAAGCTCGTCAGGCAGGGGGCCCAGGTGCGCCGGGTGGTCTTCGGTGAGGACGATGTGCGCCAGGCGCAGCGCGGCGTGCGCGGCTTCCAGGCGGGCGAGGTGGGCATCGAGCCGCTCAGCGCGTGGTTCATCGCCAGGGCCAAAGGCGAACATGGCACAGTCGCGGGCGGTTCGCGCTAGGTCGGCCCGCACCTGCTCGGCCTGGGTCAGCAGATCCCTCCGCCGTTTCGCCCGCTCGTTGGCACGCCTGGCGCGTTCTTGACGATGAAGGGTGCGGCTCATGGTGGTGTGTCGTTCTATTTTAAGGACACACGACGAGCATCGATTGCCCAGCCTATCAGGATCCCTGGGTTATCTTTATAAGTTGTGTGTAGTCCTATACTTTTAACACACAACTATTGTATAGTAGCCAGCGGCTTGCGTCAACCCACCTGCGGCACCTAGCTTAAGAAGGCAAGCCGGGGGCGTGCAGTGCGACCTGGTGGAATGGTCGTGCGATCTACTGATTTGTTGTGTGTCTATATCTTCTTGCTACGCACAACAATTTTTTGTATGCACATCACGGTGACCGGTAGCGGTCTAGCCTGCTATCTACGGGGGCGCGGCGCATAGGCTGGGACGACCATGCCAGGGTTCACGCTGTCCACCCAGGGCTGCACTGATGCTGCGGCGTGCCGGTGACGATCACGCGCACGCGAATCGAAGATCATCAGCTTTCCTTGCCCCATCCCCGTATCTTTTGGCGACCGGCAGCGGTCTATCCTTTATAGAGAGAGGTACGCGAAGGGCGCGTGCCCACGCCCCCGAGCGGAGGGAAGCATGGAACCAACCCCACAGCGTTATGCCCGCTTTGTGCTCGCCCGCCTGACGATCGAAGCGCTGACGAGTCATTATCTGGCCCTCGTCGACGCGGAAGATCGCCAGTTCTTCGTCGCATTGTTGAGCCGCTGTTTTGGCTGCGAAGCTGTGCTGACGGCAGCGGAGCGCCAGGGCGCGGACGGCCTCTGCACGCGGTGTCGGCAGCGGCGGGCCTGGCAGCGGAACTGAGCCTGCGCTACGCCCCGACGCATTGTGCGCTGGCATCCTGCAAGGCCCACCGCCACCCGCGACCGCTTGGCGCTTGGCCGCTTCACCCCACTGGTCGTCGTGCGCTGCGGGGGCCACGGGCAGGCACGCGGGTGGTGGGGCAAGGATGGCCGCTGAGACCGTGCTGGTGGCGCAGAATATGCGCAACAAAGGCACATATGCGCCCTTGTGACACCAACAGGGAACCGCCGCAGCGGGCGACCCCCACCGGCTCAGCGCCTCGGCGTTCTCTTGCGCGGGGGCCGCCCGCGCTGATCGTGCAGCAGCCCCCGGTCGTGCGCCTCCGTCACGGTGGCGAGGTAGACCAGGTGACGGTCGCCGACATGGATGGTGGGCAGCCGATCCTCTGCGGCGGCCTTGGCAAGGGTGGGCAAGGGGTACCCGAGCTGGCGGGCGGCGTCCGCCAGGCGCAGCGGGGCGGCGGGACACCCGAGCAGGGTGCGCACATGGTGCGGAGCACGCGCCCAGGCCCGCCATGCCTGCTGGATCAGGTGGTTCCGCAGGGTCGCCTGCTCGACCAGGGTGAGGGTGGTCAGCGGGTGGAGCAGATCGACGGCCACGGGACGCTGCGCCGCATCGAGGTGCAGCGCCCCGCAGATCACGGCGGCGTAGGCAAGATCGTACGCGGCATCTTCCACGCTCACGAGGGTGACGAAGAGGCCGCGTGGGGCGTCGGGGGCATGCGGCGCGACGGCGAGCGTGCTAGGGACGGTGTCCTCGGCGGCGGCGAGGTGGCCGTTGATGACGGTCACGGTGGTGAGCTGCATGGGCGGCGTCTTTCACAGAAAACAGAGCTGCTCTATTTTACTTGATCTGCGGGGAGGATGGGGCAGGCTCGCCGGTAGCCGTCGGGGGGCGAACAACCCCTTGATAATACGGCCTTATCACGGTATAATGAACGCCAGCGCCCTGGCCCGCTGCGCGTCACGCCGGGGCCGGGCCGTCCGCCCACGGGTCTCGTGCCCGCCAACTGTATCGACGCCTTGATGAGGTCGCCCATGCTTGATGATCATGCCCTCAGTCTTCCCGCGCCCGACACGCTGGCGCGTGCGGCGGCGGCGGCTGACCAAGCTGCGGCGCACGGCGTTTTCGCCCGCTACCGCGCCGAGCTTGCCGCACAGACCCGCCGGGCGCAGGATGCTGACCTGGCCCGCTGGCAGCGCTATCTCACTGCCGTCGGCGTGGGGGAAGCCAAGGACGCGGCGTGGGCCACGGAACCCAGCGCCTGGACGCATGTGACCTGGGGCCTCGTCGAAGGGTTCCTGCGGTGGCAAGAGACCGCTGGTTATAGTTTGGCGAGCATCGCGCGGGCCTTGGCGACGATCCGGGTCTACTGCATCCAGGCCACCCGTGCGGGCACCCTCAGCCCGGAGGCGCTGGCGTTGATCCAGACGGTCAAAGCGCCGGCCCCACGCTCCAAGGCTGGCCGCAACCGTGATGCGCAGCGCACGACGACGCGCCGGGGGGCCAAAAAAGAGGCCCCGACGAAGCTCACGGCAACTCAGGTGCGCCGCCTCAAGCATGAGCACGCGGAGACGCCGCAGGGACGGCGCGATGCGGTGCTGATGTGCCTGCTGCTCGATCACGGGCTGCGCGTCTCCGAAGTCGCCGATCTCCAGGTACGCGATCTTGACCTGGAACGGGGCCTGCTGCGCTTCTATCGGCGCAAAGTGGATGCCACGCAGACCCACCGCCTGACGGGGGACACCCTCCGCGCCGTCCGGCGCTACGCCGCGGCGGGCGATCTGCGCACGGAAGGCCAGGTGCTTCGCGCCACCACGGGCCCGCGCGCGGTCAACCTCGGCGGCCCCATTTCCATCCAGGGTCTCCGCGACCGCGTGCGTCTCTTGGGCCAACGGGTCGGCGTGGCGGGGCTGAGCCCGCATGATTGTCGGCACGACTGGGCGACGCGGGCGGCGCGGGCCGGGACGGATCCGCTGGCGTTGCAAGAAGCGGGGGGGTGGAGCAGTCTGGCGATGCCGCGCCGCTACATTGAAGCGGCGGTGATTGCCAATGAGCGGGTGAAACTGGCCGCCGCGGACGAGGAAGAGCCGCCGGATGGCGGGGCCTGAGGGGTCGCGGGGGCGTGCGGCTGATGCAGCGGAAGCGCTGGAATGCGCTGGGAAACCTGGGGCTGTCGTTGATCACACCTGGGCTTGCGTCGCCGTTACGCCGTCCACGACCACGGTGCGTGTTTGGGCGGTTCTTAGGGTACCTTGAGTTTTATCCGTTCCATCATCGTTGGGATGTTCACTTGCCCAACATCTCTCTTCGCAGCGCTTCCCTTCCGTTTTTACACGTATCTCGACTGTTACCCCTGCAGTTTTAGCCTGCCGGAGGATCTTCAGCGCAGCGAGTGGCCTCTGCTACGGATTCTCGTGGCAAGAAAGGGGGCTCGTCCACGGCAACGATTATTGCGTTTTCTGTTCCTCTGTTGCACAGAGCCCAGGTATCATGGTGAGGTAGTACCTTTGAGCTATTGTATTGTATGTACTTGGTATCGGATAATGCATGTATGGCCCTGAACCCACGCTACAGAAAGCTAGAAAGAAACGGCAGATGTCGAAAACTCCTAAGACAGTCAATAAGAGCGCGGACACGGGACGGTTTGTGTCCAACGATCAGCTGAAGAAAAGCCCCAAGACGACGTACCAGCAGACAATCAAACCGAGTAAGAAGAACAAGTAGGCCTTGATCCGAGCTTCGTGTCACCAGCCGCATCAAACTGTAACGTGGAACAAGGTAGACATCGTGATCCCTTGCATGTCGTCGTCCCAGAATGTTCTTTCTGGTATCAGTTGAGTCAACCCCTCGTGAATTTATTCACGAGGGGTTGACTATGGGGTCGCGTTTCCTAGTAGAGGGCCTATAGCACCGGTATGTACGATGAGGCGCGGGCGTGCTCGGTGCTCCAAAGTTGGATGTGGGTGGGACTTCGCACTGACGCTGACTGCCGAGCCAATGCATAAGCAGATCCTAAAACGCAACGGCGTAAAGTGAAACCTGAACATGGGCAAGTGACCCTCCATTGACACCAGTGCTACACTATAGTTAGTCAATCCACCTAATGCAGCTGCTCACTTTGCCTATGTCAATGCCCACTATATCACCTATCATGCCCTACAGCATGATTGTCGGCCAAGACCAAATGAAGCTCGCGCTGGAGTTGAGCTTCATTGCGCCACGCATCGGTGGCGTGCTGATCAGCGGTCAGCGTGGCACCGGGAAATCTACTGTTGTGCGCGCCTTTGCCCAGATGCTGTACCTGCACCTCCCAGTGACATTGCCGATCAATGCGACTGAGGATCGCGTGGTCGGTGGCTGGCAGATCAAGCGGCTGATGGAGGGCTACGCCGAACGCCAGGAGGGGTTGCTGCAAGAGGCTGACGGTCGCATGCTTTACATTGACGAGGTCAATCTGCTCGATGACCATATCGTCAATATCATTCTCGATGTCGCTTCGACCGGGGTGCTTTCAATCCAGCGCGATGGCATCCGTGAAGAGGCGCGGGTGCGCTTTAGCCTGGTTGGCACGATGAATCCGGAAGAAGGGTTGCTGCGCCCGCAGTTGCTCGACCGCTTCGGGCTGATGGTCTATGCTGAGGCTGATCGCCAGACTGAGCAGCGGGCTAGTATTATCCATGCCGTGCTGACCTATGATGCGGCCCTGGCCGATGAACCGGAGGCAGTCAGGGTGGTGCTGGCCCACGCCGAACAGGATGCGGTGTATGCCCAGCGGTTGCTGGCCGCCAAGGATCGCCTGATCACCGTAGATGTGGCGGCGGCAGTCGATCCATGTATTGCAGCGGCGACGGCTTTTGAAATGCAGGGCCATCGTGGCGACCTAGTGATGCTCATCGCTGCACGGGCCCTAGCAGCCCTTGAAGAAGCGCCCCAGGTTACGACCGAGCACCTAGCTAAGGTGGCACGCCTGGCCCTCCAGCATCGCCGCGTCGAGGCCAGTCAGGGTGCCCAGGCTTTCTGGCGCGAACCCGAGGATGATCAGTTGATCCGCGAGCGGCTCAACACCCATGGCTGAGTTACCTGACAGCCTTGCCCGCAACTTCGCCGCCGCTGCGGTTAGTCCGGCGCTGCGCCGCATCTTGCTGGTTGACCTGCCGCCGGGCCAGTTGCGCACTGTTGCCGCTGCGTTTGCCGAGGCCCTCACGGCGGCCGAGGGGCGGCCGGTTGAACTGATCAACATGGCGCTGGCCCAGGACGAAGATACGCTCTGGGGTGGCCTTGCCTTCAACCCTGTGCCTGACGGGCCACCAATTACCTGGCTGCCCGGCCTGCTCACCCGCGAACTTACCAACGCCAACAACATTCCTCTGGTACTCATCCCCGACCTGGCCCAACTTGGACTGGTGGGCCAGCGTGCCTGTGTGAGCTTGCTCGATAACCCTGATGCACGCCTGGAACGTCACGGCCAGTCGCGGCGCTGGCGCTCCCAGATCTGCTGGCTGGCGGCCTGTCGCGCTGCTGAACTGCCTCAGGTTGCGCCGCATCTGCTCGACCGCTTTGCGCTGCGTGTCGAAGGCGAGGTTCTGCGTGAGCCAAATCGCGTCCAGGCGCTGCGTACGCAGGTCGTGACAGAGCAAGCGGAGCCACCGCCTTTTACGCTGCCGCCAGCGGTGCTGGCGCAGATTGGCGCGGCGATGCAACGCCCCCTGGCATGCCCTGAGTCCGACGTGGCCGCAAATGTGCTCCAACTTTTCCCCGATGCAGCGGACGCCGAGAGTTCACGGCGGGCTGTGGGCTTTGCGCGCCTGATCATGGCCCTAGCTCGGCTGGAAGGCAAGACGCCGACCGACCTGTTGCGTGAAGTCAGCCAGGGTCAAACACGGACTGAACGGTCACCTGAGCAAGTACAGCCAGGGGATGGTGCTCCGGGAACGCCTCCGAAACCAGACCAAACCGGCAGTGGTTCAGAAGGGTCTGGTATGGTGGAATCCACACCGCAGCCAGCGGACGCTGCAACAGAGGGTGGCCCTGGCTCCTACGAGCCCGTTGCTCCTGGCAGCGATCCCGGCCCCGAAACGCTGGTGGGCGGGATGGAAGCAACCTTTCCCGGCCTGAATATGCGGCTCTACCCAGAGGATAGTCCACGCCAACAGGCGAGTGAACCGTTGCGCATGCCGTCGCGACGCTTCCGGGCCAGTCCCTCGGCCTCCGGCCCGATCATCGGGGTGGAGCAGACCACGACGACCGAGGATCTGGCTCTGGTGGCGACCTTGATCGAGGCGGCGAAGTGGCAGCGCATGCGCCAGGGAGGGGCCGAGATGTGCCCTGGGCGCTTACGGCTGCACCCCGGCGATCTGCGACGCAACCGGCGTGCCCCGGTGATCGAGCAGCAACTAGTGCTGGTGGTGGATCATACCTGCCGGACAGGTTTTGCTTGGGTTGATGTGCTCATGCCGCACATTCTCTGGGCCTACCAGGCGCGGGCAGCGGTGACACTGGTGCAGGTAGGCGCACAGGATGCCGCACACCCGTTGCGCGCCACGCTGCTCAATGCGCCGAACGTACTGGTGCCGCAGCTCAACACTGCGTTGAACGCTGGCCCAGGCTATGGCACACCGCTGGCCCACGGCCTCGAACTGGCGTTGCAGCAACTGCGCCACCTGATCCAAGGTGGACGCAGCGCGGTACGCCAGGCACGCCTGGTCGTCCTGAGCGACGGACGCGGCAATCTGCCCCTGGTGGCCAGCCACAGCGGGGCGGTGCGTGGGCTGGTTGGGCGGCAGGGCTTTGATGATGCGCTCACCATTGCCCATCAACTCGCCAGCCTGTCCCACGTCGAACGCCTGCTGATCGTCCCCGAGCCACGGCTCTACCCGGAGTTGGCCCGACGGCTGGCCATGGCTATGCATGCCCCGCTGGCAGTCATGACCCCGCTTGACGCAGAGGTGACGCTGTGAGCGGTGAGCAGAACATTGCGATTGGCGCAGCCATCGCACGTGGGGCTGCAGGGGCGGTCATGCGCCAGCAGCGTGATGGCAGCGTGCAGGAAATGTCAGGCAGTGGGGGAGTGACAAGCAGCACCCAAATCTTGGCCGACACGGTGTATATGGGCAGCGGCAACGCCCTCTATGCCAGTCTGAGCGTGCAGGATGGGCATGGGCAAGTAGTCTATAGCCTGAGCCCTGGGCAGTCGTATCAGATCCAGGTGACCACCCAGACCGTAGGCCATGCTGGTCAGGCACTGGTGGCCAATCACAGCCTCACATACCGATTGGCCTTCTTGCGCGCCGCTGACGACGAACCGGTCACGCTGCTGTGCGCACCGACGCGAACCCTCACCAGTGCTGATCTGTCTGAGGCACGGCAACTACGCCACGATTGGCTCGTCAGCTTCGATGTTCCAGCTCAGGTTCCGGCGCAGGCGTTGCGCCTGGTGCTCTACGCCTGCGCCGGACTGAAAGTTGAGGATGGCAAGATCAAAGAGCTTGGCGAGCAGGACGTCACCACGCTGAAGCTGCAACTCAAGGGACAGGGGGTTGCCTCAGCTGATGGCTTTTCCAGCGAGGAGATCAAACTTCTTGGAGCTGAAGAACTCAAACTACTCGACCCAGCAGTCGCCCCCAGCAATGTGGCCTATATCTACGTGCAACGGCCCGCGCAGCAGCTTGAGATCCTGCCCTTCTGCAAGGGGAACGTGCCCACCCAAAAGATTGCGCTTTCGCTCGACATCGCGGCAACCTACCCGTATCTTACGCTAGATCAGGCCCAGGGCGCATCAAAACCAGGTTTTTTGACCCTCATCCGCGCCATCTCTAGTGGTCAACTTGAGGATTTCTGGGTTTGGCAGCAACGCTTTCAGCAGCGTGATAATCCGATCTATGCCCTTTTTGATCTTGCCAAGAGTGGCTTGCCCTGGGAATTACTTGAATACCAGGAGAGGTCCCTGGGGTGCCAGGGTTTGCTGGTGCGCTGGGAGCGTTTTGTAGACTTCACCACACGCCAACTCGTTGTTCAGGACGAGGAACGCAACGGGCGCGTGCTTGCGCTTAGCCTTGATAACCAGCCGCTCCCCGATGCGCTGCAGCGGCTCAACCCTGACCACGCTGCCGATATGGTTAATCTCTGGGAACGGCTCTTCGCAAAACCAGATGCATTCGCGCTGATTTACCTCAGCGGTGTGAATGTAAACCATTGCACGGCGCTCATCAACGGCCTGAAGAACAATTTCCTTGGTGATCGTCTCACCAGTCGGCGTCCGATCATCATGCTGGTTGGGACAGGGACGACCTGGACAACCACGATGCAGCACAGCTTTGACCAGTTGACCAACACGCTGATGCGCAATGTCGCCGATGGGCTAATAACCCTGGCTGCACCTCACTTGCCAGATCCGATCCGCACCCAGGTTGCGGGTGAACTGGTGGCGTTGATCGTCCAGGATGTTTCACCCTCAGAGGCGCTGCGGCAGCTGCGCAACAAGTATGTTCAGGCCCGCGCCGTGTTGCGTCAGGAGGCCAAGGTGGCTTTTACAGCGGCACATGAGGATGAACAAGAACAGGTGCGGCAAACCTATCGCCAACGACAACAAGATCTGGAGGTTGGCTTCCTTGCCAGTTCTGTCTACGTCTACTACGGCAACCCGCTCTTGCGGCTACGCCTGGAGCAAACACCATGAGTGAGGCAACCCTGCGCGTCGAGCCAAGCGTGAATTTCCCGCGGGAGGCGGTGGCCGGACAGAGTTACCTAATCACGGTCGATCTGCGCACCAGCGGAGCTTGGCCTTTCGTCGAAGAAGAGTACGCGGTCTATTGTATGCTCGAAGGTGGGCCAGACCTACGCAGCCAGGCTCTGGGCGCGGGCGCAGTGGTGCTGCACCGCTTCGGCGGAAGCTACGGCGCGGCCCAATTTCAGCTCTTTGTCGGCACGACAGAAGGCCTGCATCAACTCAACGTGATGCTCGTCACTGGCTGGGGTGCACCTTTGGGGCAACTGGCGTTGTCGATCACGATTGTGGCAGCAGGGGCGATGGAGGGGCATCTGGGCAACTATACGTCCGCCCAGGCCTACGCCGCCCGCGCCCTGGACATCCGCGAGCGCGTGCTCGGCCCCGAGCATCCCGCTACCGCCACCAGCCTGAACAATCTCGCCGAACTCTACCGGGCGCAGGGGCAGTACGCGGCGGCCCGTCCGCTCTACGAACGCGCCCTGGACATCCGCGAGCGCGTGCTCGGCCCCGAGCATCCCGATACCGCCACCAGCCTGAACAATCTCGCCGAACTCTACCGGGCGCAGGGGCAGTATGCGGCGGCCCGTCCGCTCTACGAACGCGCCCTGGACATCCGCGAGCGGGTGTTCGGCCCCGAGCATCCCGCTACCGCCCAAAGCCTCAACAATCTCGCGGGCCTGCACTATGCCCAAGGGAACTACGACGCGGCCCGTCCGCTCTATGAACGCGCCCTGGACATCCGCGAGCGCGTGCTCGGCCCC
>NZ_LYXE01000085.1 GCF_002532075.1 Candidatus Chloroploca asiatica | reverse complement strand
TTCGCCGCCAACACGAACCAAAAACGGGAGTTTGGGGCGCAACCCCAACGCCGTTGCCTCAGCCCTGAGGCCTGGGGCCTGATCGTGAGCCTCTTCTTGATCTTGATGCTGCCCACACTGGCTCATGCGCAAGCGCAACCGCTGGATCTCGCAAGCTACGAGCGACTGTTGCGCGAGGGGCGGGCGGCGGCGCTGCGCGGGGATCGGCTGGATGTTGAGCAGATCGCCGAGGTGCTCGCGGGAACTTCAGCAGTGGTGATGCCTGATGGAACGCTTGCGCCCGTTGAGACAAGCTGGTTGACAGAGGAGTTGGCCCGTGCGAACCCAGATCTGCCGTTGCTTGCCGGACGCATGGGGGCGCTGCTTGATGCGCTCGCAGTGCCGCTTGAGGTAGAACCGGCTGATGCACTCGAGCGCCTGGAACCGATTCTGGCCGCGCCACCCTTTGCCGACCGTGAACAAGCCCCGCGTGAGCCCAGTTGGTTTGATCAGTTGCTTACATGGCTCTTTGAGCAACTTGGGCGTTTTGCGCAACCTGTGGCCGAAACAGCCTCGGGGCCGGCAGGCACGTTGACCTCCTGGCTCTTAACGGCGGCGGGGGCGGCACTCCTTATCGTCATACTGGTCTTCTGGTTGCGGGGGCTGCGACGAACCCTGCAGGTCGAGGCTGAACTGGCGAGTCCCGCCGAACGCGCCGCCCGCGATACGGCTGATGCCCGCGCCCAGGCCGCGAGCCTGGCCAAAGCCGGCGACTATCGCGGGGCGGCCCGGATGCTCGCCCTTGCCTCGCTGCTCTGGCTTGATGAGCGTGGCCGCCTGCGCTACGATCCGCACCAGACCAACCGCGAACACCTGAAACGGCTGCACGAAGAACCGGTTGCGCAAGAGCATCTCGCGCCGGTGGTTGAGCTTACTGATCGCGTCTGGTACGGCCAAGCGCCGCTCGATGCACATGGATATGCCGAGGTCGAACAGCAGGTCGAGGCTCTACGCAAGGCAGTGGAGTAATTCGGCATGATACGACGCGATCTCATGCTGCTGGTGGTGCTCTTTGCTGGCCTGGTGGCCCTAATTGGCCTGGGGCCTGGCCGCAGCGAAGGCTTGCCCGGCGGCAATGGCAGCAGTCGCTCCTCTGAGGCCGGGGGGACGCTCGCGCTCTATCGGTGGCTGGGGGATCTGGGGTATCGGGTGGAGCGGCTCGAATATCGGGCGTTTGAAGTCGATCCACGCGTCGATCTCCTGGTGGTCTTCAATCCACGCGAACGCTACAGCCGCGACGATGCCGAGGCCGTAGCAGCATGGGTGGAGGCTGGCGGCACCCTGCTGATCGTCGAGCCACGCTCTGGGCTCAATGCCCCTGCAGCCTCCCTGCTGGAAGCCTTCGACCTGAAGGTTGAGCCATTGCCCGCTGAAGGCGCATTCGGACGCGCACCGATCCTGCAACCGGCGCTGGGTGCGCCTGCCGCCACGCAACTCAATGTGCAGACCCGCAGCATGATCACGAGTGAACGGACAGATCTCGCCCCACTCGCGGGCAGCAACGCGACCCCGGTGATGATCGGCGTCCAGCACGGCGAGGGCTATATCTTTGCCATCACGAGTGCACAACCCTTCTCGAACCGCGGGCTCCGTGAACGTGATCATGCCGCCGTCGTCGTCAACATCTTGCGCCGCATCCCGCCCGGTGGAACGGTTGTTTTTGACGAGATCCATCACGGGTTTGTCGTTGAACCAAGCATGCGCACCCTGCTGCTCGGCACCCCGTGGGGGTGGGCAACGCTCTATCTCGGCGGCATTGTTGCTGGCTACCTTGTACTAACCGGACGCCGTTTTGGTCAGCCGATCCCGCTGCGGGCCGAGGCCGATCGGCGGAGCAGCGCCGAGTACCTGGCAAGCATGGCGGGCCTGTTGCGGCGGGCCGGCAAACGCGAATACCTGCGCGACCACTATCGCACCACGCTACGACGGCACCTGACCCACAGCTATGGCCTGAGCCCCGATTGCGACGATGCGACCCTGCTGGCGACGATCAAAGCGGTGCATCCAGCGCGTGCAGAAAGCGTGCGCGACCTGTTGAACCGGCTCAACGACCCTGCCACCGATGAAGCGTCGTTGTTACGGATCGTCGCCGCGATCGACGAGGTACGTGATACGGGTTGAGGGCAATATTAAGGTGAACCCGTGTTGACGCAAAGGCGCAAAGGCGCAAAGTGATGCAAGGAGACGCATCAAACCTTCGCGTCTTTGCGTCAAATTTCCTTGTTTCATTGGTAGAGCAACGTATCACGGCAAAAAGGCGTTGGTGAAGGCCTGTTCAGGGTCGATCATGCTGCTCAGCAGGTCGCGGTCGACCATCCATTGCGCATAGTCGCGCCAGACTTCGACGCGCTGTTCGCCCCAGCGCGGTGCGTTGCCCTGATATTCGCTGGCGAGATAGACCTGGCTCTGGGTAACGAGTTCGGCGTCGAGTTCAGGGGCGGCTTGCAGGAGGATCGTCGCGGCTGTGTCCGGCTCTTCAATTGCATACTGATACCCGGCACTGGTTGCAGCCATAAAACGCCTGAGCAGATCAGGTTGGGTGGCAATCAGCTCTTCGCTGGTGATGAGCACGGGTGTATAGTAATCAGGAATGCAGTTCAGATCACGGATCATAACAATATTCAGATCAATATCGCGCTGCGCAGCCTCGACGCCGGTCCATCCGGCGAAGATCCAGGCAAAGTCAATCGCATCGCGTTCGGTGGCAACAAAAAAGTCACTTGAGCCAATATCAACGAATTGCACCTGGCTGGCATCCGCACCGACACACTCCATCAAGCCAGCGATCACCGCCTGCTCGACGGGCGAGCCCCAGGCGCCATACCGATGCCCGGCAAAGTCAGCCGGCGTAGTGATGCCCTTTGCGGCGCGACTGGCAAAACCACTCGTATTGCTCTGGATAATCGCCGCCACCGAGACAATCGGCAAGCCAACGACCCGCGCCTCGGTGACGGCCTCTTGATACGAAATGCCAAGATCGAGCCGCCCAGTCGCCACGAGTTGCTCGACCGTGCCGCCCTCCTGAGCCTGCAAAATCTCCACCTCAAGCCCTTGCTCACGATAGAAGCCACGGTCACGAGCAACATAGAGCCCCGTATGATTGGTATTGGGTGTCCAGTCGAGACCAACGCGCAACCGGACAGGTTCAGGATCAGTTGGTGTGGGTGAAAGTCCGCCCGCACCATTCCCGCCACAGGCGCTCAGCCCGAGCGCCAACAGGATCACAAGCATCAACCAGCGCATCATTCAGTTCCTTTCCAAGCAAGCAAACGACGTTCGAGCACGACGATCAGCGCAAATAGGATCAGGGTCAACAGCGACGTGACCAGCGCGGCAACAAAGACCTGATCGGTGCGGAAGGCGCGCAGCGAACGCGCAATATAGACCCCGAGGCCCGCCTCGGCCCCGATCCATTCGGCAATCACAGCGGCAATGACGCTATAGGTCACCGCGATGCGAAGGCCACGAAAGAACGAAGGCAACGCGGCGGGCCAACGCAGCAGGCGCAGGGTCTGCCAATAGCTGGCATCCATCGCCTGAAAGAGCCGCACCATATCACGGTCAGCGTCGCGCAAGCCGCCGGCGAGACTAACCGTAATTGGGAAAAAGGTTACCAGAGCAACCACCAGCACCTTGGGGAGCAGGCCGAAACCGAGGCCGATCACAAGCAGCGGGGCAATCGCGACAATCGGCACCGTCTGCGAAACGACGAGCAACGGATAGACCGCCCGCCGGATCAGAGGCACCGCATCAAGCGCCAGGGCCAGCCCGATGCCCGTGACGAGCGCCAGACCCGCCCCGAGGGCCGTCACCCGTAGCGTCGCGACCACGTGCCCCCCAAGGATCGGCAGACTCTCGACAAAGGTCTGGCCCACCCGCGAAGGTGCGGGCAAGAGCCAGACCGGCACCGCAAAGAGGCGCACCAACACCTCCCACGCCACCAGCAGACTGGTCAGCAGGATCGCCGGAGGTAGCCACTGATGAAGCACCCGGCGCATCAGGGCCAAACGGCGGCTAGCCGCCATACTTGGCCAACTTCTCCTCGATCGACGAGCCAAGCGGATCATAATCAACCTTGATCAACGTAAAGACCCGCGCAGCCCCGGCCTGCAACACCGCCTCTTGCGCCGCCTTGATCACCGCCATCACCGCATCGTACTCACCCTCAAGCGTCGTCTCCATCGACGACACGCGATAGGGCACCCCACTGGCGGCCACCACCGCAATCGCCGCATCAACGGCGGCATAGGTTGCCGCCTTATCCGCGAGACCACCGGGCAACACCTGAAAACTCACAGCAATCGGTGCCATACTCCTCCTCTCGACAAAACAAAACGGCCATTGCCCCAACGAAGGAGCAACGGCCGTCAACACGCCGTCAATGCTTCCCTCCGCTGGCACTACCCAGGTCAGGTTCGAAGGGTTAGTAGCATTACGGGCTACACTCTCAGCCAGGCTCACCTGGCACCCCCAGCATGTGCGCTTGCTGGCGCACACCATTGATTGTTGTAGGTATTATACGCTATTTTGGTGGGCTTGGCGGCCATATTTTTGACGCAAAGGCGCAGAGGCGCAGAGGGTTGAGGTGTGGCACCTGGGATGCTATGATGGGCCAGACGTGGTAGAATCAGCGAAGTACTATTTGAAGGTGCCGACCAATTGGTATTGCGTTCCGCAACAAAGCAAAGCCCATCACTGGTACGATAGCCAGGGTTGCAAGAAGGATCTCGCCCACATGATCTCGCCCACAGATTCATTGCCAACATCATCATCTGAGTTGCGTCAGATATATCTGGAACTGCTCAAGCGTTGCCTGCTGGGCATGATCTACGAAGACGCACCGACCTCCGCCCCAGCCATCGGTGGCTACAAGACTGAACTGTATATCGCGAAGTTTCGCGAGGCGGGGCGCGATCTTCCCAGCCAGGCACATTCGATGATCGGTCTCCGACGGATGAACAACCTGCAAGCCTGCATCGAACAGGTGCTGACCGACGGTGTGCCCGGCGACCTGATCGAGACTGGCGTATGGCGCGGTGGGGCGACGATCACAGCGGCGTGCGCACCGACAACTACTGGCATCCCGACACCTATCAAGGCATCCTCCAGCGCGGGTTCATGATCGGCGCCTTTCTCTGCTGGTTCGAGGCTGCTATGTTGTAACGCAGTGACGGGGAGGCGGGGAGATGCAGAGAGGGACAAGGACGAACAGGGGTTCCGTCGGTGCGCAGGACTGCGGGCACCGCGCCCCTCCCTGACCTGGCAGGTCGAACGGGGTTGCGTCGGTGCGCAGGACTCTGGGCAACGCGACCTTCCCCGACCTGCCAGGTCGGGGCGCGCCAGACACCCCTGCTGCTTAGGATCTAGTCCAACGCGCCTCACCTGCTAGGTCTGGCGGTGCGCAGGCGTGCCATGGGCATGGGCGCCCTTCCGGGTAGCACCCACCTGCCAGGTCTCCCAGGAGAAAGCTGAACAATTACGCGGCCCCCGCCACATCCCCAACGTAAGATTGATTACAGTCGACCCACAGGTGCTCTGGTATACTCAGCGTGCCAGAATGGGCAAGCGTAACACAAGAGGGTGTATTCCATGATTGACAAAGCGCTACGCGAACCAAAAGAGAGCCTGCTTGGTCCGTTGGTGCGAGGGCCGTTGCGCCGCATTCACCCAACGAGTGTCACGGTCGTCGCAGCAATTGTTGGCGTTGCCGCAGCGGTTGCGGCCTGGCAAGGGCTCTATGTCGCCGCGTTGATCCTCTGGGTGGTCAACCGGATCCTGGATGGACTGGATGGTACGCTGGCGCGGATCACTGATCAGCAGAGCGATCTGGGGGCGTATCTGGATATCCTGCTTGATCATCTGGTTTATGCAGCTATTCCGATAGGCCTGGCGCTGGCAGCCAATACGTCGGCGGGCTACCTTGCATTGGCAGCCTTGCTCGCTAGCTTTTATCTCAACGGGGCCAGTTGGATGTACCTGGCGGCCCTGCTCGAAAAACGGCAGGCTGGCGCTCGCAAGCAAGGTGAGTTAACGACAGTCACGATGCCGGGGGGGCTCATCGAGGGGGCCGAGACGGTTGTCTTCTACACCCTCTTTCTGTTGCTGCCGGGGGCGCTCGTGCCGCTCTTTAGCCTGATGGCCGTGCTCGTCGTGATCACTGCCAGTCAGCGCCTGATCTGGGCCTTACGCAATCTCTGAGGAGACGCATGGTAGACACATCACATAGCGTGCCTGAGCGCACGCCGTTTTGGGCGCGACACTGGCAAAAAGGCCTCGCCGCCCTCATCTGGCTCACCCTGGTTGGGACGTTTCTCGGTTATAGTCTGATCACCGGGCGATCGCCAACCGACACGCTCTACGACCTGATCGACCTGTTGCGCACGCCGGTTGGCCCGTTGCTCTACATCCTGATCTACACGTTACGGCCACTCGCCTTCTTCTCGGCGATTGTTGTTACGTTGATCGGTGGTGCCATCTGGGGGCCGTTCTGGGGGACAATCTTTGTCATCATCGGCTCGAATATGTCGGCGACGCTGGCCTACGGTTTTGGACGTGTCTTTGGGCAAGGGGTCTTGCCCGAGGGCAACGAGGGGGCCACGGGCAACCTCATGAACCGGTATGCCGAGCGGCTGCGGCGCAACGCCTTTAGCACAATCCTGGTGATGCGGCTGATCTACCTGCCGTACGACCTGGTCAACTATATGGCAGGCTTCTTGCGGGTACCGTACCGACCCTACATCCTTGCCAGCATCCTCGGCTCGTTGCCAGGCACGCTCACCTTTGTCCTTGCTGGCGCATCACTGAACATTGACGACATCTTTGCTGGCAACTTCAGCATCGCAGCGATCAACCCGTGGACGCTCGTTCTCTCGGTGGTGCTCTTTTTCAGCGGGCTACTCATCTCGCGGTTCTTGCGGCAGAAAGAGAACCAGGAGGCATAAAAAAGCTTCTGGTGCCGAACGGATCCGAGCTTTGCTCGGATCCGTTCGGCACCAGAAGCGCAGTTGTTAGGGCGAAACTACTATGAGAGCGCCTGACGACCCTCGCGGCGCCAGAGACGGGTGATCAACTGGCGGCGACGGCGGCGGGCTTGGCGGGCGGCATAAAACGGATCAGACGCGCACAACTGCCGTCGCAACTGAATGCTCTGCCCGGTAAAAAGACCACTGACAAAAGTGGTCAGATCGGTTAGCGACGCAATCTTATCGGCCACCGCAAGCACCCAGCCTTCGCGGGTCGTTGGACGAGGCCCAAGGGGGTACATGTGGCTCACAATCGCCTGCGCCACCTCTTCGCCCTCTCCAAGTTCAGCGGCCACACGAGCTGCGATCGCCCCGTGGGTTGTCAGCGTCCCAAGGCGCGAATCGAGATCATGAAGAATTGCCGCCCGCGTTGCCGTCCGTTGATCGGCACCCATCAACGGTGCCAGTGCATACGAATAGCGCGCAACGCGCAGCATATGGTCGTGCTTCGAGACACTGTGGTGCAAATGGTGACGAGTTTCCACAACACGCGGATGCGCAAGCAAATCGGCAATCAGGGCAGCATGATTCATGGGATCTTATTCCCTCCTTAGGGAACTGGAAGTCGCTCCAGTACATTACAACGGGTAACTACCCACCAGCACACACTTCTACCCGCTTCCTCAACTGGAGGAACTTATCAGCGGGAGCACAATACTCTTCCCAGACTGAGTACTGCGATCCTCATTGATCGCCCACGACTCGGTATACTATACATACGTTATACACGATCAAATAGTTGCATGGCAATTCTACCATAAGTCCTGTCTTTACGTAGTCCCATCCATCTGGGGAGGGAGGGCTTACTACTGTTGGGCAGCAGCCGAGATGCGCATCAGCAATCCAACGATGATGAAATTGATCAGCACCGATGAGCCGCCATACGAAATGAAGGGAAGGGTAATCCCAGTGAGGGGAATCAGGCGGAGATTGCCCCCGATAATAATGAGGGTCTGCACCGCAATAATCGTGGTGAGGCCAATGGCAAGCAATTGTTCGAACCCGCGAAAACGACCGGGGATGCGCAGCGCAATATGGTAGCCACGAAAAATCAGCAAGATATAGGCAATCAGCACCGCTAGCGTCCCGATCAAGCCCATCTCTTCACCAATCGCCGTAAAGATAAAATCGGTGTGGATCGCCGGAACGACGGCAGGCACCCCCATGCCGAGACCCTGGCCGAAGACGCCGCCGGAGGCCATCGCATAGATGGCCTGAACAATCTGATAGCCCCGGTTCTGCGCCTGGGCCCATGGATCAAGCCAGATCTGGACGCGCAGCGAAACAATCGGCAGCAACTGATAGAGCACATAGGCTCCGATGCCAAAGGCGAGCATCCCAGCCAGGACATACCAGGCTCGTCCGGTCGCAACATAGAGCATCGCCAGAAAGACGCCATAGAGCAAAAGGGCGGCCCCGAGATCGCGCTGAAAGACAATGGTGCCCATCGCGATCCCCCACATCCCAAGGAGCGGCACCAGATAGGGCAACGGCGGCAACGTCAGCGGCCCAAGACGATAGCCAGCGGCAACCAACTCGCGATGCTGATTGAGATAAGACGCCAGAAAGATCACGAGAATAATCTTGAGCAACTCGGATGGTTGAAAGAAAAACAAGCCCAGATCAAACCAGACCTTGACGCCACTATCATTCGGGTCAACCCCAAACAGAAATGTGGCAAAGATCAGCACAAGCCCGATGGTCAACCAGAGATAGCGGTAGTTATCGAGCACATCGAGCAACGAGAGCTTGAGCCAGCGAATCAGGATGCGATCCCAGGGGACAAAGAGCATCGCCGCGAGACCGACGACCCCCAGGGTCACCCAGAGTGACTGTTTGCTCGCGATACCCTCATAGCAGGGAAAGACTTCACCCCCAACCGCAGTACAAAAGTAACGCACATTGAGGCTCGGCTCAAGGCGAGCGGTCAGCATCAGGCTCAACCCGGCGAGCAACGCAACCAGTGGCAACAGCACCTGATCGGCGTGCGGACTCTTGAAACCCAGGCCAATCGACACGGCAATAAAGAGAAGCAACGGCAGCGCCGAGGGCCAGAGGATCGTCAGCAGACCGGGCAGCGTGGCGACAAACTCCCGCTGACGGGTCGCCAGCATCACCAGCATATAACCTGCTGCAAAGAAGACCAGCACCGTGAAGAGCAATTGAAACTCTACCCCACGAAATTGCCGCAGACGTGTGAGCATTGTGAACAGGTACCTTATTTCGCTGGAACAACAGCCAGCTACGCTGGCTGTTGTTCCAGCGAAAGAAATTAAACAGGCCACGATCCAACATCCCCGCGTTCGCAACTGTACCCATGGTGCGCCAGGTGATCAAGCACAGCCTGGGCGTGCTCTTCATCGCGCACTTCAAGCACGAGTTCGACACCAGCGCGATCAATAGGAACCCGCCACATGGCTCGCCGATGAAAGAGGTCGAGCACACTGGCCCCGACTTCGGCGACACGATTCACCAGCCCTGCGAGGCCACCGGGACGATCATCAACACTCGTGCGCAGCAGCAAGTAGCGCCCCTGGCGCACCAACGCCGTCTCGAGCGCCCTGGTGAGCAGGTTGCTATCGATATTGCCCCCACACAAAATCGTCGCCACAACCTCGCCTGGTTGCAGCGCCACCTTGCCCGCAAGTAGCGCGGCGACCCCAGCGGCCCCGGCCCCCTCAACGACCAGACGGCTGTTTTGCACCACATGGGCAATGCCAAAGACAATCTCGTCTTCATCGACCGTAACCACATCGTCCACGAGTTCGGCAATAATGGGCAAAGTCAATTCACCTGGAGATTTGACGGCGATGCCGTCGGCAATTGTACGTGCGGTAGCGAGCCTGATCGGGCAACCGGCGGCGAGCGAGTCGGGCACAGGGGCGCAGCCGGCCGCCTGCACCCCAATAATGCGTACCATGGGCAAGAGCGCCTTGAGCGCAATGGCGATCCCGCTGATCAGCCCACCGCCGCCAATCGGCACGACGAGCGTTTGCAGATCAGGTAACGCCTCGGCGAGTTCAAAGCCAATCGTGCCCTGACCGGCAATGACCCGGGGATGATCAAAAGCATGCACATACGTATAACCGTGCTGCTCTTGCAGCATCCGTGCGTGGGCAACCGCCTCATCAAAGCCCGAACCAGCCAGCACCACCTCGGCCCCAAGGCGCCGCGTCGCGACAACCTTGGTCAACGGGGCACGTTCAGGCATCACAATCACGGCCTGTACTCCACAGAGTTGGGCCGCCATCGCAACCCCCTGGGCATGATTGCCGGCTGAGGGAGCAATAACCCCGCGGGCCTTCTCTTCGTGGCTCAAGTGACTGATCGTATTGTAGGCCCCACGGATCTTGAATGAGCCGCTATGCTGCGTATTTTCCGCCTTATAATAGACTGAGGCCCCCAACTCGGACGAAAGACGGGCAGCCGGAATAACAGGCGTCGCCAGAATCACATCGCGCAGCGTCCGCCGCGCCGACTGAATATCAGCCAGGCTCACCGTGGTGCTCATATCAACTCAATCCTCATCCTGGAGGCCCTCACGCCGATTGGCGGCATGAGCAGCCAGGACGCGCAGACGCATCCCCGTCTCTTGATCGCCGGCCTCCTGGGCCGCTTCGATCAGCACCCCAAGGGCGAGTTGCAAACGGCGCAACCCTTCCTGATCATTCGCCAAAAAACGTGCCGCAAGCGTCCGTTCACAGTAGGCAATAACTTGTTCAACCGTTACCATAGCAATACCTCCTTAATGTAGGGATATTGTACCATTATTGGGGCCAAGCCCCAATAATGGTTCTGGTGTGGAGCGGCTTCGCCGCTACACGAGAGTTTTTGGTTCGTTGTGGCGGCTTCGCCCCCACAACGAACCAAAAACTGAGGAAGGAAGATGTATGACGATTGACGAACTCACGCGAGTAATCAATGAATTTGTGACCGCTAAGGGATGGTACGCTGACGAGACGAAGTTCCCGCAAACGCCGCGCAATATTGCGACATCGGTGGTGATTGAGGCAGCCGAGTTGCTGGAGCATTTTCAGTTTGGTGATAATCCTGTCGATAAGGCGGCGCTGGCTGGCGAGTTGGCTGATGTGGCGAATTATCTCTTTCAACTCGCCTATCTGCTGGACATTGATCTGACCCAGGCTATCCTTGACAAACTGAAGGTGAATTATGACCGTACCTGGTGAGGAGGTGCGATGGTTGCGATGGTGCAGATCCGTCTGCTCGGTGGATGCACGCTTGTTGTTGATGGATCGCCCGCAGTAGAACTTGATTCACCACGGTTGCAGGCGTTGCTGGCCTATCTCGCGTTGCACCGCGATGCTCCGTTGGGACGGGCGCAGGTTGCGTTTCAGTTGTGGCCCGATTCAACCGAGGTTCAGGCGCTGACGAACCTGCGCGGGTTGCTTCACCGGATGCGGCTCGCGTTGCCATGGTTTGATCAGTTGGTGCGGAGTGAGCGCCAGGCGTTGATCTGGCAGCCGCGGTGCGCTTGGTCGCTCGATGTGGCCGCGTTTCAGGCTGCACTCGAGGCGGCCTCTGCGGCAGAGGCGGGCAACGATCCTGCCCTGGCGCGTATGCATTTCCAGACCGCAGTGCAAGCCTATCAGGGCGATCTGCTGCCGGGGCTGTATGACGATTGGTTGCTGATCGAGCGTGAGCGCCTCCGTGATGCGTGCCTGACGGCACTTGAACGTGTGGCGCTGCACGCCGAAGAGATGGGTGATCATCCAATCGCACAGGCGTCGCTCCGGCAACTCGTGCGGATGGAGCCACTGCACGAGCCGGCGCATCGTGCGCTGATCCGGCTCGCGGCGCAGAGCGGTGATCGCGCCGGGGCGTTGCGGGCCTATCATCGCTGTGTGACGATCTTTCAGCGTGAACTGGGCGTTATGCCAGGTGCAACGACCATCCAAGAATACGAGCGAGCGCAAGGAGCCCAGGCCGATCGGGTTCCCGCTCGAACTGTGCCGACGATCCCGCTCGTTGGTCGCAAGGGTGCCGTGGCGACGCTGCAGTCCGCCTGGCAACAAACAGGCCGCGACACACCACGCCTGGTACTGCTGACTGGTGAGGCGGGGATCGGCAAGACACGCCTGGCCGAGGAACTGGCTGAATGGGTAGCACGCCAGGGCCTTGCGGTCGCAATGGCCCATTGTTACGCCACCACTGGCGAACTCGCCTATGCACCTGTTGTCGCATGGCTGCGTGCGCTTCCGTTGCGGCCCCTGGCCGATCCCTGGGTGCGTGAATTGGCCCGCCTGATGCCCGAGTTGCTCGCAGAGCGGGCGGATCTACCGCCCCCCGAGCCACTGAGTGAGCCGTGGCAACGCACGCGGCTCTTCCAGGCCCTGACGCATGGTTTGCTCACCGGACGCCACGCACTACTGCTGGTGCTCGATGATCTGCAATGGTGCGACAATGATACGCTCGATTGGCTCCAGTTTTTATTGACGGCGCCACGCGATCACGCTGGCGGATCAAAGCTAGTCGTGGTGGCGACGATGCGCAGTGAAGATCACGCCTTTGAACCCCGGTTGAGCACATGGCAGGCCCGGCTCACCCGGCAAGGGGTGGTGTCCTCAATCGATCTGGAGCCGCTGAGTCAGGAAGAGACGGTCGCGCTGGCAAGCTATGTGGCCGGGGCGCCACTGGAAGTCGAAGCTGGCACCTGGATGTATCAACAAAGTGAGGGGTACCCGCTCTTTATTGTTGAACTGGTGCGGGCTGGTCTTCTTCCTCAATTGAGCACCGCTCAACAGACAGTCACCGAGGCGGTAGCGGCAACCGCGTTACCGCCGCAGCTTCGGCAGATCGTTGAGGCTCGGCTGGCGCAACTGGCCCCGACAACACGCGAGGTGATCGAACTCGCCGCCGTGATCGGGCGCTCGTTTACTTACCGCGTCCTGGCGCAAGCAAGTACGCACGATGAGGCGACGCTCGTCGCCTGTCTGGATGAAGCATGGCAGCGACGGATTATTCGTGAACAGGATGGTGAGGCGTATGATTTCAGCCATGCCCGGCTACGCGATACGGCCTATGCGCGTCTGAGTCGCACTCGGCGACGGATGTTGCACCGACAGGTTGCCGAGGCGCTGTGTGAGGAGACCGGGCCTGATGCCGACCGGAGTGCGGGCATGATAGCGCATCATTATGCAGCCGCCGGACACGCCGCCGAGGCGATCGACGCCTCTCTGCGTGAAGCCGAGGCCGCCCGGCGGATCTATGCATACAGTGAAGCGCTGGCCGCCCTCGAACGAGCGGCGGCGTTGTTCCTCGAGCTTCCGGCCCATCCGACCACTGCACAACGCACACTGCAGGTCTACGAAACGATGGGCGAGGTGCAACTCTGGCAGGCCCGCGCTGACCTGGCCCGTGCGGCATTTGAACGAGCACTGCAAGCTGCCACCGGGCAAGCCCCGTGGGTACAAGCACGCCTAGAACGGAAACTCGGGCATACCTGGCAACGCGATCAGGGTGGGTACGCACAGATTGCGCTGCACTACGAACGGGCAGCGCACCTCCTTGGCCCCCCAGATGCGCAGGTCGACGAAGCGTGGTGGCACGAGTGGTGCCAACTCCAACTCGATGAACTGACCCTGCTCTACTGGTGGGGGCGAACCGTCACGATGGAGCAGCGCCTGAACGAGGTTCGCCCGTTGCTGGTAGCGCATGGGACGTCGCTGCAGCGAGCAGCGCTCTTTCTCAACCTGAGCCAGCAACGCAACCGGAGCAACCGCTTTGCGCCATCGTTAGAGGCGCTCACCTATGCGCGAACAGCACTTGACGCCCTGACGCCCGAGGTGCCGCCCGAGATACGCGTCAGGTACCAGTTTGGTCTCGGGTTCAATTTGCTCTGGTACGGCGATGCTGCCGAGGCCGAGGCAGTATTGCATGCGACGCTGAAGCTAGCTGAAGCGACGGGCGACCTTGCGCACCAGGCGCGTTGTCTGGCGTATCTGGTAATCGTCTATCGCCGTCAGGGGCGCGAGGCCGAGGTCGAGGCGATGATCCGGGGTGGCTTGCCCCTTGCCAAATCGATTGGGATGTACGACTACCTTGGGGCGCACCAGGCCGCGCAGGCGTGGCTGCACTGGCGACACAACAACCACCAGCAAGCAGAACGACTGGCACGGGCAGCCCTGAAAAGCTGGCACAAAAACCCTGCCTCCTACCCCCTCTACTGGCAAGCCCTCTGGATTCTGCTCGACCTCGCGTTGAACAACAACCGGCACGAAGAGGCTATTGCCCATACCCGCCGGCTCTGTAACCCTGATCAACAGATACAACCCGCCCCCATCGAACACCTACTCCAAGCGGCCCTTACCGCCTGGGACGCCGCACAACCCACGACGTCCCACGCGTATCTCCAGCGAGCCGTAACCCTTGCGCAACACAACAACGTGAGTTAAGCCGCCCCATGGAAGGAAGGGCACGGGCAAGCCGGGTACGGGCAAGCCGGGCACGGGCAAGCCGGGCACGGGCAAGCCGTGCCCCTACAGCCGCCGCCGAGCCCCCGCGCCGCCGTGCCCCCGCCCTGCCCGTGCCCCGCTCCTCGCCATATAACGCTGGTGTAACGCTGGCTCTGATAGACTTTTTGCGCAGGCATGGAGAAATGAGGGAGCAAAAAGATGAAACAAGCGCTACGACTGGTGGTTGTCTTGACGATGCTGCTGGTGCTGCCGTTGGTGCTGGTGTCCAGGCTTGAGGCGCAGGCTGAGGCGCAACTTCCTATTGGGAACGAGCTTCGGCAGGCGCTCGCACGGTATGGCGAGATTCCGGTGTTGATTGAGTTGCAGGTGCCTGCGTTTGCACAGGTGCAACAGGCGCGTACGGTTGACGCAACTGAGGTCAATCGACTCACTCGCGCTATCCACACAGCCAGCGATGCGGTGCTCGCCCGCCTGGGGGGACACCAGGTGAGCCAGGTCAAACGCTTTGACGCTTTTCCCTTCCTGGCCCTGATTGTTGATGAGGCAGGGTTGGAGGCCCTGGCCCGCGACCCTGCGGTGCTTCAGCTTAATCTGGATGTACCAGTGCCACCCCTGATGGACGAGACCTTGCCCCTCATTGGCGCAAACAATGCCCATTTTCTTAACTATACCGGCAGCGGCTGGACGGTCGCGGTCCTTGATACAGGGGTGCAGAAGACCCACCCGGCCCTGTTTGGCAAAGTCATCGCCGAAGCATGCTATTCGAGCAACGTGGCGAGCCAGGGGGCCTCGTCGCTCTGCCCCGGGGGGGCGACTAGTTCGACCGCAAATAATGCCGGTCTCAACTGTGCGTCTGGCATTACGGGGTGCGACCACGGCACGCATGTGGCGGGCATCGTCGCCCGTGTTGCGCCGGGAGCCTGGCTTTTTCCGATCCAGGTCTTTAGCCGTTTCACCGATGGCGCTGGCAATACGTTCTGTATGGATGCGAACCGCACCAGTCCCTGCACGCTCGCGTATACCTCAGATCAAGCCAAGGCGCTGGATCGGGTCTGGGTGTTGCACGTCACCAATCCTAGCATCAACGTCGCTGCGACCAATATGAGTCTCGGGAGCGGGTTCCACTCGGCCCCGTGCGATAATCTGACGCAATACAATGAGGTTCGCCTTGCGATCAACCAGTTGCGCAATGTCAATGTGGCGACCGTCATTGCGGCTGGCAACAGTGGCTATCGCAACGCAATGGCTGCGCCGGCCTGTCTCACCCCGGCGATCAGCGTCGCCGCGAGCGATAAGAATGATCAGATCGCCAGTTTCTCCAATCTTTCCCCGCTGACAACCCTGATCGCCCCTGGGACGCCAATTCTCGCCCCAGTACCCACCAGTATGACCCCGATCTACCAGGCACGGGGAGGAACTTCGATGGCCGCGCCCCATGTGGCCGGGGCCATCGCGACGTTGAAAGAGGCGCAGCCAAATGCGACGGTGCCGCAGATCGTTACGGCGCTGACGAGCAGCGGGCCCAACCTCACCGATCAACGGAGTGGCGGCTTTGTCACGAAACGCCGCCTGAATACCTGGAGTGCGCTCTGCACGCTGATTACCTGTGACAGCGACGATTTCCGTGTCATTGGTGCCAATCAGACGATTAATGGGGCCATCAATCCAGCCGGTGATGTTGATCACTACTACTATTTTGGTACCGTCGGGCAGCGCCTAACGATCCGCATGAATCGCACTAGCGGCAGCCACGATCCCTACATCGAACTGCTTTCCCCAACCGGCTTCCGTGTCGCCTTCAACGATAACGGCGGCGGCGGGGTGAATGCCCTGATCAACGGCTACCTGTTGCCCCAAAGCGGGATGTACCAACTGCGGGTGCGCAGTATGAACAATGCGACTGGCAATTACCAGATCATAACCTCGACCCAGGCCGAGCCGCTGAATCCCGCACCTCAGATTAGCCGTTTCAGCCCCACATCGACCGCAGGCACCATCTTCGGCGCTGATTTTTGGGTGGCAATCTACGGCAACAACTTTACGCCAGCAACGCAGGTGCGCTGGAATGGTCAGTTGCGAGCCAAGTTTTACAGCAGCCCCACCCTGATCTATATCCGTGTCCTCGGCGGCGACATTAGCCTCCCCTGGCCGCGCAACGCCTTTATTTCAGTCGAAAATCCGACCCCAGGCGGCGGGTCGGTGACCCGAGCCTTCCCTATTCGCGATCCCTTCCTAGGTGAAAGCAAGCTGTTGACGCCCGCGTCGGGCAGCAGTGTGAGTGCCGGCATCAGCCACACCTTCGCCATTAGCTGGACGGCACCGCTGACGACGACGACCTGGCGCGATATGCAGGCGATGGATCTGCGGCTGCGGAACGAAGAAGGCGAGATCGCTGCCTGGGTGCGCGTGGTCGAACGGGCCAATGACCAGGGGGGCAGTTTCTATCGCCTGCTCAATGCCTCCGAGGAGATTATCGGTGAGGGGTTGCCCGGTGAAGCCGTGAGCCTGGTATTGACCGATACGGTGACCCTCGATCTGGCGACCAGTCAGTTTACCGGCTCAGGCCTGACGGCTATTATGACACCGACGCTGACCTTTGGCCCGGCAGCAATCGGGACGTACAACGTCGAGTTTCGGGTTGATACGAAGAGCGGGGAGGACGACGATCCGAAGGTGCAAGAAGATGTTCTGGGAACTTTCACGGTGCTGCCTGCAGGCTGCGAAGTCGCGATCGCCGAAGTAAACCTGACCGGCGCAGCGACAGGTCTGGTTGACGAGGTGTTGGTGTACAACGCAGCCGTAAGCCCGGTGAATGCCTCCATTCCGCTCACCTACACCTGGACACCCGAACCCGCGACGGGGCAGGGCTTCCCTAACGCTGCGTTCCGCTTTGCCGAGGCCGGGAACTATCTGGTGTCGGTGCAGGTCGAAAACTGTGGGGCTTTCGCCGCCGGCATTCAGCCAGTGCAGATCAGCAGCGGTGCCTCCCCCGAGCTCACGATCACCAAGCGTGGGCCAGCTACGGCGGTACCCAATCAGCCCTTTACCTATACCCTGACCATCGCCAATCAGGGCGCAACGACCGCGACCAACCTGCTCGTGCGTGATCGGCTGCCCACCGGGGCCACCTATGTCGCCGGGGGTGCACAGGTCGGTGACGAAGTGCAGTGGCAAATCCCGGCGCTCGCAGGCTACGGTGAGACCACGGTCGTCACTGTCACGGTCCAGGCCACCGCGGATCTCGTCAACAGCGACTATCGCGCCGAAGCCGATGACAGTGTCAAGGCACAGGGGGACATCACAGTCACGACACGGCTCGTCAATGCACAGATCCTGCTCACCGCCGTCACGACCGCAACCCTGCGCTATGCGAACGAGGATCAGCAGAGCCAGATCGTCGTACCGGGCGGGGCCGTCGTTGACGACACGGTGCTGACCTATGTGGAGCGTGCGGCCCCACTTGACCTGGGCGAACTCACTTATGCCGGGCGCGCCTTCCGCCTCGCTGGGTATCAAAACAATCACCCGGTACATGACCCTCGCCTCTACGAAACCATCGTTGTCAGCCTCAGCTATGATCCGACCGCCATCGCAGGGCTTGACCCGGCGACCTTGACCCTGCGCGCCTGGAACGGCGATCGTTGGCAGCACGACGGCATCAGTTGCACCGTCAAGAGCGAGGCCCAGCAGCTCGACTGCACGCTCGCAACCCCGCTGCTGACCGACTATGTCCTAGTGAGCGCCTCAACGGGGGGCAGTCGCACCGTCTATCTCCCAATCATCCTTGATCGTGCAGGCACACTCAGCAAAACGGCGGCCATAACGAGCATCACGCAGAGCGGCAGTCAATACAACGTGGTCTTTCAAACCTTCGGCTTCACTGCCCAGTTGCCAGGGGATCATGTGCACTTCTTCTTCGACACCGTACCACCAGAAGAGGCCGGCATGCCTGGTAGCGGACCGTGGTATGTCTATGGCGGACCGAGCCCCTTCACCGGATATGGCATCGCCGATCGTCCCGTAGGCGCAACGCAAATGTGCATCCTCGTTGCCAACCCCGATCACAGCGTCATCCTTGGGTCAGGCAACTGTGTTGACCTACCATAATCATGATGGCTGCAAAGCCATGATCAGACGAAGAACCGTGCGATGCCCTGGGAGCGCGGGCAGGCCGCATCCGCTCTGGTTAATCAGCTTTTGAGGGAGGAGAGCGCTCGTATGCACAACGCGGAGTCAGGGCGCATCAGACACAGCTTGCTCATCCGCCTCTGGCGTGAAGAGACCGCCCAAGGCGAAGCTGAATGGCGAGGCCAGATTCAACATCTGCATAGCGGCGAAGTGCATTATGTGCGCGGGTTGCACGCCCTCACGCAGATTGTACAGACTATGATCGCAATGCCAGAACAGGATGAGAAAGCGGGAGAGAAATAAGATGGGAGTCGGTATGTTCAAACGTATAGTGCGTCATCCAGGTACGCTGCTCGCGATCTTAGCTAGTTGCTTGCTGCTCTTCGTCTGGCCCGTTCAGGCAGCGGAATGCACCTGGTCTCAAGCTACGGGCGACTGGAGCGACCCGGCCAACTGGAGCGGCTGCGGCGGCGGCGTACCGGGTGTGGGGGACACGGCCGTTATCAGCGCCGGTCAGGTCAATATCAGCAGCGACATCACCGTGTCTGGTCTCCACTTCTCCGGCGGCGTTCTCAACGGCCCCGGCGTCACCACGACCCTGACGGCGACCGATTCGCTGCTGCTGGACGGCGGCGAAAAATCAGTGGCGCATTTAACTCTGGTCAACGCGGGCAGCGGCCAATGGACGTCCGGTTCGTGGCGGCTGCGTCTGCCTAGCGGCGGCAGTACCTGGGGGCAGTTCCACAACGCCAGCGGCGCTACCTTCACGGTCTCCGGCGGGGTGGGATTGATCAACAGCAGCAACGAAACGCTCCGCATCGTCAATGACGGCACGCTAATCAAGATTGGCGGCGGCCTGGCTGACTTCAACAGCAGTTTCGTGCCGATGGTCAATCGCGGCGTCGTGGAGGTGCAGCAGGGGCAACTGCGCCTGCCGGGAGGCAATGCGACCGATCCCCATGAAGGCAGCTTTACAGTCACCGCCGGCGCCCGAATTGAATTTGCCGGTCATCGCCATCATTTCCACCCGGACTCGTCGGTAACGGGCGCGGGCGAAGTACGCTTCCCCGGCAATGGCGCCTGGACGTTGCAAGCTGGCATGACCTATGAGGTAGAAGGGTTGACCCGCGTCAGCGACGCCACCAGTTGCCCCTGCCGCTTGCGCATCAATACCGACGCTTTTACCGGCAGCTTGCATATGCAGAGCGGATCGGGCAAGTTCATTGAAGGGATAAACGGCAGCCTGACGGTCGCCGATACCTTCGACTGGCATACCGGCGCTATCGGCCAGCAATTTGCGACCGGAAACTTCACGCTGAACGTTTTAGGCGGTATCACGCTCCATTCTGGCCCATCGGTTATTGCCCAGAGGGGGATCGTCAACCATTATGGCACGGCCGTTTACGAAAGCGGCACCTTCTACATACGCCATCCCACCGCCCGCTTTGTCAACCATCCCGATGCGAACTTCGAGATTCAGGGCGAGCGGCTGCTGAGTTACCGGCTGGGCGGCTCAGATCCGGTGCATGGCGTCTTTGACAACCAGGGCAGCCTGATCAAAACCGGCACCGAAGCGGCGATCATCGAGGGCATCGCCATCGAAAACAGCGGCGTCATTGACGTCCAGGAAGGTAGCCTGCGCTTTACTCGCCACGCCAGCCTGAGCCAGCCCTGGGAGGGGGCGCGCCTGATCCTGAACGACGGCGTTGTCCACTCCCAGGCGCCGCTGATGTTTGAAAACAGCCGTATCTATGGGCACGGTGTGATCAACGCCGATGTTGAGATTGACAACGCCATTTTCCTCGGCTTTGGCGCAGACGGCAGCTACGAGGCCGGTATCGTCCAGATCAACGGCAACCTGACCCTGACCGATACCAGCCAGCTCTACGCCAGGCTGGTCAGCGCCGATCCGCAGCCGGGCGTGGGGTATGGCCAGTTGCGGATCAATGGCGATAGTCCGACCGAGCTGCGCGGCTACCTGGCCATTCATATTGACAGCGAGTTTGTGGATGCCATCCAGGTCGGCGACGAATTCGTCGTCATGACGTGCAGCCAGGGCTGCACCCGCTTTTTCGATCAGGTGCAGGTCACAGTTCCCGACCCCTCCGACATCTACTTTCAACCCTTCTACCAGGGCAACCAGGTGATGATTCGCGCCCTGGACGAGCCGCCGCCGCCCGAAGACGGCATTGTTGGCTTGCAGGCGGCCAACAGCGGCCCCGTATTTGCCGGGGAATCGATTCTCTTTTCGGCAGCCGTCAGCGAGGGCAGCAACGTCTTCTACTTCTGGCAGTTTGGCGACGGCGGCACCGCTAATGGCTCGCACGTGGATCATATCTACGCTGCGGCCGGGGTGTATACGGCGACGGTCACGGCCGTTAACCCCGCTAGCAGCGCCACCTTCAACATGCCCGTCACTATCTGGGAACGGCCGAATTTTGCCGGTCTGGTCTGGTACGACGGCGACGGCGACGGCCGTTTGGGGCTGGGTGAAACCGGTCTGGCGGGCGTATCGGTGACGGCCGTTGGCCCCGGCGGTAATTTACAAGATAGCAGCGATGGGGACGGCCGTTACCGCATTGATACCGAGACGTCCGGTTGGTACGATCTGAACGCCACGCTGGCCGGTCACCGC
This sequence comes from Candidatus Chloroploca asiatica, assembly GCF_002532075.1. Taxonomy (GTDB): domain Bacteria; phylum Chloroflexota; class Chloroflexia; order Chloroflexales; family Chloroflexaceae; genus Chloroploca; species Chloroploca asiatica. Next base: position 54,082 of record NZ_LYXE01000085.1, on the reverse strand, counting down.
GCCACCAGCGAAGCGCCCCTCAGTCTACCGCTGCCCGCGCAGGGCAGCGCGGTGGCCGACTTCGGCCTGATTACCGCCCCCGCCGCCGGACAGGGACGCATCGTGGGCCGCGCCTGGGCCGACGCCGACGCCGACGACTTCCCCGACCTGGACGAAACCTCCTTCAACGGTCTGACCGTCACTCTCTGGCAAAATGGGGCGCAAATCGGTACAACCACAACGGATAGCAACGGCCTCTACGCCTTCAACAACCTGGCCCCCGGCAGCTACGCCGTGCAGTCCAACGCCCCCGGCGGCTACTTTCCAGCCACGCTGGTGGTAGATGCTGTGGCCGTCAGCGCCAACCAGGTCAGCAGCGCTCTGCTCGGCTTCCTGCCCGGCGGAACCATTGGCGGCAGCGTCGTCAACAGCAGCGGCCAGGGCCTCAACAACGTCGTCTTGCAGTTGGAGCAGCCGAACGGCACAGCGTTGACCACCACAACGACCAGCAGCAGCGGCGGCTACCAGTTCGGCCCCCTGCCGCCCGGCGATTATACGGTGCGCCTGCTGCCCCCAGCTCTCTATTTCCCAGCCGACGGCGAACTGACTCGTCAGCTAACAGTCGGCAGCGGCTTCCATACGCAAGATTGGACGCTCTACTTTCTGGGACGCTTGACGATCAACGCCCGCCACAGCTATTTCAGCCAGGCCACCGGCTTTCTGGAGACACCGGTCGGCGGCGTGGAATTCACCGTCAGCCACGAGAGTGGCAGCAGCGAAACCCACACCACCGGCCCCGATGGCTTGATCCAACTGGATGCGTTGACGCCCGGCCTATACACCATCACCCCCAACCTGACCACCCTGCCGCCGGAAACGACGGTCAACCCAGGCGAAAGAACGGCCGTTATCGCCGACAACACCGCCGCCTCGGTCATCTTTGGCATCAATCCGGATCAGGCTATGCGCACCATCTGCATTCGCGGCCTGCTCAACAACTTCAGCGACCGGTTCGACTGCGTGATTGAGATCCGCGTGTTGGAAGACGACCAGGGCACAGCGCCCGGCACGCTCGTTTATGAAGCGGCGGCTCGCGGCTACCATACCGTGATCGGTTTGGCGGCGGGTAGCTACGAAGTCCGCCTGATTCCCGACGAGGCCAGTTGGCCGGTCTATCAGGAAAATGTGATCTTGGCCGCTGAGACAACGACCGTTGTCAACTATCCCTACAACCCCACGCCCAACGTGTCCGACATGCGCGGCTACGCCTTTCTGGACGCCAACAGCAGCGGCACGCGCCAATGCAGCCTGGGCGAATGTAACGACCCGGAAGCCAACGGGCTGACCGTTACTTTGTACGATGCTGATTACAATCTGGTGGCCTCCACCGAAACAGAGCAGTTGAACAGCGCGGTCAGCGGCTATTTCCGCTTCCCCAACCTGGCGGCGGGCAACTACCGGGCCGTCATTGAGATGCCGTCCGGCTACTTCCCCACCACCGCTACCACGCAGGAGCGGCAGGTGACGCTGCAAGTAGGCGTGGAGGAGGTGCTCTTTGGCTACCGCCGTTTTGGCGACGCCTCGATTTCCGGCCGTGTTTATCTCGATTTGGATGGCGACGGCCGTTACAACCCCGAAATTGACACCCCCGTCGGCGGCCTGAGCGTGAGCCTGGAAACGCTGAACGGCGAGCCGGTGGCGACCAAAACCAGTTCGCCCCAGGGCAACTATCTCTTCTCTGAATTAAACAGCGGCCAATACCGGCTCATCCTCTCCCCGCCGCCCACCGGCTATACCGTCAATCTGGAGCAAATTGTCTCTGTGCCATTTAGCGATGTCAGCGTCACGGCCAATTATCCCCTGCTGCCCAACGACCAGCAGCCGCGCGTCCTCGTTTTCCTAGACAGCAACAGCAATGACGCGCCGGATGTGGCCGAACAACGACTCGGCGGCGTTACCGTGACTCTGTATGATGCGCCTTGCGGCGCGGCCCAAACGCCGGTGGCGACAGCCGTTACCAACAGCAGCGGTCTGGCAACGTTCCATTCTGTTCTGAATAACGCCGTCGGCTGCGCCAGGGTGAGCCAGTTGGCCCAGGGCACAGCGGCAGTGCATCCTAACGGTGTCTCTGTCTTACGCAGCGGCATCCCCGCCTGGTTGCCGGTACAAACGCTGGGCAGCCTCATCGTCCAACCCTTCCACGACCTCAACGGCAACGGGGGTTGGGATACGGGCGAGCCAATCTTGAGCAGTTTCACCGTGACCGCCAACGGGCAGCAGTTGACCACCGGGCCAAATGGGGCCGCCTTCAACCTGGGCGCGGGCACTGTTACGGTTAACGTGACCCCGGCCGCCGGTTATCAGGTGATGGTGGGGCTGCCGGTAACGACCGTTGTCAATCAGGGGGCGGCCACCACGCTGCGCCTGCCGGTACAGGTGAGCGGCGGCATTCACGGCCAAGTACAAACCAGCGGCAGCAGCGCCGGTTGGGCCGGCCTCACCGTTGAACTGCGCCACCTGACCAGCAACGAAACGCGGCTGGCCATTACCAGCAGCACCGGCTGCCAAAGCAGTACTTGCTGGACGGCTGGAAACTTCAGCTTCCACAATGTCAGTCCCGGCCCCTACCGGCTGCGCCTGCTCGATGTCCCGCCCGGCTATTTGCCCGGTGCAGAGCCGCTGGTCAACTACAGCGCGGGGCAAAGCGTGCAGCAAAATCTGGTCGTCTATCCGGCGGGCGCGGTCAACGGACTGGTCTATTACGACGCCAACTTCAACGGCGTAAAGGGCAGCGCTGAACAAGGGTCGAACGAATTCAGCCTGACCCTGATCAATGACGCCGGGCTGCCCACCGCAACCATCCAACCGGCCGCCAACGGCACGTTCAGCCTGTCCGGTTTACAGGCAAACGTGCAGTATGCCCTGGCTCTGAACAGCACCGCCGCCAGCGGCAACGTGGGCGTAGCCATCACCCAGTCACCGGGCTGGTTTACCCTCTCTAGTCAGCCGCTGAATCTACAAATTGGCTACTATCATGTGCCTGTCACCTCTGGCACCGAGACGAAAAACCGCTATTACGGCCAGGTCTTCACCGGCCCGCTCTACAACCGAACGCCGTTAGCCGGGGCGACGATCATCGCCTATCCATGGCAAAATACGACCCCGGCGGCCGCCGGCTGCAACCAGAGCAATCCGCCCATTTTTGGCGAAGGCTACAGCGACAACAGTGGCAACTATTGGCTCTTTGCCGGGCCGATTAGCTACAACACCTATTTCTGCCTGCGCGTGGTGGATACTCCCGGCGTGACGCAAGACCAGGTCTACATTGTGCCGGGCTACGGCGGCTGGCCGACCGCCGGTGGCTTTTTCCTGCAATCGGGGGTGGTGCAGAAAGACCTCCAACTAACCGTCAACAGTCAACCGTCAATGGTTAATCGTCAACAGCCAATCCCTCACGTTTCACTTACCTGGACCGCTTTCCGCGATGATAACGGCAATGGAACCTGGGACGCGGGCGAACTGGCGTTGAGCGGGGCCGAGCTTCGGATACATGGGTTAACGGCCGTTTCCGGCCCCAACGGTTTTGGCGAATTGAGCGGTCTGCCCGACGGCACGCATCTGCTGACGATTACGCCACCGCCAGGATATGCGGTGGTCGGATCGACTGAACGGACGCTGTTCGTGAATGGCGCGGACGTGATCCTGCCACCCATCGCTTTCCGTGTGAGCGGGGCCTTTATCGGGACAGTCTTTGCCGACAACGACGGCGACGGACGTCAAGGAAGCAGCGGCAACGAACGCGGCATCGGCGGGGTGACCGTCCAGATAAATGGCCCGGTTCTTGAAACTGTGGTCAGCGACCTGAGCGGTCGTTTCCACCTCCACGGCCTACCCGATGGTACATATACGCTCACCGTGACGCCATCAGACGGCTACGCCCCCCTGCCGCCGCAAACGGTCACCCTGACTGACGGTGGCCTCATCGGTCTGCCACTCCAGCCGGTTGGCCCAGTGGTGGGCGTTATCTACGAGGATTGGGATGGCGACGGCCGTCGCGGAGCCGACGAACCCCTGCTGCAAAGCGCCATCAGCGTCACCCTAGGCACTGCCGCTGAAACGGTTCTAACTGCCGGGCAGTTCCTCTTCTGGGAGCCAAACCCCGGCAGCTACGAAGTAGACGCCATCTGGACGGGCATTGCCCCGCAAACGATCACCGTTGGGCCAGACACTGGCAATGGGTTGGCTCTGGCCGCAGTTGACATCGGCACTGTGCGCGGCACCATCTGGCACGACACCAACGGCGACGGCATCCGTCAGCCGTGGGAAACACCCTTGACCGGCGTGACCGTGACCATCGAGGCGCAAACGGTTACCACCGACCCCCATGGACGCTTCCTGTTCATCAACGTGGCCCCAGGTCGTTACAGCTTCACCGTTACCCTGCCAGACGGTTTGACAACCGACGTGGCGACGGTTGTCGTTGAAGAAGATCGCGGAACAGCCGTTGGCATCGGTGCCATCGCTGAACTGAGTCAGCAAGACTTCAGGGTCTTGCTCCCACTGATCGCCCGATAAGCGGGGAAGGTTATCGTATAATATGAAGATGCTGTGTGGTTGCTCGCGGCTACGCCGCGAGCAACCACACCAACGCTTTGCCAAACCTATGAGGGTTTGCGCTAGGACGAGCCTTCCGTATGTCACGTCATCAATGGAGATCCTGGTCGTCTGATGAGCTTGCAGGCTGGCAACGTGCCGCCCCCACCGTCGCCGACGATCCCGCTGCACGCATTGTGCTCGTTGGGCCTGAGTTAACTTTTGCCGGTGCGCGTGAGCTGATTCCGTCGTGGGCCGCTGATACGCCTGAGCAGAGCTGGATTGAGGTGCAACTCGAGGTGACAGCAGCGCACGAGCCGCCCTCACTGTATCGCATGGGCCGCTGGGATGACGCACGCGCAGGTTCGCAACGCACCAGCTTTGCGGCCCAACGCACCCCCGTTGCTTCCGTTGCAACCGATACCTTGGTCATCACGGCCCCCGCAGTGACCGTGCGCCCGCGGATCGTGCTCGGTGGCAAGCCCGGGGCCGACATGCCCGACCTTGAGGCCCTGACGCTCTGTGTGACCTCGAACGCAACGCCTCCTTCGTCGCTTCCCGAGGCGCTCCCCGAGACTGCGCTGCCGATGCCGTTGCTTTTGCCGCAGTACGCCTACGTCGGCGGCGAAGGCTGGTGTAGCCCGGTTGCCCTTGCGATGGCCCTGGCATATTGGCACGAACAGACCGGTGACCCGCGCCTTGCACCCTTCCGCGACCCAGCCTGTGTCACCGAGTTGGTGGTACCAATGGTCAACGATCCCGCCTGGCAGGGTACCGGTAACTGGGCGTTCAATACCGCTTTTGCCGCCGCACACGGGCTGACCGCCTATGTCACCCGCCTCGAGAGCCTGGCGCAACTTGCCCGCTGGATCACCGCAGGTGTCCCGGTGATCGTCAGCCTCGGCTGGCACGAGGGCGAGCTCGAAGGTGCCCTCGTGCCGAGTAGTGGGCATCTCACGCTCGTACGCGGTTTTGCCCAGGGGCGCGTCTTGACCGCTGAACCAGCAAGTTATGAAGAAGGGCAAGTCTTGCGTTCCTACCGCGCCGATCAGTTCTTGACGTGCTGGCAACGGGCTTCAGCGGGAACCGTCTATCTTATCTATCCGCCGGGGTGGCCGCGGCCCGAGCCAGCGGCAGATGATGCCTGGGTGTAAGATCTGTGAGCCAAGAGTCACCTGATAAAATTATCGAACTGGCGCGTGAGCGCATTGCCGAACGCGAGCGCAGTGCGCAACAGCAGGCCCGTGAGGCGCGTGTCGAGCGCATCCAGGCGGGTGAACGCTTCTGGCAGGTGCTCTTTCTTGCCATGGTTGCGGCACTCTTGCTGGTGCTCTTCTTCTGGCCAGGCGCGACGCTCGAATGGAAGCTCTATGCGACGGTGCATGGCTTGGTTGCCCAGAAGCATACGATCGTCATCGACGGGCGTGCACTGCCCGTCTGTGCGCGCAATCTTGGCATCTACAGTACCTACCTCATCTCGCTCGCGTACCTCTTCGGACGAGGCCTCGGGCGCGCGGCGGCCCTACCCTCACGCCCGATCATGCTCATCCTGGGTCTCTTTATGCTGACCATGGTCGGCGATGGGGTCAACTCGCTGCTCGAAGATACCGGGCGCGTCTATTTCTATCCCCCCCGCAACGACCTGCGCACGATCACCGGGGCACTTTTTGGGCTGGCCCTGACGCCGATCATCCTCTTTGTCTTCAACCGGGTCTTGCGTGCGAATGCCGAGCCAACCCGTGCTGTACTTGACTGGAGTGATCTCATCGCCCTGCTTGGCCTCAACGGGATCTTTGTCGTCGCTGCCCACAGCGGGCTCAATTGGCTCTTCTGGCCGCTCGCGTTCCTTGGCGTCATCGGCATCCTCAGCGAACTCTTCACGATGCACCTGCTCGTCGCTGCCAGCGTGATGGGCTACCGCAATGCGATCACGCGGCTCACCCAACTCGCCCGCCCGGCCTGTGTCGCCTTGATTACCACCGGGCTCTTTACCGGCGGCCTCGCCTGGCTCCGTTTTGCCGGGGGCTAGGCACAATTGCACCATCACGCAATTGCGGGTACAATCAGCTTAGCCCTGAAGAACAATCGGCGGAATGAGCCACTTCACAGCGGCAGTGGTCTCAGGTCACTCACGGTTGACCTGGCATCCGTCGGTAGCATGGTGGCAGATCACTGGTGTGTCACAATGGAAGGGAAATTATGCGCGTCGTTGCAATGATCATGGCTGGCGGGGAAGGCACCCGGCTCAGTGTGCTTTCTGAGAAGCGAGCCAAACCTTCAGTCCCCTTTGCTGGCAAATATCGGATCATTGATTTCACCCTCTCAAACTGTGTCAATTCGGGCATTTTTGATGTTGGTGTCTTGACCCAGTATCGCCCTCATTCGCTCAACGACCATATTGGGATCGGCAAGCCCTGGGATCTCGACCGCGCCCGCGGTGGTGTCCGGTTGCTCCAACCCTACCAGGGACGCAATGAGCAGAGTTGGTACCGCGGAACGTCGGACGCGATCTATCAGAATCTGAACTTTATTACCGAGTGCCGCGCCGATCTGGTGCTCATCCTGTCGGGCGACCATATCTACAAGATGGACTACAATGCGATTCTTGAGACTCACCGCCGTCATCGCGCCGATCTGACCGTTGGGGTCATGGATGTGCCCCTCGACGAAACCGATCGTTTTGGCATTATGACGGTGGATGAAGAGGATTGCATTGTTGAGTTTAGTGAAAAACCGAAAGACCGCGATAAGGGCACGCTCGCCTCGATGGGCATCTATGTCTTCAATGCCGATGTCTTGATCAGCCGCCTCTCGGAAGGCCAGGAGAATCAGCCGCGCATTGATTTTGGCAAAAATGTTATCCCTGCGATGCTCGCCGAAGATCGCGTCTATGCCCACCGCTTCGATGGCTATTGGGTTGATGTCGGTACCATTCAGTCCTATTGGGAGACAAGTCTCCAGTTGCTTGATCCCGCCCTCGATTTCGATCTCTACGATCTCGACTGGCTGATCCGTACCCGCAGCGAAGAACGCCCGCCCGCCAAAATTGGGCCACAGGCCCAGGTCAACCAGGCCATTATCTGCAATGGGTGTACCATCCGCGGGACGGTGGAACGCTCGGTGCTCTCGCCAGGGGTCTATGTGTCACCAGGCGCGATTGTGCGCGATAGCGTCGTGATGAATGATACCTGGATTGGCCCCGGTGCGGTGCTTGACCGCGTGATTGTTGATAAGCAGGTCGTCGTGGGGGCCGGGGTGCATCTCGGAAGCGGGGACGATCTGACCGTGCCGAACCGCGCTCAACCCGATAAGATCAATACGGGCATTACCGTGGTTGGCAAGTCGTCCCATATCCCCCCAGGGACGATCGTCGGGCGCAATGTGGTGATCAATGCGGATCGCGACGAGGCTCACTTCCCCGGGCGCGAGGTGGCATCCGGCGAAACGATTTAGGAGGTAACTCTATGCTGCGCACACTCGCGCTGATCCTCGCTGGCGGTGACTCGCCCGCGCTTTCGATCTTGACCGCCGAGCGTACCGAGGCTGCGGTGCCGTTCGCGGGCAAGTATCGCATTATTGATTTTACGCTCTCGAATTGTATCAATTCGGGTATCTATAATGTCGGGGTGCTCACTCAGTATCGCCCCCGTTCGCTCCACGCCCACCTCGGCGTTGGACGCCCCTGGGATCTCGACCGCGCCCACGGTGGGCTCCGCGTGCTCCATCCTTCGCCTACCCCCGATGGCGGTGGCTGGCAACGCGGGACAGCTGATGCCGTTCGGTATAATCTCGATCTCATCGAAGATCAACAGGTTGATGCCGTCCTCTTGCTCGCCGGGGATCACATCTACAAGATGGATTACCGTCCGTTGCTCGAACTCCATAAAGAGCGTGAGGCCGATGTGACGATGGCTGTCCGTGGCGTCAGTCCTCACGAGGCCCGTCGCTATGGCATCGTTGCCGTCGGTGGCGATGGTCGCGTCGATCGCTTTGAAGAAAAGCCCCGCCGCGCTCAGTCAAACCTCGCTTCGATGGGTATCTATGTCTTCCGTAAGCAGTTTCTGCTCGATCTACTCAAGAATAGCCGTGATAATGATTTTGGGCGCCATATTTTGCCCAATATTGTCACTCGCTGCAATGCCTATGCCTACCATTTCCAGGGTTACTGGGCTGATGTCGGGACGCTCCAGGCTTTCTATGAGGCGAATATGGCCCTGCTCGCCGAGTCGCCCGCCCTCGATCTCTATGATCCCGAGTGGGTCATTCATACCGCCAGTACCTATCGCCCTGGCGTCGAGTTAGGCGCAACCGCGCAGGTCGAAAATGCCCTCTTGAGTGACGGCGCCCGTGTCTATGGCACCGTCGTGCGCTCGGTGCTCTCGCCTGGCGTCTATGTCGCCCCCGGTGCGATCGTACGCGATTCGGTTATTATGGGCGATGCCTGGATCGGCGAAGGCGCTGTGGTCGATCGCTGCATTATTGATGAGGAAGTTCGGATTAGCAAGGGCACGGTGGTTGGTGAAGGCAATGCGACAACGCCGAATCAACAGGCCCCCGAACGGTTGAATACCGGCCTGACGTTGATTGGTACCCATACGCACGTGCCCGAAGGTCTCACGATTGGACGCAATGTCGCGATCAGCCCGCGCTTAACGGCGCAGGCGTTTCCCAAAAACGGCACGGTGCCCAGTGGCGCGACCCTCTGAGATGAATCTACCTGAGGTTACGGTTGAAGCGAGCCTCCGGGCGCGCCTCGCCCAGGGCCATCCCTGGGTCTATCGCAATCATGTGCGCGGCGGCGACCGCTTGCCTTCGGGTACCTGGGTGCAGGTACGCTGTGGCAATCTGCTGGCCTATGGCCTCTGGGATGCGCAGAGCGCAATTGCTCTGCGCATCTTTAGCCTCGCTTCGTGCCCCGATGCTGCCTGGGTCGCCGATCGCGTCTGGGACGCCTGGACGCTGCGTGCGCCGCTCCGCGAGCAGAGCGCAACCACCGCCTATCGCTGGATCTATGGCGAAGGCGATGGCTTGCCCGGCCTCGTTGCCGATCGCTATGGCGATTATGTCGTGCTCCAAACCTATGCCGAAAGCGTGCAGACACTTGTTCCGCTCGTCGTATCGGCCCTCCTCACCTGCGATCGTGACCTGCGTGGCATTGTGTTACGTGAACGTGTGACCGAGGAAGGTACTGATGAGCCTTCTTCGGTACCCGATCACCCCCACCGGGTACGCCTACTCTGGGGCGAGATGCCACCAGATGAACTGGTGGTGCAAGAACACGGCCTCTTTCTCTCCGCCAATCTCTTGCGTGGGCAGAAGACCGGGCTCTTTCTCGATCATCGCGAAAATCGCCGTCTGGTCGAGAGCCTCGCCAGTGGACGCGAGGTCTTGAACTGTTTTGCCTATACCGGGGCTTTCTCGCTCTATGCTCTGCGTGGAGGGGCCGCCAGGGTCGTCAGTGTCGATAGTGGTCACGGCCTTGCCCAGGCTACCGATGCCAATCTTGCGCTGAATGGGATGGCCGCCGCAAACCATCGTTTTGTTACCGAAGATTGCTTTGCCCTCCTCGATCGCTATGCCAAAACGCGCCAGTTGTTCCAGGTGCTTATTCTTGACCCTCCCAGTTTCGCCCGCCAAAAGAGTAGCTCGCACGCAGCCTCACGCGCCTATACGCGCCTCAATAGTCTGGCCCTCCGCTGCCTTGAACCCGGAGGCTTGCTGGTCTCGGCCAGTTGTACGAGCCAGATGAGCCCTGAACATTTCCGGAGCATGCTCGCCGAAGCGGCGACCCAAACCCGCACACGCCTGCAAATCCTCCACGAGACCGGCCAACCGCTCGACCATCCCGTCCCGGCTGGGTTTCCAGAAGGGCGTTACCTGAAGTTTGTCGTGGCTCGCGCCTTGCCTGTATCCTGAAAAGGTTCGCTCACTCCTTGTGATACCGACACGGGGGTGCTATAATTCCCTATGCTATGCACGTGCTCCAGATTGCATGGGAGTATCCTCCCTACATCATCGGCGGCCTCGGGCGCCACGTCGCTGAACTCGTACCTGCCCTTGCCGCTCATGGGGTTCAGGTCACAGTGCTTGCCCCACGGTTGAGTGGGGGGGCACTCAACGAGACAAATCAGGGGATTACGATTCATCGGGTTGAGGTTCCCGAGATGCCGCGGGCTGATTTCCCTGGCTTTGTCGCCCATACCAATCAGTTGCTGATCCAGGCGGCGCTCGCGTTGCAGCCCTCCGCCGGACGCTTTGATCTCATTCATGCCCACGATTGGTTGGGGGCCGACGTCGGGACAGCCCTTAAACATCACTGGAAGATCCCTCTTGTCGCCACGATCCACGCGACGGAACGCGGTCGTGGGCGCGGCGGGCTCCATAGTCTCGCAGCCCATCGGATCAATGACCTGGAATGGCATCTCTCGTATGAGGCATGGCGGCTGATTGTCTGTTCTCATTTTATGGCTCGTCAGGTGCAAGACTATTTTCAGACCCCTGCCGATAAAATTGACATTGTGCCAAATGGGGTAAATATCGGTCGTTCTCCGTTTAATGATGCGGAACACTGGCTTGAATTTCGTCGCCGCTATGTTGCCGATGATGAACGAATGGTGTTTCATGTCGGGCGCATTGTCTTTGAAAAGGGTCTCCATACCCTGCTTGATGCCTGGCCCAATATTAGCCGTCGGATGCTGGCACGGCTCGTCATTGCAGGTACCGGTGATTATCTTGAAGCGTTGAAGGCCCGTGCCGCTGCCCTCGGCATCGGATCGACCGTACGCTTTGCCGGATTTATTACCAATGAAGATCGCGACCGGCTCTATCATGCAGCCGATCTGGCGATCTTTCCGTCACTCTATGAACCGTTTGGGATTGTGGCGCTTGAGGCACTCGCCAATGCCTGTCCGCTGATTGTCAGTGATGCAGGTGGCCTCGCCGAAGTGGTACAACACGGCATTACCGGCCTGATCGTGCCCGCTGACAACCCCGGTGCGCTGGCTGATGCGGTGATTGCGACCCTCGATCGACCTGAGATCGCACGTGCGCGTGCGGGGGCTGCACTCAATGAGATCCGCGACTATTATACCTGGTCACGCATTGCATGGCTGACCCTTGCGGTCTATCAGCAGGTTTTGAACGAATGGGATACCACGTCATGGGGAAAGGAGTTGCCTGTGACGTAAAGGATATTTGCAATGAAGCATACTGAACTCCTTGCGCAGGCTATTCTGGCGGCCCACGACGGCCAGATCGATGAAGCGAAAGCTCGCTTCCTCACTCTGCTTGAGACCGATGAACAGAACGAACAGGCATGGCTCTGGCTCGCAAAACTGGTTGATGAACCAGAAGAACGCCGGATTTGCCTCGAAAATGTTTTGATGATCAATCCAGCCAATGCCTATGCCCAGCGCAATCTGGCCGCTCTCCAGGGCACGTCGGCCATTCCTTCCTGGATTGAAGCTGAACCAGATGCCTCCTCTGCGCAATGGCTTGATCTCATGCTCTCTGATGTCAATCAGCGCTTGCCTGATTGGCTTGTTGACCAGAAGCTTGCGCCTCACTCAGTTCAGGTTGATCAGGGGCCGCGCCTTCCCAGCGCACGGGGCGAGGAGCCGACATTCCCCTTAAAGGCGCACCCTGTACCTCACCCCGACCACGATGAAACGCAGCCTTTTCAGCCTGACCGTGAGTTACTCGAGGTGTTCCCCGCTTGGTTGACGAGCGAGCAACTTACGACAACACCAATGGGTCAACGAACGACCCGTGATCATTCAGCACCCTTGGCCAGCCAGCAAGAACAGCTCGCCACATGGCTAGAAACCCTTGTCCCTGAGCCGCAAGACCCTGTTGAAGCCGATCCAGAGCCCGAGCCTGCACCGCAAGCCCAGCCACCTCGCGAACCAAAGACGCTCGCTGGAGCAGATCCGTTTGCCTCACGTCTAAGGAACGGTCACGCCGACGATATCTTTGTCTCCACCCCGGTCTCGTCCGAGCGTCCGCCAGCCGCTGCCTCCCCGGTGACGAATGATAATCGTCCAATTGTACTACTGCCAGCACCATCTTCGTTCTTGAGCATCCCCTCCAGCCATGCGGCAACCGACAAGGCCGATGCGGAAGAACCATGTCCCTTTTGTGGGGCAACTACCCGACTTGCGGATCGCGCTTGTCCATCATGCAACACGAACCTGATGATTCGGGAACGGCCCGAGACACGACGCTCAGTGGCGCTCAATCTTTTGATTGCACTGTATAGTATGAATACCCTGCTTGTGGTTGGTCAGGTCGTCTTGACGATTTTCTCAATTCTGATCATTGTGCTGCAGGCAAGTTTGGCTGAACGGGAACTTCCGGTGATCAATACGATCCCAATGGTTGCCAGGTTTCTCTTTACTGCGCTTACCCTTGGTATCATGATCGGGTTGTGGCGCAAACGCGCCTGGGCCTATCTGTTGCATATGGTTGGTACCGGCCTGGTTATTGCGAGCATCCTCGGCATGCTCGTCAGTCCCAATATGCGCTTCATGAGCGATGTGCTCCCACTCCTTGGGCTGGCACGTGCTGAAGTAGCCGGCTCATTCGGCGGGCTTAGCTTCATCGTGGCCCTCGTCGCGCTGACCCTCATCAGTTATGGCGATTTTTTTGGACGGCGTGTACGCATGACCACCGCAGGTTTGATGACGAGTAGCGATGCCTATAACCTCGGTCTGCTCTATCGCGATAATGGAATGTGGTTTATGGCGGCCCACGCCTGGGAACGTGCCGTGATGCAGAGCCCCCGTGATCCACAGGTGCGTCGCGCGCTTGGACTTGCCTATGCCCAGATTAAGCTTTATGATGCAGCTATTGATATCCTCAAGACAGCCATTGCGCTTGATCCTGAGAATAAACAGGTACGTGAAGATCTTGCTCTGGTGACGCGTCTGGCAAACAAGGCTAGGCGTGATCATTCGTTGTCACCCCACTAGCCTTGCCTCGCGATCCTTATGTAAGGAAGTGCCTCGATGAACATGCCCGATCTGTTGAACCAAGCAATTGAGGCAGCCCGCCATGGGCAAGCTCGTGAAGCTGAAGCGATGCTTCTGGAGATTGTTGAAGCGGACGAAACGAATGAGCTCGCGTGGCTCTGGCTGGCCGAAGTGGTGGCAGAGCCGGAAGAGCGCCGTACCTGTCTCGAAAATGTGCTGGCCCTTAATCCGGCGAATGCGGCAGCGCGCCATGATCTCCAGCGCCTCAATGCGGCCTATCCCCCAGATGCAGTGCTTCCCGCTTCGCCCATCAAGCCGGCAAGCAAAGCGCTTCGCCCCTCCCAACGTCCGGGTCTGCCGAAATGGCTTGTGAATGTCCCCTTGCCAACCGACCCTGCCATTTTTCGCGAGGCCCATACCCCCGCAGGTTCGGAACGGTTGGCACGCTGGCTTAATACGCCGCTCTCGACAAACAAGGGCTCGATGCCTCAGTCACCCGACGAAGAAGTGATGCCTGTCTCCTCACAGGATGAACTGCCCCTTCCTGGTTGGCTTGACATTGATACCCCTCCGGGTCTTCATGAACAGTCCCACGCACCGGCTGATGTCCCGGTGCCCGACTGGCTCAGCCTTGACCCACCCGCCACGCCCGCCGACCCTGAGCCGCCCCGCGAGCGCACGGACGACTCCCTTCCCGACTGGCTCAGCCTCGACCCGCCGGCCACACCCGCCGAGCCGGAGACGCCCCGTGAGCCCTCCGATGTCCCGGTGCCCGACTGGCTCAGTCTGGACCCGCCAACCACGCCCGTCGAACCTGAGCCGCCCCGTGAGCGCACGGAGGACTCCCTTCCCGACTGGCTCAGCCTGGACCCACCAGCCACACCCGCCGAGCCGGAGACGCCCCGTGAGCCCTCCGATGTCCCGGTGCCCGACTGGCTCAGTCTGGACCCACCCACTACCCCCGCCGAGCCGGAGACGCCCCGTGAGCGCACGGAGGACTCCCTTCCCGACTGGCTCAATCTTGGCCCGCCGGCCACGCCCGTCGAGCCGGAGACGCCCCGTGAGCCCTCCGATGTCCCGGTGCCCGACTGGCTCAGCCTTGACCCACCCACTACCCCCGCCGAGCCGGAGACGCCCCGTGAGCCCTCCGATGTCCCGGTGCCCGACTGGCTCAGTCTGGACCCGCCAACCACGCCCGTCGAACCTGAGCCGCCCCGTGAGCGCACGGAGGACTCCCTTCCCGACTGGCTCAGCCTTGACCCACCAGCCACGCCCGCCGAGCCGGAGACGCCCCGTGAGCCCTCCGATGTCCCGGTGCCCGACTGGCTCAGTCTGGACCCGCCGGCCACGCCCGTCGAACCTGAGCCGCCCCGCGCACCGGCCAATGTCCCGCCGCCCGACTGGCTCAATCTGGACCCGCCGGCCACGCCCGTCGAACCTGAGACGCCCCGCGCACCGGCTGATGTCCCGGTGCCCGACTGGCTCAATCTGGACCCGCCGGCCACGCCCACCGCGCCGGAAGCACCCCGCGAGCGCACGGAGGACTCCCTTCTCGACTGGCTCAGCCTGGAAGCCCAACCCATCCGTGATGAGCCTCGTGCATCTGAGATAGCGAACCAAGCCGAACCCATTCGCGATGAAGCCCCATCAAACACGTCTGATTGGCTCAGCCTTGATGCGATGACAGCGCAAGGCTCCTCAGCTTCTGAATGGCTCAGTCTTCCTCCCTCTTCATCGGATCAAGCCGCAGACTCAGCACAAGCCACCCCAGAGGATAGCGCGTGGCCGAGTATCGATGAGCGCATTGCAAGGGTTCAGCAACTACGAGCCGCCGCACCGAGCCCCGAAACGCTCAGCGACGCTGATGCTCCTGTACCTGAGGCAACCACGCCAGAACCCGTAGCCAAAGCATCGCCGAAAAAACGAGCGTTTGGGGTACCCTTAGCGCCAAAGCTTATTGATGATCCGTGCCCATTTTGTGGTACGCAAACCTACATTTCTGACCGAACATGTCGCCAATGCCAGAAGGATCTTGTACTCCGCAAAAGCCCACGCACAAAACGCTCGCTAGCGCTGAATATCCTCCTCGGGCTCTATGGCATCAATGGATTATTTGCGCTTGGCATCAGCCTCTTTGGTGGGCTCGCCCTGCTTGGCATTCCAGGCAATGGCGGTGAAGCAAGCGCTGCGATGCTATCACCAGCAAGCCTGGTCGGGCTGATCCTGGTAACAGGCATGTCACTGGTGATCATGGCTGGCCTCTGGCAACGACGCCCGTGGGCCTATATCGCGCATGGCATCGGGTTACTCTTCAGCATCATCACGGTCATGGTCGCGATCTTTGCCCCCACCCTCACTGGCATCGCGATCCTCGTTCCGCTGCTAGGCATGATCATCACGACCCTCGCAGGGGGCATCGGGGCGCTCGTGTTGCTCGTGCTAAGTGTCATGCTGAGCGTGCTCAGCATGGACGATTTTTTCGCACGGATGGTGCGGATCACAAGCACGGGTCTGACCATGCCGGGAGAGGGCTATCAACGTGGCCTTGAGTACCGCAAGCGAGGGATGTGGCACCTGGCGGCCCAAACCTGGGAAGAAGCCATCGTCGAAGAGCCGCGTGATGTAACGATCCGCCGTGCGCTCGGGTTCGTCTATGCCAAGATGCAACGCTATGACGACGCACGAGAATGCCTCCGCGTCGCGCTTGCCATTGAACCTGACAATGCCCGGTTACGCGAAGACCTCGCCGTCATCGAGCGTCTGCGCGTCTTAGAGCAACAGCGCTAACAACGCCTCTTCACTGAGAATGGGGATGCCGAGTTGTTCCGCACGGCTCAGTTTACTACCGGCACTCGCCCCGGCGACCACATAACTGGTCTTTTTGCTGACACTTTCACTGATCTTACCACCATGATTTTTGATCAACTCAGCCGCTGCTTCACGCGTCAGCGTCGGCAGCGTCCCGGTCAAGACGAAGGTTTTGCCAACAAGGCTATCGCTGGCGCGTTCACGTGGGGCAGCACCAGTCAATTGCAACCCGGCGCTCCGCAGTCGGTCAACAAGTTCCCGGTTTTCGGGGCGCTGAAAGAATTCGCTCACGCTGGCGGCAACCACTGGCCCCATCCCTTCAATGGCTTCAATCTCAGCCGGTTGCGCCTCCATCAAGGCCGCGAGACTCCCAAAATGGGTCGCAAGCGTCGTCGCGGCAACAATGCCCACAAAACGAATGCCGAGACCAACAATCACCCGCTCAAGCGGGCGTTGCTTTGAGGTTTCAATCGCCTGCAAGAGATTCGCGACCCGCTTCGCTCCATACCCCTCCACACCCGCAAAATGTTCGGGCGTCAGACGATAGAGGTCGGCGACATCACGAATCCAGCCGAGACTCACAAACTGTTCGGCCTGGCGCTCACCAATGCCGACGATATCCATCGCGCTCCGGCTGACAAAATGCTCGATCCGTCGCACCAGTTGCGCCGGACAAATGCCAAAATTCGGGCACCGCCACGCCGCTTCACCCTCCAGACGCTCAAGCGGGGTGCCGCAGGCCGGACAAACCTCAGGGAAGGCCCAGACCTGCTCATCGCCAGTTCGACTCGCCGTGACCGGGCCAACCACATACGGAATCACATCGCCAGCCCGTTTGACCATCACCTGATCGCCAAGCCGGATATCACGCTCACGAAGATACGCCTCGTTGTGCAGGCTCGCATTGCGCACCGTGACCCCACCAAGCTCAATCGGTTCAAGCTCGGCATTTGGCGTCACAACCCCGGTACGACCGACATTGACCACAATGTTAAGCAACCGCGTCACCGCCTCGCGGGCCGGAAATTTGAAGGCAATCGCCCACCGGGGATCGCGTTGCACCACCCCGAGTTCGCGCTGCTGAGCAAAATCATCTACCTTGACCACCACACCATCGGCTTCGTACGCCAGCTGATCGCGACGCTCCATCCAGGCGTTGCAATAGGTCACCACATCGGTAAAGCGTTCAAAATAGCGCACATCCTGGTTCACCGGAAAGCCAAGCCGACGCAAATACGACAATGTCTGCCACTGGCTCGCGAGTTCGACCCCTGTAAAGGGGCCAACGGCATAGGCAAAGAAACGCAACGGGCGGTCAGCCGTGATCGACGGATCTTTCTGGCGCAACGAACCAGCGGCGGCATTGCGGGCATTCGCAAACAGCTTCTCGCGACGACTCGCCAGCCGCTCATTCAACGCCTCAAAAGCGGCTGTACGCATATAGATCTCGCCGCGTACCTCGATCCGCGCGGGGATAGCGGAAGGGAGTCCCAGTGCATCACGCTCAGGCCCGCTTTGGCCAGGCTCATCCAGCAACGAGAGTTGGGTCGTCCCGCTCGCCGGGGGGCGCAAGTGCAACGGGATGCCTCTGACGGTGCGCAGATTCGCGGTGACATCCTCACCAATCTCGCCATCGCCACGGGTTGCCCCCTGCACAAACTGGCCGTGCTCATACGTTAGCGCAATCGCCAAGCCATCAATCTTTGGCTCAACCACAAACGAAACCGGTGTCTCGGGGCCAAGCAACTTCTGTACCCGATTGACATGCCACTCGTGCAACTCGTGCTCATTCATCGCATTTTCGAGCGAGAGCATCAACTGCGGATGGCGCACCTTGGCAAACTGGCTAGACGCCGGTGCGCCCACCCGCTGGGTCGGTGACGTCGGCGTCAACAGCTCAGGATACGTCGCTTCAAGCCCGCGCAACTCGCGCATCAGCGCATCATACGCTGCATCACTGAGCGTCGGATCGTCAAGCACATGGTAACGATAATTTGCCTCATCAAGCACCGAGCGTAACTCTTCAACCCGGTGGCGAGCTTCTGTGATCGTCATACTTGATCTTCCTGGTTATTGGTATATAGCAACCCTAACTCATTTGTGAAGGTGCTGTATGCTTGCTCGCGGCTACGCCGCGAGCAAGCATACAACCGCTTTTGCAAACCCGTTAGGGTTGCTATAGCACTCCTCAGCCGCACATTGTCTAGGACTGCTCTATTATAGTGCGAAAGCCCTTTGCGCCTTTGCGTCAAATCATCGAGAAACTTTGCCGCAGGCACTCCCCTCTAGTCTACACCAAAACCTGTACCCTGGATTGGGGCAAACTGGTGCGTAGGACTGATGCCATTGATTGTCTGTATGGTCTATCATACATCTAGTATGAACTGAAAGTGAAGGGATACCATACCTCATGCAAACCGCAAAATACCCGCTTGATTTGAAAGGGATCGTGAGCTTTCTTCTCCTCGCCAACGGCCTCGGCTGGCTCGTGGTTAGCCCACTCTGGTTGAGTGGGCAGGGCTTGCAGCATCCACTTGTCGGGCTGCTTCTCCCGCTCCTAATGTTCACGCCGGCCCTTGCGACCTTCGTTGTCACCAGGTGGATCAGTCGCCCCCCTCAAGGTATACGCACTGCCACCGGTTTGCGCCTAGGCAAAGGCTATCGCTGGGGCTGGTACTGGCTCTTTGCGTGGGTTGGCATTACCCTGATGGTCTTTGCCAGCCCCTTTGTTGCGGCGCTCTTTGGCGTCTATCAACTCGATCTGCGCGAGTTGTCTGGGTTTGCGACGAATGCCGAGCAGGCCGGCGGGCTACCCGCAGGCATGTCGGTGCAGACGATCGTGCTGATCCAGCTGGCGACCGTATTGATTGCGCCGATCCTCAATGGGCTCTTCACCTTTGGCGAAGAGTGGGGCTGGCGCGGCTATCTGCTCCCCCAACTCTTGCCCCTCGGCCAGTGGCCTGCCCTGTTGATCAGCGGGGTGATCTGGGGGCTCTGGCATGCCCCGGTGATCCTGCTTGGCTACAACTACCCTGATCATCTCGCCACCGGCTGGCTCATGATGGTCGTGATGACCACGGTCTGGGGCATTCTGCTCGGCTGGACCCGCCTAGCAACCGGGAGCGTCTGGCCTGCGGTGATTGGCCACGGTGCGCTGAACGGGGCGGCTGGCATTGTCTTTTTGCTGCACGCTGAAGGCACGACCTTTGATACCGCCCTCGTTGGCGTCACCGGGGTCACCGGCTGGATCATCCCCCTGCTCTTCATCGGGTTGTTGATCCTGACCCGACAACTCCCGGTACGCCATGCGCCGGATGAGGCGCTTATGGCCGCAGAACCGGCCCCCACGACGGCTCAGGCCGCCGCGTAGATCGCTTCGTGCTGGGCGGCAATGGTCGACCAATCGAAACTGGTTGCCAGTTGCCGCCCGGCCGCAGCCAGGCTGGCCTGTAAGGGTGCATCGCTCGCCAGGCGACGCAAAGCGTCAGCGAGCGCCGGCGCATCGCCAGGCGGAACAAAGAGCACTGCTTCGCGCAGCAGGGTTGCCGTCGCTGCGTCGGTTGGCGTCGTCGTAATGACAGGGCACGCATGCGCCAACGCCGCCAGCAAGCTCCCCCGGCGGAACGAAGCCCCATCGGCAAAAGGCAGCGCCATGCAATCAGCACTCAACAGGTGCGCCGAGACAAACTCGTTGCTGACATGACCGGTGAGAATGGTTCGCCGCGCAAACTCTTTCTGGCTCACCCGGATGCGGAGCGTCGAAGCATAGGTCACATCCTGAGGAGTCGTCGCCGCACCGCCGATCATGATCAAGCGCCAGGGAAGGTCAAACCCTTCCAGTGCATCGAGGAGCAGATGCGCTCCTTTGCTGGGCGAGAGCAACCCAAAAAAGGCGACGACAAATTCATCGGGCCTGATGCCCAACATCGCACGCCACTCTTCACGCAGGAACTCCGGCGGCGGAGCAACTGCGATATTCGAGCCAATTGGAACATGCACGGCCCGATAGCGGGCCAGCGCCTGTGCATCGGCACTGGTGGTGGCAAGAACCGCGTCGGCATCAGTCGCGAGCCGGTGATGAACCCAATCACGCAACGGGCCAGCTTTGGGCAGCAGATAGGGGCGCAAGAGATCGTGAAAGGTGACCGCGACGCGCAACCGGGGGCGCAAACCTCGCAGACGCCAGGGCAACAGGTTGATCCCGGCTTGCATCCCATAGGCCCCCGTCTGATACTGAATGTGCAACCAGTCGGGACGTAGAACATCAAGCGTCGCAATGAGGGCAGGCCAACAGCGGATCGACCAGTCGAGCCCTGTTCCCGCCGCCGTCAAGACTTCACGCTGATGGCCCTCTCCGCCCCGATAGAGCACGAGGAAGCCTCCTTCAATGGTAAGCACCGTGACCGTATAGCCACGGGCCTCAAGGGCCTGCGCAAGGCACCGGGTATAATCACCAACGCCCCCCGGTACCGGTGGATACTCGCCAGTCAACAAGAGAATGCTGCGCGCCTGCATACCTATCGTCCTCTCAATGTGCCATTCATTCAACAACCACGCTCAACGGCGTCGCCTACGACGCGCCTTCCTTAGTCGGTGAACTACGTTTTCTTATCTGCCTCTGGCAAAGCCAATCCGTCGCACGCTTGGCGTCCAGATGCGGTCTCAATACCCTTTGCGCCTTTGCGTCAAATCATCAGACAACGTCGTTGAGAGGCTATTCATGCCTGGCGTCCGATCAAGCCCTCGGCAAGGGCACGCAAATGGGCATGAGCGATCTCGGCGGGTGTTCCTGCGGCTGGTTCGATCTGCGCGAGGGCCGCAAAGGCAGCAGCATGATGGTCACGGGCCTGCGCCGCGCAAAAGGCTCGCGCATCAACCCCATCAAGCATCGCCAGCGCCTGCGCAACCGCAGCGTCGTCCATCGTTTCACCACGATAGATCCGAGCCAGTTCGTCGCGGTGCGGGCTATGCGCCAGCGCATACACGACCGGCAGACTGACCTTTTTCCTGACCAGATCCGCCGCAGGCGGCTTGCCAGTCAACGCTGGTGCCCCCCAGATCCCCAGGATATCATCCTCGATCTGGAAGGCGAGGCCGACGCTCCGCCCAAAATCATGCAGTGCCGCGACCGTCGTAGGCGAAGCTCCAGCCACCATCGCCCCGAGTTCACACGCGCCAGCAATTAAAATCGCTGTCTTGCGTGCAATCATCATCAAATACGCCTCGGGATCAATGCTCAGATCACCCTCGAAGCTCAGATCAAGAAACTGACCTTCGCAGATCTGCAAAATAACTTCATCAAAGCGATGCAAGATCGCAAGCACACGTTCGGGGGGCACCCCGGTCGCGGTCAGACCATGGATTGCCAGGTGCGCCAGGACAAACATCCCATCGCCGGCATTGATACCCTGGGCGAGCCCCCACAACGACCAGAGCGTGGGACGGCCACGCCGAGTCGCACTGTCGTCCTCGATATCATCGTGGATCAGCGTAAAGTCGTGCAGCAACTGAATCCCGGCCGCCAGCGGCAACGCCTGCGCCGGATCACCACCCGCCGCCTGGCATGCCAGCAAAACAAGGTGAGGACGGATCAGCTTGCCAGGATCAGACTCGGTGAGGGCCAGATGCTCATCGCGCCAACCAAGGTGATACTCCTGCATCTGATAAAACCGTGCTAGCCGGGCCTCGACCGATGGAAAGACGGCACGCATGGCCGCCTGAATGGCTCCTCGTGTATCAGGTTGCATCAGGTTTCTCTCAGCTAAAGCCCTTACAGGCTACCGTTTTCTATAGTACGAGTAACACTAGTAGATACCGCATTCTAACGCATTGGATAGCTCATAACGACCGCGACAAAGATGATGGGTGACTGTAATGTGGGCGTAATGCATTTGCATTGTCTGCGCAGAGCGCGACTAGTACACTGCATCATATGTAAGGCGGTAGGAGCACGGGCCAACGAGATCAAACAAGCGAATGTTGACCCCAAGATAACCAGCCTTGAGCCACAAATTTTGCTCTAGGGAAAGGATTGCGTTCATGCCACTGAATATGCGCTTTCGTTTCAGCCCAGCCAAAGATGGTCTGGTCAAAGTCCTCGGCCCACTTGAAACTGACATTATGCAAATTGTCTGGCAAGAAGACCGTAGTACTGTCAAGCATGTTCACCGAAGCTTATCACAGAACCGTGAGATTGCCTATACAACGGTGATGACCACGATGAGCCGCCTCGCTGAAAAAGGGGTGCTCAACCGTCATCGTGAAGGGCTGGCCTATGTCTATTCGCCCGCTATTACCGAAGATGATTTTGTACAAATGGTCGTCCATCAGGTGCTCGATGGCCTGATGGACGAGTATAGCGATACCGCCATTGATTATATGGTTGACTATCTTGCGCGCAACAATCCTGCCGAACTCGAGCGCCTGCACCAGACTATCAGAGCACGTACCAATATCTGAACCCCGTCTGCGCTGTCCACCCTCACTTCTTTGCTAGCAACACATGCCAGTTCGGCTGGCGTGTGTTGCCAGCAAAGGACGGGTTTGCTGTACAGAAGCTTACCCCGCTACCTCACCCCACAGATCGTATGCCGTTGCTTGCGTGACCTGAACCCGAACGAACTCGCCAACTGGCGGGTTACCCCACACAAAAACCTGACCATCAACTTCAGGCGCATCGCGGAACGAACGTCCTACCGCAAGGGGACGCTCGTCATCGCCCGTGCCATGCCCTTCAATCAAGACGGGAAGTGTGCGACCGACCCAGCGGGTCATGCGCTGCTGCGAAATACCCTGTTGCAACTGCATCAGCGTATGCCAGCGTCGCTCGATCACCTGCGGGCGCACCTGATCAGGCAGCGTCGCGGCATGGGTTCCCGGCTCTTGCGAATAACGAAACGCCCCAACGCGGTCAAGTTGCATCGTTTCGAGGAACATGAGCAACGCCCGAAACTCTTCAGGGGTCTCACCAGGAAACCCGACAATAAAGGTCGAGCGCAGCGCCAAATCGGGCATCGCGGCCCGCATCGTCGTCAACAACGCCATCGTACGTTCGGTATCGGGGGGGCGTCGCATCCGGCGCAGCGTCGCAGGATGGGCATGCTGAAGTGGCATGTCAAGGTATTTGACAATCTGTGGGTGGTCAGCCATCACCCGAATGAGGCGCTCGGAAATCCCGTGCGGATAGGCATACATCAGCCGGATCCAGGTCGTTTCAGGCACCACCTGACAAAGTTCCTCGAGCAAAAGCGCGAGGCCATCGCGCAGGCCAAGATCACGGCCATAATCAGTCAAATGCTGCGCCACCAGCACTAATTCACGCACACCATGCTGCACCAGTTCACGCGCTTCGGCGAGCACAGCCCCGACCGGTTTCGAGGCCATATCACCCTTGAAACTCGGGATGGTACAGAAGGCGCACCGCAAATTGCAGCCATCAGAGATCTTGAGGTAGGCGGAAGGTGTGCTACGCGTACGCCGGATCTGAGTCGTGCGCCAATCAGCGTAGCCCGGCAAGGGTGGTGCCTCGGCCACTGGCGCAGGAGCAGGTTGCAGACTGAGCACCGGGATAGCCTGACCCTGTTTCGTTGTACGCGGGGTCGTGCCCCCAACTAGATCGGCAATCTGCATCCACTGCTGGGTCGAAAGCGTCTGATCGACCCCTGGCACTGCCGCCACCAACTCACCGTGCGACTGGGCCATACAACCCGCCGCAATCAACTGCTGACCTTCACGCTTGCCACTGGCGAGTTCACGCAGCACCCCGAGCGTCTCTTCACGCGCCGCAGCAATGAAGCTACACGTATTGACAATAATCACATCGGCTTCATCCGCCGTGGTTGCCTGCGTATGACCCGCCTCAGTGAGCAGACCGTCCATCCCCTCGCTATCAACTGCATTCTTGGGACAACCCAGGGTAACAAGATGGTATTTCACAGTATGTCTTTGCTCTAGCGATAGTTAGTAAACTGGAGGGGAACCTCAATCGTATCCTGGGCTTCACGGAGGAACTGCATAATCGCCTGCAGCTCATCACGGCTTTTCGACGTAACGCGCAGGATCTCGCCCTGAATGCGTGGTTGAACCTTGGGAAACGCATCACGGATCATTTTGGCAAGCTTCTTCGCAAGCTCGCTATTGATCCCCTTGCGCAATGTCGCCGTCTGCGCGACCCTTCCCCCACTGACATCCTGCATCTTGCCATAGTCGAGAATCTTGAGGGACAACTGACGACGCAGCATTTTCGTCTCAAGAATATCACGCACACTTCGCAGGCTCAGTTCATTATCGGTCGTGATCGCCAGATCAGTCTTGCTCAACTCAAGCGTCGTACGCGTGTCCTTGAGATCATAGCGCGTATTGATCTCGCGGAGCGCCTGATCGACCGCATTGACCAGTTCCTGGTGATCAAAATCAGAGACAACATCAAAGCTATTTTCTGCAGCCATACCTCTACCTTATAAAATCACAGCTTAATTCGACGGCCAAGCCCAGTTGACCGGTTGACCGGTGACCTGCCCAAGTGGACCCTGTTGCAGACCATTGACCGTCACCAGCACATCAGGCGGATTGCCCGCCCGCACAAGCACACGGCGCTGTGCCGTAAAACTCAAGCGCTCGCCAGCGCGCATAATGCCTTCAAACGCGACATTGCCATCAGTCTGCACCCGCACCCACGAATTCTCATTGCCACGGACGCTTGGAACAACCACTTCAAGCGCAATTGGCGCCGAAGACGTCGGTGTCGGCGTTTCCGGGGAAGACACCCCAGCGCCACCTGGCCTGGAGACAGGTGGAACGGCTGTTGGCGCAGGACGTGGTTCATCGGGGTCAGCTGCAGCGCCCCCTGCAACCGGTGGGATGATCATCACCGGAGGAGCAGGCGGCGAAGTTGGCAGCGCCACCGTGGGCATCACGGGGAGCGGCGAAGGCGTCGAAACCACCACTGGCTCAACCTGAGCAACCGTGGCGCGATCACCAATGCGTCCCACCGCATTCAAGGCAATATAGCTCAGCCCGATCAGTGCTACCGTCACAAAAAAGACCCCAAAGAAACTTGGCAACACGTATGAGCGCTTCCGTGGTGGCTTGGCCAGAGGCAAGACCCGTATCGGATCAGTAACCCCACGCTCGTGGCGATAGAGTTCAATCATCTCATCGGGAACCAACCCGAGATACTGCGCATAATTACGGATAAAGCCGCGGATTGTCACATCGCCAGGTAAGCGCTGGAAAGCACCTTCTTCAAGGGCAAGTAGCGACTGCTGCAAAATCCTTGTATCCATTGACGCCTGGGCCAACGAAAGCCCTTGACCCTCACGGGCCTGGCGAAACCGCGCCCCGAGTTCACTCATCTGTATCCTCACGATGCAAGGCGACTATGTACGAGCATGTACCTACCTGTATAAACGTGGCAGCAAAGGAGAATAGGCCAGACTAGGCTAGGAAGAGGTGTTGAGAAGTGGCGGCCAAAGCAATTCTATTATACCATGCCAGGTATAGCCCCCTGACATACTGAGTTGCTAGGAATCGCGCTGATGCTGGTGCAAACGACCAATTTCGTTGGTCGTTTGCACCAGCATCAGCAAGTGGTTTATAGTAACCGAAGGTAGAGAACAATGAACCCTTTCACAAGCATCAACACCGGCGGCATCGATTGGCTCGCACGATGGCGCGAGATGTATGATGCCGAACGCGCCCAGGGCGAGGCGGCCACCGATCCAGCCTTTCGCCGTCAGAATGATTGTTGGACTGGCCGCGCCGAACGGTTCGCAGCAACGAGTCGCCGCATCGAACAACCTGATGCCTTTATGCAACTGCTGGCCCCACGCCTGCGGCCAACTGACCGCGTACTTGATGTCGGGGCAGGGACGGGGCGCTATGTGCCGTTCCTCGCGCAGCACGTAGCCGAGGTGATTGCAGTTGAACCGTCACCCGCGATGCGGACGGAACTTGAATTGACGCTTGCCCGCGAACAGGTCACGAACGTGCAGGTCTGCCCTGAAAACTGGCCGTTGCGCGAGCCGATCCAGGCTGAGGTAGTGCTCTCGGCCCACGTGGTCTATGGTGTGCGCGAGATTGGCCCGTTTCTTGCCGCCCTTGATGCAGCAGCGACCCGTCTCTGTGTGCTCTTTCTTGGGCTGAAACATCCCACGGCAGTGCTGGCCCCCTTCTGGGAACGGGTGCATGGCGAGCCGCGGTTGCCGTTGCCGGCTGCGCTCGAAACGCTCGCTGTCTGTCACCAACTTGGGCTACCCGCCAACCTTGAACTCGTTTCGGCGGTGCGACCGTTCCGTTTTGCCGGGGTTGAAGAAGCGCGCGAAGAATTGCAGGTACGTCTGCGCCTCGGGCCAGATCCGCAACGGGAAGCCATGCTTCGCGAGGCGATCGCCGACTTGCTCGTGACGACCCCCGAGGGTGCGCTGGCCCCACGCCACGGCCCGAGCCACGCCGCCGTGATCTGGTGGACACCGACATCACGGTAGCCACGCGCAGTAAAGTCGGCACTCCCACTCCGTAGGCCGCACACTGCCAGGTGCCTACGAACCTTGTCTCAGCCCAATACCTTGCAAATAAGGCGGCTGTTTTGACGCAAAGGCGCAAAGGCGCAAAGGTTTTTGCGTAGGTGAGCTTAAACCTTCGCGTCTTCGCGTCTTCGCGTGAGCTTATTTGAAAAGTATTGTGCCTAAGCCAGGCCTTTATTCGGTTGGGTAGCGGGCAACCTGCGTATTGGCCCGACGGATAACCATATGGCCCGCTCGCTGACGAACTTCATCGATCACACGCTGGCGGTCAATGGTGAGCAACTGGCGGCCCTGCATCAAGATGCGCCCGGCGACAATGACGGTGTCAACATCGGTCGCACGTGCGCTGTAGAGCAACGTAGCAACCGGGTTGTGCATCGGTTGCAGATGCGGTGCATCGTGCCCAATCAAGACTACGTCGGCCTGGTACCCGACGCGCAATTCGCCCGTCACCCCAGCAAGGCCAAGTGCGCGGGCACCTTCACGGGTCGCGAGGGCAAGGGCTTCGCCAAGGGGCAGAATATGGGCATCCCGACGCGTATGTTTCTCAAGCAGGGCGATCAAGCGGGCGGCTTCCAACAAATCATAGCTATTGTTACTCGCGGCCCCATCACTGCCAAGCCCGACAGTCAGGCCAAGCTGACGCATCTGCACCACCGGCGTGACCCCAAGCGCCATCTTGAGTTCAGTCTTGGGGGTACTGACCACCCGCACATCAGCGGCCGCCAGGATCGCCAGATCTTCCTGGGTGGGATGCGCCAGGTGCGCCGCTAACGTAGGCACCTCAAAGAGGCCCACATCGCGCACCAGCGCCACCGGCGTCTTGCCGTGATGCGCCAAGCTCTGCGCTACTTGGTCAGCCGTCTCAGCCAAGTGCAGGTGAACCCCAAGCCCGTGCTGGCGAGCCACTTCAGCGGTACGTTGCAGCAGGGATGGCGTACAGGTATAGGGCGAATGTGGCCCGAGGCCCGTCGTGATGCGCCCCGCAGCCGATCCTTGCCAGCGCTCAGCAAAGGCCACACTGGTCGCCAACTGGTCGTTCTCTTGTGGCCCACTAAAAAAGACCTGCGCAAGATAGGCCCGCATGCCCGCTACGTCAACGGCGCGCGCGACTTCGTCCATCGCAAAATAGTGATCAGCCACACAGGTCACGCCGGCCTCGATCATCTCGGCAAACCCAAGGAGGCTCCCCCAATAGACATCCTCCGCCGACAGGTTCATCTCCATCGGCCAGATATAGTCGTTAAACCAGGACTCAACGGCCACATCTTCGGCGACCCCGCGCAGCAGGCTCATCGCGGTATGGGCATGGGCATTGATCAGGCCGGGGATGGCGAGTTTGCCCTGGGCATCGAGCACCTCACGGGCGAGCCCGGGGCTAATGGTAGGCGCAATGGCGGCGATACGACCATCAGTGATTGCCAGCGCATGCCGGGGCAAAAAACTGGCGGAAGGCCCCTCAATTTGAAGAATGTCGGCATTGATCACCAGAAGATCGTACATGAACCTTGCTGCTTCCTCTCAAACAATGATACTGGATTGTAGAACAGAATCGGCAAAGGGGCAAGTGGATGGCTCGCACACAAATCAGCATAGCTGATTTGTGTGCGAGCGAAGCGGGGAACTGGGGCCTGCGGCCCGCAATCCGCAGCCCGAGGCAGTCTATGTTACAATATTCACGACTCCGAAGAGGAGGAGGAAGCTGATGAATAGTGAAGTGTTGCGACTGCTTTTGACGGTTGCGCTGATGTTTTTGTTGCTCAAACAAGCCGGGCGAGCAATGCCTGGTTCGCGGCGGCGGCTTGCGTTTGGGCTTGGGGCAGGAGGCATTGGCACCATTGCCGTGATGAATGCCTTGGTGGCAATGCAGTTTGGCGCGACATGGCTTTATACGTTGCTGGGCCTGGCTGGCTTTGCGTTGCTGGCGGGCAGTGTGCTGGCGCTGGTCTTTGCGTATCGCGGGGGCGAGCTTGATGAACAATTTCGCCAGGTGCGCGCCTCAACCCTCGCCGAGCGTGAACGGCGCGAGCAGAAAGAACGTGGTGAATAGTAGGTGAAAGCGCTATGAAGCTAGAGCTTGAGTTGATCGGTCAAGAGGCACGCCAGGCGGCGCGACACCTGGGCTTGCTGAGCACCGCAGCCAAAAATGAGGCGCTGCTGGTCATTGCCGATGCCCTTCAGGACGCCCACGAGCCCATTCTGGCGGCCAATGCCGCTGATCTTACCGCTGCCCGTGCGGCCGGGACAAGCGCGGCGTTGCTTGATCGCATGCTGTTGACCCCCGCCCGCCTCACCGCGATTGCCGAAGATACGCGTCGCCTGGCAGCGTTACCTGATCCGGTTGGGCGGCGCTATGATGAACAGCACTTGACGAACGGGCTCACGCTCGGCAAGCAGCGTGTCCCTTTCGGGGTGATCGGGGTGATCTATGAGGCCCGCCCGAATGTGACGGTTGATATTGCGGCGATCTGCCTCAAGACTGGCAATGCGACGATTATGCGTGGCGGCAGCGATATTGCCCGCAGCGTCGCGGCGCTGACTGCGGTGATCAGCGGGGCTCTTGAACGGGTTGGGTTGCCTACCGCAGCCGTGCAGAGCCTGACTGATCCTGATCGCGACCTGGTGCGTGCTCTGTTACGCCTCGATCGTTATGTAGACATGATCATTCCGCGGGGCGGGGCGGGGCTCCACCGTTTCTGCCTGGAAAACGCGACCGTGCCGGTCATCACCGGGGGTATCGGGGTGGTGCATCTCTTTGTCGAGGCCAGCGCCGATCTTGAACGGGCGGTGCCGCTGATCCACAATGCCAAGGTGCAACGCCCGAGTGTCTGCAATGCGCTCGATACGCTGCTGGTGCAGCGCTCGATCGCCCCGGCATTGTTGCCCCGTGTAGCTGCGGCGCTCTGCGCTGATGGCGTTGAGTTGCGCTGCGATCCGGCAAGCCTGGCGATCCTGACGCCCCATCCTGATGCCGCATCATGGTCGCTCGTCGCGGCTGAACCGGGTGATTTTGGAACCGAGTTCGTCGATCTGATCCTGTCGATCAAGGTTGTTGAGGACATCGATGCGGCTCTTCAACATATCCATACCTATAGTTCAGGCCATACCGAAGCGATCCTGACCGAGGACGCAGTAATGGCAAAACGCTTTACCGACGAGGTTGACGCCGGGGCGGTTTTTGTCAATGCGAGTACCCGTTTTAATGATGGAGGTCAGTTTGGCCTCGGGGCCGAGGTGGCAGTTTCGACCCAGAAGTTGCACTGGCGTGGGCCGATGGGGCTTGAGGCGTTGACGACCTTTAAGTGGGTCGGTTCAGGTGACTACCTGAGCCGTGATTGATGGTCGATCAACGACGTTTTCTAATATGCTCCCGAAGGGAGTGCCGGCTTCAGCCGGCTGATGAATATTCAATCGTACATCGGGTCTGTGGTAGTGCCGACTTCAGTCGGCTGAGCCGGAAGCCGACTGAAGTCGGCACTCCCTGATGTCATTCTTAAAACTCATCAGCCGGCACGCCCTGATTTCTTCATAAGCACGAGCTTGCTCTGGATGATACGATGACTTATTGCTTGCATTTAGCCCATTGTTATCCATCACATATGTCGATCTACGGCGACCGGGGCAATGTCATTGCGCTGGTGCAACGCTGCGCATGGCGCGGCATTGCGCTTGATGTGACGCCGATCGAGCCAGGCGATGCGGTTGATTGGTCGTCCTTCGATCTAGCGTTTTTTGGTGGCGGTCAAGATAGCGGCCAGGCGCTGATTGTGCAGGATCTCTTTGAACGCCAGCGGGTAGGCTTCTGTGCTGCGATCGAAGCGGATCTGGTTTTACTGGCAATCTGTGGGGGCTATCAGTTGCTCGGGAACTACTTTTTGACCCACACCGGCGAACGACTCCCCGGGCTCGGGATCCTCGATCTGCATACCGTTGGCGGCAAACAACGCCTCATTGGCAATGTCGTTGTCGAAGCAACCTTTGGCCATGGCCCGCCCGTGCACCTGGTTGGCTTTGAGAACCACAGTGGCCGTACCTATCACGGCCCTGGCGTACGTTCGCTCGGGCGGGTCGTGGTGGGTCACGGTGATAACGGCGAAGACGGAGTGGGCGGCTCGGTCTATCGCAATACCTACGGCTGTTATCTCCACGGCTCGCTTCTGCCCAAAAATCCGCAACTGACCGATCATTTGATCCGACTGGCCCTGCAGCGACGCTATGGCTCTGAGGCGAAACTACCGCCATTAGAGGCCCGGCTCGAAATGCATGCGCAACAGACGATGCTCAAGCGTCTGCTGCCGCGCAGACTTTTTCGGCGCTCGTAGTTGAAGGAAAAACCCATGCACACAATCGTGACCGGTGGAACAATCGATGAGGAAGAGGTCGCAGCAGCACTGGCGGTGGTTGCAGCCGTGCTTGAAAGCGAGGCGGCAGCGCTAACGCAGCCAGGTGAGCCGACGATGCCGGGGTGGGTCGTTGGCGCACGCCTGATTACCCAGGGCCTACGGCCTACCCGGGTGCCCACGGTGCCGCGCTGGCATACCATCGAGCGCCTTCGGCGGGCCGAGCGTGCCAGCACAGGCATTGTTGGGCAATAGGCATCACCCTTGCAAGACCCACGCCTTCCACGCGGCTTCAAGCTCGTCAAAATTGCGCCCATAGATCCCAACATAATCGGCTGAGCCAGGTCGCCCCTGGCCCGTCACATAGAGCGCATCAAACGCCTCACGCCCGTAGGTCTCGATCAGATATTCAACAAAGCTCGCCCACTGGTAGTAGAGCTTGTTCATATCGCTGATCGGCAACCCGACATAGCTGAGGCCAAGCGGCAGTTCTTCGCCCCGACGGAGCCACGGCGCAACAAAGGCACGAAAATGGGGCGCGTCGCCAAGCCAATAGCGCCCAGCGCCCCAGGTCGCAATGCCCTCGGCTAAGACCAGATCGGCCTGCAAGTGACGGTCGCCATAACGGTCATGGCAGAGTTGATGCACAAACTCGTGCGCCAGAATATTCACGGCACGGTTGAGTGGGAGCGTCGGGCACGTAAAGACTTGCACCCGGCGCACATCGGTATACGCAATGCCGTGGAGCCCACAGCCTGGTTCGAGCCCCACATAGACGTCAAGCGGACTGTGCGGGGCCATCGCGGTGCGCTGCACAACATAGGCCAGCGCCTGATCCAGATCCGTGACGAGGTTCTCTTGCGCTTGAGGGTCAAGCAAACCCTCGGCAACGGCAAGCCTGAGCATCCCCATCTGACCGGTATAGGTGCCACTAAGTGGCCATGGCGTTGGCGTTGCGCCTGGTGGTATCGGACGTTCAACACCCGCCGGGAGTTGCACCGCCGAGTTGGGGGCAAAGCGAGTGGTTGTCCGTCCACCGGCAAAAAGGGCGGCCAGGAGAATCAAGAGCGAGCCAAGGGCGAGCGGGCCGAGGGCCGATTGAGGAATTCTGGGCCAGGAAGACATCGATCCCGCTCCTTCATTATCGCTCTGTGCGCGATAGTGTCATTACTCGACGATCACCTGGTAACTCGCCCGCTCGGTCGTATGCGGCGTTGTTGGCACAACAACAAGCACGATCTCTTCTTCAGGATGAAGTGACGTTGCCACTGAGCCATTCTGATCAACGGCAAGGTTCTCTACCCGATACGTCCCGTCAGTCAACTTCCGCACCAGCCGCAATTGCCACAGCTGCGGCAACTCACCCGCCACCCGCACAAAACCCTCGGCCTGCCAGGAACTCGGCCCAGCATCGACCGGATCAAAGAAACCCAGTTCAGGAATCTGCAGATTATCGAGCAACATTCCCGGGGCATTGAAGCCTTGATCGTTGATCTGCCAGAAACGCAGCAATATCGACTGCCCCACATACGGCGTCAAATCCATCGTCTCTTCAACCCAGCGCCCACGCATGCCCTCTTCCAGACGAAACCCTGGCTGACCACTGATACCCGTGATCCCATGCCCATAGTTGAGCCCCTGCGGATCATCGGTTGTCGTCAACCGTCCTGGCAATGTCTCCCAGGTACGCCCATCATCAGTAGAAACCGTCACAAAAGCATAGTCGTAATCATGCTCGATTTCGTACCAGGTCGTAAACCGGAGGGTCGCGCGGGTCAGATCGCGCAGATCAAACGCACGGGTAAGCGTCGCGACTGAATCATCACTGCGGCCACTCCACCAGGCATACTGCCCGGGGATCGAAACTGCGGTCAGGGGGATGGTCGTCGCGCCATCGAAGGTGAGGCTCGTGCTTCCAGGGGGCACAAAGAGGTACGCAGCCCCGAACTGGGCCAGCGTCATCGCAAAACGGCTCTTGATCGTCGTGATCTGGGTACGTGAAGGCAACAGATCGGGCAACTCGTGGCCGGTCGCGTAGGTATAACGACCATCACCGACGGTCGGATCGTCAATTAGATTCGCGACGGCCCAATCGGCCACGATTTCGCCGAAACTGGTATACCCCGGGCGCGTCTCGTTCGCCAGATCAACGAAGGCCTGCAGATTGTTGCCCGCATTCGCCTGCACCAGTGGGCGGATCTGAGCTTCGCCGGCATACTGGGCATAGATATAGCGCATCCAGAGATGGGCGGCCCCATAGTGCGCCCCTGATGCACCAGGGCTCACCCGCCACGCCGTCAACTGCGTATCGGTATTGTAGAGATAGAGTGGAATAAAACCGGCATCAACAAAGCCATTCAGATCCTCGGCAAGTTGCGAAGCACCCTCGTTAAACCAGGTCGCACTGCCAGGTTGCTCGTGTTGATGGATCATATGCTGAAACTCGTGGGCCAGCACCGTCAAATAATTGGGATCATCAAACGGCATCAACGCAAGATTCATAAAGAACATCTCGCGTTCATTGCTAAACCGATTGATCTTCCGTGGCAACGAATCTTGCGAAGAATAGTAGCCAAGCACCCGTCCACTCGGGTCACGCGCATTGAGGATCGTAATACGCAGATCACCATCGACCCCTGGTTGAAGCTCTGAACCAAAAATTTCACGGGTACGTGGATAGATCTCTTCTTCAAAGGCCCGTGCGGCTCGCTCGAGATCTTCTTGGACATAGGGCAGACCGGTCTCGACATACATCAAGAGCACCGGCCCGACATACCGCAACTCGGCGTCAAGCGAAAGATGCGTATTATCGCGGAGATCGGTGACAAAAAAAGGCTCAACCTGTCCAACCTCAACCTCAAGCGGTGACGTCCGGGCAACCTGCGGGCAGGCATCAAGCGTTGCACGGCACGCCCCCAGCGCAAGCGCAAGCTCGATCTGATCACGCAACCGTCGCGGCGACGCCTCAATGAGAGCAATGGGATCGCGATCAGCGTCTTTCGCGGGGAGCGACGAGGCGGGCGTTGGTACAACGGGCCCAGCGGTTGACGAGGGTTCAGCGGAAGGCAGCGCAGCAGCAGTCGGCGCTGAAGCGGTGCCTTCCGTTGGCCCCAACGTCAGCGTTGCCCCAACGAAAGGCGCTTCCGTTGCTATCGGCGTACCGGCAAGGCTTGTCGGATCGGGGCTGGTTGCAACGCGATCACCAGCAAATCCGCAGGCAACGAGCAGAACCAGCGCAAGCGGCAGCCAAAACAGACGTTTCTTCATAGCCTTATTGTAGCGCTATCTACTACCTGGATGCAACTTCGTGCGGCTCTAGCGGTGATGAGCGTTTTTGGTTCGTTGTGGCGGCTTCGCCGCCACAACGAACCAAAAACTGGGCGTTGCCGAATGGTCATCAGCCCTAAAAATCCAAACTTGAGGCACAATACACAGTATGATGCCTCAAAAACCCTTCCACGCTCGTCTTCCGTTTTTTTATGGCTGGTTCATCGTCGGTGCCGCAGCATTGATCACGTTCAGCTCGGGACCTGGTCAATCCTACACGTTCTCCGTCATTATTGACCCAATTCTCGATGAAACCGGTTACTCACGGACACTGCTCTCCTCGCTCTACGCGGCGGGAACTGTGGTCAGTGCCTTGATGACTCTGGTCATCGGGCGCCTCGTTGATCGCTATGGTGCCCGTCGTATGCTTGGGGTAGTGGCCGTACTCTTTGCCCTCGCAAGCCTTGGCCTGGCGCAGGCACGTGGCGTAGTGGGGCTATTTCTTGGCTTCGCCGGGCTGCGTGCCCTGGGGCAAGGTTCGCTTCCCGTCATTGCGACCCTGCTAACAGCCCAGTGGTTTGTCCGGTACCGTGGACGCGCAATGGCCCTGGTAACCATGGGCTTTGCGCTTTCCAATGCCTTCTTTCCCCCTTTCACTCAACTCCTCGTTAGCAACCTGGGCTGGCGTGGTTCCTATGTGGCCCTCGCTGCGCTCCTCGCCGCTGTCTTATTGCCAGCCATGCTCATTGCTCGCGATCGCCCAGAGACACTAGGGCTCTTTCCCGATGGGGCAGCAAGTCCTCCGGCCCACGAGACCGCCAGCGACTCGGGCGCAAGCGCAGCGGCACCAACCTTGCGTTCGCCATCCTTCTGGTTGCTCGCACTACCGCTGGCGGTCGGGCCATTTGTCGTGACGGCCCTGGTCTTTCATCAAGTCTCGATCTTCGCCGAACGTGGGCTTAGCCCAGCCATTGCTGCGGGGGTCTTTGTCCCGTTCTCGGCTGCTGCCGCCGGAGCAACACTGCTTGGCGGATTTCTGGTCGAACGCTTCAAACCGAAACGAGTCTTGCTTGGCAATCTGCTCTTGATGACAAGCGCCATTGCTATGCTACGTTTGGTGCAAGATCCGGCAAGCGCAACCAGCTATGTCATTTTGCTTGGGGCGAGTTCCGGCCTACAGAGTGTGGTTCAAGGGGTTGCCTGGGCCACCTATTACGGGCGTCAGGGTCTAGGCCGACTCCAGGGCAATGCGGCCATGGTGACCATCAGTGCCGCCGCACTGGCCCCGTTGCCCCTGGCAGCCTGGCAACAGAGCGCAGGTAGTTACATCCCCGGTCTTACCGCAATGATCGCCCTCCCACTCCTGGGCGCGTTGCTCTTACTACGCTTTCAACCACGTCATGGGTGAGGGTTGCGCGAGAACCTTTGTATGCTACAATTCGTTGTATGAACAGTAGCCAATAGCCTTGGGTGGAGGAACAGACATATGCCTTCTCCGTTTCCTGGCATGGATCCATATCTTGAAGGATACCTTTGGCCTGATGTGCATAATGCTCTTTCCGCAAAGATTCGTCAACTCTTAACCCCACTTATTCGTCCTCGTTATACTGCGCGCCTGAATATCTATGTTGTGGAAGATGTATCGCCTGAAGGAGATATTGGAATCCTCTATCCTGATGTGGAAATTATGCGGGCTCAGCAACATGCAAGAGAGCATCCGCCAGGAACGCTTCGACAAGAAACAGGATTTGGAGCCGTGACGCCTGCAGCACTTACAATACCTGTGATATTGCCGATTGATATTCAGCTTACGTCTGTTGAAATCCGTGATACAGCACAAAATCAACTTATTACTTCGATTGAGTTGTTGTCGCCGGTCAATAAACGTGAACCTGGCTTGCAGCAGTATCGTTTAAAGCGACAAAGATTGTATCAAGCCGGGGTTCATTTGTTGGAGCTCGATCTTCTCAGGCGGGGGACACGACCTATTTCCCACCCAACCTTACCTGATGTGCCATATCTAATCACGCTTACGCGCGCACATACGGGGAAGACCAATGTATGGCCCTTGCACTTAAAAGATGCTTGGCCAAATATACCCGTTCCATTGCGCCAGCCTGATGATGACGTAGTCCTCCATTTAGGAAGCGCGTTTCGCGAGATATATGACGAGGCGGCCTATGATTTGTCGATTAATTACCAGGAACCGCCGCCTGCACCAGCCCTATCAGATGAAGATAAAGCGTGGGTTCGAGCGTTGCTCGATCGCCGCTAAAGCGAACATGTGGATGGGCGGGTATGGGTGGCTTTGCCACCCATACCCGCCCATCAGATAAAAGCCGGGGCGAAACGCAGGCCTACGCCATCATCGGGTTCCGCGAGGCCATTGCCCGCAGGCGCGCAATGCGCTCTTCGGTCTGCGGGTGGGTGCGGAACAGGTTGCCGAAGCCACCGACAAGCGGGTTGATGATGTAGAGGTGCGAGGTCGCCGGGCTCGCTTGCATTGGGACGCGACCAGCCGCCCACTCGAGTTTTTCGAGCGCACTCGCCAGCGGCAGGGCATCGCCAAGAATATTGGCCCCACCCTCGTCGGCCAGGTATTCACGCGAACGTGAAATCGCCATCTGGATGATCATAGCGGCAATTGGCGCAAGCACCATCATCAACACGCCACTGAACATCTCGGCCAACCCACCGCTCTCCTCACCATCATCGCTACTAAAGCTTGAGAAGATCATGCTCCACATCGCCATATCGGCGATCATCGTCACCGCACCGGCAATCGAGGCCGCGATGCTCGAAATGAGCGTATCGCGGTGCTTGATGTGCGCAAGCTCGTGGGCAATCACGCCAGCAAGCTCATCACGGGTCAACAAGCGCTCGATGCCCGTCGTCACCGCCACCGCACCGTGCGCCGGGTCACGCCCGGTCGCAAACGCATTCGGCGTATCGGTCTCGATCACATAGACCCGCGGCTTGGGGATCTCGGCACGGAGCGAGAGGTTCGCAACCATCTCGTGCAACTCCGGGGCCTCTTCGGGGGTCACTTCGCGGGCCCCGCTCATCTTGAGCGCCAGCTTATCCGAGAACCACCAGGCCCCCATATTCATAGCCACCGCAAAGACCAGCGCGATGATCATGCCAAACTGCCCGCCGAGCAGCCCACCAATCACAACAAAGAGACCGGTCAAACCGGCCAGCAATATCCCAGTTTTGAACGTATTCCACATTTGCATATGTTTTGTTTGGCTCCTTTTTGATGGATGAAAAACTTTTGCTTGCGTTGGCACAAAGGCCAGCTTTGCTGGCCGTTTGCGCCAACGCAAGCAAGATTCTTGCGGGCCACAGGCCGCAGATTTACAGCAATCATACCGTTTTGCAAAGCATCTGCACAGAGAGTGAATACCCCTTGAGGAGGGGAAAATTACATTAGGGTAGGGGTTGACCATCAATCAAGACCCGGCGAAGCTGTTCGCGCAGGGCGAGAAAACGCGGGTGGTTGGTCACGGCAAAGTCGCGTGGACGGGGCAGATCGACCGTCAGGTCAAGCAATACGCGCCCGGGACGGGGCGAAAAGGCATAGATCCGATCCGAGAGCAGAAGCGCCTCGTCAATATCATGCGTCACCATGAGGATCGTGCGGTCAAGCGTTGTCCAGAGCTGCAGGAGCCACTGTTGCAGCGTGGCCCGGGTAAGGGCGTCAAGCGCCCCA
Organism: Candidatus Chloroploca asiatica; assembly: GCF_002532075.1. Lineage (GTDB taxonomy): Bacteria > Chloroflexota > Chloroflexia > Chloroflexales > Chloroflexaceae > Chloroploca > Chloroploca asiatica. The sequence goes on along the minus strand of NZ_LYXE01000085.1, from coordinate 15,891 downwards.
AAGGGCTCGTCGAGCAACATCACCGGGCGATGCCAGAGCACGGTGCGTAGCAGGGCTACGCGTTGGCGCATCCCGCCCGAGAGGGCCGCAGGGCGCGTGTCGGCAAAACCAGCCAGGCCAAAGGGGGCGAGCAACGCTTCGGCTTCGCGGCGCGCTGCGGCGACATCGCCCCCATGGACAACCGTCGCGAGCACGGCATTCTCGATCACACTGCGCCAAGGCAACAGGGCGTCGCGTTGCGGCATATACGCGACCAAACCCCGCTGCCCGGTAATCTCTTTGCCCTCAAGCAAAATATGCCCGGCGTCGGGGCGCTCGAGCCCGGCCACCAGATTAAAGAGCGTGCTTTTGCCACAGCCACTCGGCCCAACAAGACTGACAAATTCACCCGCCTGAACTGCTACATGGACATCTTCAAGCGCATGGACAGGTGTATGTTTACCAGGATAGGTTTTGGTAATGGAAGCAAGGGTCAGCGTTGTCATACCACATCGTGCATACAAGTCAGATCAGCGAAAAACAATCGGCACATAGAGCAACGCACGCAAGGCATTGCTCTGATTGCCGAGCAAGAGTGGCGCATAGGCGGCATTATTTGCCGTATGCACCTCGGCAAGAGACGCCGCACCGGTCTCGATCAATGCATAGACAGTATACTCGCCTTCGCCTGGCGGCGTTGTCCAGTTGACGGTCGCTGTCGTCGAACTGCGTGCGTCAAGCCGATCAATACGGTCACGTCCGATCAGCCGATCAGGATCAGGGATCAACTGCGGGATCGTAGTGCCAGGAGGGGCAAGATAAAAGGCTACATGGAAGGGTTCAGCCTGGTGCTGAAGGCCATAATTGTGGATCGTCGCCACCAATTCAACCGGATCGCCAGGCTCAGGAAGCGGTGGGTTCAGTCGGATCTGGCGCGTACGCTGGCGCAGACTCTGGCCCTGTTCGCCATACCGCCAGGGCAAATTGAAGGCAAGATCGGGACGATTGTAGTAGACATCCCAGCCATTGCCTGGTTCGATGATTGGTTCGGCAGCATAGTCAATCACAAAGGCATTGAACCCGGGCGACCAGTAGACAAACGGTTCAACCCGATAGGGAAACTGACGGGCTGCACCGGTCAAAGCCCCAATTCTGATCCGCACAACGGTATCTTGCTGCAGCCGGAATTCATGGTTCGAGATCCGCTCTGAACCATATTCGTCACTGTAGCGCTCCACAAAATAGGGGCGTTTGTAGTCTGACGAGGTGGCAGCACCAATCTGAAAGACCTCGAAATCGAGACCAGCATTGATTTCAATCGAGCCTTCGGCTCCCCCTGTCTGAACCTCGCGCCCGTTGACAATGCTCTGCGACCGGCTATTGCTGCCACGATCTTCACGGATCTTGCTCAAGGTCAACTCGAATTCGGTCACCTGCTCACCAACATTGACGCGGCGGAACTGCGCAATCTGGTTGTAGAGACGAAACGTCGGGGGCGCCTCACGCGGGTACGAGAGCAGATTCAGTGGCTCGTGGCTCGGGATATAGCCCGAAGCAAGCTGTTTGCCCGGGACAATCGTCTCGGCACTCACGCTACACCGGTTGTTATCACACACCGGCCAGACAACCAGCAGATGCCCGGCGACGGTGCCGCTTTCGTCGGTATAAATCGGGTATTCCCAGGTGTCATAGTCGCTCTCGGTACGGATGATCACATCGTCGCGCCCGGCCAGGATCGACTGTTGCAGACGGACACTCTCGATGCTTGTCGTCGCTTTCTCAAAGTTCGTCCCATAGCTGCGCTCAATGCTTGTAGCGACATGCGACCCAAGCACATTGTTGCCGCTGTTGAGCAGATCGATCAAGCGGGTAACTATTTCGGGGCCGTTCAAATTGATCACATTTTGCTCAATGTAATTGATCAGATCTTCTATTGACGGATCACTCGGTGGCACAAGCGCGGCGTTGATGCGCTTGATTTCGTTGATCACCTCGTCAATCACCGAGGGACCTTGCACATCTTCCGAGCTGTTCTTGCCCAGAGTCCAACTGCGCTGAATATCAACCGCGATCTCACTCGTCGTGGTACTGGTTTCATAATACACACTGGTCGTACACTCGGCGGGGATATTCGGATTTTCGCAGACATTGACGCTGATCTCGGTACCATCAGGCAGGATGTCGAAGTGACTTGGCGGCGCATTGATGATCGCGAGCACCTGGCCAACATTGCTTTCACGGCGATAGACCGGCGGCCCAAGGCGAACGCTGTCCCCATCAAAATCACCAGCGGCCAGTGCATAGTTGGTGGTACAGCATGGGCTCTCGATCAGATCATGCGTGACTTCCGTCCGCTGCACAAGCCTGCGGATGTTGCCACCCTCATCGAGATCTGCTCCATAGACTCGCATCTGGGTCTGTTGTTGTCGTCGGTCGCCATTGTAGAGGTAGTTTACAAAGATGATTTCAGCCCGCAGATCACGATTGAGATCGGCCATGACGACCGGCCGTTGACTCGATCCCCGGGTTTCAAGATCACCCAGGTTGCCCCGCGGCGCAAGCTTGCCCTGATCGTCAACATGATAGACCATGAGGCTTTCGGTCGCAAAAACGAGTTCATCTTTACCATCGAGATTCATATCGCCAACCGCGATCGTGCGGAAATCGGCACTACTCTGATCAATCTGTTGACGGTCGAGCTCGGTGACGGCCAGTAGATCGGCCCGCACATCCATAAGGCCAGCAAAGCTCTCGTACTTGCTCCTACTCGGCTGACGAATGCCATAGCCAAACACAAGTTCCAACGCCACATCGTCATCGAAATTGGCGGCAGCGACTGATAGATCGCCGGGAGAAGCATTTGAGACGAGCGTGGCAACTTCTTCTGGCCCAACCAGATAGGTCTTCAAGCGTGGTTGGAGAAGACCGTCGACAAGCTCGAAGATCTGAAGATAAATGCCCCAATAGCCGCTGGCCTCAACATTCTCGTCGGCGGCAATCACGGCCACTTCGCTCTTCCCATTGCCATTGAAGTCGCCAACTGCAACGTCAAAGTTGCGAATGCCCCAGCGATCAAGCGTGGGCGCAACCAGCGATGTGGTACTGACCCGACGGATTTGATGGCCCCCATCGCCATCAAAGACCTCGAGATGCAATTGCCCATCCACCCCCTGATAGGCGAGCACAACCTCATCGTAACGATCTCCATCAACATCACCAGCCGCTAGCCGTATCTGGCGTGTATAGTTGCTCTGGAAATCAAGGGGCATCCTTGACGTCGCCGTGTACGCCTGCGCCCAGGTGAAAACCTGCTCGCCACCTTCGAGTTGCGGGGCAAACAAGAGCACCCGGCGCTCCTTGTCGATTCCAGCCCCAACAAGATCGCTCCGCAGATCACCATTCAGGTTCAAGGTAACCACATCCATCGGACTACCCTGAACAAAAGCTGGGTTGGCGGTGCCGCTGAGATCTGCCGTGGGGGTGATCGCCCACCCGGCACTGACTGTCGCAGTCAGAGGACTGGTGACAGGCAGCAATGGGCCAGAAGCATCGTAGAAACGATGGTAGACCACTTGGTCGCCGCCACTTGAATCGGTTGGCGTCGGGCCATTCCAAAAGAGCACCAGATCGGCGGCATCAAGCAGCGTAGTGGTGCCGGCAAGCGGGTCAAGGTCAGGGTTTTCGGCCAGCACCTGTTCGAGATCGGTGATTTTCGAGGGCCGACCAGGGGCGTGCTGCGGGATCACGGGTTCCTGCGCCCCAACACGAGGCGGGGCTACGAGGTTGGGTTGAGCATAAGGAGCAAGCAGCAACAGACTCACGAAGGAAAAAACCAGGAGGAGATTCCAGCGCATGAGGCGAGGCTCACTTTCGCAGAACGTACGCAGTCACATTGAATGGTACCCACATCCTGCATAAGGGAACTGACAGATCGCCGTAGCAGTGGCTCCCTAGGTTGGAAAAAGGAAGCTATTCAGTGAAGGGGGACAGTTCTATGCTACCACACGCTCCTCGATAAAACAAGCTCTTGCTTGCGCAAAGGCCATGGTTTGTGGTATGCTTTATTACGCAGTGCGTCATAACGACTGTGGGAGCCTGCTCCTTGATCGCGAAAGCATTTCCACAGCGGCTTCGCGCACGGCGATCTTTGGAACGATCTTGTCTTACATGGAGAAACCCTCAATGGCAATGGCGACATTCGAGCGCGAGTTGGATTTTTTTCATCTTGACGGGCTGTTGACGCCTGATGAGCGTGCGGTACGTGAGCGCGTCCGTGCCTTCTGCGATGAGTCGGTCATTCCGATCATTGCTGATTATTGGGAGCGGGCCGAGTTTCCGTTTGAACTGGTTCCAGGCCTAGCCGCGCTGGGCCTCGCCGGGGGCACCATCAAGGGCTACGGCTGCCCCGGGCTGAGCCATGTGGCCGTTGGCATCGGCGCGATGGAGCTTTCGCGGGGTGATGGCAGCGTCGAGACCTTTCTCGGCGTCACGAGCGGTCTGGCGATGCAAGCGCTGGCCTTCTGTGGTTCCGAAGAACAGAAGCAGCGCTGGTTGCCGTCAATGGCGCGCCTCGAACTGATCGGGGCCTTTGCGTTGACCGAGCCCGAGGTTGGTTCAGATGCGAGCCACATTCGGAGTACAGCGCGCCGCGTCGGGGATCGCTATGTCTTGAACGGGGCCAAACGCTGGATCGGCAACGCCTCGTTTGCCGATGTCGTTGTCGTCTGGGCCAACGATGAGGAGACCGGCAAAGTAGGTGGTTTTCTGGTGGAGCATGGAACGCCCGGCTTTGAGACCGAAGTAATCGGCGGCAAAATTGCCAAGCGCCCCCTGAAAAATGCTGCGATCACCATGACGAACGTCGAAATCCCCGCAGCGAATCGTCTGCCGGGGGCGCGTTCGTTCCGCGACACGGCGCAGATCCTCAAGGCAACACGCTACGGAGTCGCCTGGGAAGCCGTCGGGCACGCCTTGGCCGCCTTTGAACTGGCCCGAGCCTATGCGTTGCAACGTGAGCAATTTGGCCGCCCGATTGCCTCATTCCAACTCGTCCAGCAAAAACTGGTGGTAATGCTCGGCGATCTGACTGCGGCCCAGTTGATGGCCTGGCGGCTCAGCCGCCTACTTGATGAAGACCTCAACCAGGTCACCGAAGGCATGGCCTCGCTTGCCAAACAGCAGTGCGCCGCCCGCGCCCGCAACGTCGTCGCCCTGGGACGCGAATTGCTTGGTGGCAACGGCATCTTGCTTGAACACCACCTCGCCCGCCACTTCGCCGACATGGAAGCCGTCTACACCTACGAGGGCACCAACGAAATCAACACGCTTGTCGTTGGCCGCGAGATCACCGGCCTGCAAGCCTTTGTATAAGCAGCGCCTCTGGCGCGGTGGGACGGCTTCGCCGTCCCACCGCGCCAGGTCGTAGGTGGGGCAATTGCATCTTCTTCCGTGCATGCACCCCGCAAGGGCACCCGCAAGGGGTGCCCGTATACCGGATTCGGCCCCCGCCCCTGTTGGGTGGGGTGGGGCTTGACCATATATTTGACGACTTGCACGGCTACGAGTATAGTGGAAGGGATGTGCCACTGATATGCATTGATCAAGGTAGTCTATGTTGCTCTTGACGGCTGAGACGTTACCGATTGACTATTTGCTCAAGAATACTCACCCCACGACGGTCAAGGCAGGGCGTGAATTATATGAGCGTGGGGCTGCGCGGGTTATTGAGAGTACCCACCTTGCCGCGAAGTTAGAGGTGGAAGAGCCGGGCAAAGAGTTGGTCTATGTGACGGTAACTCTTGCAGGCAACCAGATTTATGTCAATACAAGCGCACGTACCCAGTATGGCTGGGGGCTTTGCAAGCATCGCGTAGCCGGCGTGCTGACCCTGCGCGACTATCTGCAGGCTAATCCTCCTTCCGTCTGGCGCGCCGTGCTTGACCGCGCTATTCACGCGCCCCCCCGTCGGACAACTACCGCTGCCTTGAACAATGTGATCCTCTTTAGTCTGCAAGAACGCGGCCAGAGCTGGGCCCTGCTGCCATATAGCCTCAATGGGCGCTTCCTTCCCCCTGATCACGAAGGCAACCCTGATCGTGTTGCCCAGGCGATCGAGCAAGACAAACTGGCCGAGCAGGTCAAGATGATCCGTAGTCAGATCAATCCCGATAGCTACCCTCTGGTGCCAGTTCCGATCATTGCCGCCGCGAATACCGCGATTACGGCGAGCAATAGTTACGGCTACTGGTACACGGGCACCAAAACGCTCGGAACCCTCTTAGCGATGCTCGGGGGGGGCCTGATCTATGCCGGTACTGATTTGGCCCCGCTGAGCCTCGGACGCCTCTATGTTCAAGAGCATCCGGCTACCGTTGAGCTTGAGGTATCCAGGCAGAGCGACGCCATCGAGGCAACGTTTCGCGCCTCGCTTGATGAGAAGAGCATCGTTTTGCGTCCGGGCCATGCCCATATTTTGACCCGTGATCCGCAGTGGATGCTCGCTGATGAGTATATCTTCCGGATCAATGAATTTGGCCCTACCCCCGATTTAATGACCGAGCATCCCCGCCTGCGCATTCCAGCCAAAGATGAGGCCGAGTTCCTCGACCATTACCTTGTCCCGCTCAGTCGGACGGTGCCCGTGCGTGGCGATGTGGTGCAGTGGGAAGAGATCGAGGCTGAACCTGAGCCGCGGATCTATCTCGCGGAACGTGAGGGTGAATTGGTCGCCGAGCTGCGCTTTGGCTATGGCACGTGCGAGGTTCCCTTCGAGAAGCAGACGCCGATCGAGACGGTGACACGCGTTGAGCAGACGACAACCTTCGCCCGCATTCGCCGCAATGCGATTGCTGAACATATGGCCCAGCAACAACTCGGGGCTAGCTTTGGGCTCAAACGCGGGACGAGTGCACACGAGTTTGCGCTGCGCAAGTCGGTCGCCCCGGTTGATTTTTTGCTGCGTGACGTGCCCAAACTCGCCGCCGCCGGTTTTACCGTCTTTGGTGAAGATGCTCTCACCTCGGCCCGCGTCAATCGCCATCGCCCTTCGATTAGCTTCAATGTTAGCTCGGGCATCGATTGGTTCGATGTCGAGGCCGTGATTACTTTTGGCGATCAGGAGCTCTCGCTCAAAGAGTTCAAACGGGCGATGAAACGTCGTGATCGTTATGTCAAGCTCGCCGACGGTTCGCTCGGGGCGATTCCCGAGGAGTGGATCGAGCGTTATCGGCACCTCTTTGCGTTCGCCGAAGAGCGCGACGACGGGATGCGGCTCTCATCACATCACCTCGGGTTGCTCGATCAGGTGCTCAGTGAGGCCGACCGTGCCCAGACTGATGCCGCGTTTGCCGAACGCCGCGAGCGCCTGCGGAGTTTCGAGCGCCTCGAGCCACGCGCCTTGCCCAGTGGCTTTGTGGGCGAACTGCGCCCCTATCAAAAAGCCGGCTATGATTGGCTCCACTTCCTGCGCGACTATGGCTTTGGCGGCTGTCTCGCCGATGATATGGGGATGGGCAAGACGATTATCACGCTCGCGTTCCTCCAGTCACTCTATGAGCAAGAGCCGCGCCCTGCGGCGACGCTGATCGTGATGCCACGTTCGCTGCTCTTCAACTGGCAACGCGAGGCTAGCCTGTTTGCCCCCGGTCTTCGCGTCTATGTCCACGCCGACCAGGGCCGCATCAGCGAGCCTGAGCGGTTTGGCGAGTATGATCTCGTGTTGACCACCTACGGTGTGATGCTCCGTGATGCGGAATTGCTCCGTTCATACATGTTTCACTATCTGATCCTGGACGAATCACAGGCGATCAAGAATCCGCTCGCCGAGACGTCACGCGCCGCACGGACGCTCAAGGCGGAACATCGCCTTGTCTTGACGGGAACGCCTGTCGAGAATAGCACCCTCGAACTCTGGTCGCAGTTTGCTTTTCTCAACCCAGGGTTGCTCGGCAATCTTGACTACTTTCGCGAGGAGTTTGCCAATCCGATCGAACGCAAACAGGATGGCGAGACGGCGACCTTCCTCCGCAAGATGGTCTATCCCTTCATCCTCCGCCGTACCAAAGAGCAAGTCGCGCTCGATCTGCCCCCGCGCACCGAGGAACTCGTCATCGTCGAGATGGAAACGGCGCAACGCAAGCTCTATAATAAGACCCGCGACCACTATCGCGCGATGTTGCTTGGCCTAATTGATAATGATGGGCTCAATGATGCCCGCATGAAGATCCTCGAGGGCCTCTTGCGGCTCCGTCAGATTTGCAACCATCCGCGCCTGGTTGATGCGAAGTTCCGCGGGCAGTCGGCCAAGTTTGAGGTGCTACTGCAAACGCTCGAAACGCTCAAGGCAGAGGGACACAAAGCGCTCGTCTTTTCGCAGTTTGTGCAGATGCTCACCCTGATCCGCCAGGGCCTCGATGACCGCAAGATCCCGTACGCTTATCTTGACGGCTCCACCCGCGATCGCCAGAGTGTCGTTGACCGCTTTCAGCAATCCGATGATCTGCCCTTCTTCCTGATCAGCCTCAAGGCCGGGGGCGTCGGGCTCAACCTAACCGCTGCCGATTATGTGATCCACGTTGATCCCTGGTGGAATCCGGCCGTCGAGATGCAAGCGACCGATCGCACCCATCGCATCGGGCAGACGCGCCCGGTCTTTGTCTACAAACTGATCACCCGCGACACGGTCGAAGAGAAGATCCTCAAGCTCCAAGAGCAGAAACGCGCCCTCGTCTCGCAGCTGATCTCTTCGGAAGGCGGCGTCTTCAAATCGCTCACCCGCGACGATGTGGAGATCTTGTTTACATAGCACTCGGCAAGCCGCCGGCCGAACGCGCCATCAAGACCGCGCGTTCGACGGCACAGGCGAGCACATCGGCGGCAAGGCTGCCCAGCATCACCATTGGTGGGGCGGGGCGTTGCGCCGTCGCCAGCGCAAAGACGGTATCGCCATCAAAAGGCGTATGGATTGGGCGAATCGTGCGGGCCAGGCCATCCTGGGCCATCTGGGCCAGTTTGCGTGCTTCGGCTTTGCTGAGGCAAGCATCAGTTGCAACGACGGCAAGCGTCGTATTGCCCAGCGCGTCCCGATTACTACTGCCAAACGCAGGTTGAAAGCGCGGATCGCGCAGCAGATCCATGGTGCTGAGCAGACCACCATTGGCACGATCACGTACACCGGCGAGCTGAACCGAGCCACCAGGCGTACGGGTTGCCACTGGATCGCGCCAGACATCGCCATAGGCATTGACGGCTACGAGTGCGCCGACGACGGTGCCATCGGGGAGGATTTCGCTCGCAGTGCCGAGGCCACTCTTCATCGCCGCAGGCATGCCAAGCGCCTTGCCCACCGAAGCCCCGGCCCCCGCCCCGACACAACCTTCGGCAACGAGCGTGCTCGCAGCGACACAGGCAGCATAGCCCATCGCAGCATCAGGGAAACGATCAGCGCGTCCGAGCGCCAGATCAAAGAGCACCGCAGCCGGCACAATCGGCACACGCGCAACGCCCGTCTCGAAACCATAGCCATGTTCAGCGAGCCACTGCATCACCCCGGTCACCGCCGCAAGACCAAAGGCACTCCCGCCGCACAAAGCAATGGCATGCACCTGATCAACCATCGCCTCGGGCACCAGCAGATCCGTTTCGCGGGTACCGGGGGCACCGCCGCGCACATCAACCCCCGCGACCGCCCCGGCGGGGGTCAGGATAACCGTCACCCCGGTCAACGCCTCAAGATCGTGGGCATGGCCAACCGTCAACCCAGTGACAGCCGTAATCATCGACGCGGCACCTCATCGGACTGAGCAAGCACAGGATAGGAAGGGCCAACCAGGGTGGCCGCCTCACGCGAGGCAGCGGTCGAACCATCGTAGGTACAATAGGGACAGACACTCCAGGTCAGGTCAACCACCCGATCGCAGCCGGGGCAGCGACGGCGGAGATGCGCCTGACAATGGGGACACAGAATAAAATCGGGTTCAACGGGGCGTTGGCACTCGGGGCAGACATACTTCTCTTCAATATCGCGGCGCAGATACTCTTGCTCAAGTTCCCGTTCATACTTCTCGGCGATCGTCTGAGGAGGGCGGAGCACAAGGTGGAGCAGAAGGCCACCAAAAGGCAAGAGCAAGACAAGAGCCACCGCGAGCACCTGGACGGAGACATCATCGCTACGGCGGCGAATATCACGATACGCCCAGAGCACCGACGCGGCCCACAAGAGTGCGAGGTACGCGCCGAGCACGACCCCACCAACCTGCAACAAGGGCACAAGATTCGCAAAAAAATCCTGAATAACTTCCATCTATGCTTGCAGCCTATCTACTTCAGCGTTGAGAACAAAAATGGTCGCCCCACCAACCTGAACCTCAAGCGGCGCAGGGGGATAGAACTCACCCGACTCGGCAATAGGAGGCATGGGCGAGACATAGCGGGTGCGAGTGGAACAATGCTCACGCACGACCCCGATCACGTGATCAAGATGGGCATCCTCAACACTGAGCATCAACGTCACATTGCCTTCGCGCAAAAAACCACCCTGGCTACTGAGACGGGTCACTCGATAGCCCTCTTCGTTCAACGCATCAACAAGATTCGAAGCATCCTGATGTTGAATGATAGCAAGGATCAACTTCATCCGTATGACTCCAGACGCGCAACACCCTGGACAAGCGGCTCAACTTCAGCCGCAATCTGTTCAGCAAGTTGCTCAAGCGACTGTTCGGCATCAAGGCAGCGCCAGCGAGCCGGTTCACGGCGCATCAACTCGGCAAAGCCAGCGGCCACACGCTGATGATACGCCAGATCGCGTGCATCGAGACGATTCCACTCAGGAGGGGTTGCAAAAGTTGAGCCTGGATGCGCCACTTCAAGCGTACGGTCACGGGCAAGGCGTTTGCGTTGCAACCCCGCTTCAACATCAAGGTCAAGATACAACGTCAGATCGGGCAGCAAACCACCAGTCGCAACCCCCGTAATCAAATGCAACTCTTCGAGATCACGCCCAAGGCCGTACCCCTGATAGGCAAACGTCGAGTCAGCATAACGGTCGCACAGAACAATGCCCCCGGTCTTCAAATAGGGCCGAATAAGCTCACTGACCAGTTGCGCCCGTGCTGCCGAAAAGAGCAACGTCTCGGTTGTCGGGGCCATCTCGGTATGGCGCAGATCAATCAAAATGCGACGGATCATCTCACCAATGCGTGTGCCACCTGGTTCACGAGTCAGGATCACGGGATAGCCCTGCGCCTGGAGGCGCTCGTAAAGCAACCGTGCCTGGGTACTCTTGCCACTTCCTTCAGGCCCCTCAAAGGTGATAAAGACACCCATCTTGCTGCACCATCTCACTCAAAGCTTGCCCACGCCCCTATTATACCCTACGCCTGAGCAATAAGAAACAAAATCCGGCTCAGACCAAGACCGTTCAAAGAAGCTCACGCGAAGGCGCGAGCGGAAGATCAGCGAAAGATCTTCACCCGCCGATTCGCCTCCTCACCGCGGCTCTCCGAGCGCAAATTGTACCGATCAGCCATCTGGTGTTGCAGTTTGCGAATATAGCTACTCCGCGGTGCGAGTTCCACCATCATCTCTTCGCCATTCATCACCTGGGTAATCGCGTGCTCAACCTCAAGTAACGCTTCCTCAACGATGCTGTTTTCATCACCGCGTCGTCCAGCACCTACGGTGTCATCGTAGTCGCCATCGCGGAGATTGAAGACGAGCGCCAACTGGCGTTCCATCTGCGTAATCGTATTATTGCGCAAGACATAGACGGGCACACCCTGTTCTTCAGCCTGCCGAAGGCGTTGCGCACTCTGGCGATAATAGTTTTTGAGGGTCATCACCAGGGTGGCATCGTGCATATCACGCACAATCACCGCCGGCACCCGCAGGCGTTCAATCGCGCTCTCGAGGCGATTCCGGCTGACCCCAAAAGGAAAGATGCGCTGGGTTGGGATCTGGCTCGCCGCAGAGGTTCCCGGATTGTTGACTGCACCAGGCATACTCGGCGAGGCCCCGGTACGCTCACGCAGGCGCGGGCCAGCGGTACCCATCAATTCACCGAAGCCTCCTCGCCCCCCACGGCCCCCCATACGCTCACTGCCACGCTCTCCGCCACGCTCACGCATGCCCCCGGTTCGTCGGCCAAGCGCTGGCGCATCGATCACCTCACGGCGCACGGCAACGGACTTGACTTCGCCATCGGCATCACGTGAGCGAGCCTCGGCGGGCGGATCTTCGCCGCGCAGAATCGCATCGACAGCCGCAGCCACATCATCATACACCGTCACCTGATCCCAGCTCTGGATCTCCACAAGCACATCGAAGGTCGGGGGGGCCTTGCGCTCGAGCACTGTCTTCTGGGTACCGCGTCGCCGGGCCTCATCGTCGCCGAGGGTCACGGCCTGAATACCACCAACGAGATCCGAGAGCGTCGGGTTGACCATCAGATTATCGAGCGTATTGCCGTGGGCAGTGCCAACAAGTTGGACACCGCGCTCAGCGATGGTACGGGCAGCCATCGCCTCAAGCTCGGTACCAATCTCATCAATGACGATCACCTCGGGCATATGATTTTCGACCGCCTCGATCATCACCCCATGCTGACGCGCCGGGCTAGGCACCTGCATCCGTCGAGCGCGCCCGATGCCCGGATGGGGAATATCGCCATCGCCAGCGATCTCATTCGAGGTATCAACAATCACGACCCGCTTCCGGAACTCATCGGCGAGCACCCGAGCCGTCTCGCGGAGCAACGTCGTCTTACCGGTACCGGGCTTACCGAGCAACAGAATGCTCTTCCCACTTTCAACCAGATCACGAATAATCGCCACCGTCCCAAACACCGCGCGTCCAACGCGGCAGGTCAGACCAATGACGCGCTCTTGGCGATTACGAATCGCCGAAATACGATGGAGGGTACGCGGAATACCGGCACGATTATCTTCACCAAAGGTACCAATCTGGGCAATAACCGCATCAATCTCTTCCTGAGTCACCTCACGGTCATTCAGAAACAGTTCTTTCTGACGATACCGAGCCTCGGGCAAGCGCCCGAGATCCATCACAATTTCGAGCAAATCAGCGGAAGCCTCTTCACTTTGCAACAACGCCTCGGTAATATGGGGGGGCAACGTCGCAAGCAACAGGTCAATATCGTTCGTCACCTCGTGGTGCTGTGACATAAGTATCTTCAGTCCTCTCTGGGTGCAGCAATGCGGGGCACAGGCATCTGTGCCTCAAGACCAGGCTCTAACGACGGCACCAGCAACGGGCGCCGCACAGGGATCACGGTATGTTTCACAAGCAAGGTCTGCTCATCAAATACTTCAAAGCCAAGCCCTTCGACGGGAACAAGCAATTCGCCCTGATACTCACGCAGCAGCAGATAGACCGGGCGATTATCAATCAACTGAGCGAGCCCAAAACGCAAGACATCAACCGCCAGATTGCGGGCATCAGGGCGAATCAAGAGACTGAAGACATGGGCTGCGGGGCCACTGACCATGCGCAGATACGCCGCCAAATCATCATCAGGCCCAAGCACCCAGGCTCGTACACGGACGCTACTCCACCGTTGCGCCAGCGCCCAATTCCGCGCATTGCGCACCTCGGCCTGTTGAACCGCCGGGGGCGTCGTCGCGCCATAGAGCTTATGGATCGCCCAGTGATCGCGGCGCGACTGGACGCGCATAGGGGCAAGGCTCGTGCCCTGGTTCCAATCAGGCCCCGAGAGTTGCAGAATGGTCGCATGCGCATAGGCCTGAAAGCCAATCTGGCGAAAGATTTCGCGCAACTCACCAAAGTGAGCTGGCGGAGCCGCATAGAGGCGCTGGATCTGATGGTAGCCTGCGTGCACACAGATACGTTCGAGCAAACGATACCAGAGCTCGTAATCACTAGGCAAGCGGGCCATACGGGGACCATTCGTCGCAAGATAGACAATATCCTGCTCGGGTCGGCCACGTCGCCCACTCGCCTGCAACACCGCATTACCACCCCGCTCCTGGTAGGTAACGGTGCTCATATCACGGCCATTCCCCTGAAGCATGCACCGCAAGGCAAACCAGGCAGGCCGATGTGACTGCGCAAGCAAGTGTTCAGTAAAGAGCAACACCTGATGGCGTGGCTTGCGCCTCAGTGACCAGAGATCGGCTGGCGCGACTGAGCGTATCATAGAATACTACAGTGTGAGCACGTAGAGTGGTGAGCAACACGCACTGGCTACAACTCCAGAAAATAGCGATGCACACGATCATCAGCGGCCAATTCGGGATGAAACGTCGTCACCAGCAAGCGACCCTGGCGAGCCGCGACAATCGCACCTTCTTCCAAACGAGCGAGCACCTCCACCCCTTTGCCAACCGTCTCGATCTGAGGCGCACGGATAAAGACCCCGCGAAGCGGCGGCTCACCGAGCAAAGGAATAGGCAAAAGTGTCTCAAAACTATCAAGCTGACTACCGTAGGCATTACGACGAACCGTAATATCCATCACGGCAAGGGTAGGCTGGCCCCCCTTTTTAACATCGAGCACCTGGCGAGCGAGCAGAATCGCCCCGGCGCACGTCCCCCAGATCGCCAGATCGCGCCCAGCGCGTGCCCGAATCGGCTCGAGCATCCCATAGCGGTCGAGCAACCGACCGATGGTTGTACTCTCGCCACCGGGGATAATCAAATGACTAACCCCGGCAAGTTGGCGAGGCAAGCGAACCTCAACCGGTGCTGCACCAAGCTGATGCAGCACCGCAGCGTGTTCACGAAAATCGCCCTGAAGGGCGAGCACCCCTACTGCCATACACAACCCACTACCCTGTGCAAAGCGACTACCACCCGCGCTGCGCCATCAACTGCTCGGCAGGGATCTTGCTGATCTCGATCCCAACCATCGCCTCACCGAGGCCCTTGCTCACATGCGCAATAATCTCGGGATCATTGTAATGGGTGGTTGCCTCAACAATTGCGCGTGCCCGCTGCATCGGATTGCCACTCTTGAAGATACCCGATCCAACAAAGACGCCATCAACCCCGAGTTGCATCATCAAGGCTGCATCAGCAGGCGTCGCAATGCCACCGGCGGCAAAATTGACCACCGGCATCCTGCCCAACTCAGCGACCTGGCGCACGAGCTCATAGGGGGCCTGGATCTCTTTGGCATAGACAAAGAGCTCATCTTCGCCCATACTCTGCAAGCGACGGATCTCGCCATAGACCGCCCGAGCGTGGCGCACGGCTTCGACAACATTGCCGGTGCCGGCTTCACCCTTGGTACGGAGCATCGCGGCACCCTCGGCCACACGCCGCAAACCCTCACCAATATTGCGGCAGCCACAGACAAAGGGGATGTTGAACTTATGTTTATTAATATGATGCTCTTCATCGGCGGGGGTCAGCACTTCGCTCTCATCAATATAATCAATCCCGAGCGCTTCGAGCACCTGTGCTTCAACAAAATGCCCAATCCGTGCCTTCGCCATCACCGGAATAGTCACCGCTTCTTTGATCGCCACGATCAACTCGGGGTCACTCATCCGCGCAACGCCACCCTGGGCACGAATATCAGCGGGGACGCGCTCGAGCGCCATCACCGCAACTGCACCAGCCTCTTCGGCAATGCGCGCCTGTTCAGGCGTGACCACATCCATAATCACGCCGCCCTTCAGCATCTGGGCCAGGCCTACCTTGGTCGTCCAGGTAGACTTTTCCATTCCGCTCACCTCTGTCTTTATTTCGGGCGGACTATCAGCACACTCTTGCCCTGACTCGTCACGCCTATGCTTTGTTGCATAGAATATTTTACCATAAGCCAACATGTGGGGCAATGGGAGGCAAAAAATAGGTAGGGCTACGTCAAAGTGGTAGCCCATCGTGTATCCTTCTGAAGGAATGATCGAACGCTTCAGGAGGACACGATGGA